>CAZUHI010000013.1:0-135396 GCA_964620495.1 uncultured Rickettsiales bacterium | reverse complement strand
GGCGCGCTGGCGAACGACGTCGGCATCCCCGGCGGGCGCATCGGGCGCATCTCGATCTTCGAGAACAAGTCCTTCGTCGGGCTGAGTCGCGACGACGCCAAGAAGGTGCTCTCGATCGCGCGCATGGTGAACGTGCGCGGTCAGGACACCCGGATGGACTTCGCCCGCGGGCCCGTGAACGACGAAGCTCCGCGTCGCCGAGACGGCCACGCGAAGTTCGGCTCGAAGCGCAACCGCCTCCCCCGCAAGCCGGGGCGCGGCTGACCGCCCGTCAGAGCACCTCGGCGACGTCCAACCAGAGCACGCCCGAGCGCGTCCATGCCGTGGTCGTGTTGCCGTCGATGTCGATGCGCACAGCGCTCACGCCGCTCACGGTCTGGGCGATGGCGAGCATCGAGCCGTCGGCGCGGGGCATCAGGCTGCGGACGCCCTCGAGGCCCGAGACGCTCACGTCGGCGATCCAGCGAGGGCCGTCGGACTCGTCCCAGGCGTAGACGTTTCCGTCGTCCGTGCGGGCGAACCAGTGGCGGCCGTCGGCGTCGCGGGTGGTGATGTCCACGGAGTCGAAGGGCAGGTGGGCGATCACGTCCAGCTCACGGTCTTCGGTGACGCTCGCGAGGGTGGAGCCCCACAGGTCCACCACGGTGCTCTCGGACCCGTCGGAGTCGGCGTGTACGGTGGTGTCCATCCAGCAGTAGGTGCCGCCGGTGGGGACGCGGTTCACGATCTCGCCGCCCGCGTTCAGCTCGACGACCTCGCTCTCGGCGGCCACGGAGACCGTGCCGTCGGGCGCGGCGGTCGCGCCGTAGAGCCACGGAAAGCGCGTGTCGTTGAACTCGTCCACGCGGCCGTCCGTCGCGACGCTGTAGAGGCGCCGGTCGGCCTTGAGGATGAAGAAGCCGTCCGGGTGCACCGTGAGGCCGGTGGCGCGGGGCAGGGCCACCGGGATCGTGAGCCCCGGGGTCCCGGCGGAGTCGAGCAGGGTCACGCTCACGGCCTGGCCGGCGGCGGCGAGGACGGCGTAAGTGGCGCGGGGGTCGTCGAGCCCGTCCGGGCCGCGCTGGGCGAGGAACGCGGTGCCCTCGGTGTCGGGCTCGGCGTCGGACGCGTCGGGCGCGGCGCAACCGAAGAGGAACAGGGCGGCGGTGACGGGAACACCCGTCCATCGAGGGAACGTGACGGTCATGGCGACTCCTCGTCGCGGGGTGCCCGGGAGGGGCGCATCCTGGCGACGACCGCACCATCGGACGTCCGTCCGGAGAGCTTTAGCGATTCTGCGAGGTCGCCTCCCGCCACGCGTCTTCCCGGAACCCCACGAGCACGCCGGCGCCGGTGTCGAGGATCGGCCGCTTGATCAGCTTCCCGTCCGCGGCCAGGGCCGCGCGCTGGTCGTCCTCGCTCATCGTCGGCAGGCGGTCTTTGAAGCCGCCGCTTCGGTAGGACACGCCCGACACGTTGAAGAACTTCTTGAGGGGCAACCCCGACCGGGCGTGGAGGTCTCGGAGGGTCTCGACCGACGGCGGCGCGGCCACCAGGTCGATCGACTCCACGTGGAGGCCGAGCTCCTTCAAGAGCTTCGCCGCGCGGCGACAGGTGCTGCATCCGGGGTACTGAAAGAAGCGCATGGCGGCGGAGCTTAGAGGACGTCGGTACAGTTCGCGGTCGAATCGACCCATGACTGCACCTCCCCTCCCCTCGAACGTCGACGTCGTCATCCTCGGAGGCGGCCTGGCGGGCCTCACGCTCGCGCGCCAGCTCGGCCTCACGCGGCCTCGGACGTCGGTGCTGGTGGTGGAGGCGACGGCCCACCCGCCCGCCGACGCGGCGCACAAGGTCGGCGAGTCGTGCGTGGAGATCGCAGGGACGTGGCTCCGGGACACCCTGCAGCTCGACGCGCACCTCGAGGCCCGCCACCTGCCGAAGCTGGGGCTGCGGTTCTTCCTCCCCGCGGGGGAGGACGGCGGCAAGACCGACATCGCCGCCCGACTGGAGCTGGGCCCCGTGAGGAACAAGGTCCCGGTGCCGTTCCGCGGGCTGCTCGTGCCCAGCTACCAGCTCGATCGTGGGGTGCTCGAGGCCCACCTCGCCGAGGACATCGGACACGCCGAGCGGTCGCCCCACGCGCGGTTCGTGGACCGCTGCCGGGCGACCGACGTCTCGCTCGACTCGGGGGGCCACGTGGTGACGCTGGAGCGCGACGGGGCCACGTCGTCGGTCACCGCGAGGTGGGTCATCGACGCGACGGGGCGACGCAACCTCCTCAAGAAGCGGCTCCGCCTGAACGTCCCCTCGCCTCACCACGCCAACGCGGTGTGGTTCCGGGTGCGCGGCCGAATCAAGGTCGACGACTGGGCGCCGGACACCGAGTGGGCAGGTCGGATCGACGCGCCCATTCGATGGCACTCCACGTGCCACCTGCTCGATCGCGGCTACTGGGTGTGGTTCATCCCGCTGGCCGGGGACGTCACGTCCGTGGGGATCGTCACCGACGCGGCCGAGCACGAGTTCACGTCCATGAACCGCTTCGACCGGGCGATGGGGTGGCTGCGGGAGCACGAGCCCCAGGCCGCCGACCGGGTGGCTGCGGCCCTCCAGGCCGACGCGGACGACCCCGACACCGACGGCGACGGCGCCCCCCTCGACTTCCTCGCGCTGCGCCGCTACGCCGCCGACGCGACCCGGGTCTTCTCCGGGGAGCGCTGGGGACTCACGGGCGACGCGGGCCTCTTCTGCGACCCCTTCTACTCCCCCGGCAGCGACTTCATCGCCACGGTGAACACGCAGCACGTGGACCTCATCACCCGCGACCTGGACGGCGAGGACATTCGAGACCGCGCCGACCGCGCCGACCACTACCTGCGGATCCTCTACGACCAGTTCATGCGCGTGTACCAAGACAGCTACGCGCTGATGGGGAATACGCAGGTCATGTCGGCGAAGATCGCGTTCGACACCGCGTTCTACTGGGCCTGGGTGGCCCTGCTGTTCCTGAACCATCGGCTCACCGACCCCGACTTCATGGACACGATCGGGCCCGAGATCGAGCGCATGATCGAGGTCCAAGGGGCCGCCCAGCGCCTGTTCCGGGAGTGGGGCGCGGCCGAGAACCCCCGCTGTGAACCGGGGCTGATCGACCAGTTCGACGTGGCCACGCTCTGGCGCATCTACACGGTGCTGATTCGCCCGATCGACGGCGACGTCCTCCGCAAGCGCCTGCGTGAGGGCCTGGACCGGCTCGAGGCGTTCGTGGAGGTGCTCTTCCGTCACGCGGCCCGCGCGCATCCGGAGGTCGCCGAGGCGGCCTCGATCCGAGTGCCGGCCGTCGCCCTCGATCCCGCCACGTGGACCGAGTCCGGGCTGCTCCACGGTCCCGACCGCGGGCGGGAGCTGCGGCGGGTCCGGGCCGAGCTCGAGGCGCTCTGGGTCGACGGGACCTCCGGCCCCACCCTGCCGCCGCGGCGGGCTTGACGTGCGCCCGGGGCGAAGACACGCGGACGGGGACGCGGCGCGCCTCCGCGCCTGGCTGGAGGCGAAACACGGCGCCGAGGGGGGTGAAACAGCCGACCAGGGAGGGTGAAACAGCCCCCCGCAGGATCTCTCTGAACGCTGTGCGTCTCGCCAGTGCCCGAAGCCGGCACGGGCGTTGCTCTCTCTGGGGACCGAACCCGGAAACCAGACGGGCCCCCGCGGCCCGAGAGAGAGACGACATGACCCGCTCCTTCCGCACCCTCCGCTCCGCCGCCCTCGCCGGCTCCATGCTCATGATGCTCGGCAACACCGAGTGCCCGAGCGACGAAGAGAACCCCGGCAACCCCGACGGCTCGACCTCGGGCATCCCGCAGGTCGACTTCGGCGACGCCCCCGACGGCTTCCCCACCCGCTACACGCCCGACGACGGCGTCGCCCTCGTGGGCGAGTTCCCCTCGGCGTTCAGCACCACCGGCAGCCGCCTCGGCGACCCCGGCGCGCACGCCGACCCCTCCACCGACCGCCTCGGCCCCAACGCGAGCGTCGAGCGCGGCGTCCTCGATCCCGAGGACGCGGACGAGACCGAGAACATGGTCGACGACGACCTTCACGACGACGGCGTCGTGCGTGTGGGCGCCCTGCAGGGCCGCGGCGTGTACGCCGACGTGGCCGTGGACCTCACGCGCAGCACCGAGGACGTGCCGCGCTACCTCAACGTCGCGATCGACTACGACGGCAACGGCCGCTGGGAAGCGCTCGAGGGGGGCCCCGTGGAGCACCGCGTGGTCAACCTGCTGCTGGACGCCCCGGCGGGCGAGACGACCGTGGTCCGCCTCGAGGATCTGTGGCCCTCGAACGGCCGTCGCGAGGCGTGGACGCGCCTCGTGCTGAGCCGCACGCCGATCGACGTCGAGCGCTTCGGCGCGGGCGGCTGGGACGGCTCCGGCGACTTCGGCGTCGGCGAGGTGGAGGACCACCTGCTCCTGCGCCCCGCCTACGACCTCGAGTACGACGGCGACATCGCCCTCGCGTCGGTCGCGACCTCCGCGCTCGCCCTGGTGAACACGTCGGTGTCCGACATCGTCCAGCTCCGCGGCCAGGCGCAGTCCTTCGTGGCCGTCGCCGCGTCCGTTGCCACCGACGTGGACGTCGAGGTCGCCGCCGCGGTGGCCGCCGCCGAGAGCGCCGGGGCCGCCGCGTCCGCCGCGGGCGTCTCCGTGACCGAAGCGAACGGCCACGCCGCGGCCGCGGGCAACGCGTCGGCGTCCGCGTCCTCCTCGGCCACCTCCGTGAGCAGCGCGTCCGCCTCCTCGGGCTGCGCCGTCGCCGACGCCTACGCCGGCGCCTCGGCCTCCGCCAACGCGTCCGCCGCCGCCGACGCCGCCGCGAGCGCGACCACCTCCGCCGTCGCCTCCGCCTCGGCCTCCGCCGCCGCGTCCACCTCCGCCGCCGCGGCCGTCGAAGCGTCCGTCGAGGCGAGCGCCCACGCCGAGGCCTACGCCACCGCCGTGGCCGCCGCCGGCGCCTCCGTGGACCTGCTCCTCGAGGTCGAGGTCGAGGCCGAGGCCGTCGCCATCGCCGCCGCCGAGGCCGCCGCCCTGGCCGTCGCCTACGCCGAAGCCCTCGCCGAGGCCACCGCGGTGGGCGGCTGGGCCTCCGCCGACGCGCAGACGAACCTCGGTCTCCTCGTCGCCGCCGCCGCCCAGGTGCAGGTGTACGCCGAGACCGTCGTGAGCCTCCGCAGCAGCGCCGCCGCGCACCTCGAGACCGTGTCCCTCGCCGTCACCGACGCCGACTCGGCCTTCGCGAGCGCCACCCTGTCCTCGACCGTCGCCTCGGGCCACGCCTCCGCCGCCGCGTCCGCCTCGGCCTCGGCCGCCGCGAGCGCCTCCGGCGCCGAGACGTCCAAGGAGTTCGCCGAGAGCAGCGCGACCGCGGTCGCCGAGTCCGACTCGATGGCCATCGCCCTGTCGACCAGCGCCTGCGAGACCGAGGTCTGCTCCACGTACATCGCCACCACGACCGTCCTGACGAACGACCTGAGCGTGTGCATGAACGACGTCGTCGGCCTGGACCTCGCCCTGACGCAGTGCGGAAGCGACCTCAGCAGCTGCAACGGCTACCTGGGCCAGCTCTCGGGTGACCTGCAGGCCTGCCAGCTGGGCGCGCAGGACTGCAACGACTCCCTCTCCAACGTGGGCGTCGCCGCCATCGACGCGGTCATGGGCGACTGGACGGGCGCGGACTTCACGGGGATGACCCTCGAGAACGCCGACTTCACGAACGCCAACCTCCAGAACGCGAACTTCACGGGCGCGAACACCAACGGGTGCATCTGGGGCGGCGTCGCGAACGTGGCCAACTGAGTCCTCGGACCCCGAACCGACGGCGGCCGTCCCCCCGGGGGCGGCCGTCGCCGTTCCGGATCACCCCTTCGCCGCCTCATCCTGGAAGGCGCGGTCCCGGATGAGCCCCTCCTGGGCGGTCGTCGCCACCAGGCGCCCGTCGCGGGAGAAGAAGCGGCCTCGCACGATCCCTCGGGCGCCCGACGCCGCGGGGCTGTCCACGGCGTAGAGCAGCCAGTCGTCGATGCGCACCGGGGCGTGGAACCACATGGCGTGATCGATGGACGCGAGCTGCACGCCGCCGCGAAGCCACGAGCGCCCGTGGGGCTGGAGCGACGTGGTGAGGAAGTGGAAGTCCGAGGCGTAGGCGAGCAGGAACCGATGGGTCGCCTCGTCGTCCGGGACGGGCCCGGTGGCCCGGAACCACGCGAGCCGCTGCGGGGGCCGTGGCTCGGGCTTCAGCGGGTTCTGGGGATCGACCGGGCGAATCTCGATGGGGCGGACGGCCGTCGCCAGGGCGCGCACGGGCTCGGGGAACTGGTGGGCGATGTCGGCGCCGAGGTCCCAGGTGGCGCGCAGCGTCTCGGGCGGCGGCGCGTCCGGCATGGGGTCCGCGTGCTCGTGGCCGACCTCCCGGATCTGGAACGAGGCCGAGAGGTTGAGGATCGCCCGTCCCTTCTGCACCGCGACGACGCGGCGCGTCGTGAAGCTGCGGCCGTCGCGGATGCGGTCGACCGTGTAGACGATGGGCCGCGAGATGTCCCCGGGGCGCAGGAAGTAGGCGTGCAGGGAGTGCACGGGGCGGTCGACCGACACGGTCTGCGAGGCCGCCGAGAGCGCCTGGCCGAGGACCTGCCCCCCGAAGATTCGACCCCAGCCGGGGTCCTGGGACTCGCCGCGGAAGAGGTCCTCCTCGAGCCGCTCGAGGCGGAGGAGGGAGAGCAGCTCGGCGAGGCGCGACATGGCCGGAACATACCCCCGGCGGGGCTACGCCCGGTGGGACAGGGGCCCGTCCAGGCGGAGCGCGAAGTACGACGGCGTGGGGATCGCGAACCCGAGGTCCACCCAGGACCATCCCAGCAGCACGGTCGCGTCGCCTTCCTCGATCGCCACGAGGGGGTCTCGGACCCGACGGATCGGGTCCCAGGCGGCGTTTCGCCCCCGGCCGTAGTCGATGAGCAGCCCGGGCTCGGCGGGGGCGTGGACGACCTCGTAGTGCCCGAACGTCACCGGCTCGCCGCCCTTCTGTCGAGGCACGCAGGGAGCGTCGACCCCGTCCTGGCGCAGCCGCACGTTCCAGCCGCGCAGGCGCCCGGTCTCCGGGTCTCGGTGGAAGGTCTTCATGAACGTGAGCCACGTGAGGGACACCACCCAGCCCGGCAGCCCCAGCGAGACCCCCTGGTACTGGGTGTCGTCGAGCGCCGAGGGGTCGATCGCGTGTCCCTCGGCGAGGGTGGCGGCGAGCTCGCGGTTGGAGAGGCCGAGGAGGTCGTCGAACGTCATGCGTCGCTCCGAGCGTCGATCGGGACGGGGAACAGGCCGCCCCGCCAGGCCGCGAACGTCGCCCGCGGGGTCTTCGGCTGGGCGGCGCACCACCGCACGAACGCGGCGAAGGAGATGTCGGGATCGTCCCGCTGGGCGGCGGGGACGAGGGGGCGCCCGGCGATCGCGTCGTCCAGGGCCGCGAGGAGGCGCTCGTGGTACCCGGTGAACACGCACAGATCCCGGAGGTACTCGGCCCGGGGATGGGACCCGTCGACGACGGACGCAGCCGCCGCCCGGGCCGCCTCCAGCGCGCCCGCGGTGCCCTTCAGGATCTCGAGGTCGTAGGCGAACTGGGCGGCGTCGTGGTGGGCCGTGAGCAGGTGGTTCGTGAGCCGCCGTGAGCCCTGCACCAGGCCCGAGTTGTCCAGCGGCGCGATCGCCTTGGCGGCCACCAGGAACGGGAACCGGAGCGGCCGGAAGCGAAGGAAGCGGGCCCGCCACGTGGGCCGGACGGGGTCGGAGCAGGTGCCGATGGTGTCGCTGCGGAAGAGGACCCGATGCCACATCCGCAGGACGCCGAGCTCGATCTGCCACAGGTTCGGCGCGGTGGAGACGACACCGGCCGCCACGAGGCGCGCGAGGTGTTCACGCACCCTGCGGGGCCGCAACAGGACGACGAACGCGTGCCAGGCGGGGCGGCTCACGACTGCGCCTCCAACAGAGCGAGGGCGGCGACGTCGCGGGCGGCGAGCAATCCAGCGACGGCGTCGAGCACGGAGGCCGGATCCTCCCGCAGCGCGGGTGAGCGCAGCAAGCCGCCGAGCGCGCGCCAACCCGCGAGGTTGGACGCCGGGTCCGCGTAGATGGCGCGGCGCAGCTCCGGAAGGTCGCGCACGAGCGCGGACACGGGGTTCAAGCACAGGGCGAGGACCGCGCTCCCGGTGGCGGAGAGCAGGGCCGCGAGGACGCCCAGATCCGCCTCGCCCACCTCGGCGTCGGGGGCGTCGACGACCGCCGCGAAGCGGTCCACGGCGGCGTCGAAGGCGTCCAGCCTGGACGGGTCGAGGGGGCCCTGCGCGAGCCGCGTGAGCACGGCCTGCGCGAGGTGCCGACGCACGAGCAGCAGGTCCCGGATCACGTCGGTCGTCTCGCCCCGCTCCCGGGCGAGCGCGACGATCCCGGGGAGCAGCGACGGGCCGCCGTGCTCCAGAAACTCACGGACCGTGTAGCCCGACCCCTGCCGCGCCTTCACGACGCCCGCGGCCTCCAGCCGCCCGAGGGCGCTGCGGACGGTGACCCGGTTCACGCCGAACTGCGCGGCGAGCTTCCGCTCGGCGGGGAGGCGCTCTCCGGGGGCGAAGCGACGGGACAGGATCGACCGACGCAGGGCCTCTTCGCAGCGCTCGACGGTCGTGACGGTCTCGGGGATCGGGGCGAACATGAAGATTGGTATATTGGTCGGACCAATATGAGTCAACAAGAGAATGCCCGGGTTTACCAACGCGGTACCAAGCGCTTACGAACGCGGCGGCGGCGCGGCGGTCCGGAGAGACATCCATCTCTCTCATCGAGGACCTCATGCCCACTCTCCGTGTCGCGCTCATCCCCCTGTCCATCCTCCTCTTCGCCGCCCCTGCGCCCGCCCAGGATCGCGACGAGGCGGTCCAAAGGCGCAACGTCCAGCGGGAGGAGGACCGCGCGCGCTGGAGCGTCGAGGCGGAGACGAAGCGCCTGGAGGCCATCGACGCGATCAAGACCGCCCTGCAGCACCGGCGCGACGCGGAGGTGGAGGCCCAGCTGCTCCTCCGCCTCGCCGACCTCCAGTGGGAGCAGTCCGGCGCCGAGAACCAGCGCGCCATGGAGGCGCACGACGACGCCGAGGCGATCTGGTTCGGCCTCTCCCCCGAGGAGCAGGCCGCCACGCCGCGCCCCCTCCTGGACACCCGCCGCCGCGACGCGTGGCGGACCCGCGCCCTCGAGACCTGGCGGCACCTCCTGGGGCGCCGACCGTCCCCGGAGAACCGGGACCGGGCCCTCTTCTCCACCGCCCACGCCTTGGCGGTCCTCGACGACGAGGACGCCGCGCTGGCCGCCTACCGGAGGCTGGTCTCCCTCTCCCCCGACTCCCCCCTCGCGCCCGACGCTCACGTGGCGGTGGGCGAGATCCTGTTCGAGGAAGGCAACGCGTTCGGCGCCCTCTCCTCCTACCGCCGGGCCGCGACGTTCGAGGACGCCCGCGTGCGTCCCCTGGCCCTCTACAAGATGGGCTGGTGCTACTACAACCTCGGCCGGTACGACGACGCCGTCGAGGCGTTGGAGCAGGTCCTTCGGCTCCACGACGACACTCACGCCGTGTCCATGCGGGACGACGCCCTTCGCGATCTCGTCGTCTTCTTCTCGGAGATGGGCGACCTCGACCGCGCCCTCGGGACGCTGGCCCGGTACGACGACGGCCCCGCCCTGCGCGCGCTCTTGGCGCGCCTCGCCGGTCGGTACGCCGCGCGCGGCGAGACGGACCTGGCCATCGAGGCATACAGGACCCTGATCGCCCGTCGGCCGGAGGCGCCGGACAACCCCGCGCACCAGGCGGGGATCGTCGCCCAGCTGCGCAGCCGCGACGACTGGGAGGGGGCCGCCGCCGCCATCGATCGGCTCGTGACCACGTACGCGCCCGGCTCGCCCTGGGCCGGCGCCCAAGGGAGCGATCGCCCCGTGAAGGAGGCGTCCGTCGTCGCCGAGCGCACCCTGTACTCCTTCGCCGTCGACGCCCACCGCCAGGCCCTCAAGCGTCGCAGCTCGAGCCTGCTGCTCCGCGCCGAGGAGGCGTACGCCGACTACCTCCGCCTGCCCGCGCCGCGCCGCGCGTACACGATCCGGTTCTGGCACGCCGAGCTGCTCTACAAGCTGAAGCGGTACGACGAGGCCGCCGACGGGTACGCCGCCACCGTGGACGCCGATCCGAAGGGCAAGCACCTGCGCGACGCCGCCATCAACACGATCTTCGCGGTGGAGAAGACGATCGAGGCGCGCCGGGACGCCTGGGAGCGCGAGGACCGGCGCGCCCGCCGCGCGAAGCTGGCGTCCGACGACCCGGCCGAGAAGTACGCGCCGATCCCCCTGCGCCCGGGCGAGCAGCGGCTGATCGACGCGTGCGACCGCTACGCCGAGCTCCTTCCCGACGACGAGCGGACCCTGAACGTCCTCTACAAGGCAGCGACGCTGCTCGCCGATCACAACGAGCTGCGCGCCTCCAACGCGCGGTACGAGGCCATCATCGCGGCCGATCCCCGCAGCGAGCGGGCCCAGTACGCCGTGCACTCGGTGCTGGACTCCTACGCGAAGATCGAGGCGTGGGCCGACCTCGCGCGCGTCGCCCGCACGTTCCACTCGGACGACGACGTGGGCGTGACCGACACCTTCAAGGCCGAGCTGTGGGACATCCACGAGCGCGCGAGCTTCCGCGCCGCCGGCGCCCTGGGTGAGGACGGCCGGCCGGAGGAGGCCGCCGACGCGTTCGCCGCGTTCGGGGACACCTTCCCCGCCTCGACCGTCCGCGACGTCGCCCTCTTCAACGCGGCCCACTACACCGAGCAGGCGGGCGATCGTGCCCGCGCCCTGGCCCTGCGGCACCGCTTCGTCGAGGAGTTCCCCACCCCCGTGGGCGAGGACGCGGCGGCGCGGAAGCTGTGGCCGAAGTCCATGTCGCGGCTCGCGGACCACTACCGCTCGGTCGCCTGGTACGACCGCTCCGCCGAGTTCTATCGGGCCGTGTTCGACGCCGACCCCGAGTTCGCCGCGGACGGCTTCACGAGCGCCGCCGACGGGCTGTTCCTCGCGGGCGCCATGCGCGAAGGGCTGGGCGACTACGACGACGCGGTCCGCGACTGGCGCGACTTCCTCGAGGCGCGTCCGGAGGATCCGGAAGCCACGGCCCTGCGCATCCGCATCGCGGCCGCCCTCGCCTCGGACTGGAGGGACGACGAGGCCCTGGCCGCCTACCGCGACGTGCACACCGACCCCGCCGTCCAGGAGGGGCCCCTCGAGCTCTACCTCGCCGCGGTCGTGGGCCACGGCCGGTTCCTCCTGAAGAGGGGGGATCTCCCGGGCCGCACCCGCCTCTACCGCGGCGCCCTGCGACGCTTCGACCCGGCCGAGGCCGACGGCGAGGTCACCCCCGACGCGGCGCGGCTCGCGGCCGAGATGCGCTTCGACGTGCTCGAGCCGGAGTTCGCCGAGTACGACGCCCTGCGTCTGCAGCAGTCCGCGGACCTGCGCATCAAGACCCGTCGCCTCGAGGAGCTGGAGGCCGAGTACGTCCGCGTGATCTCGCTCAAGCACGGCGAATGGGGAATCGCCGCCCTCTATCGCATCGGCGCGCTGTACGACGACTTCGCCCAGAAGATCCTCGACAACCGATGCCCGCGCGAGCTCACGGAGGCCCAGTGCGCGGAGTATCGGTTCAGCAAGATCGACGCGGCCGGCAGGTTCATCGATCGCGCCGTGGAGGCCTACCAGCAGGCCGCGGGGAAGAGCTACGAGCTCGGGCTCTACACGGACTACACGGCCCGGGCGCGGGCCGGGCTCGAGGCCCTGCGACCGGAGGAGTTCCCCGCGCGCGAGGAGATCGTCCCGTCGGCGCGCCCGCCCGTGGACACCGACGCGGATCGCAAGGCCGGGTTCGTCGAGTAGGCGGCCTCACAGTCAGCGGCGGCGGTCGCCCTCGAGGCGGAGCAGCGCGAGGCCCCGGGGCGTCACCTCGTAGCCCGTCTCCCGACTGTAGGTGAGGCCCAGGCCCTTGAGCTTGCGCACGTCGGTCTTGAAGGGCAGCCGCTCGCGCCCGAGCCGGGGCGCCAGGACGCGCGCGGAGACCCGTGGGAAGGCCAGGATCAGCCCCAGCGTCGCCCAGGTCCACGGGCCCTTGCGGCTGCGCCGGTCCATGGCGTCGAGGCGATCCGCAAGCTCGGCGGCGTCCTCGAGGGTGAGGTCGTCCTGCGCCGCCAGCGCGAGGCGGGGGTCCGGCAGGGGGACCCACCGCAGGTCGACGCGGTAGACGGGTCGGTCCGCGGACGGCGCCTGCCTCAGGACGCGCTTCAGCTCGGCGAGCACCCCGTCGAGCCCGTCGAAGCCCCCGCGGGCGGCGTCCTCTTCGCCCAGGTCGGCGACGGTCACGGCCTCGATGCCGGTCACCTCGAGCACCCCCGTCGGGTCCATGCGGTAGCGCCCTCCGACCGAGACGCCGAGCTTCGACCACGCGCGGATCGTGCGGGTGACGCTCCCGTCCTTGAGGCCCGCGTGGAATCGCTGAGGGAAGAGGATGCCGCCGCCCGGTCGTGCCATGGCGCGAGCGTACGCGAAGCGTGATCGCCCGGGTCCCCGCCGCGAGGACGGTCTAGACTCGGTGCGCGGTCGGGAGGGCCGCCCCCCGCGCCGCGGGGACTCGGGAGAGAAGCATGTCTCGTTCGTTCCTCATCGCCGCGATCACCGTCGCCGTCGCGCTGCTGCTGCCCTCGGCCGCTCACGCCGGCATCTACAACTACTTCGGCCCGAACAACTTCTACTACGACCCGATCGACAACTCGACGGGCGCGTTGAGCAACGGCACCAGCGACGCGTGGGACGGCTGGATGTACTTGTGCGTGGCCACGGGCAGCTACACGAGCACCACCAACTGCAACGGCGGCTCGCAGTACAACGCCTCGGGGCCCACCCAGGAGCTGTCGGGTCGCCAGACCGTCATGGGCGTCGACGCCATGTACGGCCTCAACGTGCGCCGGAAGATCTACGTGCCCAGCACCGGCAGCGTCGACTTCGCCCGCATCATGAACATCCTGGAGAACCCCACCGGCTCCGCGATCACGGTCAACGTGAAGATCTACGGCAACCTCGGCAGCGACAGCTCCACGCAGATCACCCAGACCAGCGACGGCAACACGTCCGTCTCCGCCGGCGACGACTGGTTCTGCACGGACGACTCGTCCAACGGCGGCGGCGATCCCTCCCTCGCCCACGTCGTCGCGGGGCCCGGCGCGAACGTCTCCACGTCGTCGCTGAGCCGCAGCGGGAGCGACTGGTTCCTCTGGGAGTACAGCAGCGTCGTGGTGCCCGCCAACAGCACCGTCATCATCCTCAACTTCGAGTCCGAGAACTCGAACCGAACCCAGTCCCACGCCTCGGCGGCCGCGCTCGTGGCCCTGCCGACCTACGCCACCTTCGGCATGACCGTCGCCGAGCAGGGCGCCGTCATCAACTTCGCGGGCTTCGACACGGACGGCGACGGCGTCCCCGACACCACGGACAACTGCCCCACCGTCGCCAACGCGAGCCAGGCCGACGGCGACGGCGACGGCATCGGCGACGCCTGCGACCTGTGCGTCGGCGTCGACTCCTTCGGCGACGGGGACGCCGACGGGTACTGCGACGACATCGACAACTGCACCCTGGTGGCCAACCCCACCCAGGTGGACAGCGACGGCGACGGCAGCGGCGACCCCTGCGACCTGTGCACCGGCAACGACCTCACCCTGGACGCCGACGGCGACGGGTTCTGCGGCGACATCGACAACTGCCCCGCCAACCCCAACCCCAGCCAGGACGACAGCGACGGCGACGGCAGCGGCGACCCCTGCGACCTCTGCACCGGCGACGACACGTTCGGCGACCCCGACCTCGACGGCATCTGCAGCGACACCGACATCTGCCCCACCGACGCCGACCCCCTGCAGGCGGACGGCGACGGCGACCTCATCGGCGACGCGTGCGACATCTGCCCCCTGGACGCCACCAACGACGGCGACGGCGACGGCACCTGCGAGGACACCGACAACTGCCCCGGCGTGTCCAACCCCAGCCAGTCCGACGCGGACGGCGACGGCATCGGCGACACCTGCGACGCGTGCGTGGGCACCGACGCCTCCGGAGACGGCGACGCGGACGGGACCTGCGACACCGAGGACAACTGCCCGGCCGTCGCGAACGCGGACCAGCTCGACTCGGACGGGGACGGCAACGGCGACCTCTGCGACGCGTGCGTGGGCGAGGACACGGTGGGCGACGTCGACGCCGACGGCACCTGCGACGACGTGGACAACTGCCCCACGGACGCCAACGCGGATCAGCTCGACACCGACCTCGACGGCGGCGGCGACGTGTGCGACGTGTGCCCCCTGGACGCCCTGGACGACCAGGACGGCGACGGCACCTGCGACACCGACGACCTCTGCCTGGGGGACGACGCCACCGAGGACGTGGACGGCGACGGCATCTGCGGGGACCTCGACCTGTGCGTGGGCGACGACGAGAGCGGGGACCTGGACGAGGACGGCCACTGCGCCTTCGACGTCGAGGGCGAGATCCACGACTGCGACGACCGCGAGGCGACGATCCACCCGGGCGCCGACGAGCTGTGCGACGGCATCGACAACACCTGCGCCGGGGCGGTGCCGGACGAGGAGATCGACGGCGACGGGGACGGCTTCACCATCTGCGACGGCGACTGCGACGACACGACCCCCGACCGGTCGCCCGAGGCCCGCGAGCTGTGCAACGGCCTCGACGACAACTGCGACGACGAGCCCGCGTCCTGGGAGGCCGACGCGGACGGCGACGGCGCGCTGGGGTGCGAGGACTGCGACGACGAGGACCCGGCGGTCCACCCGGGCGCCGAAGAGGTGTGCGACGAGGTCGACAACAACTGCGACGGCGAGCCCGGCGGCGGCGAGCAGGACTACGACCGGGACGGCACCATCGCGTGCGAGGACTGCGACGACGACAACGTCCTCGTGCACCCCGCCGCGCGCGAGGTCTGCGACGACGGCGTGGACAACGACTGCGACGACGCGCTGGACGACGTGGACGAGGACTGCGCGGCCTGCCCGGGCAACGCGAGCATCGCCGACGCCGAGTCGAGCCCGGGCCTCTGGGTCCTGGCCGTGGCGGTCGGGCTCAGCCTGCGGCGGCGCCGCCCCACTGCACGTCGGGGTTGAGCCGACCGGCCACGTTCTCGGTGGTCACCGAGATGGCCCAGTGGAGCAGCCAGGCCACCACGAACGAGCCCGTCCACACGGCGGCGAGCCCGAACACGAAGCCCATGGCGAGGGAGAGGAACGTCTCCCCGGGCGCGGGCTTCGGCAGGTGCACGAGCATGTAGAGGACGGACGTGACCGCGAGCGCCGGCCACAGCCCGATCTCCACGACCAGGAAGAAGAGCAGCGCGCCCCGGAAGACGTACTCGTATCCGAGCAGGAACACGCCCCAGGCGAGCGCGCTGAGGGCCACCGTCCGGGGCGGGACGACGGCGTCGCGGACCTCGGGGTGCTGGGCCTGGACCTCCGCGCCGCGGGCCGCGAGCGCGACCAGGGGAAGCACGATCACGGCCAGCCCGGCGAGGGCCTGGAGGGTGCGCGCGACGTCGATCGTCGCGACGCCGTGGTCGAGGGGGGACCGACCGCAGGCCACCAGGGAGGCGACCGTCGCCACGGCGAGCCAGCTGCCGCCCGCGGACCGTCGCCCCAGGACGCCCAGCCGCTCCTTCGTGATCACGTAGCGGAGCACGCCCCAGGCGACGCCGAAGCTCGACAGGAGCACGACGAAGTCCGCGGCGGCGGGGTCCCAGGCGAGCGACGTCATGCGATCAGGCCCCTCTCGAGGTAGTTCGCGGCGGTCTCCTCCACCCCCGCGTCGAAGCCCACCTCGGGCGCCCACCCCAGGTCGTCGCGCAGGGACGCGGCGGAGCAGACCCAGTGCGGCTGGAGGAGCTCGCGCACCTTGTCGCGATGCAGCAGGACCGCTTTCCCGCGCACGCGACCCAGGCCCTCGGACACCGCGCCCGCCACGCGCAGGACCCACGACGGGACCCGCACCACCCGCACCCTCGCGCGCCCCACGGCCGCCCCGATCCTTCGGGCCATGGCCTCGGTGTCCTGGGGGACGCCGTCCTCCACGAAGTAGGTGCGCCCGCTGGGGTGGTCCGCCCGGACCATGGCACTCAGGGCGGACACGCAGTCGCGCACGTGGATCATGGACGCCGTGCGCGAGGGGCCCGGGAGGGGGATCCAGCCCCGCCGCGCGGCCCGGTAGAGCGGCAGCATCCGCCAGTCCTCGGGCCCGTAGATCGACGGCGGTCGGGCGATCGTCACGGGGATCGTCGCCTTGCGCGCGAGGGTGAGCGCCTCGGCCGCGGCCTTGCTCCGCCCGTAGTGGGTGATCGGCGCCGTGCCCTCCACGGACGCGCCGCCGGGGCCCCGGGCGGCCAACGAGGAGACGAGGACGAAGCGCTTGAGCGGCGGACCCGCGGCGACGGCGTCCAGGAGGGTCCGCGTGGTGCCCGTGTTGTTGGCGTGGATCGCCGCGACGTCCAGGGCGTGGCCCCCTCCGGCGGCGTGCACCACGGCGTCCACGTCCCCCAGCGCCTCGGCGAGCCCCTGCCCCGAGCGCAGGTCGGCGACGCGGGTGGGGACGCCGCGCCGGTCCAGGGCGTCGGTCCGGCTGGCGGCGCGCACGAGGCCCACGGGCTCGCAGCCGTCGGCGGCGAGCCGATCGACCAGCGCCGTCCCCAGAAACCCGGTGGCGCCGGTGACGAGGACCCTCACCCCTTGAAGGCTTGAATCGCGACGCCCGGGAGCCGGAACCAGCTCGGCTCGGCCTCGAACCTCACGAGCTTGCGCGCCATGGCGGGCCCGTTCTTGTGGTCCACGAACCACGCCGGCGTGGGCTTCATGACGAAGGGCGACCGCACCACCGACTTCTCCGGGTGGTCGAAGAGCAGGGCGTTGTGCACCACCCCGCGGCCGCTCACGACGTCCTCGAGCGGGTGGCCGGGGAAGGCGCCCCAGGTGGGCGTGGCGAGGCCGTACTGCAGGCCCGTCCAGTTGTTGACGCCGACGCCGCCGTAGCGCAGCTCCGCGATGGCCTTCTCGACCGCGCCGCCGTGGGCCTTCGCCGTCTTGGGGTGCACGAGCATGACCGAGGTCAGCGTGCCCCACAGGTGGTCGTTGCAGAAGGGCACGGCCGCCGCCAGGAACTCGCCGGCGTCGCTCCCCTCGATGTCGATGACCGAGATGACGCCGCACCACGGCTCGTGCTCCAGCGCGTACTCGCCCTGCCGCGGCTCGACGCCGTGCAGGACCGTCCAGGGCACGACCTCGTCGACCTTGTCCGTGGCCGTCGTGTGCTCGGGGTACTCCTTGGTGAACCGCTCCCAGGTGCGCTCGGCGCCGGGGTAGTAGGCCTTGCGCGCGGGGTGCGCGGCGAGCTTCTCCTCGACCAGCTTCACGAACCGATCGCGGTGCTCCCAGCCCTTGGGCACCACCAGCGCCTTGGCGCCGTTGCAGTTGAAGCCGGCGTTGTAGGCGACCATCCCGCACACGTGGCGGGCCTGGTAGTCGAGCTCGGCGGCGGTCCACGGTCCGGGGACCACGAGCACCGGCGTGATGCAGCCCAGCTCGGAGCTCACGGGGATGTCGACGCGCGGGGTCTTCGCGGCCTTGTTCTTCGCCTGCTCGTCCGCGTCTCCGCCCCACACGATGATGTCGTGCACCTTGGTCGATCCGGTCATGTGGATGGAGGCCGCGAGGTCGTGCGTGCACAGGTGGTTGCCCACCTCGGCGCCGCCGTACACCACCCGCAGGTAGCCCTCCCGCACGAACGGGACGAGGGCCTTCTCGATGGTGGCGCCGAGGTACTCGTTCACCGGGTTCATCTTGAGGACGCACACCTCGTCGTCGGCGAAGAGCTTGTAGAGGACGTCCATGGGGGCGATGGAGCTCTGGTTGCCCGCGCCCAGCACCACGCCCACGCCGCCGTCGCCCTCCTTGCCCGCGACCTTCTCGCGGTAGATGCGCCCCTGGGAGGGCTCCTCGCCGGGCTGGATCCAGATGTCGGCGGTCACGCCCGCGAACATCGCGGTCTCCATGAGATCCAGCGGGAACACGCGCGCGACCCACTGCCCGTCGCCGCGCTTCGAGAGCTTCGCCGGCTTCGGGGCCCCGCCCTGCTCCAGCGCCATGGCGAGCAGCCGGAGGTTCCGCATGGTGGGGACCACGCCCGCCAGCCACTCCTCGCCCTCCCCCGCGGACGGCTGGGTGAGCCCCTTCGCGCGGCAGCACAGGGCCACCCACTCCTCGGCCACGGCCTCGAGGCACGTCATCGACTCCCGCAGCAGCGCGATGCGCTCCGGGAGGCCGAGGCGAACCCAGCGGGGCGCGGCTTCGTGAAGCTCGCGCATGGCCGTCTCGCAGTCTTCGAGCGAAGTGGGGGGAACCGGGGGCGGGGGGGTCGGGAAGGCAGTCATGGCGCGGAATGTAACGGAACGCCTCGCGCGTGAGCGCGCGACGTCCGATCCGCCGTCTATCGTTCGGTCGATGCTGCCGCCGTCCTTCTTCGACCGCCCCTCGCCCGAGGTCGCTCGCGACCTCGTGGGCAAGGTGCTGCGGCGGCGGATCGGCGACGTCTGGGCGGCCGTCGCGGTGGTGGAGACCGAGGCCTACTCCCGGTCCGAGAAGGGCAGCCACGCGTCCCTCGGCCGGACCCCGTCGCGAGAGGCCCTGTGGGCGCCGCCGGGCACGATCTACATGTACTACTCCCGGGGCGGGGACTCGCTCAACATCAGCGTGGGCGGAGACGGGAACGCGGTGCTGATCAAAGGGGGGAGGCCCTTCTCGGACGCCCGCTCGGGGCCCGAGGCGCTGGAGGTCATGCATCGGCTGAACCCCGCTCGCTCGGGCCGGCGCGCCCTCCACAAGCTCGCGGCGGGGCAGACGCTCGTGGCCAGGGCGCTCGATCTGCGCGTCCCCGAGTGGACCGGTCGGCCGTTCGACGCGGGGACGTTCTTCGTGGAGGACGTCGGCTATCGGCCCCCGGCGATCGTGCGCTGTCGGCGCCTCGGCATCCCCGTCGGGCGCGACGAGGACCTCATGCTCCGCTACGTGGACGTCGCCCACGCGCGGTCGGCGACGCAGAACCCGCTCACCAAGCGCGCCTGGCGCGAGGGGCCCGACTACCAGCTGCTGCGGCCGGGAGACCCGGCGTGACCTCCCGCGACGCCGTCGCCGCCTTCCTGGTCCGCCCGGGCGCCCTCACGGCCGACGACTGCGACGCCCTGCTGCGCTCCGTGGCGGGCCGACCGGCGGGCGCGGGGGCCATCGTCCCGGACGCCGCCGGGCACACCCTCCGTCGATCGACCGTGCGGTGGCTCGACGACCGCGACCGAGGCGTCCTGAAGCGCGTGCGGACCGTGATCGACGAGCTCAACGCCGCGTGGTTCCGCTTCGACGTGGACGGGTTGGAGCCGGTCCAGCTGGCGTCCTACGCGGTGGGCGATCGATACGACGCGCACATCGATCTGGGGCCCGGAGAGGCGTCCACGCGGAAGCTGTCGATGTCCATCCAGCTCAGCGACCCCGCGGAGTACACGGGCGGAGACCTCAGCTTCCGCGGCGTGTCCCCGCCCGGAGCCCGCGCCCGGGGCGCCGCGGTCGTGTTCCCCAGCTACCTCGAGCACGCGGTGCTGCCCGTGACGTCGGGCGTGAGGTGGTCGCTGGTGGCGTGGGCGGTGGGCCCGCCGTTCCGGTAGACGCTGAGAACCTTCCCGACCCGGACGTCATCGCAGGAGAGATCGCCGAGGACCTCCGCTCCGCGCTGGAGCAGATCGAGGAGATCCTTGGAGACCTCTCCACGCCTCACGGTCACTCTCGACAAAATGTCTCGGATTCGGCCTGAACGCGGCTCCGTGCGCGCAGATCCGAGACGTTTTGTCGGGCGGGGCGTCCAGCGGCGGTCGGCCCGGCGTTCCGATGAGACGGCCGCGGCCCCCTTGCGCGTCCAGCAATGAGCCGAATGTCTCGTTTGGAAGGGGGCAAGCTCCTTGCCCCCCGAATTCCGGGACTTCCCGCTCATTCCCATGGGGGCGAGCTCACGAGGACCGACCAAGGAGCCGACTCGCCTGGAGGGTCGCCACGCGCGGCGTCAGGGAGAGAGCGCAGCGAACGGAGCCGCAGCGGGGCGAGCCCTCCAGGTTCGAGAGGAGGCGTTCTTCCGCACCCCGCTGGTCAGAGGCGCGAGAGGGCGCGGCGGGCTTCGGCCGCGAAGTTCTCGGGGGTGACCCCGCCGGTCTCGTAGAAGGCGGGGAGCTCGGAGCCGCCGCCGTCGGGGCCCAGGACCAGAAACGTCGGGAAGCCGGTGACGCCGTACTCGGACGCGAGGCGGGCCGCCTCCGGGCCCGTCGTGGGATCGATCTCCACGTGAACGACCCCCGAGAGGAACGCAGCCACCGCCGGATGGGGGAGCAGCTGCTCCTCGAAGGACAGGCTGAACTTGCAGTGCTCCGCGTGGAAGTAGACCACCATGGGCCGGGGGCTGGTCTCGTTCATGGCCAGCGCCCGGGCGTGCCCTTCGGGCCCGCTCAGCCATCCGGAGAACGGGGGCGGGCCGCGACGAGGGAGGGCCGCGATCGGCGCGGCTCCCGGGTCCCACGGCGTACGGAGCACCCGACCGCGATCCTCATCGGCCGCCACCTCGCTCGCGATCAGCGAGTGCTGCAGGCCCTGCCGGTCCGTGTAGATCGCCCGCTGGATGTCCCAGACCCCGCGACTGCGGGCCAGGACCGCGTGCACGGAGCCTGCGCCCTTGTGGCCGGTGAGCGGGAGCGTGAACATGGCGGTGCCGCCCTGCTCGTCGATCGTGCCCTCGAAGAACCGCGCGATCTCCACGTCCCCCAGGCGCCCGACCAGGTCCGTGTAGATGATCCGGTCCTGCTTCACGAAGCGCTCGAGGATGACGAAGGCCTCGCTGTTCCGGCCCGACTCGGCGAACTGCCACAGCACCGCCAGCGCGACGATCGCGATCAGCGCGAAGACGCGCAGGATCCAGGTGCCGGCGCCCGCCGAGACCTTCTCCTCGTCCGGCGGGACCCAGACCCCGCCCCACTTCGGGGCGTCGTCGTCCTCGTCTCCGTCCCCCGACTTCGCCTGGCCGGCGGCGGCCGGATCGACGGCCTGCCCGCGGAACTTCGAGTACACGATCCCGCAGCGGATGCACTCAAGCCCGTCCGGTTGCTCGTAGTCGCACTTGGGGCACCGAATCACGCGCGCTCCCTCCCAAGAGGCGGAGATTCGATCCTAGCAGCGGGGGGCGAATTTGCGACCGAGGGCCGTGAGTCCGGTCCGCGGGAGGCCGAGGCGGGCCGACCGAGCGTACCGAGGTACGCGACGGAGGCCCAACGAAGGGATCGCGTGGATCCGGGCCGCGGACCGACCGAGCCAGTTCGCCCCCCGCTGCCGGCAGCGGGCGCAGGCGGGCGCCGGATCCCGTAGTCAACGTAGGAGGTTGAGTCCCCCGGGGGTGAGGTAGCTGGTGAACCGCGCGTACCCGTAGAGCGTGAGGCCGAACCCGACCCCGTCGAGGCTCTGGATTCGGTGGGCGCCGCCGTCGATCTCGATCCTCGTGGCCACGAGGTCTTCGCCCGGGATGGGGAACCAGCTGTCGACCAGGACCCCGTCCAAGTAGACGTGGGTGCCCGCGGGCGCGACCAGCCCCACGTGGTTGGTGCTGTAGGTCGCGGGGGCGAGGAAGTCGTAGCGGTCGCGCCACTGCGCCACGGGGATGCCCTGGCCGAGGGCCGGGTCGCCTCCCTCCACGGGCAGTACGGCGTCCCGGGACGACAGGGCCTGGGTCGCCAGGAACGCGCCGGTCCCGCGGATCACGAAGTCCTCGTTCGCCGCGAACTCAAGGTACTCGCCGTCGTCCAGCTCCACGCCCTCCGCCACCGGCGGGGAGAAGGTGACGACGTTGCCGTCGACCCCCGAGAGCACCCGGTAGATGGACTCGGCGACGCCCGTGAGCCCGGGCGCGGTGGGGGCGACCATGGCCACCTCCGTGCCCCAGGTGGAGCGCGGCAGCATCATCTCTTCGAGGTGGTCGCAGGCGGCCTCGTCGAAGGGGACGAAGGTGCACGGGTGGCCCGCGAAGACGGCGACGTCCGCGTCCGCCGTGATCGACGATCCGGTGAGGTCTCCGTCCGGCCCGTCCAGGCACACGGGGGCGCCGCGGGTCTCCCCGAAGGTGCCCCCGAGGTCGCCGCACACCTCCGGCGACGGCGTGGGGAGGCCGTCCACGCGGCGCGAGAACAGCTGGAGCACGTCCCCGGCGTCGAGCGTGGCCGTGATGAGCTCGCCGGGCGCGGACGCGGGCACGTCGCCGGCCAGCGTGAAGGCGCGGGGGTCGACGGTGACCGTCGTGCCGTCCTCCACCGCCGCGACGGCCACGAAGCCGGGGATCCAGTCGGTCTCCTTCGGGGTCGAGATGCCCCAGGTGGGGTACGTGGACGCGACGTACTCGTCGTCGAGGGCGTGGTCCGGGAGCAGCAGGGAGGCGTCGTTGGTGTACGAGTAGAAGTCCTCCACGCCGTCGAACACGCTGAAGTTGAGCGGGTTGAACTGGTAGGCCGCCACCGGCTGGGACGACGCGACCTTGTAGGCGCCGTCGACCACCACGACCGACGCGTCGTGCGGCTTCAGCTCCGGGACGACCGACAACGGGATCGCCGCGGTGGTGCGCGGCCCGAGCGTCTCGGACGCGACGACCGCCCCGCCCCGGGTGACCTCCACGACCGCCTCCTCGCTGTCCGACGGGTTCCCCACCACCACCGCGAAGTCGTCGTCGAAGATCGGATCCACGATGTTGGCCGTGGCCACGGCCGTGAACGAGCAGCCCAGGTACGAGCGCCGACTCGCCGCGGTCTCGCACCGGTCCCGGCAGGCCCCGGCGAGGCACTGCTCGGTGGCCTCGCAGGTGTCCTCGGCGGTGAGCGTGCCGTCGTCCTCGCAGAACCCGACCTGGTCGCCGACGCAGACGCGCGTGCCCGGCGTGCAGCCGACGCAGGCTCCCTCGGAGGCGTCGCACACGGGGGTGTTCTCGCGGCAAAGGGCCACCTCGACCCAGCCCTCGCCGTCGCACTGCTCGAGGCGCGCGCCGTCGCAGCGGTGCAGACCCACCGTCGCGCAGAGCGTGTCGGGATCGACCCTCACGACCTCCGGCTCGGGGGTGGGTTCGACCTCGGGATAGGGGGTGCCGCAGCCCAGCAGGACGACGGCGGCGACGACGACGGAGAGACGCATCGGCGAAACATAAGCGGGCCCCGGGGGGGCGGTGTCAGGAGTTGGCAAGGATCCGGTACGCTCGGTGTCGGGAGATCTTTCGACGATGCACATCCACTCGGGCCCCACGGGCCGTTCCTACCTCGTGTTCGCGCTCGCGGCCGCCCTCGCGATGCCCCTCGGCGGCTGCGCAGACGAACAGATCACGCGGGCGGGGGAGTACCTCGGCGTCCGCGACTTCGGCACCGCGTCCACCGAGCTGAAGATCCTCCTGCGCAAGAAGCCCGACCACGCCGAGGCGGCGGCGCTGCTGCTCTACGCGCGCACCCTCGAGGAGGGCGCCATGGGCGTCTTCCGGTACCAGACGACCTGCCTGATCGGGGGCGCGATCGTCGAGGCGACGGCCCAGGAGACGTCCACGGTCGAGAGCGAGAAGGTCGCCGAGAGCAAGATGGACCTGCGCAAGGAGCTGCTCGACTTCGGCATCGAGACCAAGGACTGGGCCGCCGCGGAGAAGGTCCTGCGGCGCGCCACGGAGTACGGGTTCGAGACGGAGGATCTCGCCAACCTGAAGGTCGACGAGCTGGACGAGCGCGCCGCCAAGGCCGCGTTCGCGGGCTGCCTCGCCGCCCTGGGCGACCCCCGCGGGCTCGACTACCTCACCGGCCGCCTGCGCGACGAGTGGGGCCCCGAGCAGCGCGCGTTGCTCCTCCTGGGGCCCGCCGCGCGCGCGTCCCTGGCGACGGTCGCGACCAGCCCCGAGCACCTCAGCAAGGACGCCGCGGGCGAGCTCCTGATGGCCCTCGACCTGGGGCTCGAGGTGCGGACTTTCACCGAGGAGAAGGGCCCGCTCACCTCCCTGCGCAAGCACCTGAGCAGCACGCTCCGGGCGGGCAAGAAGAGCTGGGTGGGGCAGGCCGAGTCGCCTTGCGACCACCGAGAGACCGTCGCCGACGGAGAGATCGCCCTGGACGCGAGCGTGGTCGCGATGGTCGGGTCGCGCGCCGACATCATCCTCGAGCGGGACGAGAAGAAGACGGCGTCCACGCCCGACAGCGCCTCGTTCGCCGTGGGCAAGAGCAAGCTGGTGGCCCTCGCCGGGGTGCAGACCGAGGCCGACGACAAGCAGGTCGTGAGCATGCTCGTGCACCGGGACGGCGCCTGGAAGGGGCTGCCGATCGACGATCTCAATGACCGGCTCACGAGCGGGCAGATCTACGGCGGGCTGTGCACGAAGGAGGCGGCCGGCGATCGCTACGACGAGCTGCTGGGCGAGCGCGGGCTCAGCGAGGACCAGGTCCTGATCCGCTACTACGCGGGCGTGGGCGAGGTCTGGCGCACGAAGAAGACGTGGTACGGCCCCGAGAAGTACAAGTCGACGGCCCCCGTGTGGAAGTGGGGCGTCTACCACCTCGGCTCCGAGTCCATTCAGTTCGTGCGGGACCCCGCCGAGGTCGAAGAGGAAGAGGAAGAAGAGGCGACCCCGGCCGCCGGCGGCGAATGAGGCCGCGGGCGATGGGAGGGAGTCGCCGCGCCGTGGCGCTCCTCGCCGTCGCCGCCCTCCTCACGGGGTGCTGGCGATCGACGTCGACGCTCGCCGTGCGCGACGGGCGCACCTGGACCGAGACGCGCGTGGTCGAGGAGGAGACGGACGCCCGCATCGCCGCCGAGGCGGTGGAGGAGGACGAGGGCTGGGAGGCCCGCTTCGACGTCGAGATCGCGGACACGTGCGTCGAGGAGGAGTTCGTCGAGGTCGAGAAGGTCGAGACCACGGTCCGGACCGTGGACTCGCGCACGGTGGCCATCCCCCTGATCGCGGGCATCCTCGTCTCCCTGGCGACCCCCGTCGCGGCGGTCTACACGGCCCAGAATGGGGACCCGATCTTCGACGAGCCGGTCGCCCAAGAGGACCTCCTGATCTTCCTCGGCGTGGGCGAGGGGATCGCGGGCGGGCTCATCGGCGCCGGCGCGATCACCATCGGCGTGACGCGCGACGGCGCCGGAGTCCACGAGGAGATCCTGGACAGCGACCGCGAGCTGCGCGGACAGGTCGACGCGCCCGGCCCCTGCCGCTGGCGAGCGCTGAACGACGGCACCCTCGTATTGACGCCGGACGGCGGCGAGTCGGTGGAGACCGACGTCGTGCGCGGCGTGGCCGTCATGCCCCTGCCCGAGCCGTCGGCGAAGGCGCCGCTCGCGTGGGACGTGGAGCTGGTGGGCGTGGGTGAGCGCATCCGACTGGACCTCTCCCGGGGCGACTACGCCGACCGATCCCACCTCGCGCGCGTGGACGCCCACCTGAAGGCGGGGCACCTCTACGAGGCCGTGGCCGACCTGCGCGACGTCCGACCCAAGGCGCGCGGCCTCGATGAGATGCGCGCGCGGGTCGGGGAGCTGGCCGAGGCGTCGATCGAGGACGACCTACGGGCAGGCGACGCCGTGGAGGCGCTGGACATCCTCGACCAGGCGGGCGACCTGTATCCGGGCGGCGACGACCTGTGGGTCCGCACCGTCGGGGCCGCCGCGGAGTCGCGGCTGGGCGACGGAGACCTGAAGGGCGCGGTGGAGACGGCGGGCCGGTTGGTCGAACGGGTCGGCCCCGAGGCGCCCGAGGTCGTGCGGCTGCGCAAGGGCGTCGAGGGGTCGTTCGCCGATCTGCTCGCGCGGGGCGCGTTCGAGGACGCGGGGCAGGCGGCGGAGCGAGCCGAGCCGCTCATGGGCCCCGGCTGGGCCCTGGGCGCCCGGGAGCGGACGTTGGCGATGGGCGCCGTCGCCGTGATCGCGCAGCACCTGAGGGGCGACCACCCCGACGGCCCCATCTCGGTCCCGGCGAGCGCCGTCGCCGCCCTGGCGGACGTCGCGGACCGCATCCTCGACGCGCGGGGGGACCGCGAGGCCTTGCACCCCCCGGGCACCGCCGCCCCCGAGCGCGCCCTCGCCGACGCCGCCGCGGGCCTCGTGGAGCGCCGCGGGTTCGAGGGGAGGTTCAAGGACTCGAAGCCCGTCGCCGCGGACCCCGACCGCGAGTGGCTCGAGGCCGCGGAGACGTTCCTGGTGCGGTTCGAGGACCACCCCGCGGCCGACTCCCTGCGCGCGAGCGTCCCCAAGGCCCGCAAGGAGCGCCAGAAGACCCGGGCCCTGCGCGCCGACTTCGACTCCTTCTCGGACGCGTTCGGACGGGCCGCCGCCCAGAACTACCTGGCGTCCAAGTCGGGGAAGGTCGACGCCATCTCACCCGGGTGGGGCCCGTGCCGCGAAGGCCGCGACTTCCTGAAGAAGCACGGGCCGTCGACCTACCGCCGCATGGCCTCGACCTACTGCAAGGCGACGTTCCCGTCCACCTGGGTCCACGGCGAGGGCAGCTGGAACGAGGTCTCGGGCGAGGTCCCCGTGCGCGCGTGCGAGGCCTTCTTCAAGGCGCCTCGAGGCTGCGACCGGTAGTCGGACTCAGTCCGAGTAGGGCGCGGGCCCGAAGTAGCGGCCGGTGGGCAGGAACATCGGCTCGCCGTCGAACCCGATGAAGTTGCCGCCCGGCGTCAGGTCCACGTGGAAGTGGTTGTCGTGGGCCGCGTTGTAGTCGGGCGTGAGGATGATGTTCCAGACGTTCGTGTCGAACCAGCGGTAGCCCGCGTCGTAGAGCAGCTGCCCGCCCACGGTGGACTGGTTGCCGAACGAGTCGTGGTCCCAGTCGTCGACCAGCGTGTAGACGCTGCCGTTGCTGAACTCGAAGCCGTAGATGTCGATGGCGTCGCCGAACGAGTGCTGCGACAGGGTGCTGGTCCCGCCGATGACGCGGCAGTTGTAGGTCCCGATGTGCAGCATGGCGGTGAGGGCCGGGCCGCCCGCGAGGCCGTGGTTGGCCTGCACGTCGGCGACGGTGTCGGCGACCGACAGCGCGCCCTCGCAGGACATGAGCTGCCGGTTGGTGGGGGAGCCGTCGTAGTAGAGGAGATCGACCCCGTTGACCCCGTCGAGGATGTACACCGGGTCCTGGATCGAGCACGTGAGGCTCGGGTGGCCCGACGGGCTGTCGGGCGGGATGATGGTGGGCTCGAAGTCGATGCCCGCGGCGGCCAGCTCGGCGTGGCACTGGCCCAGCTCCGACGTCTCCCAGGGCAGGCACACGAACTTCTCGACGTTGTTCTCGTTGGCCCGCGCCTCGGCCACGCAGCCGTAGTCGGGGCGGCAGCCGGTGTCCGGGAAGATCGAGAAGTCGCAGCGCGAGAAGCAGGCGCCGTCGCCCAGCTGCGAGGCGGGCGGGTCGAGGGCGTCGGAGTCGACGCAGAAGGTGACGGGGTGCCCGGCGCGGTCGTCGCAGAACCGATCGCAGGGGATGGTGCACACGCCGTTGGGCGCGTCCGGGTCCTCGACGCACACGGCGCCGTCGTACGTGCAGTCGGCGGCGGAGTCGCAGGGCGAGCCGATCCAACCGAGGGGACCGTCCCAGCCGGCCGCGTCGTCGTCGTCGGTGGCGTCGTCGTCGTCCACCGCGTCGTCGTCGTCCACCGCGTCGTCGTCGTCCACCGCGTCGTCGTCGTCGTCCTCGGGGAAGTCGGGCGGGCCGCCGCGGGAGTCGCCTGGGTCGCGGTAACAACCGGGGAGCAGCAGCGCGATCGCGAGGACGCTGAGGAGGACGCGGGAGAGATCGAGTCGGGCCATGTCGGACCTCGGAGGTTGGGCGGCGCGGACGAGGCGCCGGAGCGAGAGGCGCCGACTATCTACAGCATCCAGCCGATCCGCGACGTGGAAACCTTGTGGAGGAGTCGTGAAGGCCGGGGGTCCGCGCGTGGCGCTTACAAACGCTGACACAGTCGACGTTGCCCGAACGGCCCACGTGATGCAGATTCCGACGCGGATGGATCTGCGACCCCCCGCCCTGTGCCTCCTGCTGCTCGCCTGCCCCTCGATCGACGAGGGGGACGAGACGCCTCCGCCGGAGGTCCCGGCACCCGTGGACGACGGGTACGGCCACTGCCCCCAGGAGCCCCGCGTCGGCGGCTTCGCGGTGCAGCCGGCGACCACGTACACGACCTTCGTCGGGGCCGTCGCCGACGGGGTGGTGCCCGCGACGATCCTCGACGCCCTGCTCGTGGACGGCGACTGCGCCCTCCTGCACCCCCGCACCCTGTTCTGCGACCCCGGCTGCGACGCGGGGTTCGTGTGCGACGTGGGGGGGGAGTGCGTCCCGTCGCCGGTGAACGTCGACATCGGAGCGGTCGCGGTCGAAGGACTCGGGGGGGCGGTGGACGTCGAGGCCATCCCGCCCACGAACATCTACAACTTCACCGGCGACCTCCCCTTCCCCGCGTACGCGCCGGGGGACCGCGTGGAGCTCTACACGGGCGACGACCGCCTCGGCCCCTCCATGGTGGCCTACGGCGTCGACGACCTCGAGGTGGGCGTGGACACGGTGCCCCTCGATCCCGACGTCGACCTCGCGCTGACCTGGACGCCGCCCGCCACGGACCTGGACGCCCGGGTGCACGTGGAGGTGAACATCGCCAACCACGGCGGCGTCCCCGCGAAGATCGTCTGCGAGACGGCCGACGACGGCGACCTGGTGGTGGGCGCGGACGTGGTCACCGGGCTGCTCGACGTGGGTTGGTCCGGCTTCCCGAGCGTCACCTTGACCCGCCGCAGCTCCGACGTCGCCGACACCGACGACGGCTGCTTCGACTTCACCGTCCAGTCCGTGGTGGCGCTGCCCGCCGAGATCCCCGGGCTGACCTCCTGTTCCGGTCCGGACGACTGCCCTCCCGACCAGGACTGCCTCCCCGATCTGACCTGCGGCTGAGCCGCGCGAGGACCTTCATGACGATTCGACACATCTCTGCCTCCCTGTTGGGCTGCGCCCTGATCCTCGGCGCCTGCAACTCCGGGGGCGTCCTCGGCGACGACGACGACGCGACCGACGACGACGACGGCGCGGACGACGACGACGCAGTGGGCGACGACGACGACGCCGTGGACCCGGCCCTCGAGGGTTGGTGCTCCGTGGACGAGGAGGGGTTCAGCTTCTTCGTCACGAGCATGGCGGCGCTGTGGGCGCTGTCGGGCGACGACATCAACGACATGGACGGCGGCTTCGGCGGCGACTTCGGGGGACTGGCGGGGGCGGACGAGATCTGCGCCGCGATCGGCAACGCCACGGGCAACGGGCACCGCGAGTGGCGCGCCTTCCTGAGCGCGACCGACGACGGGAACGGCGCCCCGGTGCACGCCATCGAGCGCATCGGCGAGGGGCCTTGGCACGACGCCAACGGCCGCCTCGTGGCCACGGGGATCGACGGGTTGCTCTCCGGCGACCGCCCCGACGGCGACGAGCGCAGCGTGGACGACCTGCCGGACGAGTGCGGCATCGGCCTCACCGCGATCGGCGACTCCCACGACATCGTCACCGCGTCCAACGAGGACGGCCGCCTGGCCAACGAAGACCCGGAGTACACGTGCAACGACTGGACGGCGAACACGGGCGCGGTGGGCGCATCGGAGGGCGGCGGCCCCGGCGGCGGCCGGGACGGCGTGATGTGCGGCCACTCCTTCCCCCGGGACACGGGCGGCGGCAACCGCGGCCAGCACTGGCTCAGCGATCACCCCCTGCGCGGCTGCGACAAGGGCGCGAACCTGATCCAGAACGGCCCCGGCGAAGGCACCTGCATCGGCTGCTCAGGCGGCTACGGCGGCCTGTATTGCTTCGCTATGGACTGAGGGGCCCTGAAGGGGGTCCGCGGGACGGCTACCGGACCGAGACGCAAGCGTAGTCGACGATCGTGAACGGGACCCAAGGGGTCTCCACGCCGCCGAGGATCGAGACGTCGACCACGGTCGGGAGAGCCGACCACGGTCGGGAGCTGATCGGCTGGAGGCCGGCGTCGAAGACCTCCATCCCGCCTCGGAAGACGCGTCCGGGGGCCCTCGACCGGAACCGCAAGCCCGCCTCGGCGCCGTTCGAAGCATCCAGCGGCGCGCCGTTCACGCGCACGTCGAGCGTCATGTGCCGGGGCCTGAAGTCCAGGGTGTACTCGCCGCCGTCGTCGACTTCGAGGACGCCGGCCGCCCCGGGCCAATCCGAGAAGCGCGACAACTCGACCCGGTAGGTGGCGGGCACGAGGCGGAGGCCGTTCAAGGTCCCGTCCGCTCGGACGTCCTCCGGCCCCGTCGCCAGGATCTCCGTGGTGTGCCCCGCATCGGAGGTGAGGAAGAGGTGGGGATTCGTGACCCCACTGTCTTCCGAGACCAGCTCTCCATCGTGGACGAGATCGACGTCGACCTCGGCCAGGGGGATCTCGAAACGGAGATCCTGCCCGTCGATGGTGTGGGTCCCCAACGAAACGACGCTCATGTGCAGTGGGCGCTCGTCGAGCGGAGGGGGCCGAGGCCACACCTGAGTCGACTCCAGCACCACTTCGTACTCGCCGGGGAGCGCCGCGGCCACCGTCGGTTCCCCAGGCCACACCGGGATCGTGACCGTGCCGAGGGCCCCGGTGGAGGTGAGTCGGAGGATGCCTCCGAGGTCCGTCCCCCCCCCGTAGGTGAGCTCCACGCCGAACTGGACCACCGGGATGTCCAACGCGACCGCGCCCCCGGTGAGGCTCAGACTCTCCGTGACCGTCGCGCCGATGTTCCACGGCAAGGACGTACCGACAGCATCGGGGAGGTGCCGATCGTCCACGCCGTCGTTCAACACGACGCGGTAGGAGCCGGGGGGCAGAGTCATCGGCCCGCCCCAAAGCGAACCGATGTCCCCCCACCGGGCATCCACGTCGTTTCCGATGAAGTAGAGTCTCGGCCACCCCTCGATGGGTGCGAACGACACGTCGACGCCGAGGTCGGCCCAGGCCCTACCGCCGAACGTGATGGTCAGGGGGATGTCGACGACCTCGGCGGGGACGATGTCGGCTGCATCCGGGACCCCGGTGTGAGGAACGGTCACCAGTCCGATGGGTGGGGCATAACGCCACCCGGGTCCCTCCCAGAGATCCTCCAAGCGCACCTCGTAGCTACCGGGCAGCACCTTCCCGTCGAACGTGAAGGGCGGGCTCAAGAGCTGCTCCCGCGTGAGCTCGGCCTGCCTCAGCAACCACTCATCTGCCCGCTGGGCGGTCAGACTCCCCCCTATGACCTCGGGCAGATCGGCCTCGGTGATCGGCGCTCCCTGGAGCCGCAGCTCGAAGACGAGGTCCGCGGACTCTATGTCCAGAACGAGGGTGGAGTCCTCGTCGAAGACCAGCCCCGACTCCAAGACCACCCTTTCGTTGATGGGCCACTCTCCGCACCCCCCGTAGACGGCGCCGCCGACGCTCCGGGCACACGAGTAGGCGACGGAAAGCGGGATGCCTGCCGGGACCTGGAGAGTCCACGGCCCGGGATAACCTCGGTCCCACAGGTCCAGCGCGAGGTTGTTGCTCCACCAGCCGTCGCCGGGCGGCGAGATGGCCTCCCCGGGCCGGAATGTTCCGACGAAGAGGCGGCCGAACGCCTCTGCGGACGTGTTCGCCGCGCTCACGGGCTCCCCATTCAGCGTGACGTCCACGGTGAGCTCCACGGTCCGCAGATCGAGCGTGAAGCTGTCGTTGAAGCTGACCTCCAAACACTCCTCACCAGGCTCCAGGACACCCCGATCGGTGCCTTCGGGCTCTACCCACCCTCCCTCGACGGGCACTTCATCGACGCACCCGATCCATGCCGAGATTGCGAAGACCCAAACGATCACACTCCGCATGCTCCCCCTCGCCGCGAACCAAGAACGGGCTCGCTCCGCGAGCGTACCCCACGGCGGTCCTCGGCAGCGGCGGTTCTCGGGCGGCCCCGGCGAGGAGCCGTCGAATAGCTCCTGCCCCGGCGGCGTCCCAAAGACGTGCGATAGTCGCGCCGCCCCCCCAGGAGGAGCCTCCGCGTGAATCTAGTCTTCTTCGGCATCGTCGCCGCCGCCTTCCTGTTCGCGATCCTGAACGGGACGCCCGCGGAGGTCGGCCAAGCCGCCCTCGACAGCAGCAAGGCGTCCGTCGAGCTGGCCATCGGGCTGGTCGGCTACATGGCCTTGTTCCTCGGCCTCATGAAGGTCGTGGAGGAGGCGGGCGGCCTCAAGTGGATGGCGCGCCTCATTCGCCCCGTCCTCGTCCGGCTCTTCCCCGCCGTGCCGCCGGACCACCCCGCCATGGGCGCGATGGTGATGAACCTCGCCGCCAACGCCCTGGGCCTCGGGAACGCGGCCACGCCCTTCGGCCTCAAGGCCATGACGGAGCTGAACAAGCTCAACAAGGAGGAGGGCACGGCGACCAACGCGATGGTGCTGTTCCTGGCCTTGAACACGTCGGGCCTCGCCCTCCTGCCGACGGGGATGATCGGCCTGCGCGCCCTCAAGGGATCGGCCGACCCGGCCGCGATCTTCCCCACCACGCTCGTCGCGACGGCGTGCTCCACGCTCGTGGGGGTCATGGCCGCCAAGTGGCTGTCCGGCCTCCCGATCTTCTCGCCCCCGGCGGAGCAGGTGGAGGCCGACGCGGCCCTCGCGAAGACCATCGATCGGGGGAGCGCGAAGGACCTGCTGCCCCTCGCCGCGTTCGGCGCCGGGATGGTCGGGCTCGTGGCGCTGGTCTACGTGTACGGCGAGGCGGCCAGCCAGTGGATCATGCCGGTCCTCATCCTCGGGATGCTGACGGTCGGGATGGTGCGCGGGGTCAAGGTGTACGAGGTCTTCGTGAAGGGCGCGAAGGAGGCGTTCGACCTCGCCGTGATGATCATCCCCTACCTCGTCGCGATCCTGATGTCGGTGGGCATGTTCCGGAAGTCCGGCGGGCTCGACTGGCTGGTGGACAAGCTGTCGCCGATCACGGAGTTGATCGGGATGCCCGCGGAGGTCCTGCCCATCGCCCTGATCCGGCCGCTGTCCGGCTCCGGGGGCTTCGGGATCACGGCGGAGGTCGTGGACACCCACGGCGCGGACACCCTCATCGGCCAGCTCGCCACGACGATGAACGGGTCCACCGACACGACCTTCTACGTACTCGCCGTCTACTTCGGCTCGGTCGGCATCAGCCGCATCCGGCACGCCGTCCCGGCCGGCCTCGCGGCGGACCTCACCGGCGCCCTCGCCGCCGTCGCCGCCGTCCACATCCTCCTGTAGCACCCCTCTCGACAAACTCCCTTCCTTCGGTCGGGAGTTTCTCGCCGGGGGCCCCGCGGTGCCCCTGAGACCTCCGCTTCACTCCGTTCCGCTGCGCGCGCTCGGGGCGCTTGCGCCACCTATTGCTACTCATAGAGAAGCGGCAGCTGGAAGACCGCGCCGCCTTCGCGGTCGTGGGACGGGAACCCCGCGTACTTGAACGTGTCCGCGACGCACTGCGCGAAGCCGGGGTCGCCGGCGGTCGAGTCGTCCTCCACGATCGACTCCATCACGCGGCCGTCGCACTCCACCGTGAGCTCCAGCGTGAGCCGCCCGCTGATGGTCACGCCCCCGCGGTAGCAGCGCAGCGTCTGCTCCTGGAACTTCCGGACCGCGCCGAGGATCTGGTCGGACGACAGGCCCGCCGTGGTGGCCATGCCGAAGTCGCCGTCCTCCCCCGCCGACGAGAACGACGCGTCCTTGCACGCCTTCGCCGCGGGCATCGACAGCGCGGCCCAGGTGCGCCCGCCGTACGCCTCGACGTCCAAGGGCGCCGTCGCCTCGGCCTCCAGCGACGTGTTCGGAGCGAACAGCGTCGCGTACAGCTCCGCCGCGCCCTCCTCCTTCGGGCAGTCGAAGGCGAACTCGATCTCGTGCGTGCCCGCGCCGCGGTCCACGCGCTGGGCGTCCCGCGCCACACTCCGGCCGCCCACCGACAGGTCCCACTCCAACCGCAGCTTCGCCTCCTCCCCCAGCGGCACGCCGTCCAGCGCGAAGGCGACGGCCGCGGTCATGTCCCCGCCGGTGAGGCACACGTCGGACTCGGGATAGAAGTCGAGGATCTCGAGGGTCCAGTCGCCGTCGCTGCCCGAAGTCGTGGTGCCGGACCGGGTGCCCATCGACGAGTCCGCGACCGTCTCGGCCGCGCCCGGCGGCTCCTCCGCGGGCGGCTTCGGCAGCTCCAGACGCGCGGCCAGGGAGGCCCGCCCCGCCGACGAGACGAAGCTCCAGACCGGGTCCTGCTTCCCTTGCCTCAGGCCCGGCTCGAAGTGCTTGAGCCACGCCGAGAGGTCGTCCTGCAGCACCCGCGCGCGGGCCGCGACCCGCGAGTCCACGAGGTCCGCCCGCTCCGCCTCGGGGACCGCCACGAACCGCAACGGCAGAGGCCCCGCGGCGGCGCGCGCGAGGCCCCGCAGCTTGTACTTGTCGCCCCAGGACCGGGCCGTCTCGGCCGCCTCGGCGGGCGTGAGCACCTTGCTCTTCGCCAGCGATCGCGCTTCCCCCGCCTGCCAGCGCGTGAGGTGGCCGCGCAGGAAGAAGACCTCGTCGCCGGCGCGGAAGAAGGGGAGCTCCCCGGCGTGCACGGCCGTGAAGAAGTCCCGGGGCGGGACCCCGAGCCAGAGGGGCGCCTCCTCGGCCGTGAGGAGCAGCGGCGTGTACCAGGCGAACACGCCGACGATCGCGGCGCGGGTCTCCCCGTCGTTCGGCCCCTGCACCGCGACGGGGGTCCCCGCGGCGAGCACGCGGGAGGGGTGCCGCACCTTCTCGTCCGAGAAGCGCCAAGAGGACGGGGCCATGGCGAGCGTCCGGTACCACCCGGAGCTCACGGAGAGCGCGCTCGTCGGCACGCGGACGGACCGGAGCGAGTCGTTGAGGCTGCCTTCGCGGCGAGGCCACGGCCCCAGCTCGGCCAGGTCCTGCTTGCGCGCCTTGCCCCAGTTCACGACGTCACCGCGCAGCGACCCGGCGTCCGCCCCCACGGCCTCGTCGTCGCCGAGCACGACGTACGCCTCCCCGCCCCCGCCGGGCAGCTCGAACAGCGGGACCCGGGGGGTGCTGCCGCGGGACAGCGGACGCGGGGCCTTGGGCAGGTAGAGGGACGCGATCCCGGACTCGGAGGACGAGCCCAGCGCGAGGCCGGCCCGGAAGTGCCCCCGCCCGGGGTGCGGCGCGTTGACGAGGTTGCCGAGCCCCCGCGACGTGGTCAGGAGATCCGGGAGGTGAGCCGCCACGAACGCCTCGCCGCGGTCGCCCAGGGCCACCCGAACGAGCCCGCCGGAGATGTCCGGCCCCGCGACGTGCACCGCCGCGTCGCGCGATCCGGCGAACGTCGCGAACTCCTCGGGGGTGCTCGCCAGCGCCTCGACGAGGTCTCGGGAGACGTGGCGGTCCCAGTCCATGCGCGAGTCCGCCGCCACGAGCCACACCGCGGTCCGAGAACGGAAGGAGCGCAGCCCCCCCAGGTCGTTCCTGAGGAGACCGCGCTCCAAGGTGGCGTCGTCCTGGGGGCGCGCCCGCGTCCCCGTGTACGTGGTGGCGGGGGCGGCGGCGATCAGCGCCAGGGTCGACACGAGCAACCCGACGCGGACCGATCCTCCCATCCGCCCAGTCTGCCGGCTCAGCGACGCCGGCCGAACCGCACCTGGGACGTCGTCCCGGTCCTCGAAGTTCCCGCCGAGACGAAAAGTCTCGTTTTCGCTCCCTACTCGTCGAGTAGGCGCCGAATCGGAGACTTTCAGTCTCGCGTGATTTCGGAGAGGAACGTCTGGATGCGCGCTTTGGGCGCGGCGAGCTGGAACATGACCTCGTGTCCGTCCTCCACGCCGTCCTCGAGGTGCTGGGACAGCAGGCCCACGCCGCCCGGGAACGACGTGAACTCCGCCAGCGCCTGGACCTGCGCGTAGGTCCGGTAGTCGCCGGGCCACTCGGCCGTGACGTCGAGCGCCTCCCCTGCGAGGTCGAGGGCCAGCGACGCGCTGAGGGCGTTCGCGATCGGCGGGAGGATGTAGGTGTCCACGATCCCCTGGAACATGAGGACGTCGGGCAGCCCGCCCGCGTCCCGGTCCCCTCCCCCCGCGCTCACCCGGGCCATCGCGGCCGCGTGCACGGGCGGATCCGCCGACTCGCCCACCCACTGCAGCATCGACAGGATCGGGTCGTGCTCGGTGAGGCGCGCGCCCGTCTCCTCGTACCGGAGGATCGACTCCGCCAAGGGCCGGGTCTCCAGCGGCGAGAGCTTGTGCACCACGTTGTGGATCCAGCTGCCGCCGGCGCCGCTGAGCACCGCCGCTCGGTAGCGCGGCTCGGTGCTCAGGACCACCGGGGCGATCGTCGCGCCCATCGAGTGGCCGATGAGCGCCAGACGCGAGACGTCGAACCCGTGGGTGGTGCCGTCGGGGCAGCCGTCGGTGGGGATCGTCAGATCCTCGATCAGGTCCGGCAGCAACCCCAACTCGACCGCGGACTGACGCACGTTGTCGCGCATCGCGGGCGGGTTCGTGACGTTGAACATGAGGAACTGCTCGTCCCCCTCGGACACGTTGCGGGGCCCGCCGTGGGGGCCGTCGATCTGCACCCCCGCCCACCCGATCCGGGCGAGGTCTCGGGCGATGCCCGTCCCTGCTTCGGCCACGCCGTCGGCGTCGCGCACCCCGCGGTTCATGAGCGGCAGGTCGCCCCCTCCGCCCGTGCGGATGAACACGGCCGTGGGCCAGCCGTCCGCAGGCTCGTCGACGCGGGGGATGGTGACGTAGATCCGCGACGGCTCGCGGCCCTGCAACACGGGGCGCCCGTCCTCCCACACGATGGCGCCGCCGGAAGACAGGAACGGGGGCTCGCCGCCCTGGAAGACGGGGACCTCCAGGTCGCCGCGGTAGACGCAGTAGTCGTCGTAGGCGGCGTCGAAGGCCAGGGGAACCGCCGTGCGCAGCCCCTCCTCCCGCGCGGCCGCCACCAGCGCGCGCTGCTCGGCGACGGGGTCCTGGGTGCGGAACACGGCGAGCCCCGCGATGGCGCCGGCGGCGGTGCCGAAGTCGTCCAGGAAGCTCAGCGCCGTCCGGTACGCGTCGGTCCACGGGGCGTCGGAGACGAGCAGCGTCTCGACGTCGAGGGCCGCGAGCGGCTCCCCCGTCCAGTCGTTCAGATCGCGTCGCACGACCGCGGCGTACAGCGCCCCGGGGTGCAGCGGTCGGCCCTGGATCGGCAGCAGCGAGAGCATGTCGAGGCCGCCGTACGGCCCCGCCGTGACCTGGTAGCGCGCGTCGACGGGCACCCGCAGCCCGGCGTCGGGCCCGTCGATGCCGAGCAGGAACACCGGCGAGCGGGGGTCTCGGATCCGCGACGCCGGGGGGAGGTTGAGCTCCTCGATCCCGCGCTCCAGGCGGAAGAAGATCCCCGACGTGGTCCCGAAGCCGGTCATCTGCTCCGCGAGCCCCAGGACCGAGTCCACGAAGTCGACGGTCGGCGACTGCCGCGGGAAGCCGGACATGTCGACGGTGCCGTCCACGAGCCGATGGGCCGAGGGGAACGGGGCGTCCCAGAAGCCGGCGCCGGGGGACACGTCCATGAGCACGTGGACGCCCTGATCGGGGTCGTCGTCGATCGCCGTGCAGGCCGCGAGCAGCACGGCCGGCCCCAGGAGTCGGACGGATCGCATGCGCTTCTCTACCATCCCCGCGTGACCACCCCGCACGAAGTCGTCCTCGACGAGGCGTCCGTCGGCCTGCGCGTGGACCGGGCGGCCCAGGACGTGTTCGACATCGCCTCGCGAGCGCGCGCCCGGAAGATGGTGAAGCGCGGCGAGATCCTCCTGAACGCGGCGGAGGTGGAGACCTCCCGGTTCGTGAAGGCGGGCGACCGACTCACGCTCCTCGCGCCCCCCGCGCCGACGGTCGTGTACGCGCGGGACATGCCCGTCGTCCACCTCGACGACGACGTGGCCGTGATCCTCAAGCCCGCCGGCCTCCCCGTCCGAGACGGCCGCTTGCGCACCGTCGAGAACGCGCTCCCCCACGTCCTCACGCAGTCCCCCCTCCCGGACGCCCTCCCCCGGCCCCGCGCCGTCCACCGACTCGACGTCCGCACCTCGGGGTTGCTGCTCGTGGCGCGCACCGCGACGGCCGACGTCGCCCTGGGCCGGGCCTTCGCGAACCGCGACGTGCAGAAGCGGTACCGAGCGGTCGTGCGGGGGCGCCTCGAGGGGGAGGGGGTCGTCGATCGGCCCATCGCGGACCGAGCCGCGTCCACGCGATGGACCGCGGGCGGACACACGCGCTCGCTGCACTGCGAATGGACCACGACGCTCGATCTCTTCCCCCTCACCGGCCGGACCCACCAGCTGCGGATCCACTGCGCGTCCCTCGGCCACCCGATCCTGGGCGACGACCTCCACACGAAGGACGGCCCCGTGCTTCGGGCGGCCGGCCTCTTCCTGTTCGCGGCGGGGCTCGACTTCGCGCATCCCCGCACCGGGACACGGCTCGCGGTGACGGCGAACGAGCCCGCCAAGTTCGTCGCGTATCGGGCCCGGGAGCAGCGACGCTGGGACGCCTTCCAAGCCCGGGCGGCGACGTGAGGGCGGCCTTCGCGGCGATCGCGCTCTTCGGGTGCTCCGGCCCGGCCCCCGAGCCCGCCCCGGCGCCTCCCCCCAGCGCGTGGACCACGGGCCCCGACGCCGTCGGGACCGGCCGCGCCCCCCCGACGGTCCGCCCGGGGCCGGACCTCGTCCTCGTGACGATCGACACTTGGCGCGCCGACCGGCTCGGACTGTACGGCTCACCCCGCGGGGCCACGTCGTCGACCCTGGCGCGGTGGGCGGACGTCGGGGTGGTGTTCGAGCACGCCTACGCCCCGTCGTCGTGGACCTGGCCGACGCTCGCGTCCCTGGCCACCGGACTGCACCCCTCGGCGCACGGGGCGACCACCCCCGAAGCGGGCCTCTGCGACGCCCCCGACACGCTGGCGGAGACGCTCTGGTCGCAGGGGCGGCGGACGGGGTTCGCGGGGTCGAGCTCGTACGTCGAGCCCCCCGGCGAGCGACCGACGGACACGGGCTTCGCGGCGGGGTTCGAGTACTTCTGGGCCCGCGGGATGGCCGACGGGGCCGCGGTGCTGGCCCGGGCGGCGGCGTTCCTGGACGGGGTCGGCGACGGGCCGGTCTTCCTCCACGTCCACCTGTACGACCCGCACTGTCCCTTCGATCCGTCCCCCGAGGCGGTCGCGGCCCTCGGCGCGCCCTTCGGCCACGCAGGGATGGACGGGGCCTGGCTGCCCGACTTCACGACCTCGGTGCGCGAGGCCAACGGCTGCTTCCTGGTCCCCCCGATCACGGGCGACCCCACCCGGGAGCTCCGCCCGGGCGAGCGTGGCACGGACCTGCAGGCCTACCTCGACGCCTACGACGGCGAGCTGGTGGAGACGGACGCGCTCCTCGGCGACCTGCAGGCCCTGCTCGCGAGCCGCGGCCGGTGGCACGGGGCCTGGGTGATCGCGACCGGCGACCACGGCGAGGAGTTCGGGGATCACGGCCGCATCGGGCACGGGCGGACGGCCTACGCGGAGACCGCGCGGGTGCCCTTGGTGGTGAAGCCGCCGACGGAGGGCGGCTGGGCCCGCGGCGTGCGGATCGCGACCCCGGTGTCCCTCGCGGACCTGCCCCCCACGATCGCGGCCGTCGGCGGTGCGCGCGGCCCTCGGTCGTGGCAGGGACGGGATCTCACGAGCGCCCTCCGCGGAGACCGCCTGCAGAACGCTCCGGTGTTCGTGGAGACCGACTACGAAGGCGGCCGGGCGAGGCTCGTGATCGACGGCGGCCTCGCCCTGCACCGCGACGCTCACGACGGCGCCCGGCTGTTCGAGATCGCCCGCGACCCCGGGCACCGCCACGATCGCGCGGCCCTGCGCCCGGCCGACGTCGCCCGACTGGGGGCCTCCATCGACGGCCTCGAGCGCGACATCGCGAAGGGCCGAGTGTGCGAACCGACCTCCCGGTCGATGTCCCCGGAGCAGATCGAGACCCTGCGCGCCCTGGGGTACCTCGGCTCGGATTAGTCCCAGGCCTTCGATTCATCGCGGCGAGGCGAAGCGTTCCCGTATGGTTCGCGGCCATGCCCGATCCCAAGCTCCCCCTCCTGGCCCTCGTGGCGGTGCTCGCCGCCCCCGCGAGCGCGGAGACGCCCGACGTGGACGCCGAAACCTGGAACCTCGCCGACCTCTTCCCCGACGTCGACACCTGGAACGCGGCGAAGGTCGCCATCGAGACCGACATCGCCGCCCTGGCCGCGTACGCGGGTCGGCTGGCAGACAAGGAGGGCGCCGTCTTGGAGGAGTTCCTGGACCGTCGCTACGCGGTCCGCCGGGAGCTCGCTCGCGTCTACTCGTTCGCGAGCAACAGCGCGTCGGGCGATACGCGGGACGCGGAGGCCAACTCGCGACGGATGGAGGGCACGTCGCTCTACACGAAGCTCGCGGAGACCACGTCGTTCGTGGAGCCCGAGCTGCTCGCGCTGGGCCCCGCCGCCGTGCGCACGCTGGTCGCGCAGCGGCCGGGCCTGGCGACGTACGCCCACCCGCTCGAAGAGGTCCTGAGGCGCGCCCCGCACACCCTGGACGCGCAGGGCGAGGGGCTGCTCGCGGCCGCGGGCGAGCTCCGCCAAGGGCCGTTCAGCGCGTACCGGGTGCTCGCGAACGCGGACATGCCTTGGCCCACGGTGACGCTGTCGGACGGCACCGAGACCACGCTCGACCAGGCGACGTACGGCAAGCACCGCGGCTCGGACGTCCGCGCCGACCGCCGGCTGGTCTTCGACACCTACTTCGGGGGCTGGAAGCGCTTCGAGGCCACCGCGGGCGCGCTGCTGGACGCCCACGTGCGGTCCGAGAAGTTCGCGGCGACGGCCCGCGGGTACGGCTCGTCGCTGGAGTCGTCGCTGGCCTCCAACAACCTCCCCGAGGCGGTGTACCGCACGCTCTTGGCGGAGACGAACGCGTCGCTCCCGACGATGCATCGCTACCTGCGGCTGCGCGGCCGGATGCTCGGCCTCGACGATCTCGGCTACCACGACATCTACCCCGCCCTCGTGGCCACGGAGGAGACGTTCCCCATCGAGCGCGGCAAGCAGATGTGCCTGGACAGCGCGGCGCCGCTGGGCGAGGCCTACGTGGCGGCGATGAAGGACGGCTTCGAGAACCGGTGGATGGACACGTATCCGCGGTCGGGCAAGAGCGCCGGCGCCTACATGAGCGGGGCCGCGTACGACGTCCACCCCTACGTCCTCATGAACTACACCGACGAGTACGACTCGGTGAGCACCCTCGCGCACGAGTGGGGCCACGCGCTGCACACGGTGCTGGCCCGCGAGCAGCCGTACCACTTGGCCCGGTACGCGACGTTCATCGCGGAGATCGCGAGCACCTTCAACGAGGCGCTGCTGCTCGATCACGTGCTCGCGAACACGAAGGACGACGACGAGCGGCTCTTCTACTTGGGCAACGCGCTCGAGCAGCTGCGCGGCACCTACTTCCGCCAGACGCAGTTCGCCGAGTTCGAGCTGTGGATGCACGACGAGATCGCCGCCGGTCGGCCGCTCACGGGGGCTCGGCTGACGGCGCAGTACGGCGAGCTGCTCGAGCGCTACCACGGGCACGCCGACGGGGTGATGACCATCGACCCGGCGCACACCATCGAGTGGGCCGTGGTGCCGCACTTCTACTGGTCCTTCTACGTGTTCCAGTACGCGACCTCGATCGCGGCGGCGTCGTTGCTCGCCGAGGAGGTCGTGGCGGGGCTCGAGGAGGGGAACACGGAGCCCCGGGATCGCTACTTGGAGCTGCTCCGGTCGGGTGGCAAGGACCACCCCCACGCGCTCCTGGTGAAGGCCGGCGTGGACCTCACGACGCCGGAGCCCTACCGCGCCCTGGCCCGTCGCATGGACGGGATCATGGACGAGATCGAGGCGATCCTCGACCGGCGCTGAGCTCGCTCGCGGCTAAGCTGGCCGCATGCGACTCGCCGCCGCCCTCTCGCTCCTCCTCGTCGCCTGCCCCGGAACGCCGGAGCCCGAAGAGGAGACCCCCGCGCCGATCATGGACCGCGACGCCGACGGCGTGCCCGACGACGAGGACGCGTGCCCCGACGACTTCACCCAGTGGACCGACGCCGACGGCGACGGGTACTGCGACGAGGTGGACGACGAGTGCCCCGAGGACCCGGCCGGGCACATCGACCGCGATCTGGACGGGGTCTGCGCGCCCACCGACGAGTGCCCCAACGACCCCGAGGGCACCGAGGACGCCGACGGCGACGGCGTGTGCGACCACCGCGACGACTGCCCCGCGGACCCCACCGGGTCCAACGACTTCGACGGCGACGGCCGCTGCGAGGGCGACGACGACTGCCCCTACAACCCCCTCGAGTACCTCGACACCGACGGCGACGGCACCTGCGACGGCGAGGACGACTGCCCCGAGGACGCCGGCGGCTGGGTCGACTCCAACGGCGACGGGCTCTGCAACGGCGACGACGACCGCGACGGCGACGGCATCCCCGACCTCGAGGAGGAGTCCTACGGCGCCGACTGCAGCGTGTCCGACCCCGCGGATCCGGACACCGACGGCGACGGCGTGGACGACGGCCTCGACCCCTACCCGCGGGACCCCTGGCTCGAGTACGTGCTCCAGCGCAACGACCTCGGCACGATCGACGTGCACATCAGCAACCGCGACGGCACGTTCCAGGCGTCCTTCGAGATCGGCGACCCCTTCGGCGGCACGCAGAACCCGGCCTACCGCTACGTCGGCTTCGTCATCTCCGACTTCGACAACGACGGCCGCACCGACTTCCTGGCCCGCGGCTTCGACGACGACGACGCCACCGACGACGACGTGTGGTGGTTCTTCCGGGACGCCGACCAGAACCTCTTCGAGCAGCGCCTCCTGGGCACGTGGCCGTCCAACCCGCTCGAGATCGTCGCCGACACCACCAACGACGAGCTCGCCGACCTCGTGGACATGGTCCTCGTGCGCCCCGGATACGTGACCAACGCCTCGACGTTCAGCTACGTGAACCAGGGCCTCATGGACACCGCGACCTGCTTCGCGACCGAGGACCCGACCAACCCCGCGGGCTGCGCGTTCGTCACCTTCGAGGCCGAGAACCTCGACGCCTGGGGGAGCGGCCAGTGGGTCGCCAAGGTGGCCCGCGACGCGGTGGACGTGGACGACGACGGCAACGTCGACCTCGCCCTCTTCACCATCGCCTCGGGGGGCAACTCCCCCGTCCCCGTGACCATCAGCTACGGCAACGGCGACGGCACGTTCACCCACGACTCCACCGTGCACTTCCGCCACAACTCCTCGGGCTGCGGCGCCTCGCCCGCCAACTCGATGGTGTTCGGAGACTTCGACGGCGACGACATCGGGGACGTCGTGCTGGGCCTGGACGACGACGGCGACCCCGGCTCGGCGTGGTTCTATCCGGGGCGCTTCACGGCGGAGGGCTTCACCTTCGACCGAACGGGCTGCGTCGAGGCCTTCGACATCAACCCCGGCGACGAGAGCGGCTCCGACCGCCCCGGCAGCTCCGGGTCCGCGCGCTCGGCGGACATCGACTTCGACGGCTTCCCGGACGTCCTCGTGGGGTACGGCTACCAGCAGGCCTGGGGCGGCCCGTCCCGCACGGAGCTGTGGATGGCGACGGGCTCCGGGACGTTCACCGGGCCCACGATCGTCGGGCCCCAGCCCGCGCCCGTGTCGGGGCACTCCTTCGCCGTGCCCCAGCGCCTCTGCAAGCGCTTCCCCACCGGGGAGTAGAGGTCAGTCGCGGAGGTCCACGACGCAGCGGGGCACGTCGGCGGTGAACTCGAACTCGACGTCGCCCCCGAAGAGCTCCCCGGTCCACTCGCCCCAGCCCGACGCGCTCCCCCGCAGCGTGGAGCCGACCGACTCGAGCGTCCCGTCCCAGCTGCCGACGTCGCCGGCGGTCCCGCCCATGTACTCGTCGTAGATCGTGTCCGTCTGCTGCTCCGCGACGGTCCCGATGAGCCGGCTCGCGGGCTCCGGCCAGTCCCCGGGGGAGGTCTCCTGCTCCGCGTCCGGGTCGCTGAAGGAACCGTCGAGCAGCACGCTGAGCGCCCAGCCTCGCGGCCCGAAGAGCCGGGCGACCGCGACGTAGACCTCGGCGAGGTACCCGTCGATGTCGGTGTCGCCCTCCCGGAACCGGCCGTACGCCTCCTCCGTGTCCATGAAGTAGGTCCGCAGGTCCGCGCACGTGATCTCGTCGCCCGCGACCAGGGTGAGCTGGTAGCCCAACTCCATCCCCCGCGCCTCGAGCAGGAACCCGTCGAGGCGCACCTCGACCTCCAGATCGCCGTCTGTCAGGGTCACGGAGACCACGCCCTCGGACCCGGCCGCGTCGTCGTCGTCCGCCGCGTCGTCGTCGTCCGCCGCGTCGTCGTCGTCCGCCGCGTCGTCGTCGTCCCCGCCGCCCCCGCCGCCGCCGCCGCTGGTCCGACGAGGGGTGCAGGCCGCGACCATGAGGAGGAGGGTCAGGAAGATGAGGGACCGGGTGATGAGGCGCGTCATGCGCGCACCGTAACCGGGATCGCCCGGCGACGCATCGGGCCTCGACGCGTGGGACCGCGCGTCCGCGGTACGCTCCCCCCATGGGTCGCTCGATCGCCCTGTTCCTCGCCACCGAGTGCGGGGGCGCCCCCGTCCTGTGCCTCGACCAGGGCACGGCCGGAGGCTCCGAGTACATCCGCTGGGTCGCCCCGGTGGAGGGCGCCGTCGTGTACCTGGTCGTCGACTCCTACTGGGACGTCGGCGGGCAGTACTACGAGCTGGACATCCGCGTCGACCCGTGACCGAGCGAGCGGCGAGGCGGACCGAGCCCGGCTACATTGACCGCATGACGAAGCGACGCGGTGGATGGTGTCTGGTAGGCGCGTTCGTCCTCGGAGCCCTCGGCTCGCCGGGCTGCGTATGTGCGGATCTCCCCCCGGATACGGACCCTTGCTCCGGCTTCGGGTGCGGTGACCGGACCCCCGAGGAGGACGACGACGACTCGGCGTGGGACGACGACGACGCGATCGACGACGACGACGCGGTCGACGACGACGACGTGGGGGAGGAGAACCCCTGCGATGGCATGGACTGGACGGTGAGCGATCCGCCGACGATCGACTTCGGTCAGTTCGTGGGTGAGCTCGAGTTCAACCGCGCCGCGTCCTGCACGCCGGACGGGAACCTCACGCAGCTCTTCGCGGGATGGGTGGACCGAAACCCCTTCGCGATCGACGTCCTGGCGACGCTGGTGGACACCCCCTACCCCACGATGGCCGAGCTCTCCGGCAACACGCTCCGGAACGAAGACTTCGTCCATCCGTTGGTCCTGCAGCTGGACGTCGGCGACGCCCCGCACTCCTACGAGGCGCCTCCGTCGGGGGCGTCGGTCCACCTGTTCGACTTCGTGGAGGGGGTGCGCTTCAAGGCGTGCGTCTACGACCACGGCGGGATCTGGCGACACACCGGATCGAACGAGGCGATTCAGGTCCCCGACCCGCTGCTGTTCGTCTGCGATCCCTGATCGGGCGGGGGCGGGGCAGGTGCGGGGCGCTCGGGAGGCGCCGGGGCCTCCGCCTTCCGGCGGTCGACGATCGCCTGCCAGGGCAGGCCCCCGAGGAGGGCGGCGAGGCCCGTCGCGGCCACGATCCAGAGGCCCGGTCCGATGGCCGCGGCGACGTAGATCAGGGTCTGCCAAGCGCCGCCGAGGACGACCACGAGGCCCGTGACGATGAGCGCGGTCATGCTCGCGCGGCGCCGCCCCCACCACGCGACGGCGACGAGGCCGATCCCGATGAGCGGGAGGATGAGCAGCAGCGCGTGGCTCGACGACGACTGGAAGCCGTTCACCGTGAGCTCGAACCCCGACAGGCGCCCCAGCGCCGTGTCGTCCAGCTGCAGCCAGGGCAGGAAGAAGGAGCCGATGAGGGCCGCGCCCACGACCGCGCACAGGATGCGGTGAGGCAGGGCCTCGAGCTTCGAGCGGGGGGAGTCGGTCATGCGACTCCGATTATGCCGCAGCGCGCAGCCAGGCCAGGATCGGCGGCCAGTCCTCGCGCAAGGCGCGGCGCCCGATGAAGACGCCGACGTGGCCCGCGTCCACCGTGCAGCGCAGCACCTTCGGCGAGGACATCGCCGCTTCGGCCGCCCACACCTGGGGCGGGGGCGTGATGTGGTCGCGCTCCCCGGCGATCAGGGCGAGGGGGCAGGTGACCGCGGCGAGATCGACCCGACGGCCGAGCACCACGAGGTCCCCCCGGATCAGGCGGTTCTCGCCGAACAGCTCGCCCACGGCCTGCATGTACATGCCCCCGGGCAGGTTCTTCTCGGCGCCGTACCAGGCCTCCAGCCGACGCGTGCGCTCGAGGAAGTCCGGGTCGTCGAGGGATGTCCAGAGCCGCGCCCACTCCACCCACGGCCGCTCCACCGGGCGCAGCGAGTCGAACGCCCGGCGCAGCACGTCGCCCCGCATCACCCCTCCGCCGAGGCCCACGAGCGCGCGGTAGCCGGCCGCGGGGGTCGCGCGCGCCGTCGCGTGCATGAGGCCCCCGGACGCGTGGAAGTCGATGGGGGCGGCCACCAGCGTGAGCGTCGCCACGGCGTCGGGCCTCAGGGCGGCCACGACCGCGGACTCCCAGCCCCCCTGGCAGATGCCGAGGAGGTGGACGCGGCCACCGAGGTGGTCGATGGCCTCCAGGATCGAGGCGATGGAGTCGTCCACGGTGTGGTGCCGCGTCGAGGCGTCGGCGCTGGTCCACACGGTCAGGGCGACCCGCGGGAAGCCGCCGTCGCGCACGGTCCGCACGAGGCTCTGCCCCTCCCCGAAGTCGGCGATGTGGGCCCCGTTCACCTCCGGCGCGACGATCAGCAGCGGCGTGCCCGCGGCGCCCGGCACCGAGAAGTCGCGCAGCTCCATGCCCGGGCGACGGAGCACGACCTCGCCGGGCACGCTCCACTGCACGGGCCCCGGCGGGGGCCGGAGCGGACCCTCGGCGAGGAACCGACGGGCGTGGTCTCCGGCCTTCAGGGCAGGCCCCAGCAGCGCCTCGGCCCAGGTCACTTCGCGGCGACCTTGTCCGTGAGGGCTTCGATGACCGCGGTGAGGTCTCCGAGGGCCGCCGTGAGTCCGTCGACCTTGCCGTGGAGGGCGTCCAGGCGGCCGTCCAAGGCGTGGACCCTGCGCTCCATGAGCTCGATCGCGTCGAGGACGGGGCCGAGGTCCGACGCCCGCACCGACGAGTCGGCCGTCGCCTGGACCCGCTCGCCGAGGTCCTCGAGCCATCGGCGACCGGCGTCCATGGCCGTCCACCAGGGGTCCAACCCGCTGCGGGTGTCGTTCGTGCTCGCCATCGTCGCCTCCATGCTGCAGCGCGTTGCTGCAACGCAACATTACGCCCCCATGTCGCAACGCGTCAAGGTCCGGTATGCTGCCGAAATGATGGACACGCCCGGTGTGCGACGCATCAAGAAGTACCCTAACCGACGGCTCTACGACACGGAGCAGAGCCGGTACGTGACGCTCGAGGAGCTCGCGGCGCTGGTCCGCGGCGGGGCGCGGGTGCAGGTGGTCGACGCGAAGGAGGGCAAGGACCTCACCCGGCAGGTGCTGACGCAGGTGATCCTCGAAGAGCAGGACCGCCTGGACGTGCTCCCGGTGGAGCTGCTGCACCTCGTCATCCAGGTCACGGGCACCTCCTACGCCCAGGGGCTGCAGTCGCTCCTCAGCCGCACCTTCGAGCCCTTCTCGGGCGCCGCGTCGGCGTGGTCGGCGACGCCGCCGGACGACGTCGTGGCGGGCGCGAACCGGCTGGCCGAGGCCTGGATGCAGTCGATGCGCGGGATCTTCGCGGCCGCCGACGCAGGCGCATCGAAGCCGGCGGAGGCGACGCCCGAACCCGCCCCCGCCGAGGAGGCCCCTCCCCCGCCGGAGACGACCGCGCCCGCGCCCGAGATGGACGCCCTCCGCGACCGCATGGCCTCCCTGCTGGACCGACTGAAGGAGTAGCTCCGGGCCTCAGGGCTCCAGGCGGCGGTACTCGGTCGCGGTGTCCGCGTCGGGGTCGGGGAGCACCACGCGGGCGACCTCCCCGAAGCAGGGCGCGAACCACTGGATCCGGTGCTCGGTGATGGGCTCGTCGGGACCGATCGTCAGGTCGCGGACGACGGTCGAGTGGACCCGGAGGACGTCGTCCACGGTGACCCCGCCCGGCAGCTCGGCGGTGCCGGCGGCCTCGACCTCGAACGTCCACTCCTCGATGCCGGCGTTCGGGAACCCGCCGAGGCGCGCGTCCCGGAAGACCGCCCGCGCCGCCCAGGCGTCGCCCACCTCCAGCGGCAGCGGCATGGCGAGGAGCGGCTCGTCGTAGGCGAGATCCCAAGCGCCGTCGGCGGTGCCGGCCCCGAGCAGCTCGATGCCGTCGTCGCCCAGGCGCGCGGGCGTGAGCAGGTCGGGGGTCTCGAGGGCGGCGGGCACGGTCCACCCGGCCGTGGGGAAGCGGGGCGCGAAGCCGTTCGCGGCGGGGTCTTCGAGGCGCACGCGGAGGCCCACGTCGCGCGGGCCCTCGGAGAAGTCCCAGCCGTCGACGGCCACCGGCACCGCCAGGGCGGGATCGTTGCGCACGTACAGCGCCTCGAGCCCGGGGGCGGCGGCGACCTCGTCGCGTTCGATCGACCCGTCGAGGGTGATGTCGCAGTCCGGCACGACCGTGCGGTCACGGGGCTCACCCTCGGGGTTGTGCTCGCCCCCGCAGCCCGCGAGCAGCGCGACCAGGATCAGACGCCTCACCACTGCACCGCCAGGGTCGCGCGCAGGGCCTGGGCGGGGGTGGCGGAGACGCCGAGATCGGGGTTGTCCAAGCCGCCGCCCGGGAAGAACACGCCGTACTCCATGATCGCCCGGAACCCGGGGACGGGGTGCCAGTCGAGCCGCAGGTCGACCTCCCCGCCGTAGAGCCGGTCGTCGCCCGGCGTGGACTCGGGCTTCATGGCGGCCGAGACGACCCCCGACAGGCCGATCTCGAGGGTCTCCATGGGGCGCACCTGCAGCTGGGGGCGCACATAGAACGCGTCGCTGACCGCCCCCACGATCGAGCGCCAGAAGATGAGGTCCACGCGGTAGCCGGGGTGGAACCGGAAGTTGTTCACCGTGGTGTCGTCCCGCAGGTCGAACTGGGGCCCGTCGAGGTCGCCCGCCGCGGACGTCGCCTGCCCGAGCGGCGGCGCGACTCCGATGCCCGGGGCGTCGTCGCCGGACGCGAGGCCGAGCTCGATCTCGAGCGACAGCGGCTCGATGGGGCGGCCCTCCAGGTCGAAGACGACGCCGATCTGGTCGGCGGTGATCGACGGCAGGGACACAGCCGGCGTGAGCGACGGATCCTCGATGGACGCGTGCCCGTACGCGACCTCGACCTCCGCCCGGATGGGGCCCGCGTGCAGCCGCAGCCAGCCGTCCACGAGCCCGGCCTTGAGCCGTCGCTGCACCGCGTCGTCGAGCGTGTAGGTCGCGTCCTCGCCCGCGATGCCCGCGAGGTGGTACGCAGGGAACTCCGCGTTCTGCCAGCGGTAGGAGCCGTAGACGCCCCAGCTGAACGTCGCCTTGTCCGCGGCCCGGCGACGCCGCACCGCCGCGTCGTCGTGGAACCGCCCGAAGCTCGTCGTCAGCGAGAAGAGGTTGTCGCCCAGCTCCAGATCGAGGGCCTGCGGACCCCCGTGCAGGGTGCCCGCGGACGTCGCGCTCGTGGGCCCGACGGCGTTGATGTCGAAGGCTACCGCGAACAGGTGATCGACGACGCTCGTGGCGAACGCGATGCGATCGACCGGATCGCTCCAGTCGTCGTCGATGGTCTCGTCCGGGCCCGAGACCATGCCCAGGCCCCAGGTCGGCAGCTCCATGCGCCCGAACGCCAGCAGCCCCACCGGCAGGAACACCTCGCCGTAGGCCTCCTTCACGCGGATCGAGTCGGTGAAGGCGTTGAAGCCGGTGCTGGGGGGCGCCTGGCGCAGGCTCGCCCAGGGCGTCTGAGCCCACCGCGTCGGCGGGAAGCCCTCGGGGGTGCTGCCCAACACGAGGCCGTCGAGGGCGTCGATCCGGACCCTCGCGCGGGCGACCTCCCCGACGCGGATCCCCACGTCCAGGCGCAGTCGACCGTCGACGCTGCCGAGCACCTCCCCGCCGCCGAGCGGGAGCGGGAAGATCGGCTCGCCGGTGGTGGGCGTCGGCCCTCGATCCAAGTCGTGATCGACGAGCAGCGCGCCCCTCGCCCGGAAGTAGCCGTCCAGCGTCACCACCTCGCCGAAGGTCAGAGGCGGCGCCGGCGGGGGCGGACCGACGACCGGCGCCGCCAGGGGGGAGGGAGCAGGGCCGTCGAGGAACGCCGCCAGCAGGTTCGTCACCGACGCCCGCGCCTCGAGCATGGGGAAGTGGCCCACGCCCGCGATGCGCTCGAGCCGCGCCTGGGGCAGCTGGGTGGCCAGCCGCTCGGCGAACCGGGGCCGCGCGACGGCGTCCTCGTCGCCCTGGATGAGCAGCACGGGGTGAGCCACGGCGCCGTACCGGTCCTGCCGCGCGGCGAGCCCGAGATCCCGCAGCGAGGCGAGCGCCGCCGCCCGCGTCCCCGGCCGCGCGATCTGCTCGCGCGCCCGCTCGACCATGCCCTCGGTCACCCAGTGGTCGGCGTCGTGGAAGGAGTACCGGAACCGGGCGTCCAGGTGCGCGTCGTACCAGGCCCCGAACAGGAGCTCGCCGCCGCCCGCGGGCAGCGACGCGCGCAGGAACCACGGCATCTGCTCGTCGTAGACCCAAGGCCCCAGCATCGCGACGCGGCCGACGCGATCCGGCGCCGCCTCGGCGAGCGCGAGGGCCGTCACCGACCCCATCGAGTGGGCCACGACGTCCGCCCGACGGACCCCCAGCTCGTCGAGCAGGAGGAGCAGCCGACGCGCCTGCGCCTCGGGCGAGTAGTCCCCCGGTCGTCGCGACGACTCCCCGAACCCGACGAGGTCCACGGCGATCACGCGACGGGACGCCGACAGCGCCGGGAGCAGCCCCTCCCACACGAGCCGCGAAGAGCCGAACCCGTGCAGGAGCACCACCGCGGGCGCGTCTTGCGGGCCCGACAGGGCGTAGGCGAGCGCGTGGTCGCCGTCGCGCAGGTGATCGCCCGACGTCGTGGTCTCCGTCTGCCACGGCAGGCAGCCCGCGCTCACGATCACCGAGAGGCCGAGCAGCACAGCACTCACGCGGCTCACGCGGCGGCTCACGCGGCGGCTCACGCGGCGGCTCACGGGGCCTCCGGGAGGGCGAGGCGGAGGAGCTCCGTGGCCGTCGTGAAGTCCTCGAGAGGCTCGTCCACGCGGCTTCGGGCGCGGGCCACCACGCCCAGGCACTCGGCGACCCACAGCACGACCCGCCGGGACTCCGACTCGATGGGGAAGCCGACGGCGTTGCGGGCCTCGGCCACCACCTCCACGCGGACGCGGTGGGCGGGGACGTCCATCGCGGGGAGCGAGAGGGTGTCGTGCCCGTCGACGGCGAACGTCCAGGTGTGGTGCAGCGTGAGGACGGACGCCAGCCCCCAGTCGATGGGGTACTCGACGCCGTCGGCGATGCCCTCGGCGCCCGCTTCGACGGTCCAGGTGTCCCCGTCGCGCAGGGGCGTGGGCAGCAGCGGCACGGGCGGGGAGTAGACCAGGGAGGTCTCGCCCCGCGCCTCGGAGGCCAGCCCGAGGAGGACGAGGCCGTCGTCGAGCGCGTGCACCCCCACGAGGCCCTCGGCGCGATCGAACACCGCCTGGTGGTGCGCGCCCGGGAAGTCGCCCGCGAACCACGCGCCGGACAGGGGATCGGCCGCCAGCCTCACGCGCTCGTCGCCGGTCTCGGCGCCGCCCACCGTCCAGGCCCCGATCGCGACGCTGCGGGTCGAGCCCGCGGGGTTCACCAGGTACGACGCGCTCACGGCCGCCGTGGGGTCCACGGGGAGCTCTTCGCCGGCGAGGACCCCGTCGTCGTCGGGGACGCAGGGCGCGGCCGGGAGCGTCGCGGTGCCCCAGGCGTCGCGGGGATCCCCGGCGTCGGGCCGGTCGTCGCCCTCTCGGTTCGGGGCCGTCGTCTCGACGCACCCGACGAGGCACAGCAGGGGCAGAAGCCGTCGAATCACGCGCCCGCCAGGAAGTCCGCGACGTCGTCCCACCGGGCGCGGCAGCGAGGATCGAGGATCAGCGACAGGTGACCGCCGGGGATCTCCTCGTACCGGTAGTCGCCGCCCACGACGGCCCCCAGCGCCTTGGCGGAGTCGGGGGGCACGATCCAGTCCGCCGAGCCCGCCATGTTCAGGACCGGGCAGTCGATCGCGGCGAGGTCGAGCGGCTCGCCGCCCAGCTCGAGGGTGCCCGCGAGGAACGCGTCGTCGTGGAAGACCGCGCGGATGAAGCCGCGGAAGACCTCGGCCGGGACGTCCACGTTGTCGTTGGCCCAGGTGTCGATCGCCGCGAAGCGCGCCATCATCGCGTCGTCGCCGAGGTTCTCGACGAACATCTTCCACTTGAGGATCTCGTAGTACGGCTTCACGCCCATGAACGTGTGCCGGATCAGCTTCGCGGGCATCATCCCGAGGCCGTCCATCAGCGCGTCCACGGGGAGCAGCTCCCGGTCGGTCATGGCCGCCACGAGGCCCCGGCGAGGCGCGGTGAAGGGCGCCGTCAGGACCAGGAGCCGGGCCACGCGCTCGGGATGCTTCGCCGCGTACATGACCGCGAACGTGCCCCCGATGCAGTGCCCGAACAGCGCCACCTGCTCGTGCCCGGTGCGTTCGCGGATCGCGTCCACGCAGGCGTGGATGCCCGGACCGACGAACCCGTCGAGGGTGGTCTCGTGGTCGCCCGCGACGGCCCGGCGCCACTCCACGAGGTACACGTCCAGGCCGCGCCCGAGGAGGTGGCGCACGACGGAGCAGTCCTCGGTGAGGTCCAGGATGTAGGACCGGTTGATGACCGAGTAGACGATGAGGACGGGCTCGCCGGTGCGCGGGGGCGCGTCGGGGCCGGGGTCGAAGCGATGGAGCGTGATCCCGTCGTCGGTGCGGTGGACCAGCTCCTTGCGCGTGGGGCCGACCTTCACGTCGCCCGGCCCCACGTAGTACTCGCTGCCGTGCTTCGCCTTGACGGCGAGCGCCTTCTCGAACCGCTCGATCAAGACGAGGTCCTGCGCGTCCGCCGTCCCGGCGGCCCGGCTCCGGTAGGCCCGCTCCAGGGGCGCGCTGTCGATGGTGAAGGACGCGTCGGGCATCGCCTCGAAGTCGCCGCGGATCTCCTCCAGCGCGGAGTCGAGCAGCTCGCGCACGCGGGTGGCGCGCCCGACCGGATCGGTCAGGTTCGCGGCGAGGTCCTGCACGGTCGTGCCCGCGAGGCCCGTGAGCCACGAGGTCATCGACTCGGTCAGCGCCAACGTGTCGTCGGTCACCCTCCGAAACGCGTCCTGCAGCCGCTCGCTGCCGTCCGCCATGCCCGCTCCTCTCATGCCGGGCCGCCCACCGAGGCCCGCAGCGTCGTCTTCGCGATCTTCCCCGACGGGCCCTTGGGGAGCGCGTCGAGGACGGTGATGTACTTCGGCACCTTGTATCGAGCAAGCACGGATCGACAGCCGGCGAGGATTCGCTCCCCGTCGAGGTCGCCCGCGGGGGTCCCGGCCGGCGGCGCGACGAAGGCGTGTCCGACCTCGCCCCACAGGTCGTGGGCCACCGCCACGACGGCCGCCTCGGCCACCTCGGGGAGGTCGTACAGCGCCCGCTCCACCTCCGCCGGGTACACGTTCTCGCCGCCGGACACGAACATCTCCTTGCGACGCCCCACGAAGGCGAAGCGGCCCTCGTCGTCTCGCCGAAAGAGGTCGCCCGTGGCGAACCAGCCGCCGGGTCGACGGGCGTTCTCGGTCGCCTCGGGGCGTCGCCAGTACCCCGCGCACACGGTCGGACCCCGGAGCAGCAGCTCGCCCTCGCCCCGGCCCCGCACGGTCTCCCCTCCCCCGTCCACCAGCCTCACCTCCAGGTGCGGCATGGGGAAGCCGACGGTCCCGGCGTGCGTGATCGCCTCGGCCGCGGGCATGAAGAAGCAGTTGGGGCCGACCTCGGTGAGTCCGTACCCCTGGCGGAGCACGACCCCCCGCTCGGCCCAAGCGCGGAGCAGCGGCAGGGGGCAGGCGGCGCCCCCCGTGATCGCGAACTCCAGGCCGGAGAGATCGACGGACGGGTCCGCCGCGTCGAGCATGAGGCGCCACATCGTCGGCACGGCGAAGAGTGCGGTGACGCCCAGCTCGGCCACGGCCCGGACCGCGAACGCGGGGGCGAAGCCCGAGGTCAGAACCACCGTGCCTCCCCGGCGCAGCAGCGGCAGCGTGAGGACGTTCCAGCCCCCGGTGTGGAAGAGCGGGGTGTGGCACAGGGTGGCGTCGCGACCGCTCAGGTCCCAGCCGACCTCGGTGTTCAGGGCGTTCCAGGTGATGGTGCGGTGCGTCAAGACGGCGCCCTTGGGCCGCCCCGTCGTGCCGCTGGTGAAGAGGAGGAGCAGGGGGGTGTCGGGGCCGTCCGGCAGGGGCGACGCCGACGTCCGAGTCGCGGGCCCCTCGGTCGCGGCGCCGAGCTCGAGGGCGGGGAAGCCGATCGTCTTCAGGGCGCCGACGTCCGCCCAGAGATCGGCGCACGCGGGGCCCACGAAGGCCACGGCCGGGTCCGCGTCGTCGACGATGCCCGCGAGCTCCGGGGCGGCGAGCCGCCAGTTGCCGGGGACCAGGACGGCGCCGAGCTTCGCGCAGGCGAAGAAGAGGGCGAGGGTCTCCAGCCGGTTGTGGGCGAGGACGAAGACCCGGTCGCCGGGCTCGATGTCGCGCTGCACCAAGTTCGCCGCGGCCCGGTCCACGAGGGTCGCCAGGCGGGCGTAGGTGACGGACTCGACGGGCCCGTCGCCCGCCACGATCACCGCGGGGCGATCGGGCGAGCGACGAGCCGAGTCGTCGATCCAGCCGCCGACGGAGAGCGGCGTCTCAGGCACTCGGGGCCTTCCCGAGGCGCGCGATCTCGTCGCGGATGACGGTCAGCGAGCGGCGCGAGACGTCCCAGCCCATGCCCGTGCTCTCGGCCGCGGCCTTCTGCACGAGCGACGTCCAGGAGTCGGCCTCGGTGCGGAACTGCTCGAGGCTGCGGACGTAGGCCTTCTGCATCTCCTCCTGGAGGGCGATCGTCCCGTCGAGGCCGGAGAGCGCCGCCTCCCGGGCGGCCTCCACGACCATGCGGGCGTCCGGGAAGATGGGTCCTCGGCTCGAGTCGGCGCCCGTGTCGGGCTGGGGCTGGGGGTCGTTCTCAGGGTTCTTCTTGGCCATCGGATCCTCCGGGTTGGGCCTGCGCGACGGGTCGTTCCGCAGCGACGAGGCCGAACCTATGTGCGACCGCACAATCCGTCAAGCGACTATTTGTTGCGTTGCGTCAATTCGTGGTCTAGCTTCGCCTCCGCACCGCCTCGGAGGACCCCGACATGACCAACCCCATCGCCTGGATCGCCGTCACCGCCTGGATCGTCGCCTCGATCGTGCTCGCGCGTCGTGCGCTGCATCGAAGCACGACGGCCGAGGACTTCGCCACCGGCGGGGGCGCGATCCCCCCGTGGGTGGTGGGGCTCTCCCTCACGGCGCAGCTGACCTCGGTCGCGACCTTCGTGATCAACCCCGGGCTGGTCTTCCAGGCGGGGGTCTCGGGGCTGCTCGGCTACGGCGTCGCGGCCGCCCTCGGCATCACGGCGGGCCTCGTCCTGTTCTCGGTGCGGTTCCGACGGATGGGGGCGCGCGTCCAGGCGCTCACTGTGCCCGGCTGGATCGGCGCGCGGTTCGACTCGGACGCGCTGCGAGGGGTCTTCTCCGCGCTCTCCTTCGGGCTGGTCGCGTACGCCGTCCTCATCGTCGTCGCCCTGGGCTACGTGCTCGGCGCCCTCCTCGGGGTGAGCGCGACGGCGGCCGCGATCGGGGTCGCGGTGTTCAGCGTCGGGTTCGTCGCCCTGGGCGGGGCTCACGCCCACGCACGCACCAACGCGATCCAGGCCGTGATGATGCTGATCGTCGCCGTGGTGCTGATCTCCCGGGGCCTGCCGGCGCTCTTCGCGGAGCCGGGGCTGTTCGCCACGCTGCGCGCCGAAGACCCGGCGTTGACGGCCGCCGTGAACCCCGGATCGCTCTACTTCCGCACCTGGTTCGAGGTGTTCGTGTGCAACGCGCTGGTGGGCGTCGCCGTGGTGTGCCAGCCGCACATCCTGGGCAAGTCCCTCTACCTCAAGGACGACCGCGACGTCCGTCGAATGCTCGGCGTGGCGGTGGCGGCCGGGCTCGTGTTCCTGGGGGTGCTCTGGGTCGGCCTGTACGCCCGCGCCGTGGTGCCCGTGGGGACCCCGATCGACCGAGTGGTCCCCACCTGGATCGCGATGTCCTTCTCCCCCGCCCTCCAGGTCGTGATCTCCCTGGGCCTGCTGGCGGCGGGGCTGTCGACCCTCGAGGGGATCCTGCTCGCCCTGTGCGCGATCGTCGGGATCGACGTGGTGCCCCTGGTGCGCCGGGCGTGGGGCGGGTCGGGGACGGCGGACGCGGCCTCCATGCGCTGGGGCCGGGGAGCGCTGCTGGCCGTGGGCGTGGTGACCGTCGCGCTCGCGCACCGGCAGATCGCGGACCCCACGGGCGGGTCCGTCGCGATCTTCGCCCAGTACGGCGTCTACCTGCTGTTCACGGCCTCGCTGTGGCCGCTGATCGGCGGGATGTTCCTGGGCGCGTTCGTGAACCGCCGGGTCGCGGGGGCCGCGGCGCTGCTCTCGATCGCCGGGTACGTCGCCGCCGGGGCCGCGGAGTTCACGATGCTGCACACGAACCCCGCCTTCCTGGCGACCTGCGGGATGTCGCTCGGCGCCCTGCCCGTGGCGGCGGCCTGGGCCGCCCATCGCGCCACGAACCACGGCCTGGTGGAGCGCGCGGTCGCCTCCTGATCGAACCCTGACAGAACGCGTTGTGAGCCGCCCGTGGGCTCCCTATGCTCGACCGGCTCCATGTTCGGAGCGTCCCCCACCACCCGGAGGTGCTTGATGACCCGGCCCGACTCTTCGTACGAAGCCGCTGCCGCTCTCGCCCTCCGGGCGCGCAGCTAGAGCACCGAACAGACAGTCGCGACCGAGCATCGCGAAGAACTGCGCCGCCGGGCCCGACTGCGATCGATCCGGCCGACGGCCGGACGTGGGAAAGAACGTTGCAACCGATCCTGATGGACCTGGGCTGGGGTCCTGAATACCAGTCCGCCTTCGACGACCTGTGCGACCCGGCGCTCCTGCCGGCGCGCGTGGCCGCCGAACACCGCAGTGAGCTCGACCTGATCGGGCTCCCCGACAACCCTCACGAACCGATCCGAGCGACCGTCGCCGGACGGATTCACCACGACGCCGTCACCGGACTCGAGCTGCCCTCGGTCGGAGACTGGGTCGCGGTGCGTCCCGGAGGCGGGCCCGGCGGACGACCGGCCGTGGTGGCCGTCCTCCCCCGTCGGGGCGTTTTTGCGCGCCAGTCCGCGGGTCGGAAGACGTCCGCCCAAGTCGTCGCGGCCAACGTCGACGTGGTCTTCGTCGTCACCTCGCTCAACCGAGAGTTCAACCCCCGTCGGCTGCGTCGCTACCTGGTAGCGGTGCGGTCCGGCGGGGCCGAGCCCGTGCTCGTCCTCAACAAGGCCGACCTCGTCGACTCCCCGGACGCCGCGATCCGCCGGCTGGGGCCCATGGTCACCGACGTGGCCGTCGAACCCGTCAGCGCCCTGCGGCGCGACGGCGTGGAGCGCCTGCGGGGGTGGCTCGGCGCCGGCCGCACGGTCGCCGTCGTGGGGAGCTCCGGGGTCGGCAAGTCGACCCTGATCAACGCCCTGCTCGGCCGCGACGTCATGGACACCGGCGGCATCCGAGTCGACGACGACGAAGGGCGGCATACCACCGTCCACCGGCAGCTCATCCCCCTGCCGGACGGCGCGGGGCTGCTCGTGGACACCCCCGGCATGCGGGAGCTCCAGATCTGGGCCGGCGAAGACGCCGCGGCCGAGATCGACGAGGCGTTCCCCGAGCTCGCCGCCCTCGAAGCCCAGTGCCGCTTCCGGGACTGCCGCCACGAGGACGAGCCCGGCTGCGCCGTGGTGGACGCGATCCGCGAAGGTCGGATCAGCCACGGGCGGCTGGAAGCGCGCGACAAGCTGCAGCGGGAGGAGGAGCGCCAGCGGATCCGCCAGGACGGCGCGCTCCGCTCGCAGCAGCGCAAGGACCGGCGTCGCTTCTCGAAGATGGTCCGTCGCCGCATGAAGGAGAAGGCGCGCGGTCGCTGAGGCGGGCCCTCAGGGGTGGGCGTCGAAGTGCGCGAGCAGGCGATCGCCCGCCCCGTCGATCCAGGCGTGGCGCACCCCCGGCACGACCACGGCGTCCGCCTCGAGCCCCCGATCGTGGAGGCGCTCCAGGTAGGACTCCATGGTCTCGGGGGGCACCACGTCGTCGTCCTCGCCGTGCAGGAACAGGACCGGCGGGTGGTCGCGGGGGAGGCTGCGGGGGACGGTGCAGACCGCGCCCGCGCACGTCGCCCACGAGCCGCTGTGCACGACCAGCGCGCGGAACCGACCGGGGTACGACAGCGCCATCCGGCTCGTCATGTAGCCCCCGCTGGAGATCCCCGAGGCGTAGAGCCGGTCCGGGTCCAGGTCGCCGAACGTGCCGCCCTCGATCGCCCCGAAGATGGCGGTCATGAAGGCGTGATCCGCGGACGTGTCCCAGTTCGTGGACCAGGGCGGGATGTTCGTATCCCACGCCGTGAAGCCCTCCAGGTGCGCCTCCGGCGTGACCACCGCGTAGCCCGCGTCCAGGAGCGTCGCCACCACGAGGCCCTGGTTCATGTAGCCGAACGCGTCCGTGTTCAAGGCGGCCCAGAAGGTCTCGGCGGAGAAGATCGAGCCCTGGAACAGCACCGCGACGGGCCAGCCGTCCGGGGGTGCCTCGCCCCGCGGCGTCTGGTGGTGCACTTCGCGCAAGGAGAGGGACGACCAGCCGGTGTCCAGCGTCGTGGTCTCGTGCGCGCAGGCGACGCCCAGGTCGTCGATCGCGCAGCGGGACCCGAGATCGTCGTCGTCGTCGGCCACGACGTCGTCGTCGTCCGCGGCGTCGTCGTCGTCCACGACCTGAGCGTCGTCCTCCTCGACCGACGGGGCGGGGATCACGACGCACCCGGCGAGGGGCAGGAGGAGCAGCAGGCGACGCACGGCCGGAGGGTACCGCTGCTACCGTCCCGGTGTCGGCATGGAGCGTGCAGCGCAATCCGGGATGACTCCCTCCGCACCTCGCTCCGCGCGCGCGGCCCTGGGCGCCCTCGCCGGCTTCCTGCTCGGCGCCTTCGACTACGGGCTCATGGCCGTCACCGGCGTGTCCATGACCATGGACGGCGACGACGTCTCGCTCGCCGTGATGACGCTGTACGCCGTCAGCTTCGCCGCCCTCGGGTACGCCCTGGGCCGCCTCGCCGACGCCCGCGCCCAGGCCCGTCGGGACGCCGAGACGATCCGCGCGTCGCTCGCCGCCCTGGAGGAGTCGCAGCAGCGCCTCGTGCAGGCCGAGAAGCTCGCCGCGGTGGGGCGCCTGGCCGCCGCCGTGGCCCACGAGGTCCGCAACCCGCTCGGGGTCATCCGGTCGTCCGCGTCGCTGGCGGGCGACGGCCTCCGGGGAGACGACGAGGACGGGCGCAAGGCGCTCGGGTTCGTGGTCGAGGAGTGCGACCGGCTCAACGGGATGATCACCTCCCTGCTCGCCTTCGCGCGGCCCCGGCCGCTCGACCTGCGGGACGTCGCGATGGACGACGTGGTGCGCCGCGCCCAGGCCCTCGGCGACGTCGAAGCGGGCCGACACGGAGCGTCGCTGACCGTCGAGGCCGCCGGCGAGCTCCCCACCGTGCGCGGCGACGCCGACCTCCTCGCCCAGCTGGTCTTCGGCCTCATCGTCAACGCGGCCGAGGCCGCCGGCGAGGACGGGACCGTGCAGGTGCGGGTGCGGCCCCGCGGCGAGACCCTGGCGGTGGAGGTCGCGGACGACGGGCCCGGGGTGCCCGAGGCGGACCGCGACGCCCTGTTCGAGCCCTTCTTCAGCACGAAGGAGGGCGGGACCGGCCTGGGCCTGGCCACGGCGGCCCGCATCGCCGCGGCGCACCGCGGGCGGCTCGAGCTGGTCGACGGCGCGGGGGCCGGCGCGGGCGGCGCGGGGGCGTGTTTCCGCCTGTCCCTGCCGGGGCCGGGCGCATGAAGCCGCGCGTCCTGATCGTCGACGACGAGCCCCGCATGGGCGACATCGCGGGCATGGTCCTCAAGCGCGACGGGTGGGACGTTCACGGGGTGCGATCGGGCGACGCGGCCCTGGTATCGCTGACCGAGCGGGCGGTGGACGTGGTCCTGACGGACCTCCGCATGCCGGGCATGGACGGCCTCGCGCTCCTCGCCCGGATCCGCGAGGAGCACCCCGACGTCCGCGTGGTGCTGATGACGGCGTTCGCGACCGTGAGCACCGCGGTCCAGGCCCTGCGCGACGGCGCCTTCGACTACCTGCAGAAGCCCTTCGACAACGCTGCCTTGGTGGCGACCGCCCGCCGGGCCTTCGACCACGGGCGCCTGCATCGCGAGAACCGGGTCCTCCGCGCCGCCCTGGAGCTGCGCGACGGGCCCGACGCCCCGGGAGTCGTCGCCGAGAGCGAGGGCATGCGCGCGGTCCTCGACGTGGTCCGCCGGGTCGCCCGATCACGCTCCACCGTCCTCATCACCGGCGAGAGCGGGACCGGCAAGGAGGTCGTGGCGAAGGCGCTGCACGCGCACAGCGACCGCGTCGGGGCGCCCTTCGTGGCCGTGAACGCGAAGGCCTTGGCCGACGGCGTGCTGGAGTCGGAGCTCTTCGGCCACGAGCGCGGCGCCTTCACGGGGGCCACCGCGAGCAGGCAGGGGCTCTTCGAGCGGGCCGACGGGGGCACGCTGTTCCTCGACGAGATCGGAGAGATCAGCGCGGAGTTCCAGGGGAAGCTGCTGCGGGTCCTCCAGGAGCGCGAGGTGCAGCGGGTGGGCGGCACGAAGACGCGCGCGGTGGACGTGCGGCTCGTCACCGCCACGAACCGGGACCTGGAGGCGGAGGTGGCCGCCGGGCGCTTCCGCGAGGACCTGTACTTCCGCCTCGCCGTCATCCCGGTGCACGTCCCCCCGCTGCGGGAGCGCCCCGAGGACGTGCTCGCCCTGGCCCGGCACTTCCTCGCGCGGCAGTGCTCGGTGGAGGGGCGTCGGCTGGAAGGGTTCTCGGACGAGGTGCTGGCGCACTTCGCGCGACACGACTGGCCGGGGAACGTGCGCGAGCTGGAGAACGCCATCGAGCGAGGGGTCGTCCTCGCGCGGGGGGACCGGATCCAGGCCGAAGACCTCCTGCTGCGGGACCGACCGAGGCCCGCCCCGACGGGCGCTCCGAGGACGCTCCAGGAGGCCCTCGACGCGGCCTCGATCTCTGCCGTGCAGCGCGCGCTGCAGGATGCCCAGGGCGTCCGCTCGGAGGCGGCGCGGGCCCTGGGCATCGATCGAACGACGCTCTACCGGATCATGCGGCGGCACGGACTGGACGGGTGACCGGCGCGTGGCGGTCCCGCCAGGTGCGACGGATCAGATAGATGAGAGGCGCGATCGAGCCGGTGGCGTAGGTCGCGACGACCCAGCCCCAGGCGTTGGCCCCGCGCTCCTTGGCGTCGCGGTACGTCCAGGTGGCCACCATCGTCAGGGCGATGAGCAGGTCGGCGGTCAGCAGGATCCCCCCGTCGGTGGCGAGCGCCTGCTCGAAGAGCGGGACGAGCCCGTTGCCCATCACGGCCCAGACGTTCAGGGCGAGGAAGGCGAGGAGGGCGGTCTCGAGGACGATGAGGACGGCGGTGCGGTTCATGACGAGTCTCCTTGGGGTTCGCTCGTCTCCTTCGCAGGGTCCGTGCCGGCCTTCGTCGAATGGTGAGATCGGGGGACGTCGGCGGATGGGTGCGCGCGGGCGGCGGCCCGAGGCCCCGGACGTTGCAACGACGCCACACCGGAGCGTGGCGCCGCTGCATCACGCCCGCGGGGCGGTTCCCGTCATGGGGAGCCCCAACGCGCGAGGTAGCTGCGCGCGTCTTCGCGGTGGCCCGTGAGGCCGAGATCGATGTACGTCTCGGCCGCGGTCTTCGCCTCGGCCCGCCGATCGAGCTCGTGGAGGCACAGGACCTGCGTCCACAGCGCCGAGCCGAAGAGGTGGTCCGAGTACCCCTCCGCCGGCCACCGATCGAGGCCCGCGGTGAGGCCCGTCAGCACGTCCTCGCACGACCGGTCGGGCGCGTGGAACCGGGCCATGGCGCGCTTGACGAGCTTGCGGGGGTCGCGCGTGGCGCAGGTCACCGTGCGCTCGGCGCGCACGTCCCGGGGCTCCTCCCCGTCGCATCGAACACGCACGACGCCGGAGGTCACGACCACGCGGGTGCCGTCGGCGTCCGTGTCCACGGAGAACCGTGTGCCGACGATCGACGCGCGCGCCTCCGCCGTCACGACGGCCAGCCGCACGCCGGACTGCGGGTCCACGTCGACCTCGATCCGCCCGGTCCCCCAGCGCACCTCGAAGTCGTCCCCGCCGGCGTCGAGCACGCCGTCGCCCCGGTAGCGAAGCCGCACGCGCGGGTCGGGTGTGGCGGCCGTCCACTCGCCGAACGACGAGAGGGCCGACTCGCCCACCGCGTCGAGGGTCGCGATCGCGTCTCGGGCCTCGTCCGGACCGTCGGGCCCGGGGGCCGGCTCGGGGTCGCGATCGGGCGACGGGCCGGGGGTGTCCGCCGTGGGCGCGACGGCCGCCTCGGGGGCGGCGGGCCGATCCTCCGAGGGGGCCTCCACGGCGGCGTCGGTGGGGGGGACGTCGGGCTCGACCTCGGGCGCGTCGAGGGGCGGGGCGGTCGGCGGCAGCTCCGGGGCCACGACGGGCGACGGGGCCTGCGGCGCGGGTCGGAACCACACGGCGGCGATCAGCACGGCGGCCGCGGCGGCGGCCACGGGGAGGCGCCAAGGGGAGGTGGGGCCGGGCCCGAACCAGCCGGGAGACCAGCGACGACGGCGACGGGACGCGCGCAGGCGGCGCGCCACGCGGGGGGCCGCCCCGGGGGCCGGACCCAGCTCGGTGCCCGCCAGATCCGCGACGCTGCCCTCGGCGCCGACCTCTTCGACGACGCGCCTGCGCAAGGAGGCCACGGCCTCGTCCGTCGGCGTCGTCTCGCGCACGAACCGCGCGCTCGCCTGGGTGTAGGTGGGCTCCGTCACGACGCCCCCGCCGCCACGGCTTCGAGATCCGCCGCCAGGCCGAGTTCTCCCGCCTCGCGTCGGAACCGCTTGCGGGCGAGCCGCAGCCGAGACTTCACGGTCCCCTGGGCGATGCGCAGCAGGCTCGCGACCTCGCTCGACGAGCGCTCCTCGAGGTCGCACAGGACGAGCACCTCGCGCTGGGCCGCGGGCAGGCGCGTGAGGACGGCTTGGACGCGCCGCGCCGTCTCGCTCATCTCCGCCGCCCGGTCCGCTCGGGGCCCGCGGTCCACCTGCTCGGGGGGCTCGCCCGGCACCCAGCGGCTGATCCACGCGCGGCGCCGGTGCGACCGCAGGACGTTGCGGCAGATGCCGAAGATCCAGTACGGGAACGCCTCGGGGCGCGTGAGTTTGTCGAGTCGGGTCACCACCACCATCATCACGTCGTGGGCCGCGTCCTCGGCGTCGACCTTGGGTCCGCCCAGCCGCGCGCACCAGCCCAGGACGGCCGGCAGACATTCGTCCACCAGCCGCTCCAGAGCCTGCTCCTCCCCGCGAGCCGCGGCCGCGACGAGCTCAGGATCCGTGCCCGGATAGCCCATCGTTCTAAGAGTGCCGGCAGCGGTAAGAACGGATCACTTTGCACCCCAACGAGCAGCGGCTCGCTTCGCATTCGCCGACTCCTCGCCGGGGGCCCCGCGCCCACCTCCAGACCTCCGCTGCGCTGCGCTCCGCTGCGCGCGCCTGGGGCGCTTGCGACCGATCTTCGGCTTCTATCTCCCCTTGGAGCGCCCGCTCATCACGCGCAGGGCGACCCCGAACTGAACGGCGAGCGGGGCGAACCGGACGGGCTCCGGCGCCCCCAGATCCACGTCCGTTGGCGCGAGGTCGATCGTGAGCCGCACCTGGGGCTCGAAGCGCAGCACGGGGCCCGCGCCGATCGAGGCCGCCAGCTCCACGGCGGCGACCGGCACGGCCCGACGCTCGTCGACGCCGAGGTCCGCCACGAAGCTGCGCACCTGGACGCCGAGCTGCGCGCCGATGAGCGGCGTGACCGGCCTGCGCAGACCCCACCAGATGCCGCCCGCCGCGCCCAGGGACCACGTGCCGTGGACCGGACCGTCGTCGTCCTGGCCGTCGAACCGCGCGCTCGTCACCCCCTCGATGTCGAGCCCCGCGCGGAAGCCGGGGCCGAACTCCACCCCGCCCTGGAGCGACAGCGAGATGGCCTCCCGTCGACCCGCCCGCAGATCCGCGCGCGCCGCGGCGCCGAGCCAACCCCCGGCGACGGACTCCGTGGCTTCTTCCTCCTCGGCGACGGGCGTCGGCTTCGCCTTGGAGGGGGGCTCCACAGCCACGGGCGCGGGCGCGGGCACGCCCGGATTCAGGGTCGGCGCGGGTTGCAGCAGGCTCACCGCCAGCAGCACCACGTCCTCGCGGTCGGTCTGGGACCGGGGCGGCTCCACGGCCTCCTCGCGCACGACCCCGCCCACGATCGCGCGCACCAGCCACGGGTCCCCGACGAAGACCTCCACGCGGTCGACGTCCCCCGGATCGGCGGTCGCCACGGCGAGCCCGAAGCCGTCCGCCGCCGCCGCCCAGGCCTCGGCGGGCTCGCCCGCGGGGAGGATCAGCGGGGTGTCTTGCGCGGCCGCCGCCACCGCCGCCCAGAGCACGAAGACCGCGCACATCGCCCGGATCCTCACTCCGCGCCCTCCTCGGAGACGCGCTCCTTGGCGGCGAGCGCGAGGATCTCGTCGAGCATGTCGGCCTCGTACTCGGAGGGGCGCCCGTCGACGCACAACACGAACCCGTGCTCCTCGAGCTCGGGACGCTCATGGGGGCGGGCGAGCACGACGTACTCGAACCCGGTGTGGGGCACGACGACTCGGTCCACCGTGGTGCCCCGTCCGTAGGGGCCCTGCCGGTCGGCGGCGGCGCGGGCCAGCTCGGCCACGTCCTCCGTCTCCGGGAGGTCGCCGCACGCGCGCCTCAGGTGCGACGGCGTCGAGTCCCAGCTGCTCTGGACGATGGGCCGGTCGGAGCCGACGATCCACGCCACTTGATGGATCGCGCCCAGGCCCGCGATGCTCGTGGCGAACAGGAACACCAGGAGGCCGACGCCGAGGGCCGTCCAGCGCGCCTCCCAGCGGCCCTCGCGGACGCGGCTCGCGAGGAGGTGCGGCCCCCCCGCCAGGAGCAGCGCCGCGCCCACGCCCCAGGCGATCGTGGCGGGGGCGACGGTCACCTCGGGCAGGGTTCGGGCGAGGTGGAGCCACCACCCCACGACGAGGCGCACGGGGATCTCCACGAGGAAGACGGCGCCCACGGCGAGCGCTCCGAAGCCCGCCGGCAGCACGACCCCGAAGCCGAGGCAGCCCTTGCTCACGGGTCGCCCCGACGCCGCGCCCGGATCTCCGCCACCGGCGTCCACGCTCGATCCGCCGCCCGCGTACACGTACCGATGAGCGTCGGGGTGAAGGGTCGCCCACGCGCCCGGCGTCGGCTCGGGCCCCAGGTCGTTCAGCGGCATCCGGTGCGCTCCCAGGCCCCGGGCGTCATGAGCTCGCGCGCCCCCGAGATCATCGCGAGCACGACGTAGAAGGCGAGGCTCAGCAGGAGCACCCCGGCGAGGGCCCTCCGGTACGTGAGCGTGGGCATGCGGGGCACGTCGCGGGCCAGCGTGTTCCACAGGACCCGCGCCCCGGCCGCGAGCAGGAGGAGGAGGACGAGGAAGGACAGGGCGTCGAAGCGGAGCTCGCCGAGGTCCGTGAGGACGTACATCGGCATGCCCGCGAGGGCGGCAGGCGTCATCCGTCGCGCCGGGCCACGAGGAGGAGGATGTCCCCGCGGCCCGCCAGGTCCAGGGCCGTGCCGACCACGGCGTCGAACAGCAGCGTGAACGGCAGCCCGGCGAGCCCCAGGAGCCACGCCAAGGCGACGACGGGCGTGCCCGCGAACCGGCTCTCGCTGCCGAGCGAGTGGCGGGTGGCGAGGACCCAGCCCGCGGTCAGGGTCGCCGGGTAGCTGCCCGCGCGGCGCTTCAGGATCGTCGAGAACCCGGCGGCGGCCAGCGATCGCACCAGCCCCGCCTCGGTGAAGAGGTGGACGTGCTGGGGCGGCAGGTGCGGCCACCACCAGCGTCCGAGGAGTCGACGACCCCAGCCGTCGGCCCGCGGCACCTCGATGCCCAGGAGGCCCCCCGGCGCCACCAGCTCGGCGGCGCGGCGGAGCGCGACCTCGGGGCGCGGGTGGTGCTCGAGGAAGTGGTTCATGGTGAGGACGTCCACGGAGGCGGCGTCCACGTCGGCGTCGTCGAAGGCGGTGCGAAGGACCCGCCCCGGGGCGCCGCGCTCGGCGAGGCGCGCTTCGGCCGTCGCGGCGGCCCCCTCCCCCATCTCCACGCCGATCGCCTCGCCGCCCAGGGCGTCGGCGAGCTCCCGCAGGAAGTGGCCCAGCCCGCAGCCCACGTCGACGATTCGGGCCACGGAGCGGTCGCCGAGGGCCTCGCGGATCGCCTTCACGCGGGCCTTCCGCAGCCCGCGGTCGAAGCCGGACTCGTTGATCTTCCGCATCGTCTCGACGTTCTCGGGCGTGTAGAGGGCCTGATAGAAGTCGGCGAGCGTCGCGGCCGAGGGCGGGGGCACCAGCAGACCGTGACCGCAGCCGCACTCGGCGAACGCCAGCCCCCCGTCGTCGAACCCGAGGACGAGGTCCCGCACGGGGTAGCGCGCCCTCGCCTCCTCCGCGCCGCACACGGGGCAGGGCGGGACGGCGACGCGGTCGTCCGGGGCGGGCGCGGTCATGGGCGGAGGATACGCCGGGACGGCTACCCTGCACCGGGAGGACCCCGGCCTGATCCTGCTCCTGCTCCTCGCGGCCCTCGTGGTGGTCTCGGTCCCGTCGCTGCTCCGCGCGCAGCGGCCCTGGACGCCGGGGGCCTTGGTGGTGGCCGCGGCTGCGTTCGTCGCGGGCTGGGTCCTGCTGCCCGTCACCGCCTATGTGCCGGGGGGCCACGAGGGGCTCTACCTGCTCGCCGCCGCCGGAGAGCCCGTGGATCCCGGGTCGGAGGGTCCCTTCGCCACGCTGCCGGTGGCCTTCGCGCTCGCCGAAGCGCTCGGGCGGGTCGGGGGACGGACGGGGGAGCTGCTGTGGCTGCTGCTCAATCGCCTCGCCGTGCCCGCGATCGTGCTCGCCGCGGCCGGGATCGCCCGGGCCGCGGCGCCGTCCACCGAGGGCGCGCGCGCCGAGCGGTTCGCGGCCCTGGTGGCGGCGGGTGCCGTGGTGGCCTGTGTCCCCCTGCACGCTCACGCCGCGACCGGCTTCTTCGTGGCCCCCGCGACGGCGTTCGCCGCGATCGGCCTGCTGCTCGCGGTGCACGGCCGCTTCGCCCTGGCGATCGGCTGGGGGGCCCTGGCCGTCGGGGCCCGGCTCGAGACGCTCCCCCTCGCCCTCCTGGCCGCGGGCGCCGCCCCGCTCTTCGGGCGCCTCGTCCGGGCCCGCCGAGGGCCCCCGGGGCCCGCCGTGATCTCCCTCGCCCTCGCGGGGATCGTGGGGTGGGACCTGTTCGGGCGCGGTCGCCCCCCCGTGGACTCGGTGCTCCCGGCGGTGGATCTGCTCGGCGCGAACCTCGCGGCGGCGCCGCTGCTCGGTCCCCTCGCCGACCCTGCTGCGGCCGCCTTGGGGGTCCTCGTCGTCGTCGTGGGCGCCCTCACCGCCGCCGGTCCCCGCCGCGATCCCCAGGCCCGGCGGGGGGCGCTGCTGCTGATCCTGCTCCTGATCGCCGGCCTCGCCTCCGTGGCGGCCCTGCTCCCGCTCGTCGACATCGGCGCGCGCCACTTCCTGCCTGCGGGGTTCCTCGCCGCGACCCTCGCCGGGGCCGCCGCCGGACGGACCCGGGGCGGAGGTCGCTGGGTGGTCGCCGCGGCCGCGATCGCCGTGGCCGTCGGCTTCGCGCGCGACCTGCCGGGGATGCTCGACACCCACGCCGCGGGCGCCGCCGGCCCCGACCGACGCTGGACCCTCGAGCCGCTCCCGGGCGGGGCGATGGTCCGGTGCACGTTGCTGCGGGAGGGGGCGCCCGCGGGGCCGGGCATCGCCGAGTTCAGCGGCGCGGAGGTCCTGGCGGCCCGTCGAGCGCGGGCGCCGTGCCTCGTCGTGGACGCCCCCGACGCTCACGTCATCCGCGGGGACGCCCGCGCCGACCGTCTGGACCGGGCGCGCCTCCTCTTCGGCCTGCGCCCGGCGACCTTCGAGGACCGCGTCGTGTGGATCGCGGGAGACTGAAAGTCTCGGTTTTCGCCTCTACTCGACGAGTAGGCGGCGAAAACGAGACTTTTCGTCTCGCCTACTCGCGCCGGCGCGCGGCGGCGACCAGCAGGAACGCCACCACGAACGCGGGCCCGGGGGAGCCGCCCGCCGCGGAGGAGCACGACGCGACCGTCACGGCCTCGGGGGCCTCGCTCGCGGGGCGCAGGTGCAGCGCGCGGGGCGTGCTCCACTCCGACTCGGCGCCGAACGTGTCGACCGCTCGGGCCGACCAGAAGACGCGACCGACGGCGGTGGTCTCGAAGGCCCAGTTCGCCTGGCCCTCGGACGCCCGCAGGCCGTGGCCTCGGGTGAGGCCGGTCACCGTCGCGAACACCTGCGTGCCCTGGGAGTCGCGGCTGACGCGCACCTCGTAGGTCACGGCGTCGCCCTCGGGGTCCGCGCCCCCGGCGACCTCGAACACGACGCCGCCGTAGGCGATCTCGTCGGCCTCCGGCGACAGCATCGCGGGGGCCTCGGGCGCGTCCTGGCGACCGCGGACGAAGAAGGACCGCACCTCGGACACGGTGGACGCGCCGAGGGCGTCGGTCGCCACCACCCGGGCGGCCCAGTGGCGGTTCTCGCTGAGCTTGACGCCCGCGCGGGCGAGGTCGAAGGACACGAAGCGACCGGAGGCGCGGCCGGGCACCGGCATCTCGAAGCCGCGCTCGCCCCAGAACTCGACGCGGTAGGTCACGGCGTCGCCCTCGGGGTCCGCCACGGTGGTCGCCTGCAGCGTCGGCGACGTGGAGCCGATCGTGCCCTTGCGACCCAGGCCCACGAACGTGGGGACGCCGGGCGCGCCGTTGGTGGTGTCCACCGAGAAGCGCTGCACCCGCGCGAAGGGGCTGCGGACGCCCGAGCCGTCGTAGGCGGCGACGCTCCACTGGTAGTCGCCGTCGTCGAGCGCGAACGAGAAGGGCCACGCCACCAGGTCGGGCATCGTCGCGATCCCCGTGACCACCCGGTCGCCCAGGCGGTCGCCCACTGCGTCCGCGATCACCACGCGGAAGTACGTCTCGTCGCGGTCGCCTTCGGGGGCGCGGTCCCAGCGCAGCAGGGGGCGGGCGTCGTCCACGACCGCGCCGTCCACCGGCCACATCGGCGCCGGCGCCTCGGGCGCCTCGTCGACGACGTTCACGAACACCGTGTGCAGGCTCGACCACGGGCCCGCGGTGACGCCGTCGTGGGCGCGGACGCGCCAGTGGAACTCGGTGTTCTCCTTGGCCTCTCGGTCGAGCGTCCAGGACGTCCCCTGCACGTTGCGGGCGTCGGTGCGGAGGGCCGTCATCGCCTCGTCCGCGTACACCTCGACGTCGTAGGTCACGGCGTCGCCCTGGGGGTCGACCGCGTCGTTCCAGCGCAGCTCGGGCAGGAAGGTGGCGACCGACGCGGCCCGCGCGGGGGCGCCGAACGTGGGGGCTGCGGGCCCGTCGAAGCGCTGCGGATCGCCGCCGGCCAGGAACTCGGCGACGTTGTTCACGCCGTCATGGTCGGCGTCGAGCTTGGCGTCGACGCTGCCCACCGACAGGCCGTGCTCGCGCTCCCAGACGTCGGCCATGCCGTCGTCGTCCGAGTCGCTCCAGCCTCGGGTCACGGTGGTGGTGAACTCGGACACGGCGCCGTCCTCGTCCTCGAGCCGCAGCGTGAACGTGTGCCGGCCCGCGCCGTCGGGGGCGTCCCAGCTCACCACGCCGTCGTCCAGCGTCATGCCCGCGGGGCCGGAGAGGAGGGTCATCTCCCAGGCGTCGTCCCCGGGCTCGCTCACGCGCGGCTCCCAGCGGTACCGCCCGTCACGGTCCGTGAACCCGACCACGTCGCCCGTGACCGTCGCCGGCGTGTTGTCGACGCGCACGTCGAAGCGGGTGGACTCGGCCGCGCCCTGGGGGTCCGTGACCGTGAGCGTCACCTCGTAGCGACCGTCGTCCGCGAACGCGTGCGTGGTCGTGGCGCCCTCGCCGCGCGCGCCGTCGCCGAAGTCCCAGCGGTACTGCAGGCCCATGGCGTCGAACAGGCCGTCGTCGCGGGCGTCGCCGCGGAAGACGAGGGGCGCGCCCTCACCACCCCAGCGGTCGGAGTTGTTCGTGACGATGCGCGGCGGCGTGTTCGCGACGTCCACCGCGCCCACCTCGAGCTCCACCTCGCCCGTGGGTGTCGGGACCGTCACCGTGACGTCGTACCGGCCGTCGTCCAGGTAGGTGTGCGCCACGGTGCGGCCGGTGGCCACGCTCCCGTCGCCGAAGTCCCAGGTCCCCTGGATCTGCGCGGCGGGCGAGGCGGCGCCGTGGAGCTGGAAGACGGCGGGGCTGCCCTCGTCCACGGCGGTCGGACCCGACGCGTCGAACGCGGAGCTCGCGAAGGCGGAGGCGGGCAGGACGAGCGGGAACAGGGCGAGCGCGAGACGACGGGACATGGGACCTCCGGGAGTGGGTGACGCAGTCCATTTCAAGCCGCGTGCCGGCTCCGCGGAGTCCGCCTGAACCGCGTGCGTCGCCCCGATCGACGAGAAGACGGCCCCGTCCGGTCGGCCCTTCCCCGCCCCCCTCGGACGACCCCGGACGTCCGCGGACAGCCCGGACGGACGGCCTCACCCGGGCGCCCCCGGCGCCGCCCGGCTACCCTCCCGGGCCATGTCCATCGGTTCCCGCCCGACGGTCCCCTCGCTCTGGGGTGACGTCGACGCTCCGTACGCGATCCCGGTGGGCCCCTTCGTGCTCCACGCGCCCATCGGCCGCGGCGGCATGGGCGAGGTCTGGCAGGGGACGCACGTGGAGCAGGGCACGCCGGTGGCCGTGAAGGTCATGACCGCCGAGCAGTTCCGGTACCGACGCAAGCGCGAGGCGTTCCACAACGAGGTGCGATCGGTCGCGCGGCTGGACCACCCCGGCATCGTGCTCGTGCTCGACCATGGCGCGATCTCCGAGGAGGCCATGGCGTCCTCGAAGGGCCGGCTCCAGGAGGGCTCCCCGTACCTGGTGATGGAGCTGGCCACCGGCGGCACGCTCCGAGGCGCGGTGGTGACGAGGTGGGGTCAGCTCGAGGCGATCTGCCTGCGCATGCTCGACGCCCTCGCGCACGCTCACGCGCGCGGCGTGATCCATCGTGACATCAAGCCCGCGAACGTCCTGCTGCCCGGGGCCGACGACTCCCGGCCCGGGATCAAGCTCACCGACTTCGGCACCGCCCACGCGGTGGATCAGGGCACGCGCACGGGGCTCCGGGAGGACCTCGCGGGCACGGTCCAGTACATGCCGCCCGAGCAGCTGGCGGGGCGATGGCGGGACTACGGACCGTGGACCGATCTCTACGCCGTGGGGTGCCTGGCCTGGCGCCTCGTGACCGGCGATCTGCCGTTCGTCGAGCCCGACATCGAGTCCATGATCGAGGCCCACTTCTTCCGGGAGCCGCCGCCGTTCCTGCCTCGGTTCCCGGTGCCGGACGGGCTGGAGGACTGGCTGCTGCGGCTCTTGGAGAAGGAGCCCGGGCGGAGGTTCCAGCGGGCGGCCGCGGCGGCGTTCGAGCTGCGCACGCTCGGCGACCCGGTGGACGACGGCACGATCCCGTCCGTGGCTGCGGCCCTCGCGGACGACGCGGCCTCGGCCCTCAACGAGCTCACCGGCCTCGGCCGCGACTGGCAGCCGTCGACCGTGACCCTGCACGCCGCCCCCGACTTCGACCCCCTGGCCACCGGGGAGATGCCCGCCGTCACCAGCTCGCCGCGGGCCGACGTCCCCCTCCCGCGGTCTTGGGCGCCCCCGCCCGCCCCGGGCCGAGAGATGCACATCGTGGGCGCCGGGCTCTCGCTGTACGGCCTCCGATCGATCCCCCTCGTGGGCCGCGAAAGGGAGCGCGATCGCATCTGGTGGACGCTGCGTCAGCTCCGCCGGGACGGCATCGCCCGGATGATCGTGCTCGACGGCGACGCGGGCCTCGGCAAGACGAGGCTCGTCGAGTGGATCGGCGAGCGCGCCCACGAGCTGGGCGCCGTGTCGGTGTTCAAGGCGACGCACTCCACCATCCCCGGCCCCGGCGACGGGCTCGCCGCCATGGTGAGGCGCGCGCTCGGCACGCGGGGCCTCGACCGAGTGGAGACGGCCGACCGCATCCAGAGCCTGCTCGCGCGGGACGGGGTGGAGGACCCGGACGAGGTCGCCGCGCTCACGGAGATCGTGGCCCCCCGCACCGAGCAGGAGCGCGAGGCGGGGGCCCCGGGGGTCGCGTTCACGTCGGCCCGAGAGCGGCACATCCACGTGCGCCGGGTGCTCGAGCGCGAGGCTCGGCGCCTGCCCGTCATCCTGTTCCTGGACGACCTCCAGTGGGGCCACGACGCCCTCGAGTTCGCGGTACATCTCCTCGACAATCAGCGTGTGGAGCCGTCCCGCGTCTTCGTGCTCGGCACCCTGCGCAGCGACGCGCTCGCCCCCGGATCGGCCACCGCTGCGCTGCTCGAACGACTGCTCAAGCACCCCCGCGCCGAGTCGATGCCGATCGGCCCCCTGTCGGCGGCGGAGGGCGAGGAGCTGGTCGAGCGGCTGCTCCACCTCTCGGGCCGGCTGGCCACCGACGTCGCGGGGCGCGCGGCCGGCAACCCGCTCTTCGCCGTGCACCTGGTCGGGGACTGGGTCCAACGTGGCGTGCTCTCGGCCGGGCGCGCGGGGTTCGTGCTCGCGGAGGGCGAGGAGGGACGGGTCCCCGACGACATCCACGCCGTGTGGATGGCGCCCGTCGAGCGCCTGCTCGCCGACGGCCGGCCGGACGACCGCACCGGGCTCGAGCTCGCCGCCGCGCTGGGCCGGTACGTCGACCACCACGAGTGGCGCACGGTGTGCCACCTCGCCGGGTGCAGCCCCCGGGCCGAGCTCGCGTTCGAGCTGCTGGACGCCGGCCTCGCCCAGGGCAACGAGCTCCGGTGGTCCTTCTCCCACGGCCTCCTGCGCGAGTCGATCGAGCGCAGCACCCGCGAGGCCGGGCGGTGGACCGAGGCGAACCAGCTGTGCGCCCGGATGCTCACGGCGGCGGGCGCGGGGACGCTGCGCATCGCCACGCACCTGCTCGCCGCCGGGGCCGCGGAGTCCGTCGACCTGCTGCTCGAGGGCGCCCGCAGCGACGCCCACGCCGGGTCCCTGATCCCGGCCCTCCGCGCCCTCGAGCAACGTGAGCGGGCCCTCCTGCGGGGGAGGCTGGACGCCGCGGATCCGCGCTGGGGCGAGGGCTGGCTGGCGAGCTCGGACGTCCACCGCCGCCTGGGCCGGATCGAGGAGTCGGAGCGCATCGTGGAGCAGACGCTCGCCGCGGCGGAGGAGCACGGCTGGCCGGGCCCGCTGCGCGCGCGGGGGCTCTCGGCGCGGGCCGAGTCGCTCTGGGATCGAGGCCGCGCGCGCCAGGCAGTGACCATCGCGGAGGAGGCGGAGGCCCTCGCCGTGGAGACGGGCGACTCCCTCGCGATCGCGGAGGCGCGCCTCGTCCTCGGGCGCTGCCTCACGGCCACGGGAGATTCGGCGTACGCGGAGGCCCTCGTCCGCACGGCCCGCGCCGAGTACGAGGGCTTGGCGCAGCCCGTCGAGATCGCCGACTGCGACTTCGCCCTGTTCCAGCTGCTCAAGCAGTCGGGGCGCCTCCCCGAAGCCGCCGACCTGCTCAAGGAGCTGACCGCGTTCCACGAGGGACGGGGACGGCGCCAGGACCAGGCGCTGTGTCTCAACGCGCTCGGCGAGCTGGAGCGGCTCAAGGGCAACCTGCGCAAGGCGGAGTCCTGCTATCGCGCGGCCGAGCTGATCCACACGAGCACCGGGAGCAGCGACGCGCTGGTCGTGGACCTCAACCTCACGCTGGTGCTGCTGGGGCGGCGTCGGTACGCCGAGGTGCGGGACCGGATCCGGGTCACGCTGTCGGGCATGGAGCCCGCGGGACGGCGCCTCGCCCCCGGCTACCACGTGGCCCTGGCGGCGTGCGCGGCGGCGGAGCGGGACTGGCCCTCCTACGACCGCCACCTCGGCACCGCGCGGCAGATGCAGGCGACCGACGGCCTCGTGGACATCGACGTGGCGGGCACGGCCCGGCTGGCGGGCGATCTCGCCTTCGCGCGGCACCGCATGACGCGGGCCCGAGAGGCCTGGGAGTTCGCCCTCCTGCACTGGCGAGCCCTCGAGCGGGCCGACGAGGTCCTCGCCCTGGAGCGTCTGCTCGCGCGCCACACCGGCTGACGGTCGTCGCCTATGGTGGGCGAATGAAGACGCTCGTGCTCGTGCTGACCGCCGCCCTGTCCCTGGCGCTCCCCGCCCCCGCCTCGGCGGGCGACCTGGCGGCGGGGGAGTTCGACGCCTCCCTCACCTCCGGGAGCACGACGCTGTCCCTCAACGGCAAGGCGCTCCGCAAGAAGTGGTTCGTGAAGGTCTACTGGATCGGGCTCTACCTGCCCGCCGCGCAGAGCGACGCGTCCGCGGTCCTCGCGAAGGACGGCCCCCGCGTGGCCCGGATGGTGATGATGATGGGCCTCGATGGCTCGAAGATCGCGGACACGATCGGCGAGGCCTTCGAGAAGAACCCCGCGAACGACATGGGCGCCCTCAAGGCGCGGCTCGACCGCTTCAAGGCGCTGTTCCGCGCGAGCGAGAAGGGCGACGTGATCGACCTCGCCTACACCCCGGGCGAGGGCACGAGCATCACGCACTCGGGAAAGGCGCTCGGCACGGTCGAGGGGAAGGACTTCGCGGACGCGCTCTTCGGGGTATGGATCGGGGCCGCCTCGGTCGACGCCGACCTCAGCGACGCCCTCATGGGCAAGTAGGCCCGCGCCTCAGTCGACGTCGATCTCCGCGCCGTCCGCCGCCGCGAACTCGGTCCATACGCAGGCGGGCTCGTCCACGCTCGCGCCTCCCCCGGCCCCCAGGAATCCGTCCGCCGTCGGCGGATCGAGCGGCTGCCCGTCGTCGTCGCTCGCGGCGGGCCCGAAGCACACCTCCACGCGGGTCGGTCCCACCAGCGCGGTCCCGCGGATGCAGCCCGCGGCCTCGTCCCGATACCACCAGTCGCTCTCGAACGTCCGCGTCTCCGAGGAGCCGGGGAGCAGGGCCCAGACGCCCCGCAGCTCGGCCGCGACGTCGGCGCAGACGACGGGCCCGGGCTGCCCGCAGACGGCTTGGCAGAACGCCGCGCGGCTGCTCCCGAGCCCGACCCACGCGTCGCCGATCTGCTCCTCGAACCGCATGGAGATGCCCGTCCCCTCCCCCGCGGTGAGGAAGGTCGCCTCGGCCCCGGCGTTGGTGACCGTGACGTCGAAGGCGGGGGCCGTCACGCAGCCCGGGAGGAGGAGCGCGAGGAGGACGATGAGGTGCCGTGTCATGACGGCACTCTAAGTCAGTAGGGCATCTCCGCATCGGGCGAGCACGCGCCGAGGGCGAGGGGCACCTCGTTGCGCAGCAGGCTGCCCTCGATGGGGTCGCGATACTCCTCGACCACGAGCACCTCCGTGTCGCGGATCGACTCGACGCGGCCCCAGTTGCGGCCCAGGTGGCCGCCGACTCGGACCGGATGTCCCTCGCCGTCGGGCGTGGCCACCAGCGCCAGCGGCTGCTCTCCCATGGCGACGCCGGTCACGCAGAGCTGGTCGAGGTCGAAGCGCTGCAGGGGGGTCAGGAGGTGATCGTCTCCGCCCCCGCCGTCGTCCGGAAGGAGCGAGACCCAGCTGCGGAACGGGTCGCGCTTCCCGATCGGGTCGTAGGTCCAGTCCGCAGGCTCGTCGTACACGACGGGCGGCAGGGGCTCGTCGAGGTGGCGCGCAGCCGCGGGGGGCGCGTCGCCGGCGGCGGGCGTCAGGCAGCCCGCGACGAGGAGGGGGAACAGGAGGAGTCGTCGCATGCCGCCACGATGGCCCCGCGGACGGGGCACGATCGTAAGCGGTTGGTAATCGTCAGCGCCCCACGGGGCCCTGGTCGCCGTCCATGCACCACTGGGTGAGGTCGACCTCCCGCAGCGCGGTGGAGCAGGCGTCCACGACCACGTCGTCGAACACGCTCACGCAGTCGCCGAAGCTGTTGCTCGCCTGCCACTCCCACACCCCCTCGCCGAGCTCGAAGGTCGCGCAGCCGTCCGTGCCCAGCGGCGACTCGAGGGGGTCTCCTTCGGGGGCGCGCACGCGGGCGGAGCCGTCGTCCACCGGATCGTCCAGGTCCCCCCAGTGCGCGCAGACGCGCAGGGCGGTGACGCACGAGTCGCCGTCGTCGTCGCCTCGCACGGGGGCGCAGGCCACGAGGGCGACGAGCAGGAGGCAGGGAGCGATGCGCATGGGCCGGAGGTTACCCGTCGTCCGACCGCGGGTGGGTGCGGGTGACCTCGAGCGTCATCCCGAGCTGGCGGACGGGTCGGCCCTCGTCGTCGTAGAAGACACGCACGACGTCCAGGAGCCGCACCTCGCTGCCGTCCGCCGCCGCGGCGCGGTACTCGTGCCGGAACCCCAGGCGACGCTCCATCGCCTCCCGCTCCACCCGCCGGTGGGCCGCCAGATGGTCGAACCCGACGAGGAGGAGAGAGCGATCGACGGCGGAGCCGGCCACGTCTCAGTCTAGTGCACCAGGGGGCGACCCCTCCAAGGATCGCAAGGCCTCGACCACGGCGGGCGGCACGGGCGCCTTGGCCCCGGCGCGGTAGTCGAAGGCCACCACGCGCCCGGTGCCCTCCGCCACCAGCCCCCCCAGGGCCGACGACTCCACCCGGTACGCCATCGTGAAGCGATCGGCGCCCAGAGAGGTGACCCCCGCCCGCACCGTGACGGTGTCGGGGAACGCCACGGGCCGTCGGAAGCGGCACTCGGTGTGGGCGAGGATCGGCCCCACCGAGTCGCCGGCGTCGAACCCGACGCGCTGGAAGTACGCGATCCGCGCACACTCGAACCACCGGAAGTAGATGGTGTTGTTCACATGCTGGAAGGCGTCCATGTCGCCCCACCGCACGGGCCGCTCCACGGACACGGGGAAGGTCGTCTCGATGTCGATCATGAGTCCACCTGGGGGAGATTCTCCCAGTCCGAGTGCACCGGGACGTCGGGGGCGTCGGTCCGGCGGTACGTGTGGGCCCCGAACCAGTCGCGCTGCGCCTGGATGATGTTCGCCGTCCCGTGCTCTCGGGCGAGCCCGTCGAACCACGTGAGGGAGGCCGCCATGGCGGGGACCGGCAGGCCCGCCGACAGCGCCGCCGCCACCACCCGTCGCCAGGCCGGCAACCGCGCCCGCAGGGCCTCGGCGAAGTCGGGGTCGAGGACGAGCAGGGGGAGGTCCGGGCGCGCTCGAAAGGCGGCGTGTACGTCGTCCAGGAAGGCCGCGCGGATGATGCAGCCCGCCTTCCAGATGCGGGAGACCGCGGCCGGATCCGTCCCGTAACCCCGGGCCTCGGACGCGGCCGCCAGGAGCGAGAAGCCCTGGGTGTAGGAGCAGAGCTTGGCCGCGTACAGGGCCGCCTCGAGATCGTCGACCGAGACGCCCTCCAGGCGGGCCTCCCCGGGCCGCACGGCCCCGAAGAAGAGGCGGCCGGCCTCGACGCGCGCGGCCTTCATCGCGGACAACGCCCGCCCATCCACGGCCGCCGTCACCGTGGGCAGCGGCACCCCCGCCTCGACGGCCGCGATCGCCGTCCATCGCCCCGTCCCCTTCTGGCCGGCGACGTCCAGGATGCGGTCCACCAGGGGCCCGTCCCCCTCCGGATCCCGGGCGGCGACGATCCCCGCCGTGATCTCGATCAGGTACGACCGCAGCGCCCCCTCGTTCCAGCGCGCGAACACCTCGCGGACCTCCGTCGGGGGGGTGTCGAGGCCCTCGCGCAGCAGCGAGTGCACCTCCGCGATGAGCTGCATGTCGCCGTACTCGATGCCGTTGTGGACCATCTTCACGAAGTGGCCCGCGGAGGTCCTCCCGCAGTGGGCGACGCACGGTCCGGAGTCCGAACGCGCGCACGCCGCCTCGAGGATCGGCTGCAGCGACGCGTACGCCTCGGGGTCGCCGCCCGGCATCATCGCGGGGCCCAGGAGCGCGCCCTTCTGCCCCCCGCTGACGCCCATCCCCACGAACCGGAAGCGCCCCGCCGCGGCCTGGGCCCGACGCTCGGTGTCGGCGAAGTGGGAGTTGCCGCCGTCGACGACGATGTCCTCGGGCCGGAGGTGCGGCCCGAGCGCCGCCAACACCGAGTCCACCGGCGCCCCGGCCGGGACCAACAGGACGATCCGCGCGGGGCGAGCGAGGGCGCCGGGGAGCGCCTCCAAGGCCTTCACGCCCACGTATCCGCCGCCCGTGGAGGCCGCCTCCGGACCGTGCTCGGCCACGAAGCCGTCCACGGCGTCCGCGTCCCGGTCGTGCACCGCCACGGTGAACCCGTTGCGGGCGAAGTTCCGAGCCAAGGCGGCCCCCATGACGCCGAGACCCACCATCGCGATGTCCGCGCTCATCCCGTCTCCCGTGCTTCGGCGGGCAGCGCCGAGGCCGCCTCGGAGTCGAGGACCCAGTGCCAGGCCCCTTGGGGTCGATACCGACCCAGCGGCAGCGACTCGTCTCCCGCGTACGCCCGCGCCAGCACGTCCGCCTTGCCCGCGCCCTTGGCCACCAGGACCGCCCGGTCCACGGCCTCGAGCACGGGCAGCGTGAGCGTGATCCGCTCGGGCGGCGGCTTCGGCGACGTCCGCACCGCCAGCGCCTTGGCGGACCGGTCCTCGAGCTCCGGCCGACCGGGGAACAGCGAGGCGATGTGGCCGTCGGGGCCGGCCCCCAGGAGCGCCACGTCCAGGACCCCGGCGAACTCGGAGTCGAAGGCCCGGCGGAACGCCTCCAGGTCCGCGTCGAGGCTGCCGCCCGCGACCATGGGGAGGATGCAGGCGGGGTTCCGCGGGGCCGCCTCGAGCCAGGTCTCGTAGGCGAGCCGAATGTTCGAGCGGCGGTCGTACCCGGCGGGGCCCCCGCCCGCGACGGGCAGGTGACGCTCGTCCACCCAGGTGACCCACAGCGACGTGTACAGCTCGGGCCGCAGGTTGTCTCGCAGCCACTCGAAGACGGGCGCGGGCGAGCTGCCCCCGCTCAACCCCAGGCGTGCGCGGCCGGTGTGCGCGGTGCGGGCGGCCAGGGCCTCGCGGATGAGGCGCCCGGCGACGGGCCCGGGATCGTCGGTGACGTGGACGGTCGGGGTCTTCATCAGGTTTCTCACAGGTCCAGGTCCACGCCGCCCCGGCCCCACGTGCCCTCGCAGCCCCGGAACAGGTCGTCGGCCTCGCGCGGGCCGTAGGACCCGGCCGGATACTCGTACACGGGCGGCGGCTCGTCCACGTCCCACCCCGCGCGGATCGCGTCGGCGAAGGCCCAGGCCGTCTCGGTCTCGTCGCCGCGGATGAACAGGGTCGCGTTCCCCTCGATCGCGTCGAGCAGCAGGCGCTGGTAGGCGGGCGCGGTCGGCGGCAGCCCGAACGCCTCGTAGTCGAACCCCAGGGTCGCGTGCCGCAGCTTCAGCCCCGGCCCCGGCTCCTTGACGAGGAAGCCCAGCCGGACGCCCTCGGTGGGCTGGATGAGCAGGTGGAGCGCGTTTGGCCGCAGGGCGCAGGCCGCGGCCGCCGTGGGGCCGTTGAGCAGGTCCATCGGGGGGGTGCGGAACCGCAGGATGACCTCGGTCTTGCGCTTGGTGAGGCACTTGCCGGTGCGCAGGAAGAAGGGGACGCCGTTCCACCGCCAGTTGTGGATGGCGGCGCGGATGGCCACGAAAGTCTCGGTCCGGGACTCGGGCGGGACCCCCTCTTCGTCGAGGTACCCGCGCTCCCGGACGTCGCTCGCGGCGTACCGCGCGCGCACGACGTCCTCGGCGACGTCCTCGGGCGTGAACCGACGCAGCGCCGCGAGGGCGCGGACCTTCTCGCTGCGCACGTCGTCCGGGGCGAGCGAGTTGGGCGCCTCCATCGCGATCAGCGCGAGCACCTGCAGCAGGTGGTTCTGGACCATGTCGCGCAGGGCGCCGGAGTCGTCGTAGTACCGCCCGCGGCCGCCCTCCATGCCCACCGTCTCGCACACGGAGATCTCCACCGACTCGATGTGGTCGCGGTTCCACAGCGGCTCCCAGATCGCGTTCTGGAAGCGGAAGGCGAGGATGTTCTGGACCGTCTCTTTGCCCAGGTAGTGGTCGATGCGGAAGATCTGGTCCTCGCGCGTGTGCTCCAGGAACTTGCGGTTGAGCGCGCGCGCCGACGCGAGGTCGCGACCGAAGGGCTTCTCCACCACCACGCGCCGCCAGGCGACGGCCTCGTCGCGGTCGCACGTGAGCAGCCCGACGGCGTCCAACCCCTCGATCGACGGCCCGAAGAGCGACGGCTTGAGCGCGAGATAGAAGAGCCGGCCCACCTGGTCGGGGCGGAGGCCGTCGGCGGCGGCGAGATCGTCGAGGAACCGGGCGAGCCGGGCGAGGTCCGTGGGGTCGAGGATCGACGCCTGGAAGTAGTGGACGTGGAGGCTGATCTTCGCCCAGGTGCCCACGTGCTCGGGGGGCAGCCACGCCTCCAGCTCGGTGCGCCAGGCCCCCGGCTCCTTGGGACGACGCGCGACGCCCACCACGTGGAAGACCCCCTCCAGCGCGCCGTCGTGCAGGTTGCCGACGATGGCCGGGATCAGCTTGCGGGCCGTGAGGTCTCCGGACGCGCCGAAGATCACGATCTGGGCGGCGGACGCCATGGGCGGGGAGTGTAGCGGCGGGTCAGGCGGCTTCGGAGTTCTCGGCGGGCTTCCGGGCCTTCTTCATGGGCCCGATGAGCCACTGGGCCGTCGCCGTGGCGACCAGGTCCCCGTCGGCGTCGTGGATCTCCCCGACGATGGCGTACTCCTGGCGCTCGGACGTCTTCGGCAGGTCGCAGCGGCACGTGGCCGTGAGCAGGCCCCGCCCCTTCTTGTGGTACTCCATCGAGAGCCCGGCGAGGATGCCCCGCGCGTCGTCCGGCATGCCGGAGAGCACGGCCAGGCCGGTCGTGACCTCGCCCAGGTTCATGAGCGCGATCGCGTGCACCGAGTTCAGGTGGTTGCGGACCTTCTTGCGGTCCTTCAGCAGCACCTTCGCGAAGCCGGGCTCGAGCTCGTCGACGACGGCCCCGATCGTGCCCGTGTACGGCGCCATGCGGCCGACCGCGTAGCTGAACAGCCGCTTGCCGCCGGGCAACCCCTTGAGGCGATTCCACTGCTCTCGAACCCGGACACCTACCGACTTGGCCATCAACGCCTCCGTGCCGGGGCAACGTAGCAGCCGCCGCGCCGAAAATGAATGGTCATTCAGTCGAGGGAGGCTCAGACGCCCAGCCAGGCCTGCGCCGTCGCCACGACCTCCGCGAGGCATCCATCCGTGAGCGGCGACTGGAGCCCGGCCTCGCGACACAGCGCCTGGAAGGGCAGCGAGCCGCCGAGCCCGCACAGCGTCTTGTAGGTCGCCATCGTGGCCGCGTGGTCCTCCTGTGACTTCGACCACAGCTGAAGCGCGCAAGTCTGCGCGAGGCAATAGTCCACGTAGTAGAAGGGACGAGCGAAGATGTGTCGCTGGAATTGCCAGTATCCACCGACAGTTACGTGCGGCAGGTCCCCGTACTCGCGCCACGGAAGGTAGGTCTCCTCGAGCTCCGTCCACATCGCCCGACGGTCGGCCGGCGACGCGTCCGGGTTCGCGTAGACCAGATGCTGGAAGTGGTCCACGGCGGTGCCGTAGGGCAGGAACCCGAGCGCGGCCTCCAGGTGGTTGCGGCGCCAGCGGTCGGTCGCGTCGCCGAAGAAGACGTCCAGGGCGGGCCAGGCCAGGAACTCGAGCCCCATGGAGTGGATCTCCGCCGCCTCGTAGGTGGGGAAGACGATGTCGTGCAGCGGCATGTCCCGGCTGGACCAGCACTGGAACGCGTGCCCCATCTCGTGCACGAGGGTGCGGACGTCGCCGTGGGTGCCGTTGCCGGCGCAGTAGACGAAGGGCGACCGCACGTCCCCCATGAAGGTGCAGAACCCGCCGCCGGCCTTGCCGTCGCGGCTGCCGAGGTCCACCCAGCCGCCCCCGACCATCATTCGGTAGAAGGACGCCAGATCCGGATCCAACGAGTCGAAGGACGCCTGCCCGGCCTGCGCGAGCCCGGCCTCGCCGCACAGCAGGGGCGTGCCCTCGCGGTCGCCGGTGCCCTCGTCCCAGAACATCACCCGGTCGATCCCCAGCCGCTCCGCCTGGCGCTCGCGCAGGCGCGAGACGAGGGGCACGACGTGATCCCGCACCTGCGCCCGGAACCGCTCGACGTCGGCCCGATCGTAGTCGACCCGCTGCATCCGCAGGTAGCCCAGCTCCGTGTAGTCCGACAGGCCCAGGGTGCTCGCCTGGCGCACCCGCAGCTTCACGAGCCCGTCGAAGATCGTGTCCAGCTGGTCCCGGTGCGCGTCGAACCACCCCCACCGCGCGCGCTGGGCGGCCTCGCGCCGGGTCCGGTCGTCGTCCACGCAGGGCTTGCCGATGGTGACCAGGCTCCAGGTCCGTCCCTCGAACTCGATCTCCGCCGACGCCTTGAGGGCGATGTAGTCCGCCGCCAGCTTCTGCTCGGCCACCAGGTCCGCGCTCACCGCGGGGTCGTACGCCCGATGATCGGCCCCCCACAGCGCCGCGACCGTCGACCCGACGGCGGACTCGGTCGCCGCCCGGGTGCCCGCCCCCAGGAGGGCTCGCTTCAGCCCCGCGTCCAGCTCCTTGAGCAGCGCGATCGCCGCGTCCCCGCGTTCGCGATCGGCGCGCCGATCAGCGTCCCGCGTGTCCTGCTGGTAGCGCAGGAACACCCACGAGGCCCAGGACTGGACGCCCCGCCGCATCGCGTCCCACCGCTGCACGATGTCGCCGACGTCCGCGTTCGGGGTCGTGGCCTCGGCCAGATAGCCCGCGTAGGCCGAGCGGATCGCGTCCTCCCGGGGCGGCTGGGGTCGGAAGCTCTCGAAGGCGGGGGGCGGCGGGCTCGCAGACATCGTGGGACGATACCGGGGATGTTCTCCGCCGACGACGTACACGACGCCCTCCGCGCACATCCCGTGGTGGAGCACCCCGCGCTGCCGGGGCGGCGGAACCACCTGTCGGCGGGGGTGCTCGTGCCCCTGGCGTGGCGCGACGGCGGGGTCGACGTCCTCCTGACCCGGCGCACGCGCACCCTCTCCCGGCACGCGGGGGAGGTCTCCTTCCCGGGCGGGCGACGCGATCCCACCGACGCGGACCTGCGCGAGACCGCCCTGCGCGAGGCCCGCGAGGAGCTCGGCATCCACGCCCCGCGCGTCCTCGGGGCCTTGTGCTCCATGCCCGTCTTCACGTCCGACTACCGGCTCCACCCGTGGGTCGCCGAGGTGCGAGACGAAGAGCTCGTGCCTCAACCCGCCGAGGTGGCGGAGATCATCCGGTTCGATCTGCTGGGCCTGTGCGCCGCGGGCGTGGAGGGCATCCACTGGGAGTTCGACGGCCGCCGGGGCGTCTCCCCGGTGTTCCGGGGCCCGTCGGACACGCTGGTGTTCGGCGCCACCGCCCACACGCTGCACGAGCTGCTCGAGGTCGTCGCCCCCGTGGCCACCGGCGCGGCCCTCCCGCCCCTGCGGCGGAGCCCGCTCACCTGGGGAGACGTGACCGCATGGGCCGACGCCGCCGCCGGTTGAGCGCCAGCAGGAGCAGCGCGGCGAGGCCCCCCGACGCCGACGGCGCGGCGACGACCGAGCAGGCGTCGCAGCCCGGCCCCGGGCCGCCCCGGAACGCGTAGCCGATGCCGCACACGTCGCCGATGCCGTCCGCGTTCACGTCGGCTTGATCCGGGTTGGGGTGGTCCGGGCAGTTGTCGCAGGGGTCGCCCACCCCGTCGCCGTCCCGGTCCGCCTGGTCGCGCTCGAACTGCTCGGGGCAACGGTCGCACTCGTCGCCGAAGAGGTCCCCGTCGGCGTTTCGCTGCTCGGGATCCACCACCAGCGTGCACAGATCGCAGGCGTCCCCCACCCCGTCGGCGTCCGAGTCGTTCTGGGACGGGTTGTAGCGGGCGATGCAGTTGTCGCAGGAGTCGCCCACGCCGTCCTCGTCGGCGTCGAGCGGGGTGGTCTCCTCGTCCTCGGCGCAGATGTCGCAGGCGTCGCCCACCCCGTCGCCGTCGGCGTCGAACTGGTTGGGGTCGAAGACGTTCGGGCACAGGTCGCAGGCGTCGCCCACCCCGTCGCCGTCGAGGTCGCCCTGGCTCAGGTCGACGACGTCGGGGCACACGTCGCAGGCGTCCTCGGTGCCGTCGCCGTCGGTGTCGAGGCGGAGCGGGTCGTACCCGAGCGGGCAGTTGTCGCAGACGTCGCCGATCCCGTCGCCGTCGGCGTCCATCTGGAGCCGGTTGGTGGTCTCCGGGCAGTTGTCGCAGACGTCGCCCACGTCGTCCTCGTCGCCGTCGAGCTGGTCGCTGTTGGGCTCGGCCGGGCAGTTGTCGCAGAGGTCGCCGAACCAGTCGTTGTCCATGTCCTCCTGGTTCGGATCGAACTCGTCGATGCACACGTCGCAGAACTCGCCGTGCCCGTCGCCGTCGATGTCGGACCCGGCGCCGTTCAGGCCCGGGCAGGTGTCGCAGGCGTCGCCGTACCCGTCGGCGTCCGTGTCGAGCAGGCTCGGGTCGTAGGCGAACGGGCAGGTGTCGCACTGCAGGAGGATCGTCAGCGCCGCGCCGGTGTCGGGATCGACCACCGTGATGCCCCCGAAGCCGTAGCCGTCGCCGTCCACGTCGGCCGCGGGCAGCACCGGGTAGAGGCAGCCGAAGTCGTCGTACATCACGTAGAAGTCGGCGTTCGGCCAGGGGGTGCCGTCGCCGTCGACGTTGGACGCGCACAGGGGGTCGGTGAGGTCGACGACCAGCTCGGCCTGCTGCTCGATGCCGTTGCAGTTGAGGTCCGTCGCACGGGCGGCCGCGGGGAGCCACGCAGCGAGCGTCAGGAGCGCGATCAGGTATCTCATCGCAGCCCCCCGACGTCCTCTTCGTCGTCCTCGTCCTCGTCGCCCTCGTCTTCGGGCTCGGCCTCTTCGTCGCCCTCCTCGAACAGGTCCTCCCAGTCCGGCGGCGCGGGGGTGGCCTCCTCCTCGTCGTCGTCCAGCTCGAGGGTGCCTTCGTCCTCCAGCTTGCGTTTCTGGGGCTCGACCTCCTCCGGGCCCGGCTCTTCGAGCTGCGGGAGGGCCTCCACGTCGACCTCGCGGTCGTCGGCCTCGTCCATCTGCCAGGGGACGGGCGGCGCGGTGCGCTGCCAGTCGGGGATGTCGTCGGTCCACTCGCTGAGCACGCGCACGATGCGCAGCTCCACGCGGCGGTTGCGGTCCAGCGGATCGTCGCTGGGGATCGTGCCGTCCCGGGGCACGGCCTCGCCCATGCCGCGGTAGGACAGGCGACGGGAGTTCACCCTGTTCTCCACCAGGTAGCGGAACACCGACGCCGCGCGGCGGTTGCTCAGGTCCCAGTTGTAGCCGACGGTGCCCTCGGCCGAGGCGTGCCCCTCGATCAGCACGTGGGCGACCTTCGGGTTCTCGTCGAGCAGCGCCACGAGCGCGTTCAGCACCGGGTACGACACCGGGAGCAGCTCATCGCTGTCCAGCGCGAACTGGATGCGATCGCTGAGCACGATGCGCTCGCCCGAGATGACGGCCTGGGGCACCTCCGGCTCCGGCTCGGGCTCCGACTCGGGGTCGGGCGGCAGCTCCATCTCCTCGATCCGCTCGGGCGGGGGATCCGGCTCGGGCTCGGGCTCCCTCACCGGGGGCGGCGGAGGAGGAGGAGGAGGAGGCTCGGGCTTCGGCGGACGGGGCGGCACCACCGCGGACACACCGAACATCCCGCGGACGACGGGCGACCCGATGCCGTGCCCCACCCCGAACCCGGCGCCGAGGTCGACCCGGACGCGCGAGTGGGGGAACGCGCGGAACGCGACCCGCGCCTCGGCCGGGTTCTCCGCCTCGCCGGAGAAGATGCGCGCCACGGCGCCCTTCACCTGGAACTCGCCGAGCAGGGCCAGCCGCTCGGGGACGAGCTGGACGCGCACGCCCCCGGTCAGCCCGAGCTCGTGCCCGACCTCCACGTCGTAGCCGGTGATGACCTTCTTGCGCACGAGGAAATCGACGCCCACGAACCCCGAGAGACGCCCGATGTCGCCTTGGGCCGTGACGCCGAAGAGGGCCCGCGGGACGGGCTCGCCGGTGAAGGCGTCGCGCACCGAGGTGGGGAAGAAGATCTCCACGCGCGGGGCGACGGCCAGGTGCTCCAGGTCCACCAGCGTGTACGTGGCCTCGAGGCGGAGGTCGCCGGTGGCGGGGTTCGGGCCGTCCGGGAAGTTCAGGTACACGGGGATGGACAGCCCCACGCCGAGGCGCGCCAGGGGCACGACGGCGCCGCCGATCGTGGCGGAGATCCGCTGGCCGACCAGCTCGGTCTGCAGCTGCTCGTTGAAGGTGAGCACGATCGGCGCGCGCTCGTACATGAGGTACGCGCCCGCCCGGAACGTCCTCCGCTCGAGGCGACGCGCCCCCGGGTGCGACAGGAAGCCCGACGGCAGCATCGACGGACGCATCTGCTGCGTGTCGAGGTCGCGGTCGCCCTCCGCGGCGAGCGTCGAGGCGGGGAGGATGAGGACGAGGCCCAGCAGTACGGCGGGGCCCGCGCGCCGACGCCGCGCCCCGAGGCCGACCAGCGCGAGCAGCCCCAGCAGCGCGACGGGGGAGGCCGACCCCGCGGCGGTGGTCTCGCAGGCGCAGCCCTCCTCCTCGCAGAGGTTGTCCGGCTCGTCGCACTCCACGGGCCCCACGCAGGGCAGATCCTCGCCGTCGCAGTCCTGGTCGACGAAGTCGCCGCAGCGCTCGCCGGCCCCGGGGTGCGCGCCGCGGTTGCGGTCGTCGCAGTCGCCGCAGCCCTCGTAGCCCAGCCCCTCGTAGCCGCGGCAGTCGCCGCACGGGAGCCACCCGTCGCCGTCGCCGTCCACGACGTCCACGGTGGACGCGTCGCAGTCCTCGTCGCGCCCGGAGCAGACGATCTCCGGCGCGCCCGGCCGCACCTCGGGGTCGGTGTCGTCGCAGTCGGCGCCGTTGGCGGCCCAGCCCGCCACGCCCTGGCAGGTGGTCGAGGGCGCCACGGATGAGTCTCCGTAGCCGTCGAAGTCGAGGTCGGGCCAGCGCAGCGCGGGGATGAGGCCGTTCCAGGGCAGCCCGTCGCAGTCGTGGTCGGTGTTGTCGCACTGCTCGGCGGTCTCGGGGAACGTCGTGGGATCCTGGTCGTCGCAGTCGCCCTCGCACACGCGCACGCCGTCGAAGTCCGCGTCCGCCTCGCCCTCGGGGATCAGCCCGTCGCAGTCGTTGTCGCGCCCGTCGCACTGCTCGGGGGCGCCGGGGTTGGAGCCCGCGTGGCCGTCGTCGCAGTCGTCGGGCAGGAGCCCCGTGGGGCAGGTGACCTGGGGGGCGCAGTACCCGTCGCCGTCCACGTCGATGGCCGCGTCGAGCCCCGCATACACGCGCACGGCGCCGTCCCCCGCCTGGTCGACCGACTCGCCCGGGGAGCCCACCACGATCTCCGCGCGCCCGTCTCCGTCGACGTCGCCGAGGACGTCGAGGGTCCGGCCGAACAGCCCCGCGGGCCCCGATCCCACGACCGTCGCCGCGGGCGGGCCGATCGTGATCCCGGCCGCGCTCCCGGCGTGCACCGCCACGCCGCCGAGGTCCCCCGCCGCGTCGTAGTCCGCGTGGGCCACCCCGATGAGCAGATCCGGGTAGCCGTCGCCGTCCACGTCGGCCGCCGCGCCCGCGCTGCCCACGGCCTGCCCGCGGAGGTCGCCGACGGTCTCCCAGTCCGGCGCGAGCGGGAGCCCGGGGGCGACGCCCATGCCGCCGAAGACGGTGGCCCGTCCCGCGCCCTGGAGTTCCCCGGGATCGAAGAGCGGCGCGCCGATCATGACGTCCGGGATCGCGTCGCCGTCCACGTCGCCCAGGGCGGCGAGCACCTGCCCGAATCGGCCGAAGCCCGTCGTCGCGACGTGCCCCCACATCGGGGTGTCCGCGGGGCCTCCGGGCCCCCCCGCGAAGAGGTACGCCGCGCCCTCGGTCGGCGCCCCGGCGCCGGTGCCGAGCCCGGGGACCCCCACCAGCACGTCGGCGAACCCGTCGCCGTTCAGATCGCCCGGGCCCAGCACCGCGAACCCGGCCTCTGCGTCGCGGGAGCCCGGCGACCAGCTCCAGGACGCCCCGATCGGAGGCGCCTGTCCGCCCAGCACCACGTGCACCGCGCCCCCCAGGGTCGCCGCCTCTTCGGCCGGCGCGCCCACGGCCAGGTCCCCGAACCCGTCTCCGTCGACGTCGCCCAGGAACGCCACGGAGGACCCGAACGCCCCTTGAGGCGCCGCGCCGACGAGCACGGCCCAGGCGTCCGTCTCGAGCCCCGAGGGGCCGCCGAGGTGGATCGCCACCGCGCCCACGTCCACGCCCGCGACGTCGTACCCCGGCATGCCGATCGCGAGATCCGAGAAGCCGTCGCCGTCCACGTCGCCGGCCGCGACCGACGTGCCCGCGAAGGCGTAGGCGTGCTCGCCGAAGCCGACGGTCGTGCGGCCGAGGAGGTAAGTGAGGGGGTGGGTCGTGAGCAGGTCGACAGCGCCGCGGGAGGGCGCGCCGAGGGGCAGGCCGGGGCGACCCACCACGACCGTCACCCGGCCGTCGCGGTTGAAGTCCGCCACCGCGATGGAGCTGCCCATGGCCTCGAAGTCGGTGTCGCCCTCCTCCATGGCCACGGGCGCGGGCATCAGGTAGGCGGCGGAGGCCGGGCTGCTCCCCCCGAGAACGGCGGCGACGACCCACGCGACGCCCGTCGTTCGTGAGCGACCCCGTCGCTCGATGCCTGTCTCGTCAACCACCCGGAACCTGCCTCCCGCTCACAGTAACCGGTGATGTCACCCTCGGTGGAGATCTTGTGTCCGGGAGCGCGCGGGGGCACGGGCGGGGTCCGGCCCGCCCCCGCGATCGACCACCGCTGACGGCACGAGCGGGCGACGGATCAGGGCTCGGCGCGCATCCATGCACGCACGAAGTCGGCCTCCGTCATGATGCCCACGACCTTGCCGTCGTCGTCGACGACCGGGAGGCAGCCGTGCTTCTCCTGCAGCATGTGGCGCGCGACGGCCATCGCGTCGGCCCCGGGGCTCGCCGTCGTGAGCCGCTTGCTCATCACGTCCCCGACCGTGGCCGTCATCTGCACGGCGTCGGTGATGACCGTCACGCCGTAGGCGGCCTTGACCACGTCCCGCTGCGAGAGCACGCCGACCAACACGCCCCGGTCGTCGACCACGGGGAGGTGCCGGAAGCGGCGGCGGTCGAACACGCTCATGACCCGAGCGAGGGGCGTGTCGGCGGTCGTCACGACGGGGTCAGGCGTCATCAGGTCCGAGACAGTCGTCATCCAAGCCTCCTGGGGGGAGCATGGCAAGAACCCCGGAGGCCGTCGCGCCGAAGGCGGTGTAACCGGAACGCAACACCATTGTTACGGTTGTAACGTCGCCGGCATCTCGGACGCGCACACCCGCCCGACATGTGTCGACCACAGGCTCGACGTACAGCGATTTCACTTTTTTCTGACATTTGGAGCAGCTGTGGTCGCGGGCCGGCACGGGCCTTGCTCTTTCCCGGGGCATGTACACGCCTTCCGAGATTTCCCGCCGCCTCCGCTCCTCCCAGCTCGCCACGATGCTGGTGCTCATCGCGTCGCTCGGCCTGGTCGTCGTCTTCGAGACCGGCTGCGTGGGCGAAGAGGAAGAGACCACCGACCTGGGCGTCCTCGGCCAGAGCGGCCTCGCGCTGACGTCCTCGGGCCGCGGCCCGGCCGGCCTGTCCGCCGCCTCGGTGCGCGGCGCCTCCACCGAGGTGTGGGCGGCCCCGAACCGCTGGCACGAGACCGACCCGGCGGCGGGCGTCGCCTGGGGCGCGAACAGCGGCCTCACCTGGGAAGACAAGTACAGCGCGTGGGTGAAGATGGGCGCCAAGATCGACCGCCACGGCGGCTATGGCGAGACCTTCGAGATCACCACGCCCCAGGGCAAGGTCCTCCCCGTCCCCGCCCTCGAGTGCGCCGAGCTGCTCATGGCCATGCGCGTCATCTTCGCCAGCTGGTACGGCCTGCCCTTCGTCATGGAGGCCGTCGACGGCGACCGCAAGCGCCTCTTCGCGGGCCACTTCGGCTTCCGCACCTCCGCGGGCCGCTACAAGAACACCCCGAAGTACAAGACCCGCTACAACGACTACAGCCACCTCAGCGACGCCGACGCCATGAACTCCTGGCCCACGGACGACAAGCTGCGCGGCCGCAGCCTCTACGGCGGCGGCGACGAGAACGAGTTCCTGCACGCCGACGCGAAGGCCGGCTGGTACTTCGACGAGCTGCTCCTCAACAAGCGCGTCGGTCACTTCCTGATGATGCTGCTCCCCTACTTCGGCAGCACGAACCTCGCCGACGACATCAACGCCTTCCACGTGCAGCCCGAGACGGTCCACGAGGGCGACATCCTCCTCAAGCGCTGGCAGAAGCGCGGCATCGGCCACGTGATGCTGGTCAAGAACGTCGAGCACTTCACGGCCTCGAACCAGATGAGCATCGAGATCGCGTCCGGCTCCATGCCCCGCCGCCAGGCGGTCTGGGAGACCCCCGCCAGCACGAAGCGCACGTACACGAGCAACAAGACCGGCGGCGAGGGAGAGACCTACGACGGCGACCTCTACGTGAACCTCGGGGGCGGCGCGAAGCGCTTCATGACGCACCAGGTGCTCGGCGGCAAGTGGACGGCGCAGGTCCACAGCTCGGTCCACGAGGGCTGGATCCACTGGGACATGAAGGACGAGCGCGCGGGCCGCCCCGCCCGCTTCGAGACGCTCCTCACCACGCCGAGCCCCGAGCTCCTGCGCGACGACCTGCTCGCCGCCATCGAGGCCAAGCGCGCCCACCTCCGCGAGTACCCCGCGAGCTGCAGCGCCCGCATCGCCCGCGAGGAGCTCTGGACGGACCTCTACAGCCTCCTCGAGCGCGAGTTCGACATGGACCGCAAGGCCGCCGACCTCGAGTACCGCGTCATCGACGACTACATCTTCGCCGAGCTCGTCTACGACCAGAGCCGCACCTGCTGCTGGAACTCCACGAACACGGACATGTACGACGTCATCGTCGCGTTCGCCGAGGGCGAGCAGAAGGACGCGCAGGACGCCGGCAGCTGCGTCTCCCCCAGCGTCTTCATGATGCGCGACGGCGGCTACGACCTCTTCGAGGCGAAGGCGGACGACATGAACCTGTCCGGCGCCTGGAACCCCTGGAGCGCGGACGAGAGCTGCCCGCAGCAGGCCACCGTGCAGACGGACACCGAGGCGACCCACGGCTGGACGTCCTGGTGCGAGCTCGAGGCCGCCCGCGAAGGCGGAGACGCCGTCGACACCCCCGAGGGCGACGACCCCTACGAGAACAACGACACGTTCGCGACCGCGTTCGTCGTGAAGTCCGGCGTCTACGAGGGTGCCTGGGTCTCCGAGGGCGACGACGACTGGTTCGCCATCGTGCCCCCCACCGGCAGCACGGTCCGCTTCTCGGTCACGATGATCGGCGAGGGCGGCGAGGCCGACCTCCAGATGGTCGCCGAGGGCGGCACGGTCGACACCGCGTCGCTCCACAGCGGCGAAGAGGCGTCGGTGGACACCGTGTTCGACGGCACCGGCAACGTCGCGGTCCGCATCGCGGGCGCCGGCTCCTACACCCTGACCGTCCTCGTCGACGGCGGCGTGGACCTGGGCGACCCCTGCAACGACGACAACGAGACCCTCGAGACGGCCATCGAGCTCGGCATCGGCGTGTACCAGGGCCTGCGCATCTGCGGCGGCAGCGACGGCGACGACTGGTTCCGCATCCCCGCGACGACCGGCAACTTCACCGTCCGCATCGACATCGTCGGCGGCGACCTCGACATGACCCTGCACCGCAGCAACGGCGAGCGGGTGGCGGGCAGCACGAGCACCGGCGACTACGAGACGCTGACGAGCATGGCCGGCGTCCGCTACCTGCGGGTCTACGGCTACAACGGCGCCTCGGCGGACTACACGCTGACCATCGAGTAGCTCTGCGGGCGGCTGCCCTTCACTCCCCCGCCGGCGCGCAGTACCCTGGATCCATGTCCATCTTCCTGCGCCTTCTGTCCGCCGTCCTCGTCCTCGCCCTGACCTTCGCCGTCGGCTGCGAGACCGAGCCCACCGTCGATCCCGACGACCTCGAAGACGAGGCGATCGAGGACCCGTCCTGGGCCACCGACGTCCAGCCCATCCTCGTCGCTTACTGTGGCCGCTGCCACGAAGGCGACGCGACCGCCAGCGGCGTGCCCTGGTTGAACAGCCACGACAACGTGACCGCCGACGCGTTCGCGGGCGTGTGCAACGGCTCCCAGGTGGCCGACTGCATCGTCGTGCGCATCAACGACGGCTCCATGCCGGACGACGGCGCGTGCCCCCCCGGGGACGAGGGCTGCATCACCGAGGCGCAGTTCGCCACGGTCGAGAACTGGATCGCGGACGGCAAGCCCGAGTAGCGGGCCGGGCGAGCGAACCCGTCAGCAGGTCTTGCGGCCCGACGACCTCGGATGCCCCGCGGGCACCTCCGGGTAGAGGATCTCGCCCGCGCTCGGGCGGTCGATCCGGAGATCGAAGACCCCCGACCGCGCGACGCCCCACGGGCCGTCGTCCCCGTCCGTGGGCATGGGGTCCGCGACCAGGGCCGCGGCGAGCTCGTCGTCCGCGGTCGCCTCCGCCAGCTCGCAGATCAGCTCGTCACGGCGGTCCTCGGGCAGCCCGGCGAGGAGCCGATCGGCGTCCTGCGCGGCCACGTGGTTCCAGGAGTTCTCGAGATCCGAGGGGTCGCGGAAGTAGACCTGCGTGGTGAGCCGTCGCTCCCCGTCGACCCGCACCCGGAAGTGCACGTGGGGCGGTCGCCACCAGGCTCTGTCGCCGGGGAACCCCGCCGGATAGCGCCGCGGCATCACCGAGCGGAACAGGTAGCGCCCGTCGGCGTCCGTGGTGCAGGTCCCGTAGTACTGGAAGCCGGGATCCCGCGGGATCCGCCGGCCGTACTCGTCGTCCGGATGGGCATAGCGGCCTCGATGGCAGGTCTGCCAGATCTCGACCGTGGCGCCCGGCACGGAGGCCTCGCCGTCCCTCAGCGTGCCGCGCAGGTACAGGCGCAGCCCCTCCGCGGGGGCCTGTCCGGCCACGGTCGCGAGGTCGTTGTTCGGGGTGGGCGGATAGCAGGTGGCGAGCGTGGCCCCGTGGGGATGGAACGGCCCCAACACCTGGGGGGGCGTCGCGGGGCCGAGGCGGCTCGCCGAGTAGACCGGCGTACACCCCGTCGCCGCTCCCGCCCCGACCGCGGCGAGGGCCTGGAGCAGCGCCCTGCGCGAGGGGTCCACGCCTACCAGAACTTCCACCACGGCTTGTTGCGCCGCGGCGGTCGATCCCAGTAGTCCGACGGGGGCAGCGGCCCCCTCCCGGGCTCGGTCTGCGTGGGCTTCGCCGACGGCGACGGCGCCGCGGGGGACGGGGCCGCGGGGGACGGCTTGGGCTTCACCTTCGTGGGCGTCGGCGCCGCGGGCCGGGAGACCGCTCGATGCGTCGCGGTGACCGGCGTGGGCGCCACGCTGGTGGCGGCCTTCCGGAGGGCGGGCGAAGGCGCCGGGGCGGGCTTCCGGGCCACGGGCGACGTCCCCGAACGGACCGTCGCTTCGCCGGTGTGATCCTCCCGCCACGCGCGGTAGGCGGAGATCAGCTGGGTGCCGGTGAGGTCGTCGATGGCCCGCTTGGCGGCGAACTCCGCGCCGACCGAGCAGCCGAAGCGACCGCGCCGGAGCCCATGGAGGACGTCGGCGATCGCCACGAGGTGAGCCTCCTCTCGGGCTGCGAAGGCCGCCAGCGCCTCCACGACCTCGACCTCCAGGTCGGCGCGAGGATGCTCCGGCGCCCGGGGCTCGTCGCGCTCGTCCTCTCGATCGCGCAGGAACTCGAAGAGGTCCCCGAGCACGGAGTCGTCGCCCGCGGCGAGGGCCTCCAGGTCGGAGCGAGCGGCGTCGATGGGGGTGGGCTCCCGCGGCGGAGCGGGGGCGGGAGCGGGATCCGCGGGGGGAGGGCTTCGAAGGGCCGCGAGCGACGCCTCGGCCGCCTCGCGGAGGGCGGCGCGCTTGGAGCCGGAGCGCTTCTCGAGCAGCGGGATGGCCGCCGGATCGCCGTGGGGGCCGAGCACGCGCGCGGCCTCGATCTGGACCGCGGGGCGGCGGGACGCGCCCAGCTTCAGGAGCGCCTCGGTGCTCACCCCGCACGCGACGAGGGCATCGAAGAGCGGCGCCAGGTGGGCCGAGAACGCCTTGTCCTCGACGGCCGCCAGCAGCCCCCGCACCGGATCGTCGTCCGGGCCGAGGCGCGCCAGCGAGTCGACGGCCTCCGCGACGGCCGCGGGGTCGTCGCTCAGGACACCGTCCTTGAATCGTTGCCAGTCCATGGACACCTCCCACACACGCCGCGCCCTCCCGGCGCGACGCGTTCAGAATGCCCGAGGTGGGACCGACGCGGGAGGGCGGACTACTCGCCGTCCTTGATCTGCTTCTTGGTCTTGCCCGCGGCCTTGCCGCTGTCTTCCTTCGTCTCCACGGCCTTGGTGCCCGTGGGCTTCGCCTCGACGGCCTTCGTGCCCGTGGGCTTGTCGCCGGCCGGGGCCGCCTCGTCGCCGCCCGCGTCGTCGCCGGCCGGGGCCGCTTCGGCTTCCTTGGCGGCGGTGTCGTCGTCGCCCGCGCTGTCGTCGTCGCCTGCGCTGTCGTCGTCGTCACCGGCGGGGGTGGCTTCGGGCGCCGGCTCCGCGGGGGGCGCGGCGGGGGCCTCGGGGGCAGGGGCGGGCGCGCTGTCGCCGCCGCAGGCGAATCCGAGAATCAACAGGCCGCCGAGGGCGACGCCGGCGAGCGAACGAAGAGCGAGGGAGCTGAAACGGAACATCGGTGCGTCTCCTGCCGCGGTTGGTCGGGGGCGGCGCGGACGAGGCTACACCGAGGCAACGTTGGCCGTCGCGCGGCCGGGGGCTCCGATCACAGCCCCTCGTACTGCCCATCGGCGATCGTCTCTGGAATCCAACCGATCTCCGCGGCCGTGCGAATTCCCACACGCACCTCCCCCAGAGCCGCCGGTTCGCGCTCATCCTTGGGCGCGATCGGCACATCCACGGCCATGATCTCCGCGAACTCCTGGGGGAACAGGGGCTGTCGGTGGGGCTGCGCGAACCCGTCGGGGAAGACCGCGAGGAACGTGTCGGGGTCGTACTTGTCCGTCGCCCCGAGCGTGTGGCCGAGCTCGTGGAGGAACGTCAGCAGCGCGTAGGTGGGGTCCGGGACCCCCGGATCGAGGTGCACCACGCCGAAGCGTTGGTTGCGGTCCGCCATGGACATGGCCTCCGCGTCCCCCCCCGCTCCGTCGAGCAGGACGACCACGCGCGCGTCGTAGCCGCCGAAGGGCGAACCCAGGTCCGCGGCGAGGGCGCGGTAGTACCAATAGAAGGCGAAGCCCCGCCGCAGCACCTCCCACCGACCGAGACCCGGCTCGTCGACGTCGGGGGCGTCCACCTCGACTCGATGGGGCCCGGACACGTCGAAGTCGACGGTCAGCGGCGGGTGCGACGGCGCGTACCCCGCGTACTCCCGGGCGAGCCACTGCTCGGCGGTCTCGAAGGTCGCGTCGGCCGACGGCGCGGTGCCGTTGAGCTTCTCGAGCCCCTCGGAGATGGCCACGTCCGGCGGGATCAACTGGAGGACCAGGACGCGCACGCGCCCCGACTCCCAAGGCACGCGGGAGGCGGAGATCCAGGCGTAGGCGGTGACCAGGAACGCCGCGAAGAGGAGGAGCGCGAGGCGCTGACGGGTGCCGAACCGGATGAACTTGGCGGTCACATGAGCAGCTTAGCGATCGCCGCCCCAAACGCGACCAACGCGAGCGTCGAACCGACCCAGAGCGTCGCCCGCACCCGCCGCACGCGAGCCTCGGCCTGCTCGGCGTCGCGGATCGCTCGCTCGGACAGCTCCGACGCCGTGCGGCCCAGGGCTCGGGCGGCGGGAGTCTCCGGCGCCGCCCCGGCGCGCGCGGCCTCGATCCAGTCGGCGTCCACCAGCCCCTCCGCCCAGTGAAAGGCGGCGGTCGCGAGGTCCACGCCCAACTCTTCGGCGCGGGCGCGGAACTGGGGCTCGCGGTCCATGACCACCCCGGGGTGGAACTCGAGATCCGACTCCGACTCCCTGGCGCCGGCCCAACCGAGCAGCTCGGACGCGCCCTCGACGCCCTCGATCAGGGCGAGCATCTCGTCGTGATCGGCGTGCTCGACCGAACACGAGCCGCAGGCGACGGCCGCCCGCGGGGTCGGCTCGCCGCACGATGGGCACGCGCGCATGCGCCATCGCTCGTCGAGGTCGGCGCTCCGTTGGGCCAGGTCGGACATCCGCCGCACCCTGCCGACGCCCCCCCGAACGTGCAAGACACGCCCCCCGCGATCCCGTGTCGGGCCGCATCCGGTCGGGTGGACTAGGCTTCGGGGATGCGGCCCGTCCTCATCCTCATCGCGCTCCTGACGGCCCCGACGCCGGGGTGCAGCGACATCGTCATCGACTGCGACGCCCCCGACGCCCCGGGCTGGGACCCCGCCCACGCCCCCGTCGAAGAGGAGATGCTCGCCGCCGTGAACGCCCGCCGCGGGGCCGGGGCCGAGTGCCGCGGCACGGCCATGCCGCCCGTCCCGCCCGTGACCATGGAGGAGCGCCTCCGGTGCGCGGCGCGGAGCCACTCGGTGGACATGTCCGAGCAGCGCTACTTCGATCACACGTCGCCGTCCGGGGCGGGGCCGTCCCAGCGGGTGGACGCGGTGGGCTACGACTGGTCGACGGTGAGCGAGAACATCGCCGCGGGCCGGGAGGAGGCCGAGGCGACCGTCGACGACCTCATGGACAGCACCACGGGGCACTGCGAGAACATCATGGACGGCGACGTGTCCGAGGCGGGCATCGGCCTCGCGTTCACGGACGACGACTACGGTCACTACTGGACGCAGGTCTTCGCCGCGCCCCGGTGATCGTCAGCCGATGCGGGTGTGGAACGTCAGGGTGGTCTTGCCGATCGTGATCGGGTCGCCGTCCCGCAGGGCGGTCATGGCGGTCTTCTCGCCGGCCACCTTGAGCCCCGCCAGCTTGTGCAGCGCCACCGCGAACCAGGTCCCGTGCTTGTCCTCCAGGAGCTCCACCGCGCGCCGGACCAGGAGGGCCATGCCGGGCAGGCGGAGGTCGCACTCGTCCGTGTACCCGAGGACGAACCGGTCCCCGTGCAGGGGGAACGGGTCCCGGTGCAGCTTCGGCTCCCACGCCACGTGCGCCGCTTGGAGGTCGGCGACCTTGCGCTGGATGTCCTCGACCTTGACCTGCGGGAGGTGCGCCGTGGTGCGCTCGCCCAGGTCGGTGACCCCCGGGACCTTCTCGAGGTCCGAGCCCGTGATGGAGCGCAGGTCCGCGGCCGTCGCCGGGCTCGGTGGGCCCGCCGCCTCCTTGTAGAAGAGGACGTGGCGGCCGATGGCGATGCGGGTCCCGTCCGCGAGATCGACCTTGCCCACGCGCTCGCCCTGGACGTAGACCCCGTTGTCGGAGCCGAGGTCGTTCAGCTCGAAGTTGCCCGACGAGCCGGGCAGGATCATGGCGTGACGACGCGACGCGAGCGGGTCCTCGAGGTGGATGTCGGCGTCCATGTTCCGACCGATGAGCAGGCCACCGGTCTCGATCTCGTAGACCGCGACGCGCTTGCGGCCCCGATACACGTACATGCGTCCCATGCGCGAACCCCTCTTCGACTCGGCGGGAGTGTAGCGTGCGCCGCATGAATCGGCCCCCCGCTCCCGCTTTCGCCCCCGGAGTCGCCCTCGTCGTGGGGGGCAGCGGAGGCATCGGACGGGCGGTCTGCGCTGCCCTCGCGCGGGATGGCGCCGACGTCGCGGTGACCTACCGCGGGAACCTCGCGGGTGCGGAGGCGGCCGCCGAAGACGTGCGGGCCCTTGGGCGCGAGGCCTCGGTGCATCGCCTGGACCTCGCCGATCGGGACGGCGCGAACGCGCTGCTGGCGGGCCTTGGGGGGCTGCACTCGGTGATCTTCGCGTCCGGGCCGGACATCGACATGCCCTACATCAGCCGCGTGGAGCAGGCCCAGTGGACCTCCGCGATCGACGCCGACGTGCACGGGTTCTTCCACCTCGTCCAGGCCGCGCTGCCCGCCCTGCGCGAGCGCGGAGGATCGATCACGGCCGTGTCCACCGCGGGGCTCGACCGGTACCCCCACCGAGACATCCTGTCGGTGGCCCCGAAGGCCGCGGTCGAGGCCGTCGTGCGCGGGATCGCGGTCGAGGAGGGGCGCTACGGGATCCGGGCGAACTCGGTGCGGGTGGGCGTCGTGGAGGCGGGCATGTTCCTGCGGCTCCAGGACAAGGGCTTCGACCCGTCGTGGATCGAGGTCGCCAAGGCGCGCACGCCCCTGGGGCGCTTCGGCACCGCCGATGAGGTCGCCGACGCGGTCTCCTTCCTCGCGTCGAACCGCGCCTCCTACATCACCGGCCAGTCGCTCACGGTCGACGGCGGCTGGTGCGTGTGAGCCGCTGACCGCCGAACTCCGACGGCCTGAAAGCACCTGAAAGGTCCCGCCGGGAACTTCGGCCGGGGCCCCGGGTCTGTCCTCCCGCAACGTGCCGGAGGACCCATGCGCCCGACCCTCGCTCTCTTGACCCTCGCGACCCTGATCGCCACCCCCGCCGCGGCTCAGACCCGCGTCACCGGCCCCGCGCCGACGATGCAGGTCACGGACGTCGGACCCGCGAAGAACCTGGAGATCACCGCCCTCGACGTCGAGGCCCGCATCGTCGGCCACCTCGCCGAGACGTCGATGACGATGACCTTCTTCAACCCCTTCGGGCGCGCGCTCGCGGGCGATCTGACCTTCCCGCTGCCCGCGGGGAGCACGGTCAGCGGCTACGGCCTGGACGTCGACGGCGCGCTGGTGGACGGCGTGGTCGTGGAGAAGGAGAAGGCCCGCCGCGTCTTCGAGATCGAGGTCCGCAAGGGCGTGGACCCCGGTCTGGTGGAGAAGGTCGGCGGCGCGGCCTACCGCACGCGTGTCTTCCCGATCCCGGCCCGGGGCACGCGCACCGTGAAGGTCTCGTGGATCTCGGAGGTCGACGACGGCCCGACCGGCGCGTCGTACCGCCTCCCCCTCGCCTTCTCCGAGCCGATCCGAGACGTGCACCTGCGGGTGGAAGTGGTTCGCCCCGGCGTGGCCCCGAAGGTCGTCGGCGACGGCATCGACGGCTTCGGCTTCGAAGCCTGGGAGGACCGCCAGGTCGCCGAGACGACCGTGAAGGACGTCGTCCTCGACCGGGCCGTCACCGTCGCCCTGCCCGGGCTCGCCGAGCGACCCGTCGCCGTGGAGCGCGGGCCCGACGGCACCGTGTACTTCGCCATCCACGACCGCGTGGACGCCCCCGCGAACATCGGCCGCATCGCCCCCCGGCGGGTCGCCCTGCTCTGGGACGCCTCCCTCTCCCGGGACGGCCGGCACGACCGCGAGATCGCCTTGCTCCAGGGCTGGATCGACGGGCTCGGGCCCCGCCGCGTGGAGGTCGACCTCACCGTCTTCGCCGACGCCCCGCTGCCCACGCGGTCCTTCGTGCTGCCGCGCGACGCCGGCGCCCTGGTCGAGACCCTCCGGCGCACGCCCTACGACGGGGGCACGCGCATGGCGAGCCTGAGCGCGCTCGCCTCCGGCCCCGCCCCCGATCATCACCTCTTCTTCAGCGACGGCATCTCCAACCTCGGCGAGGCCGACCTCCCGACCTTCGAGTCGCCGGTCTACGCCGTGTCCGACGCGGACGTCGCCAACCACGACGCGCTGCGGGCCATCGCCGTCGGCTCCGGCGGCGCGTGGATCGACCTGACCACCAAGTCCGAGGAAGAGGCGCTGGACGCGCTGGGGCGGTCGCCCTTCTCGTTCCGCGGGGCGACCTCCAAGGGGGGCCTCGGCGAGTCCTACCCCCGTCGGGCCGAGCCCGTGGACGGTCCCTTCTCCCTCGCCGGACGCCTCACCGGGCCCACGTCGTCGGTGGCCGTCCGGTTCGCGGGCGCCGGCGCCGCGGCCGAAGAGCGCGTGTACGTCGTGGACGGGACGCAGGCCCCGGAGGGGACCCTCCTGCAGCGCTTCTGGGCCCAGAAGAAGGTGGCCGAACTGGCCATCGGCGGGCGCCGCAACGAGCCTGCGATGGCGGCCGTGGGCAAGCGGTTCGGGATCGTCACGCCGGGCACGTCCCTGCTGGTGCTCGAGCGCCTCGACCAGTACGTCGAGCACGAGGTCCGTCCCCCCGCCTCGCTGGCGGCCTTCCGCCGCGACTACGACCGCGCCATGGCCGACCGCGCGGCCGCGAAGAAGGTGGAGGACGCCACGAAGCTCGAGCGCATCGTGGCGCTGTGGGAGGCGCGCGTCGCGTACTGGGACCGCGAGTTCGACTGGCGCTACGAGGCGAAGGAGTCGAAGCAGGAGGGCCTCGGCGCGAGCGGCAGCGGCTACGGGACGGGCGGCCGCGTCGCCACGGGTGCGGCCGAGGCGCCGATGTCGGCCATGGACGCGGCCCCGGCGATGGAGCCCGAGGCGGACGGCTACCGAGACGACGACGATGAGGAGCGAGCGGCGGGGCCCCGGGCACGACGTTCCCCGGCGAAGGCCTCCCCTTCGGGGACGTGGGCCGAAGAGGGCCGCCCCGCCGATCGCCCCGCCCCGTCCATCACGCTGAAGCCCTGGGACCCGGCGACCCCGTACGTCGCCGCCCTGAAGGCCGCCGCCCCCGAGGACCGCTTCGCCGTGTACCTCGCCGAGCGCGCGGTGTGGGGGACGGCCCCCGCGTTCTTCCTGGACTGCGCCGACTTCTTCGCGCCGTTCGACCGGGCCGTCGCGCTGCGCATCCTGTCGAACATCGTGGAGCTGGACCTCGAGGACCCGGCGCTGCTCCGCGTGTACGCGCACCGCCTCGTGCAGGTCGAGGAGCTGGACCTCGCCATCCTGACCTTCGAGCGCATCCGCGAGCTGCGCGCCGAGGAGCCCCAGTCGCACCGGGACCTCGCCCTGGCGCTGGCGGCGCGAGCCGACGAGCGGGCCCTGCGTCCCACGAACCGCGCCGTCGCGCTCAGCGACTACCAGCGCGCGATGGACCTGCTCGCCGACGTCGTGATGGACGAGTGGGACCGCTTCGCGGAGATCGAGCTCATCGCGCTCGTGGAGCTCAACGACGTGCTGCCGAAGGCCCGGGAGCTGGGCGACGTGCGCGTCCCCGTCGACGCTCGCTTGATCCAGCAGCTGGACATGGACGTGCGCATCGTCATGAGCTGGGACGCCGACCTGACGGACATGGACCTGCACGTCCTGGAGCCGTCGGGCGAAGAGGCGTACTACGGCCACCACGAGACGGCCATCGGCGGCCGCGTCTCCCGGGACTTCACGCAGGGCTACGGCCCCGAGGAGTACTCGATCCGCCGCGCCATGCCGGGGACCTACGAGCTCAAGACGAAGTTCTTCGGCAGCTCGGCCGCGACGCTCCAGGGCGCCGTGACCCTGTACGTCGACCTCTACACCGACTACGGGCGCCCGACCCAGAAGAAGCAGTCCATCACGCTGCGGCTCGCCGAGCAGAAGGACACCTTCACGGTGGGCGAGATCACCATCCAGGAGGACACCCTTCGGGTGGGGATGTAGCGGGCCCGGACGTGGCGTCCGGAATCGGCCCTACAACCCGGACTTGTCCGGCGAATCCCGGACGTGGTGTCCAGCCGCGCCCGTCGGCCGGCTGGAGGAGGCGTGGGTCGCCCAGCGTCGTGAGGGCGGGCCCGACCTCCGTGGGCTTCTTCCACCATTCGTAGGCCGAGCTCCGCGACGCGCCGGAGTAGGCGACCAGCGCGGACATGGGGTGACGGAGCGCGCGCCCCAGCTGGAAGAAGACCGCGCGCGGCTCCCCTCGCGTGCTCAGCGCAGCCGCGCGCGCGACGCTGGGCAGGTCGGCGTCCAGCACCGCGCGCGGACGAGGAGGCGGGGTACCGGCGACCGCCGCGCTGGGGTCCGCCGAGACGTAGGCGTGATGGCGCTCCGCGAAGCCCTCGACGCGCTCTCCGAGCGCCCGGGCCAGCCTCTCCGGGGTGACCCAGGGGGCCGACGACGCGCCCATCACGTCGCGGTGGGTGGACCACAACCAACTCAGCGGATCGTCCACCATCCCGGCCCGGCAGGGGTTCAGGACTACGTAGCGCACCTGGCGTCGAAGCTTCCGCAGGCCGTGGATGGGGACGGGAGCCGGCGCCGGCTCCCACCGCCCGGGGAACCACCGACCGAACTGGCCGAGGCACCGCCGGAGCCGCTCACGGCCGCGCTTGCCCGCGTCGACCACGAGATGAATGTGGTCGGGCATGACCACGACCGCCAGCGCCGCGGGAAAGAGCAGGCGCAGGTGGAACCACACCCAGGCGGCGGCCGCGTTGGAGAGGTCGGGGGAGTCGAGCGTGAGGCGAGCCGTGAAGTGATGCATGCAAGGCACTCACGCAAGCACCGTGCCGACCCTCCACTCCTACGACGCACGTCGATCGCCGCCCGATGAGGGCCCAAAGAGGCCGGACACTGCCGGACACTGCCGGACAGATGTGGACACTCCCGGACGGACATTGCCGGACAGTTCCACCCGGACGTGGCGTCCGGAATCGGCCCTACAACCCGGACTTGTCCGGCGAATCCCGGACGTGGTGTCCGCCGTCTACTCCGCGTCCCCGACGAAGTCGAGCGACACCGAGTTGATGCAGTAGCGCAGGCCCGTGGGGGCGGGGCCGTCGTCGAAGACGTGGCCGAGGTGCCCGCCGCAGTGGTCGCAGTGGACCTCCGTGCGCGTCATCAAGAGGCTGCGGTCGACGTGCTCCCCGATGCGCTTCGAGTCCAGCGGCTGCGTGAAGCTCGGCCACCCCGTGCCCGACTTGAACTTGTCCGTCGAGTGGAAGAGGGGCGCGCCGCACCCGCCGCACGTGTAGGTGCCCTCGGCCTTGTGGTCCCAGAACTCGCCCGTGAACGCCCGCTCCGTGCCCTGCTTGCGGAGCACGTAGTACTCCTCGGACGTGAGGCGCTTCTTCCACTCCGCGTCGGTCACGGCGGACTTCGTCCCCACCTTGGGGATCTCCTTGGGGGCACCGGCCGTGGGGACGGCCTCGCCGGGGGCCTTCGCGTCGTCCGCGGCGACTCCCGGGCGACACGCCACCACGAGGACGAAGAGGGCGACGACGGTGAGGAGTACGAGGGTGGTCTTCATGGGAGGCTCCGGGGTTCTTCAGCATAGGTGGAGTCCGGGCGAGCGGCCGGCCGTTACACTCCGCGCCGCATGAACGAAGCCGCGCTGCATTCCTGGGTCGTGTGGGGCCTGATCGTCGCCTCGCCGATCGTGGTGTTGGTCCTGCTCTTCGTGAAGGCGCCCTACGGCCGCCACGCCGAGTCCGGCTGGGGCCCGACGCTCGGGGCGCGCGCGTCCTGGATCGTCATGGAGAGCCCGACGGTCCTGGTCTTCGCGGCCGTCTTCGCCCTCGGCGCCCGCCGCGCGGAGCTCGTCCCCCTCCTCCTGCTCGGCATCTGGCAGTTCCATTACGTGCGCCGCGCCTTCGTCTTCCCGTTCCTCATCCGCCCGTCGGGCAAGCGGACGGCGTGGGTCGTCGTGGGCTCGGCGCTGCTCTTCAACAGCCTGAACGCCTACGTCAATGCGCGCTGGATCAGCCATCTCGGAGGGTACGACGCGGGCTGGCTTCTGGATCCCCGGTTCCTCGCCGGGGTCGCGCTGTTCGCCTTCGGCTGGGGCCTCAACGTGCACAGCGATCGCACCCTGATCGCCCTGCGGAGGCCCGGCGAGACGGGCTACGAGATCCCCTACGGAGGCGGCTACCGGTACGTCACGTCGCCCAACTACCTGGGAGAGATCCTCGAGTGGACGGGGTGGGCGCTGCTGACGTGGTCCCTGGCCGGGCTCTCGTTCGCGCTCTTCACGACGGCCAACCTCGCCCCCCGCGCGCTGACCAACCACCGCTGGTACCGCGAGAAGTTCGACGACTACCCGAAGGAGCGGAAGGTGCTGTTCCCGTTCGTCTGGTAGCCGCGCTCGTTCAGGCCCGCGCGCCCGGTCGCCCGTGGCACTTCTTGAACTTCTTGCCCGACCCGCAGTGACACGGGTCGTTTCGGCCGACCTTCGGGGCCTCGCGACGGAGGGTCTCGCCGCCCCCGCCGGGCTTGCCGTCCACGTAGTACCAGCGCCCGTTCTTCTTCTTGAACATGGACGACTCGCGGTGCTCCTGGTCGCCGCGCTTGTCCGTGTACCGCGCCACGAAGTCCACGCGCCCGGTGAGGTCCTCGGCGCCGCCCTTCGAGGAGAGGATCTCGAGGCCCTTCCACTCGGACGTGCGCATCCAGTCGTGGGTCGCCTTCTCGTCCACCTCGCCGACGGTCGACGGGTGGTGCGTCCGCACGACGTAGCCGATGTCGGCGCGCGTGAAGGCGGAGTAGCGCGAGCGCATCAGCTGCTCGGCGGTCTCGGGGAAGGCGGCGCCCGCGAGGAACGGGGCGCAGCACTGCTCGAAGGCGGCTCCGGTGCCGCAGGGACAGTTCATGGCGCGGAGTGTAATGGGACGCCCCGCCCGCGTCAGGCCTCCGGCCGCAGCCGCTCGTGGAAGAAGCCCAGCACGCGGTGCAGCGCCGCCTGGGTGGGGTGCCCGTCGCGGTCCACGAGGTGGGTGGTGACGACCGAGTGCGCCAACCGCGGGATCCCGTGCGGGTTGCCGGGCCCGCTGTCGATCTCGATCCCCTCGAAGGCGTCGCCCAGCTCCCGGCGCAGCCGCTCGAAGCGCGCCGCGGGCACCAGGGGGTCGTGGGTGAAACGCATCGCGAGGACGGGGCATCCCGCCGCGGCCCGCTCCTTCACGACGGCCAGGGCGTCGTCCGTCAGGTGCAGCCCCGCCCGGGCCGCGGGCGTGACCCCCAGCGGCAGCGAAGGCTGGCTCAGCACCGGCGCCATGACGGCCTCGTCCACCATCAGCGCGAGGGCGAAGTTTCCCGTCATGCACATCCCGATCGCCCCGACTCCGGGCCCCCCGCACCGCCCGTGGGCGTAGCGACAGAGCGCGCGCAGCCAGTCCGTGATCGGGCTCGACCGGCGCGACCCGAGCGTCGCCCACTCCCGTCCGATGCAGCAGCGAGCCATCGACTGCATTCCGTAGACCGCGCCGAGCGGCTTGTTGGGGGTCCCGAACAGCTGGGGCATGAAGACGGTGAAGCCCTCGTCCGCGACCCGGCGGGCGAACCGCGCGACCTGGGGGGTGATCCCGGGCACCTCGTGCATCACCACCACGCCGGGGCCGTCGCCCCTCACGTACACGTCGCGCTCGGCGCCGTCGTGGGCGAAGCGCTCCGCCTCGAATCCCGCGACCGGGATCGCCATCAGGGGGTCCAGTCGAACGTGTAGACCCGGTCCTCGCGGATCCGCTCGGTCTGCTCGGTGCCGTCGGCGGCTCGGAAGCGGAGGCGGGTGATGCGCTCGATCTGCAGGCGGTGGGGCTGCAGCGAGCTGCCGACGGTGCGGAGGCGCGCGTGCTCGAGGACCTCCACGTCGCGCAGGCTGCGCTCACCCTTCACGCGCCCGCGGAGCTCGGCGAGGAGCGCGTCGTCCGCGGTGAGCTCGCCGCGGATCTCCAGCTCGGTGCAGCGGAGGTCGCGGGTGCGCTCCCGGCACGGCACCCGCCCCAGGACGGCGAACCGCAGGCGGGCGGGCCCGTTGGCCCCGTCGAAGCCGACGACCTCGAGCACCCCCTCGTCCTCGAACCTGCTCCCCACGTCCGCGGAGCGACCCGCCCAGCGACCGACGAGCCGACCCCAGAGATCGGCCTCGGCGTCGCCGGTGGACGATACGAGGGACCCGTCCGCGCGGGCCACCAGCGATCGGGGCGTGCCCGCCGAGGCCATGCGCAGCTCGCCGCCGTCGGCGCCCGCGAGGGTCCAGGTCCAGGTCGCCTCCTCCGACGTCTCCTGGTCTCCGGCCTCGGGCGCGCTCCACTCGAGGGTGGTGGTCACGTGGACGCCCAAGCGGCCGCCCCGGGGCCAGTCGAACGCGAACGTCGGGGCGGCGACGGGCTCGGGCGTTTCGCCGATGACGACCTCCACGGTCGTCTCCGAGCGCGCCTCTGCGGTCGTCTCCGCGGGCGTCGGCGCGGCGGTGGAGCCCGACGTGCGGGTCGGCTTGTCGCGACACGCCGGAGACGAGGCGAGGACGGCGAGGACGGTGAGGGCGAGGCAGGCGCGATTCAACGACGACTCCGAGGGCGACCCGGGCAGGATCGGGGAGGACGCTACCTGATGCACTCCGCCTGCGACCCTCGCCCGACCTCCCGGCTCCAACCCGACATGAGACCGCTCCTGCTCATCGTCGGCCTGCTGGTCGGCTGCCCGGCGGACGCCCCGCCCGCCGGCGAGCCCCGCCTCGCTGCGTCCGACGACGACGACGCGGGCGAGCAGGCCGTTCCGCCCCCGTGGGACCCCGCCCTCGAGGAGCTGCCCTGCGCCGCCACGAAGACGGAGTGCGCGGACGCCGGACCCCACATCGAGGGGACGTGCTGCACCTACGGCGACAACCTCCAGCACCTCGCCCGGGGGAGCGCCGCCGAGGCCGTCGACATCGAGACCGACGGCGACTACGCCTACCTCTGCGGCGGGTTCGGCGTGCGCATCAACTACATCGCCGACCCGGCCGATCCGCAGTACGTCGGGGGCGTCGCGCCGCGGTGCCAGCGCAGCGCGGTGGGCCCCGTCCTGCCCGACGGCACGCGCGTCTTCTGGCTCGCCCACCACGGCGACGCCTGGGTCCCCGTCCCGTTCCTGGGCACCTACCACCTCGCCCCCCTGGACGCCGAGGACCCGCCCGCCGGGGGCATCACCGAGGTCCACACGATCGCCGACCCGACCGTCCTCTTCGAGGGCCTGGCCTGGGACGCCGCGTCCGCCACGCTCTACGTCGCCGCTCACGCCGGGGGCCTGCGCGTCTACGCCACGGCCGAGGACGGCACCCCCACCTTCGTGCGCGCGCTCGACGGCTTCGACAACGCGTGGAAGCTCGACCTGCACGACGGGCGGGCCTACGTCGTCGACGGGCGCCGCGTGCACGTCCTGGACACCGCGGACCCCCGCGCGCCGGTGCGCCTCGGGACGGTCGACCTGCCCGGCTCCGCGCGCGACGTCGACGCCCAGGGCGACCGGGTGTTCGTGGCCCTGGGAGGGGAGGGCGTGGCCGTCTACGACCTCTCCGCCCTCGACCCGAGCGGTCTCCCCACGCCCCTGCCGCCGCTCGCGGTGGACGGCTCGGCCCAGGCGGTCCAGGCGAACGAGCGGCTGCTGGCGGTGGCGTCGTGGTCGCACGTCGCCGTGTACGACCGCGCCCGGCTCCTGCGCCTCGGGACCGAGCGCACCACCGCGTACCCGACGTTCGAGCAGGACTTCGGCGTCGCCCTCCTGGACGACGTCGTCCTCGTGGCCGAGTGGCGGGCCTTGCACACGCTGCGGTACCGCCCCGGGTACGTCTCCCCCGACGTGTGGATCCCCGACGAGCTCATCGCCTTCTCCGCCCAGCAGGGGGGCAGCGAGACCGTCGCCGTCCGAAACCGCGGCCCGCTGCCCCTCGAGCTCGGCCCCGTCGCCACGACCGCCCCCGATCGCTTCTCCGCGACGCCCGTGTCCATGACGCTGGCCCCTGGAGAGACGGGCGAGCTGACCCTGACCTACACCCCGCCCGCGCCCGAGCTGCAGCCCAACCTGCTGTCGATCCCCACCAACGACGCCGACGCCGACCAAGCGCCCCTGAACATCCCGATCACCACCGCCGACGGAGGGCGGCTCGACGTCGGCGATCGCCTCGACTCGACCTTCGCCTTCCTCGATCCCACGGGCGCGCGCGACCTCGAGAACCTGCGCGGCAAGGTGACCGTGCTCGCGTACTTCGCCCTCTTCTGACCGATCTGCGGTCTGGAGTTGCCGGACCTCGACGCCACCATCCACATCCCCTACGCCGACCAGGGCGTCCTCGTGTACGGCATCCACCCGGGCGAGCCGGTGGATCTGCTCGCCGACTTCCGGGAGCAGACCGGGGTGACCTTCCCGCTCCTGCCCGACGAGGCGACGCTGCGGCAGTTCGCGTTCCCCCCGGGCGTCGGCTACCCGTACCCCCGCGACATCGTCGTGGACAAGAACCTGCGCGTGCGCTCGATCAAGAACTCCTTCCACCCCGAGGAGATGGAGGCGCTGATTCAGCAGCTCCTGGCGGAGGACGTCGAGTAGGACCGTGTCAGGCTGGGGCCGATGCACGTCTTCGGCTACGGCTCCCTCACGTTCTCGCCTGCCCTGCCCGACGCGCTGATCGGGGTGCGTCTCGGCCGCGTCCCGGGCCTGGCGCGGGCGTTCAACAAGCGGAGCCGCTCCCGGTCGGCGCCCGCCGACGCCTGCTTCGACGCGCCCGATCCGCCGCGAGGCTGGACCCTGGGCGGGCGCCGCGTCTCCATCACCCTGGGGACGACGGAGGGGGACGGCCTGCACGGGTTCGTGGCGACCTACCGGGCGGGCGTGGAGGCCGCGCTCATCCCCCTGCTGGACGCCCGGGAGGGCTGGGCGCACGACGACCCGGACTCGGGCTACCTGCCCCGAGACGTGGAGGTGGACGTCGACGGATCCATCGTCGTCGCCCGGGCCTACCTGACGAACCCCGACGCGTCGTGGACGCTGCGGCCGCCCCCGTCGCCGGAGGAGATCGCCCGGATCCTCATCCACTCGACGCCTCGCGTCGCGGTCGGCGGCCCGCGGGCCCCGGGGCTGGAGTACCTCGAAGGCACCCGCGGCTCCCTGCGCGACGCGGGCGTCCTGGACCCCCACCTGGAGGCGGTCGCCCGGGCGGTGCGCGCCGTTCCGGGGCCGTGGACCCAGCGCGTCGCCCCGGTCCGGTAGCCTCCCCATCCACGTCGCCCCGGGAGGTTGTGTGCAGGTCCTGGTCCTCAACTGTGGTTCCACGTCCCTCAAGTACGAGGTGTTCGCCCTGGGCGACACCGTCGAGTCGCTTCGCACCGGCAAGGTCGAGCGCCTGGCCGCCGGCGACGGATCGGCGGAGGCCGTGGAGAAGGTCGTGGCGGAGCTTCGGGAGGCGGGGCTCTCCGTGGGCGCCGTGGGCCACCGGGTGGTGCACGGAGGCGAGGCGTTCTCCGGATCGGTCCTCATCGACGACGACGTGGAGTCCGGCATCAAGGCCTGCGTGCCCCTGGCCCCGCTGCACAACCCGGCGAACCTCGCGGGGATCCGGGCGGCCCGCGCTGCCTTCCCGGACGTCCCGCAGGTCGCCGTCTTCGACACCGCCTTCCACGCGAACCTCCCCCGCCGGGCCCGCACGTACGCGCTGCCCCGGGAGCTGGCGGAGGAGCACGGCCTCCGGCGCTACGGGTTCCACGGCCCGTCCCACGCGTTCGTCGCCCGCGAGGCGTGCCGTTTCCTGGGGGCCTCTCCCGAGGAGCTGCGGATCGTCACGTGCCACCTGGGCGGCGGCGCGTCGGCCTGCGCCGTCGAGTTCGGGACGTCCGTAGAGACCTCCATGGGCACGACGCCCCTCGAGGGCCTCGTCATGGGCACCCGCTCCGGCGACGTGGACCCGGGCGCCCTCCTCCTCCTCCTCCAGCGCGGGGCCGTGACGCTCGACGAGCTGGACACGATGCTCAACCGGGAGAGCGGCCTCGCCGGCATCTCCGGGGCGGGCGCCGACCTGCGGGACATCGAGCAGCGCGCGGCCGACGGCGACGACGCGGCCCGCCTCGCCATCGCGGTGTTCGCGCACCGCGTGCGCAAGTACATCGGCGCCTACGCGGCGACCATGGGCGGCGTGGACGCGGTGGTCCTCACCGGGGGCATCGGCGAGAACGCGAAGGGCATGCGGCGGCGCATCCTGCAACGCTTCGACTACCTGGGGCTGGTGCTGGACGACGACCGCAACGAGGCCGCCGAGGTCGGCGACGCGCACCGGACCGCGGAGATCTCGGCCGCCCACTCGCGGGTGAAGGCCCTCGTGGTCGCCACCGACGAGGAGCGGATGATCGCCGAGGAGACGCAGAAGGTCGTCGGCGGACGCACCTCCGTGACCGCCCCGAAGGCGATCCCCATCTCCGTGAGCGCCCGCCACGTGCACCTGAACATCCCCACCTTCGAGCGGCTGTTCGGCGTCGGCGAGACCCTCACGCACCGCAACGACCTCACCCAGCCCGGGATCTTCGCCGCCGAGGAGACGGTCACCCTGCACGGACCTCGCCGCAGCATCGAGGGGGTGCGCCTGCTCGGTCCCCTGCGCGGCCGCAACCAGATCGAGATCTCCCGCACCGACGAGTTCCACCTCGGGGTGGACGCGCCCGTGCGCGCGAGCGGGAAGGTGCAGGGGTCCGCCCCGATCACGATCGAGGGCCCCCTCGGCAAGATCCACCTCGAGGAGGGCCTGATCTGCGCCTGGCGTCACATCCACATGACGCCCGAGAACGCCGAGGCCTTCGGCGTGGAGGACGGCGACTCCGTGGAGGTCGCGATCGTGGGCGGGGACCGCGATCTGGTGTTCGGGGACGTCACGATCCGGGTGAAGTCGAGCTACGCGCTCGAGATGCACATCGACACCGACGAGGCCAACGCCGCGGAGCTCGGGCGCGCGGCCGAGGGCGCGCTGGTCCGCACCGATCTCGCCGCGATGATGAAGTCCCGGAAGCCCCGAGCCACTTGATGGTGTTCGGGAGGAGCGGCAAGCACCGCAAGTTCGCGGACCCGCGGGAGCTCGAAGCGAAGAGCGACGCGGAGGGCCTCGCGAACCTGCTGGGCACGAGCAAGGACCCGCAGACGCGCGAGGAGGCGGCGACGTCCCTCGGCCGCGTGGGCGGACTGCGGGCCACGGTGGCCCTGCGCGCCGCCCTCGAGGACCACGAGACCGCGGTGCGGATCCGGGCGGTGGACGCCCTCGGGATCATCGAGGGCCCGCGCGCCACGGACGCGCTCATGGAGGCCCTGCGGGGCAGCGACCGCGAGGTGCGGGGCGCCGCCCTCCAGGCGCTCGTGACCAAGGGGGACATCCGCGTCCTCCCGGTGCTGCTGGAGATGGCCTCGGACCCCCGCAACCTGCTTCGACGCGCAGCGATCACGGCCCTCGGCGGGTTCCGTGACCCGAAGGCCGTGGAGGTGCTCCTGGACGCGGTCGTGGAGCCCGAGCGGGCGGTGTCGGACCTGGCCGCCGCGGCGCTCGGCAAGGTGGGCGGCAGGCAGGCCGTGAAGCGCCTCCTCCGGGTGCGCAGCCCGGCCGCGATCCGGGCGCTGGGCCGCATCGGTCACCCCTCCGCCGTGGACGGGCTGGTCCAGAGCCTCGGGAGCGTGCGGAACGAGGTGCTCCGGGTGGCGGCCGCCGAGGCCCTCATGGCCATCCACCGCGCCCACCCGACCCTGCGGCTGGACGTGCTCGCGCGCACGGGCGGAGACCTGCAGCAGCTCGCGAGCTGCGGCGACGCCCGGGCGGCTGCGCCCCTGTGCGGGTGGCTCTTCGCCGCGGACCCCAACGATCGTGTCCTCGCCTGCCGGGGCCTCGCGAAGCTGGGGGACTCGTCGTTCCTGTCGACGCTGGAGACCGCCCTGAGCGACCCGGTCCCCGAGGTCTGCCGGGCCGCCGCCGAGGCCATGGAGGCCCTCGAACCCGACCGCTCCTGGGACCCCCTCAGCGAGACGATCGTGCATCACATGGGGCGCATCGAGCAGCTCACCGCGAGCGCCGGCAACGTGGACGATCTGCTCGCCTCCATCGACTTCCTCGCGCGCCTCGGCGCGACGCTCGCCCTGCCCACCCTGCACGGGCTCGAGGAGCATCCGGAGTGGTCGGTGCGGGAGGCCGCCGAGCAGGCGATCAAGACGCTCGCGCGGGCCCGGAGGTAGGCGAGCTCAGGGCGCCCAGACGGTCGCCTCACCCCCCTGCACGACGTCGTACATCGCGTCCGGCTCCAGGGTGAACACCTCGGTGGTGCCCTCGGCGTCCGGCCAGCGGATCGTGACCTCCACGGGGCCGTCGACGATCCCCAGCCCGAAGTGCAGCACCGGGTCCTCCTGCGTGCCCTGGTGGCCGTGGCCGCCGTCGACCTGGGCCGCCGACCGCTCGCTGCACCGCGTCACCACGGCCTTGGCGCCGATCGCCGAGGCGTTGGAGCCGCCGGTGCCGAACAGGCGGAGCTGGATCCAGTTGTTCTCGCTCTCGCTCGCGAGGCTCTCGAAGACGCGCAGGCGCAGGGTGTCGTAGCAGTCCGCGCCGGAGTTGCCGCCGCAGCGCATGCGCGACGTCCCCACGATGAGATCGAGGTCCCCGTCGCGATCCAGGTCGGCCGAGACCGCGCCCGCCGACCGACGGTGGTCGACGCCGTCGTCGGGATCGACCGCCTGCCAGGTGCGGTCACCCAGCCCGTGGAAGAGCCGCCCGCGGGTGCCCGGGTAGTCGCTGCTCGAGATGTAGACGTCGCGGTAGCCGTCGTTGTCGAAGTCGAGGACGGCGTTGTTCATGTCGCCGTCGTCGTAGTAGGTGGCGCCGCCGCGGTCCTTGATGAGCCCCGTGGCCTCGATCCCCGGTCGCTCCAGGCGGATCGGCTCGCCGGGCCCGGCCGTGGCGTTGAAGACCACCTCCGCCGGGTCCGAGGTGTCGCCCACGTCCGAGTGCACGATCTCGCCGGTCAGGAGGTCGAAGCGGCCGTCGTTGTCGAAGTCGGCGCACGTGGTGGTCGCGGAGTTGCCGCCCAGCCGCCAGGGCTCGCGATCGCCGCTGTGGGACCAGCGGTAGTTGCCCCCGAAGCTCGCCCGGAGGTTCGCGCAGATGCCCGTGTCCGGCGGGGCGGGGGCCGTGTCGCAGTCCTCCGCGGTGGGGTTGTCGGCGCAGTAGCACTGCGCGTTGATGTTGGTGGTCCAGTCGTCGCGGTGGTCGAAGCCGTAGCCGGAGCCGACGCTCTCGTTCACGTAGCCGACGTCCTCGGGCACCCCGACGGCCTGCCACAGGTGGTTGGGGGCGCGGCCGTAGGACGTGGACAGCAGCTCGGGCAGCCCGTCGTCGTCCAGGTCGCAGGACGTGGCGCCCCAGCCCCAGGCGTGGCCGCCCGCCTCGTTCAGGTCCTCGATGTTGCGCCACTGGTTGGTGGTCAGGCCCGCGTCGTCCGTGACGTCCGCGAAGCCGCCCGCGCCGTCGCCGAGGAAGAGGCGATCCTGGAGCGGGGAGCTGTCGTCGGCGCGCTTGTTGTTGGACATGAAGACGTCGAGCACGCCGTCGCGGTCGGCGTCGGTGAAGGCGGCCCCCACCGGGACCATCGGGCGGGCGTCGGTCGTGGCCGTGTAGTCGCCGCGCGCGGGGGAGGCCTCGTCCGCGAACGTGAAGACCCCGGTGCCGTCGTTGAGCATCAGCTCGGAGAAGTCCTGGTCCTCGATCGTCGGGTCCTGCACGGGGCGCGCGGTGAAGATGTCCAGGTCGCCGTCGTTGTCGGCGTCGCCCATGGCGACCACCTCGACGCCGCGGCCCCCGGGGGTGTCGTCCCGGCGCGACCGGAAGAGGCCGCTGGCCTCGGTGATGTCCTCGAACCGGCCCTCCCCGGTGTTCCTCAGCAGCCATCGGCTGCGGGCGCCGTCGGGGGCGAAGTCGTCCGGGCCGCCGCCGGCCCTCACGAGCAGATCCGTCCACCCGTCGCCGTCCACGTCGAGCGCCGAGACGCGCAGCGCGCGGGCGTCGATCTCCTCGATCCCCCAGTCCGCCGTGGTCTCCACGAAGCCCGACTCGCCGGGCTCCCAAGGCGCCGACGCGAGCTCGCAGACCGGGGGCTCCCCGCCCGGGTCCTCCTCCACCGGCGGGCAGCCCGCGAGGACGAGCCCCGCGGCCGCCGTCATCGTCCAGCCCCTCAACGACGAAAACGCAGACATGGCGGGATGATACCGACCGGTCCCCCGACGAGACGCTCAAAGTGCATCGGGGCCCGCTATGGTCCGCCGCCACGAGGGAGTCCCATGAAGATCGTGACGGTGGTGGGCGCGCGCCCGCAGTTCATCAAGGCGGCGGCCGTGAGCCGGGTCCTGCGCCGGCGCGAGGGCGCCGAGGAGCTGCTGGTGCACACCGGCCAGCACTACGACGCCGACATGTCCGACGTCTTCTTCACCCAGATGGACATCCCCCGACCCGCCCACGATCTCGAGGTCGCGGGCCTGTCCCACGGCGCCATGACCGGGCGCATGCTCGAGAAGATCGAGGCGGTCCTGCTCGACGAGCGCCCGGACGTCCTGCTCGTCTACGGCGACACGAACTCCACCATCGCGGGCGCCCTCGCCGCGTCGAAGCTGCACATCCCGGTCGCGCACGTCGAGGCCGGCCTGCGCTCCTTCAACCTGCGCATGCCGGAGGAGATCAACCGGATCCTCACGGATCGCATCGCGTCGCTGCTGCTGTGCCCCACGGACACGGCGGTCGCGAACCTGCGCGCCGAGGGCTTCGACGGGTTCCCCTCCACCGTCCTCAAGACGGGCGACGTCATGCAGGACGCCGCGATCTTCTACGCCCGGCGAGCCCAGCGACCCGAGGCCGTCCCGGCGCTCCCCGACGAGTTCATCCTTGCCACCGCCCACCGCGCCGAGAACACCGACGACCCGGCCCGCCTGCGGGGCATCGTCGAGGCGTTGAACACCATCCACGCCGACGTGCCGGTCGTCCTCCCCCTGCACCCGCGCACCCGAGGCGCGCTCGCCCGGAGCGACCTCTCGCTGGACGTCCACGTCGTGCCGCCGGTCGGCTACCTGGAGATGGTTTGGCTCCTCGAGCGCGCGTCGCTGGTGATGACGGACAGCGGCGGGCTGCAGAAGGAGGCGTTCTTCTTCGGGTCGCCCTGCGTGACGATGCGCGACGAGACGGAGTGGGTGGAGCTGGTGGACCTGGGCCACAACCGCCTCGCCGGGGCCGACCGGGACGTCATCCTCGAGGCCTTCGCCGCCATGCGCGGGCGCACGATCACGGACCCCGACGCGCTCTACGGCGGGGGGCAGGCCTCCGAAGCGGTCGTCGACGCGGTCCTCGCGCTGTAGCCCCGCTCCGCGCGAGTCGTCACGGGCGCATGCGCCGGGCCGTCCACCGCACCAGGGGGTCGAGCCGCCGCGCCCACTTCAGCTTGCGGATCGTGCCGTGGGCGTCGACGAGGTGGCTGGTCGGCGGCTTCGCGCCGAGGCGGAGGAGCACGCGCGACAGGGGCGCCCGGATGCGGTCCTGCAATCGCACCCAGCGGGCGAGCAGCAGGCCGATCGGGCGGATCAGCGGGCCCACGCCGTAGCGCACCTGGTAGGCCCCCACGATGAAGAGGTTCCGGTGGTGCGGGACGAAGAAGCCGGCCACCAGCTCCGGGCACTTGCCGCGGACGGTCACGAAGCCCTCGGGGAGGAACGGGAAGGCGACGCGGTAGCCCGTCGCGCAGACCACGAGGTCGTACTCGGCGCGGCGCCCGTCGGCGAACTCCACCGTCCGGCCGTCCACCCGCGTCACGCCGGGCCGCGGCGTCACCCGACCGTGCTTGAGGTAGTGGAGGATCTCGTCGTTGACGGTGGGGTGGGCGTCGAAGATGCGGTGGTCGGGCTTCGGCAGCCGGTAGGCCGAGAAGGGGCCCACCCGGATCGCCAGCAGGATCCGCAGCACCAGGCGCGACACGAACAGGGGCACCCAGCCGCGGGTGAGCTCCACCGACGGGCTCCCGAACAGCGTCTTGGGGAGGATCCACACGCCGCGGCGCAGGGACCAGTCGCAGGACGCCCCCACGCGCGCGGCCTCCGAGGCGACGTCGCAGCCGGAGTTGCCGCCCCCGAGCACGAGGACGCGCTTGCCCCGCAGCTGCTCGGGCTCCTTGTAGTCCTTGCTGTGGATGACGTCGCCTGCGTAGTCCGCCGTCCACGCCGGCATGTCGCGGTCCCAGTGGTGGCCGTTGCAGACCATCACGCCCTTGAAGGTCTCCTCCGCGCCGCCCTCGAAGATCACCCGCCAGCGCTCCCCGGCGGGCACGACGGACGCCACCGGGGACTCGAAGCGGATGTGCTCGCGCAGGCCGTGGGCGTCGGCGAAGGCGTCGTAGTACGCGCACATCTGCGCCGCCGACGGGAAGTCCGGGTAGTCGTCCGGCATGGGCCAGTCGGGGTACTCGGTCGTGCGCTTGCTGCTGATGATGTGGGCGGTCGTGTAGACGCCGTGGGCCCAGTTGCCGCCCACGTGGTCGGTCGCCTCGGCCACGCAGAAGGGGATCCCCGCCTCCGCCAGGGCCTTCGCCATGCCGAGCCCCACGGGCCCCGCTCCGATCACCAGGATGAGCCCCTCGGTCTCCATCGGGCTGTAGCCTACAGCCGCTGCGTGCACGGATCGGGAGGAGCCCCATGAAGACGTTGAAGGACCGGACCGCGGTGGTGACGGGCGCCGCGAGCGGCATCGGTCGGGGCATCGCCCTGGAGCTCGCGCGCAGAGGCAGCCGCCTCGCCCTCACCGACATCTCGGCGGAGCTCCTGGAGGGGGTCGCCGAGGAGGCGCGCGGGTTGGGCGCCACGGTCTCCACGCACGTCGTCGACGTGTCCGATCGCGCGGCCATGCTCGCGCTCCCGGCGGCGATCGCGGAGGTGCACGGCCCGGCCGTCCACGTGCTGGTGAACAACGCCGGGATCAGCATCGACGGCACCTTCGAGGAGCAGACCCTCGAGGACTGGGACCGCATGCTCGGGGTGAACCTCTGGGGGGTCGTCCACGGCTGCAAGGCCTTCTGGGACGGCCTCATGGTGGCCGACCAGGCCTGGATCGTGAACATCTCGAGCGTGTTCGGGATCGTCGGGCCGCCGGGACAGTCGAGCTACGCGGCGGCCAAGTACGCGGTGCGCGGGCTGTCCGAGAGCCTCTGGGAGGAGACCGCGGACACGCACATCGGGGTCACCGTCGTGCATCCGGCGGGCGTGGACACCTCGATCGTCGCCAACTCGAAGAGCTACGCGCCGGACCACAAGGAGCGGATGATCAAGCAGTTCTCGAAGGCGGGGATGTCGGCGGAGAAGGCCGGCACGTTGATCGTCGCGGGCGTGTTGTCGGGGAAGAAGCGCGTCTTCATCGCCAAGGGCTCGCGAACGATCGATCGTCTCAAGCGACTGTTCCCCGTCCTCGCCAATCGGTGGATCGGCGAGGAGATCATCAAGCAGCTGCGAATGCAGGACCGAAAGCAGAGACAGCTCGAGGACTATCGCGCCCGGAGGCGCGAGCTCGGGCACTGACCGACGCGCCGAGCCATGCCCGAACCCATCCCCGTCAACGACCACGTGACCCTCCCCGGGGAGGAGATCACGCTCGCCTATTCCCGAAGCGGGGGCCCGGGCGGGCAGCACGTGAACACCGCGGACACGCGCGTGCGCCTCACCTTCGCGCTGTCGGCCACGCGGGTGTTGGCGGACGCGGTCAAGGCGCGGCTGCGCGCGGCGAACCCGAGCTGGGTCCACGGCGAAGGCGACATCCAGATCACGTGCGACTCGAACCGCTCGCGCAAGCGCAACATCGACGAGGCGCGCCGGAGACTCGCGGCGGCCGTGCGCGCCGCCCTGGTGCCGCCCCGTCCGCGACGCCCCACGCGCCCGTCGCGGGCGTCCAGGCGACGTCGCCTCGAGGCGAAGTCCCAGCGCGGGGAGCTGAAGCGCTCCCGCGGCAAGGTGTCCGAGGAGTGACCTGAGCCGGGGCTTTGTGTCCCCGGCGTGACCGGACGGAGGGTGTTCTGCGGGTCCTGGAACCCCCGACCCCGGACGTCCCCATGCGCATCCCCGTGCCCTTTCTGCTCGCCGCCGCCCTCCCCGTCACCGGCTGGACCGCCTGCGGGGGAGCTCCCGTCGCCGCCTCCGAGAACCCGCCGCCCTGGGAGACCGGAGCCGACGAGGCCGAGGGTGGGGAGGTCGAACCCGGGCCCTCCGTCTGCGCCCCCGTGCGCGCCCTGCGGTGCGGCGAGGTCGTGACCGGCGACACGTCCGGCTGGGAGGGGGGCACGACGTCCGTGATGGACCACTACCCCGCCGCCGTGGGCAACTTCTCGGGCCCCGAGCTCGTCTACTCGCTCGACGGAGACGGCGCGGCGGTGACCCTCGAGTTCGTGGACCCGGACCCGATCCACCTGGACCAGGACGTGTTCGTGCTCGAGGACGACGGCGGCCGCTGCGACCCGGCCTTCGCGACGGCCCGGGGGCACAACGGGCTGTCCCTGGAGACGGAGGCGGGGGCGCGCTACTACGTCGTGGTCGACGGCTTCGACGGCGCGGCGGGGCCCTTCGCCCTGCGCGTCGACTGCGGCGGCGGAGCGACCGGCCCGGAGGCCCCCGAGTGCCTCGCCTACACGTCCCAGGAGCAGGAGTCGGCCCCGATCCAATGGGCCACCGAGGCGCTCCCCGAGTCGGCCCTTGGGCTCGCGTGGCAGACGCCCACGACGCACACCACCTGGGTCGACTTCGCGGGCGAGGAGGGCCGCCCGGCGACCCACGAGGGGATCGACTGGATCCACGCCGACCCGGCGGTGCCCACCGTGCGGGTGGTGGCGGCGGCGCCCGGGACCGTCGCGTACGTGCGCCTCGGGTGCGGGCAATCGGACCTGTTCGACCGCAACCTCGACGGGCGCGAGTGCGGGGCGGGCTGGGGCGACCACGTGGTGATCGACCACGGCGACGGCGTGTTCACCCGGTACGCGCACCTCGCGCCGGGCAGCGTCCAGGTGCGCGTCGGCGACGTCGTGGAGGGGGGCGCGCTGCTCGCCGCCATGGGCAACAGCGGCCGCAGCGAGACCCGCCACCTGCACTTCGAGCTGGGGCTGGCGGAGGGAGGCTTCGACCCCTGCGCGCCGACCCGCTCCTTCGACCGGGTGGTGCCCCCGTCGCTGATCGGGCTCTGAGCGGGCGACCCGCCGGGAGGCGAGGGATGGACGGCTCGGGGCTCGCTCTGCGGGCGGCGATCTCGTGGGATATCGTCCCCGCATCCTCCTCTCTGCGTGGTGCCATGTTCCGTCCGCTGCTCCGCCTTGCCGCGCCCTTGATCCTCTTCGCCGCAGGGTGTGGGGATGTCGCGATCGTCGAACTGCCCGAGCGTGAGGGGGACGACCCCGGCGAGTGCTCGGACGACGGGGACAACGACGAGGACGGCCTCTTCGACTGCGACGACCCCGACTGCTCGCTGCACCCCGAGTGCGCGCCCAACGAGCCGCCCACCGCCCCCGTCGTGGAGGTCGCCCCCCTGAACCCCACCACGGTCGACGGCCTCGCCTGCACCATGACCACCCCCGCCGAGGACCCCGACGGCGACCCCATCACCTACACCTTCGGGTGGCAGGTCGACGGCGTGGACGCGGGCATCGAGGACTCCGAGCAGAGCGCCGTGCCCGCCGAGCGCACCACCCGCGAAGAGACCTGGACCTGCGTCGCGAACGCGCACGACGGCCTGCAGTACGGCCCCGGCGGCACCGCGTCGGTCGTCATCGCCAACACCCCGCCGGGCGCCCCCGAGGTGAGCGTGCACCCGGGCTCGCCGCGGCTCGAAGACGACCTCGGCTGCATCATCCAGACCGAGGCCGCGGACGCCGACGGCGACAACATCTCGTACCGCTACGAGTGGTTCGTGAACGGCATCTCCTCCGGCATCACCGGCGACCACCTCGACTACCTCTACACGTCCATCAACGACGAGTGGACCTGCCGCGTGGTCCCCAACGACGGCACGGTCGACGGCGACGTCGGCGAGTGGAGCGTGTCCGTGCACCTCGACCTCGTCGCTCACGTGTCCGCGGGCGCCCGACACACCTGCGGGGTCGCCCTGGACACCACCTTGAGCTGCTGGGGCATCACCAGCGGCGCGGCCGGCGACGGCGGCCAGGTCTCCGACACCCCCCAGGGCGCGTGGCAGCTCGTGACCGCGGGCGACCGGCACAGCTGCGCCGCCGAGGGCGACCTGAGCCTCGACTGCTGGGGCGACGACTCGCTCAACCAGCTCGCCGCGCCCCTCGGCACCTACCACTCGATCAGCGCGGGGACCGATCACACCTGCGCCGTGGCCACCGACGGCTCCCTCGCGTGCTGGGGCACCGCCCTCACCTGGTCCACGGCCCCGCCGCCAGGTCCGTTCCGCGCGGTCTCGTCGGGCCACGAGCACTCCTGCATGGTCAAGGTCGACCAGACGCTCGCGTGCTGGAACGCGACCTACAGCGTCCCCACGGGGCAGTTCCTGGCTGTCGCGACCGGAGACGCCCACGCCTGCGGCGTCCGCATGGACGGCTCCATCGAGTGCTTCGGCGCGAACGACCAGAACCAGGTCTCGTTCGCCCCCGGCGGCACGGACTGGACGGCGATCTCGGCGGGCGCGAACCACACCTGCGCCATCGACAGCGACCGCTTCGTGACCTGCTGGGGCGCGAACGGGCACGGCCAGTCGACGCAGGCCCCCGGCCAGTTCGACCAGGTCGACGCGGGCTTGTTCCACTCCTGCGGCGTACGCCCCGACGGCTCGATCGTGTGCTGGGGCTGCACCGGCGAAGACTTCGGGCAGTGCACGCCTTAGACCCCGGCGTCGCGGCTCGACGCGCCCGACCCGGCGACGCGCTCGCCGACGTGTGCCCCGGGATCGCACGCCCTCAGTGATCGAGGGCACGCTCCGCGTCGAGCTTCTTCTGGTACTTGCCCTGGGCCACGTCGACGGCCACGAGGATCGCGATCGAGAAGTAGAAGGTCGTCTTGCTCATCGCCTCGACCGGGTGGCCCGCGAACTTCAGGTGCGCGAGGTGGCCGCCCTCGCTCACGAGCATCACGCCGACGATCAGCAGGATGAACAGCCCGAGCACCTCGTACATGCGGTTGCGCTTCAGGAACTCCGAGACCGTGTCGGCCATCACGATCATCAGCACGCCCGAGATGATGATCGCGGTCGCCATGACCCACATCACGCGCGTGAGGGCGATGGCGCTCAGGATCGAGTCGAAGGAGAAGACGAGGTTCATGAGGACGATCCACGCGATCGCGACGCCGGGAGATCGCGTCGGCCCCTCGTGGGCGTGCCCCACGTCGTCGATGGAGAGCATGTGCGTGATCTCCTTGAACGCCGTGTAGATGATGAACACGCCGCCGAGCAGCACGATCGTCGCGTGCACGTTGAACTCGCCCTCCACCACCCCGGTCCAGTGGACGCCCGCGAACGGCGCCTGGAACGAGTCGATGGCCGCGACCACGACGAAGAGCAGGACGATGCGCAGCACGATCGCGAGCCCGATGCCCAGCCGCCGCACCATCTGCTGCTTGTCGGGCGCGACCCGCTTCGACTCCAGCGAGATGTAGAGCAGGTTGTCGAACCCCAGGACCGCCTGGAGGAAGACCAGCATCGCGAGGGTGAACAGGTTGTCGAGCGTCATGGGTGCCTCCCGTGCGACGCGAACCCTGCCACGACTAAGGTGCGCCCGTGGCGACCGCGAACCTGACCGAAGGCCCCATCGGACCGGCCCTCAGGAGCCTCGCAGTTCCGATGGGGTTCGGGATCGTCTTCCTGATGCTCGTGAACCTCGTGGACACCGTCTACGTGGGCCGCCTCGGGGTCGCTCCCCTGGCCGCCATGAGCTTCACGTTCCCCGTCATCACCGCCGTCATGGCCATCGCCATGGGCCTGGGCGTCGGCTCCACGTCCGCCATCGCGCGGGCCATCGGCCATGGAGACCGCAGGGTCGTGCGCCGGCTCGCCACCCACGCCATGGCGCTCGCGATGCTGGTCGTCGCCGTCGTCTCCATCGCGGGCATCGCGACCCAGGACGCCGTCTTCACGGCCCTCGGCGCGTCGGACGAGCTCCTCCCGCTGCTGCGCAGCTACATGACGCTGTGGTTCGCGGGGGTGGTCTTCCTCATCGTGCCGATCGTCGGCAACGGGGCCCTGCGCGCCGCGGGGGACGCCAAGACCCCCATGAAGATGATGATGGTCGCCGCTGTGGCGAACTTCATCCTCGACCCCCTCTTCATCTACGGGTGGGGGCCGTTCCCGCGCCTCGAGCTGGCCGGCGCCGCCCTCGCGACCCTCATCGCCCGGGCGCTCATCTTCGTCTACGCCATCCACGTGATGCGCCGCGAGGACATGCTCGACATCCACCTGCCCTCGGTCGCCGAGCTGCTCGGCAGCTGGAAGACCATCCTGTCGGTGGGCGGTCCGGCTGCGCTGTCCAACCTCCTGGGGCCCGTGGCCGCCGCGCTCCTCACCGCCATGATCGCGGCCCAGGGCGACGCCGCCATCGCCGCCTACGGCATCGGCTCACGCATCGAGTCCCTGCTCATGATCGTGCCGTTCGCCCTCACGGCCGCGCTGAGCCCGTTCATCGGCCAGAACTGGGGCGCGCACAAGAACCAGCGGGTGTCGGACGCGGTCCGCATCTCCCTCCGGATCTCGATCGCCTGGTGCCTCGGCGGACTCGTGATCCTCTGGTTCGTCGGGGGACCCATGAGCCGCGTGTTCACCCCGGACGCGGACGTCGAGGCCGCCCTGCGCGTGTACTTCCGGGTGCTGCCCGTGGGCTACGTGGCCATCGCCGTCGTGAACGTCGTGAACTCGACCTTCAACGCCGTGGACCGCGCCGTCCGGGCGACCCTCGTGCAGGCCGCGCGCAGCCTCTTGCTCGCGATCCCCCTGGCCTGGCTCGGCGGGCAGTGGCTCGGGCTCGAGGGCATCTACGGCGGGGTCGTGTTGGCCGCGTTCGGGGCGTCGCTCCTCGCGCTGAGGTGGCTCCCGAAGGTCCTGGACGTGGACGACCACCTGCACGCCGAGGCCCGCGACGACGGTCCCGTCTCGCTGGACGCCTTCCAGGGCGAGGTCCGCGCTCGCGTCCAGCGGCTCGTCGACGACCTCAGCCCCCTCGAAGGCGTGCGGGTGCACCCGACGCGGGGGAACGCCGTCGGCTTCTTCATGGGCACCCGGGAGCTGGGCCACGTACACCCGGCCGGGCACCTGGACCTCGCGCTGCCGGTGGACGTCGCCGACCGGCTGATCGGCGACGGGGTGGCCGAGCACCACCGCCACCACCACGACTGCGGCTGGATCACCCACCGCCTCCAGGACGACCCCGACCACGCCGAGAGCGAGCGCCTCCTCACGATGGCCCGCGACCTGTTCCTGGCGGCCTGAGCCGCCCCGCCTGATCCGCCCCGCCTGATCCGCCTGAACCGGCGAAAATTTCCCACTACAGGGCTGCCGGCCTGCCCGGCGCACGCGTCGTGGGAAGATTTGGCCACCCCGCCTTTCGCCCACCCCTACCGATACGGGTTCGTGCGATCTTCCCAGCGCCAGTCGTCGTGGTCCGGCGGCAGCACGAGGTGCGAGGGGGTGATCTCCCCGTCGCCGTCGGCGTCCACGAAGATCGGGTTGGTGATCCCGAAGGCGGTCGCCGCGCCCCGCACGTCGCCCGCGCGGATCGCCTCGATGTCCAGCGATTCGGGGTCGCTCGTGTTGTAGGGGACGCCGGGGAACAGCCCGTCGGTGCCGGTGGCGATCGCCACCAGCCAGGTGTCCGCCGCGGGCGCGACCACGTGCTCGAGCGCGACCTCGAGCCGCTCCGAGCCCCCTACCTGCACGACGTCGGGCACGACCGGGCCGCCCGCCAGCACCGTGTTGGTCGCGCCGTCGAGCAGCACGACGGAGTCGAAGGGGATCCACGTCGGCGCCTGCACGTTCACCCGCACCGTGACCGACCCGTCCGCGGGGACCACCGCGTCGCCGGTCTTCGCCTCGGTCGCCCCGGTCGCGGTCAGCCGCACGAAGGGACCGAAGCTCAGGGTGTTGCGGCCCGAGTGGATCGCGAGCACCAGGTCCTCGTCGCGCATGGCGGCGGGGTCGTCTTGCTCCAGGCGGACGTAGTTGCGGGGCCAGCCGCTGCTCTCCACCCGCGTGGTGTGGGTGTCGCTGTTGGCCGTCGCTGTGAACCGCACGCCCGCGTTGAGGAAGTTGAACCAGTCGTGCAGCCCCTGCACGTCGAGCCAGGTCATGACCTCCACCGCCACGAAGCTCGACGTGAGCATCCGCGCGTCCGCCTCCAGCCGCACCGCGAGGGGGTCCCGGGCGTTCGGTCCCACGAAGGCGCCGGTCGCGTCGAACTGCAGATCCACGTTGTCGAAGTAGTTGCCCTCGCCCGGCGCGGGCACCGCCCGCGGGTGGTTCACCTGGAAGACGGTGTTCTCGGGATCGTCGAGCAGGACCGTCCCGATCTCGTCCGGCGACGAACCCGGCCAGTCGACGGCCCCGCGGTTGTGCACCGACGGGTCGTGGTCCAGCGGGAAGGCGTTGAAGTGGCCGTAGTCGAAGGTCGTGATCTCCTGGCCCGGCATCGTCGTCATCCACGCGCCGAGCCCCAAGGCCTCGACCGTGGGCCCGTAGTCCGTCACGAACGCGTGGTCGGTGCTCACCAGGATCTCGACGCCCTCGGCGGCCATGTTGACGACCCGCTCCGCGTCGCTCACCTGGGAGTCCGGGGACGCCTGGGCGTGCACGTGGAAGTCGCCCGACAGGTGCCCCGTCGTGTCCACCACGCGGTGCAGCGTCCCGGTGAGGGAGACGGTGTCCGTGCCCTGCGTGAACGGGATCCGCGCGAGCGAGTACTCCGGCCCACGGGTGAAGACGGCGTCGTACTCGCCGGGCTCGAGGGGCAAGGCGAAGGTCCCGTCCACCGAGTCGGCCATCGCCGTGACGCCGGGGGGCAAGGGGTCGAATCGGTCGCCGTCGAGCCGCGCGCTGGGGGGAGACGGGTCCACCCCGTAGACCGTCAGGCGGCAGGGCAAGGGGCCGCCGGACGCGTCGGTGACGGTCGCCTCCAGGCGCCCGGTCGGGGGCAGCTCGATGACGGGGACCGCGCCCAGCTCGCCGATCGTCGGCCCGGTGGGCTCTGCCGACCCGCCTATGTACGGCCGCCCCTCCTGCCCGACGAGCAGACGGGCGGGCCCCGGCGGGACGCAGAGGTCGAACCTGCCCGCCGCGGTCGTGCGGGTCCTCACCAGGTCGTCGCCCAGCGCGCCGTCGTCCCGCGCCGCGGCGGCGACCCACGCGCCCTCGACGGTCGAGCCCCCCGCCATGACGGTCCCGCCCAAGGGGACGCAGTCCTCCGCCCCCACGACCCCGCGCAGCGTCCGCACGACGTCCGAGTGGGTCCGCCCGACGGCGAACGCGAGCTCCTCGGTCCGCGACCCGCCCGCGGGCAGGACGTCGGCCGCGTCGGGGTAGTCGAAGATCTCGAGGACCGCCTCGTTCTGGGCGAGCGCGTAGCCGCCGACCAGCGACACGTACCCTCGCCCGGGCTTCCGCTCGGCCGTGATGGGGACGATCCCGTACACGGCGTCGTCGCCCGCGAAGATCATGTACTCCGCGCCCCCGAACGACCGCAGGTCCCAGCCCTCGTCGCCGGGCACGAAGGCCCGCGTCACGCCCCCCTCGGCCAGCCACACGAGGATCCAAGGCAGCGGATCGGGCCCTTCGTTGGTCGCGGTGACGCTCACCCGGAGGAAGTCGGCCCCCGGCTCGGCGGTGTAGGTCGTGGAGAAGCGGATCGGGTGGAGCGCGTCGAGGTCCACGCCGTCGAGGGCCCCGGGCACCACGAGCTCGATGCCCGTCCCCAGGTTGATGTAGTCGCTGAGCACGTACGAGCCCGTCACCCGCACCTGCGCGGCGGCGCCGCACGTGCCGTCGCTCACGACCTCCACGACGTCCGCGGAGCTCGTGCCCGCGAGGTTCACGAACGTGCCCAGCTCGGCGAAGGAGTCGCGCATGGAGCCGTCGTCGCGCAGGACGTCGGCGTCGATGATGTTGCCGCCCCAGGGGTTCATGGCGAGGTCGCGCCCGGGCCCCTGGATCACGACCTGGAGCTTGTCGTTGGCGAGGTACGCGTCCCCCGCCTGGGGGTTCGAGAGCGCCCCGGAGAACCGCGGCTCCCAGCCCTCCAGGATCCGCGCCTCGCCCACCGCCACGCAGTCCGGTTCGGCGGGGCAGCCGACGAGGGCGACGCCCGGAGCGGCGAGCAGGGGGCCGAGGAGCAGGCCGAGGAGGGGGGCGCGCATCGGACGCAGGGTACGACGAGCGGGCATGCTGGGGCGGTGCATCGGCTGCTCCCGCTCCTGCTCCTCGTCGGCTGCTCGCCTCCCGACCCGCCGCCCGAGTGCGGCACCGACGGCTTCGCCTGCTTCCGCGGGGTGTTCTTCGACCTCGTGGGGGCCGCCGTGGAGGGGCTGGAGCTCTGCGCCCCCGACCTGGATCTCCCGTGCACGACCACGGACGCGGGCGGCGCCTTCACGTTCCCCGGGCTGCCCGAGGAGACCGACGTCGTGATCACCGCGGTGCACGAAGACTTCGTCCCCACCGTCTTCCCCCAGAACACCGCCTGGGACTGGTACGCCTGGAACAAGGCGGCCGTCCCGCCCTGGGTGCTCGACTCCCACGCCGAGCGGCTCGACACGACGCTCGATCCCGACCGCGGGCACGTGATCTTCCTGCTCTGGGAGGGCCTGAACCTCGACGGGGTCGACACCGACCGCGTGCCGGGGGTGACCGCGGAGCTCGCGGGCGGCGGCGACGTCTTCTACGCGGACGGGGTGGGCCTCGCGTCGGCCACGGCCACCGAGACGACGGGCTCGGGCTCCGGAGGCGCGCTCAACCGCCCCGTGGGCACCGAGACGCTGCGGCTCGACGCGCCCGCGGGCCCCTGCGTCGAACACTCCTTCTCCTTCGCGCACGACGACGGGGTCCCGGTCCCGATACGCGCCGGGTTCATCTCCGCCGTCGACGTGATCTGCCCCGTCGAATGAGCCGGACCCGCCGCGCCTTCCTGCTCTCCACCGCCGCCGCCGCGGGCTGCGCGGGCGTACCCCTGCCGCGGTTCCCCTTCGACCGGGGGACCGACGCCGACCCCACGCCCGACGACCTGGTGGTGACCTGGTTCAGCGTCGGCTGCTGCCTGATCCAGCGGGGCGACGTCGCCGTGCTCACGGACCCGTTCTTCTCCCACCTGCCGTTGTCGCAGCTGGCCCACGGGGAGACGCTGCCGGACCCCGCCCAGGTCGACCCGTACCTCCCCCGCCTCGGGAACGTCCGGGCCGTGATCGTGGGACACGGGCACTACGACCACGTGCTCGACCTGCCGTACGTCGCGCCGTCGCTGCACCCCGCGGCGGTGATCCTCGCGAGCGAGACGGTCGTGCACACCTTCGCCGCCACCGGACTCCCGCGCACCCTGGTCCAGATCAACCCTGCGGCCGCGAGCCCCGACGGCGGCGGCGTGTGGATCCGGACGGCCGAGGGCCGCGTGCGCATCCTCCCGATCCGGTCCGGGCACCCCGATCAGGTCCCCGGCGTGCACCTCTTCCGCGAGCGCCTGACGGAGGACCGGACCACCCCGCCCACGAAGGTCGAGGACTACCAGGAGGGCGAGACGTTCGCGTACCTCGTCGACTTCCACGACGACGCCGACGGCCCCATCCGCAAGCGGGTGTACGTCCAGACCTCGAGCCGCGGGCTGCCCGACGGGCTCTTCACCGAGGCGATCCGCGACCAACACCCCGTGGACGTCGCGCTGCTGGCCATGGACTGCGCCCGGGCCGAGGCGGCCGGGAAGGAGTCGATCATCGACTTCCTGGCGCCCCGCGACGTCGTGTTCGTGCACTGGGAGGACTTCTTCCGCCCCAAGGAGGACCCGCCCGTGGAGGGCGCGAAGAACCACATGCACGCGCTGCGTCGGACGCTCGTCTCCACGGAGTCGACCCGGTTCCTCTTCCCCTACTGGGACTCCACCTTCGTGTTTCGAGGTCCGGTCAGGCCGTGAGCCGGGCGACGGCGTCGTGGTACTCGCGCACCACGTCCTCGACGATCGCGCCGATCGGCTTCACCTCGTCGATCAGCTGCACGCCCTGGCCCGCCGACCAGATGTCCTTCCAGCGCTTCGCCGCCTCGGGCGAGTGGTCCGGCTTCGTCCAATCCGGGACGGTGTCCTTGAGGAAGTTCGCGTGCACGCCGGAGACCTTGTCCGTGTAGACGATGTCCTCGTGGCCCGAGTCCACGACCAGCTGCTTGTACGCCGCCTGGGCCCCGCACTCCGCGGACGCGATGAACCGGGTCCCCATGTACGCGAGGTCGGCCCCCAGCGACAGCGCCGCAGCCACCTGGGCGCCCCCGCCGATGCAGCCCGCGGCCACGATCGGCTTGCCCGTCGCCTCCTTCAGGTAGGGCACGAGGACGTAGGGGTTGACCCGTCCCGCGTGCCCGCCCGCGCCCTGGCTGACCGCGATGATGGCGTCGACGCCGGCCGCCGCGGCCTTCTGGGCGTGGCGCAGCCCGATGACGTCGTGCAGCACGACCACGCCCTCCTCGTGCACCCGCTTCACGATCGACGTGGGGTTGCCGTAGGACGTGATCATGACGGGCACGTCGTACTTCAGGCACATCTCGACGTCCTGTTCGCGGCGCTCCGGGTCCGTCAGCTGGATCGTGACGTTGATGGCGAAGGGCTTGTCCGTGCGCTCGCGGACCCACTTCAGGTCCTCCTCGAACCCCTCGATCGTCCGGGCGTTGAGCGACGGCATCGCGCCGAGGATCCCGGCCTCCGCGCAGGCGACGAGCATCTCCTTGTTGCTGATGATGAACATGGGGGCGGCCACCAGCGGGTAGGTGAGGCCGAGGCGACGGGAGAGTTCGGTGGAGAAGGGGCGCATGGGGCGCCTTGTACCGCGTCGCGGGCGGCACGATGGACATCCTCTACTTCCTACCCGGCGGCGCCATCCGGTTCGGGCCCCGGCCCGGCTGACGACTCGGGCTCCACCGCCTGCCCGGGCGGCTTGAACGCCGTCAGCGCGAGCAGCCCGCAGAGGAACGCGAGCGTCGCCACGTTGCCCCACATGTACTCGATGCGGGGGTACTTGCTCGCGATGGGCGCGGCGTAGAAGAGGACGAGGATCGCGAAGAAGCCGACGTCCAAGGCGACCCAGCGCGGGGCGCGCAGGGCCGGGAAGTCCCCGAGCAGGGCCGCCTCCCGATCGGGAGCCCGCGCGCGCTGGGCCCGCAGCAGGAGCCACAGGGCGAACACCGCGCCGTAGTACCGGCTCGCCACCGTCGCGACGAACATGATCCCCAGCCCGATCACCATCGCGTCGTGCGGTTCTGCCCGGGCCATCGCGATGAGCAGCAGCACCAGGAACACCACCATCGCCGCCCGGTGCAGGCCCGCGTTGTCGCGCATGTTCTTCTTCACGTCGACCTTGCGGGCGCTCGTGCGCAGGCCGTCCTGCCAGTCCAGGGCCGTGAGGTGCTTCAGCCCCACCCGCCGCAGCCCGCCCTCGTGGTGCTCGGAGTGGGTCGTGATGTTCCCCCCGAAGTCCATCCACGCCTGGGGCCCGTACCGCAGCGCCGACACCGAGAACAGCAGCGCCCCGGTCAGGGCGGCGGTCCCGAGCAGGCGCACGAGCGACCGAGGCACACGGCGGGTGGCCAGGATCGACGGGAGCGCCGCCACCACCGGCCCCACGAACAGGACGCCCGGGAACACGCGCATCATCGTCGCGTACGCGGCCAAGGCCCCCGCCCAGCGGAACCTCTCCATGCGATAGAAGGCGACGGCGGCCCAGCACGCCGCGAACCAGTCGTTGATCCAGAACTGGCCGTAGATGCGGCCCCAGTTCCCGAACCAGAGCAGGTACCCGATCAGGACCAGCAGGCTGCGTTTGAGCCCGTAGGCGTACACGCTCGCCACGAACGCGAGCAGGATCACGAGCAGATCCAGCAGACACAGGACCGTCTGCCCGAAGGCGCTGCGCACCGAGAAGACGTTGTTGATGGTGCCCGCGATCAGCGTGTACGACGGCGGCGGGTTGTAGCCGCGGTCCCCCAGGATCTTGTTCCAGTCCTTCGCGATCCGCAGGCCGCCGATGTACCAGACGTCCTGCCGGAACTCCTCCCAGCGGGCGTCGCTCCACCGCTCGTGCCGGTCGGCGTGGCGGAAGTCCTCGCTCTTCTCGGTCCGGTAGGTCGTGAGGTTCCGAATCTTCGGGACGACGTCGAACTTGCTCGGGCCCTCGGCGTCGGCCTTCAGGGTCTCGCGGTACAGCTCGGTGTACTGCAGCTCCTCGAAGTACTTGCTGCCCAGGTAGTAGTGGTAGATGCCCCAGTTGCCGAGCTGGGCAGGCGTGCCGATCCGGGACAGCCGCTTGCCCGCCTGGACGTTCAGGGCGAGGGCCGCCACGACCACGAGCCCCACCACGACCGCGCGCGAACCCCGGCGCCCGCGCCCGACGTGCGTCGCTCCGATCACCGCGAGCATCCCCGCGGCCGCCGAGAGCATCGACTGCACGAACCCCGCGCGTCCCCAGAGCCGGAGGTGCTCGCCGAACCCCAAGACGATCCAGGCCGCCAGGGCGAGGAGGACGATTCGGCCCACGAGGAGCGCGGTCGTCGAACGCGAGGGCGAGTCGGTAGACATCCGAGCGCGTTCCTAGCAGATTCGGCCCCGCGTCGCCTCGACGCCCGTCTTGGAGGAGACCCCCGTGCTCGAGCTGCTTCAGAACATCGTCGACGTGGGGAACACCCTCGTCTGGAGTACCCCCGCCGCCCTGCCCTGGTTGGTGGTGGTGCTGCTCGGCACCGGCTTCTTCGTGACCGTGCGGCTGGGCTTCATCCAGCTCAAGCAGGTCCGGCACGCGGTGGACGTCGTCGCGGGCAAGTTCGACGACCCCGAGCACGACGGCGACATCTCGCACTTCGAGGCGCTGTCGACGGCGCTCTCGGCGACCGTCGGCATCGGCAACATCGCGGGCGTGGCCACGGCCATCCACTACGGGGGCCCCGGCGCCCTGTTCTGGATGTGGGTGACGGCCTTCTTCGGCATGGCCCTGAAGTACGCCGAGTGCACGCTGTCGATGCACTACAGGGAGTTCGACGACGACGGGAACGCCTCGGGCGGCCCCATGTACTACATCGAGAAGGGCCTGGGCCCGAAGTGGAAGCCCCTGGCGGCCTTCTTCGCGGTGTGCGCCGTCGTGGCCAGCTTCGGCGGCGGCAACATGAACCAGGCGAACACCATCGCGGTGAGCGCCAGCACCGACTTCGGCGTGTCCGTCTACCTCGTCGGGATCATCTCCGCGGCCATCGTGGGCGCGGTCATCCTCGGCGGCATCAAGCGCATCGCCACGGTCAGCAGCAAGCTCGCCCCCACCATGGCGGCCGTCTACTGCATCGCCGCGCTGATCATCATCGCCTTCAACTTCGGCGAGATCCCCTACGCGTTCACGACCATCTTCCACAACGCCTTCAACCCCGCCGCGAGCCTCGGCGGCTCCGTCGCGGGCATCTGGTCCGTCACCCTGCTTTGGGGCGTCAAGCGCGGCCTGTTCAGCAACGAGGCGGGCCAGGGTTCGGCCCCCATCGCCCACGCGGCGGCGAAGACGGACGAGCCCGTGCGCGAGGGCGCCGTGGCCATGCTCGGCCCCCTGATCGACACCCTGATCATCTGCACGATGACCGGCCTCGTGATCGTCACGACCGGCTCCTGGGACGACAAGGTCGACTCCACCGTCGGCCTCGACTCCGCCGCGGTGGTGTTCGACGAATACGTCGACCACGACGCGCTCACCGAGTACGCCCGGCTCTCGGGCGGGATGGAGGGCCAGGCGCTCGCGGCCGAGAAGGAGTCCGACGGCGCGACCCGATCCGTGACCGTGCAGGGCGGCGTGGCTCAGGGCGTCTTCTTCATCGCCCGCGAGGCGCAGGTGGCCGAGCCCCGGATCCTCCGGGACGACGCGCCCTTCAGCGGGACGCTCACCTACGACCTCAAGGGCGGCTCGTGGGTCGAAGAGGGCCTCGATCTCAAGGGCGACATGCTCCAGAACAGCTCGGCGCTCACCGCCCTCGCCTTCAAGCGGGGGCTGTCGCCCCTGGGCGACTGGGGCAACTACGTCGTGACGCTGTGCGTGTTCCTGTTCGCCATCAGCACGATGATCTCGTGGTCGTACTACGGCGACCGCTGCGTGACCTACCTGTGGGGCAGCCGCTACGTCATCTACTACCGGCTGGCCTACACCGGGTTCGTCTTCCTGGGGTGCGTGCTGGCCCTCGAGGTCGTGTGGGCGTACGGCGACCTGGCCATGGGACTCATGACGCTGCCCAACCTCATCGCCGTGATCCTGCTCATGCCGAAGCTGCTCGAGATCACCGGCGACTACTTCTCGCGGATGACCGTGGACGCTCCTAAGGAGTAGCCGCCCGCGCCGCGGCGATCGCCTCGCGACCGCCGCGGGTGTCCCACGGCGAGGCCTCGAGGTCATTCGCGACGACCTGGGCCTCCGCGACCTCCCCGGAGCCCAGGAGCGCGTGGATCAGCCTCACCTTCGCGTCGCCGTTGGGCCGCAGATCGTGGTTCTTGCGCGCGATCTCGAGCGCCCGCTCGGGGGGGCCGAACTTCAGGAAGTGGTCCAGCGCGTGGCCGTAGCTCGCCTCGGGGAGCCGCTTCAGGCGCGACTCCCACACCTCGCGCGACCGCCCGATCAAGGCCGCTGCAGCCTCTTCGTCGCCCTGCGCGCGGCGGATCCCGGCGAGGGCGTCGAGGAACTCGGGGGACCCGTCGGTGTCCTCGATCACCTTCTCGTAGAGGGCGACGGCCGCGGCTTCGTGGCCCAGCAGGAGCGTGACCTCGGCGATGTGCTCGTGGATCAGCCACCAGCCCGGCAGCAGCTCGTCCGCCGCGCGGTAGTGGGCGAGGGCCTCTTCGTTCCGCTCCCGGTCCAGGTCCATCAGCCCGCGCTGGAGCTCGAGCCACGCGCGGGGGCGGGCCGCGCTCGCGGGGGTGTTCGCCTCGGCCTCGCCGTACAGCCCCTCGGCGGACTCGAAGTCCCCCGTCTGCCAGTGGATCCACGCCATGGCGGACCGCGCCTCGGCGAACCCGGGCTTCATGCGCATGACCTCGTTGTAGCGACGCTTGGCTTCGTCCACGTCGCCCCGCTGGGCCGCCAGGGTGCCCCGGGCCATGATCGCGAGGTGGGGCTTCAGGCGCCCGACCTCGACCGTCGTGGGGACGGCGTCCAAGTCCTCGAGCACGCCGCCGAGCCGGTGCAGCGTCAGGTCGAGGCGCGCCCGCAAGAGGCGGAGCCCCGGGTCCTCTTTGGGGGCCGCCGCGAAGGCGCGCGCCAGGAGCACGTCGGCGGCCTCGTAGTCGCCGTAGCGCCCGCTCAGCCCGGCCCGCGCCATGCGGCCCTGCACGGCCGCCGAGAGCGCGTCCACGGCCCCGCTGGGCTGCGCTTCGGCGCGCTCGACCCGGAAGGCGATGTCTGCGTCCAGCCTGGCGAGCAGCGGACTCACCTCGTCGCCCGAGGCGAGGGACGCGGGCCCGAAGGAGCCGGGCGGCGCGGCCTCCGCGGCCGGGGCGGGCGCCTCGGCAGGGGGGGCCTCGTCGGGGGTCGGCTCGGGAGAGGGCCCGGAGCAACCCAGGAGGAGCAGGGCGAAGAAGCAGGGGGCGCGCATGCGACGATCTCCAAACGTGAGGAGCCGCCCCGACCTCGGCCGGGGCGGCTCCTCGATTCCTGTCAGGGCTCCGAAGAGCCGCTCCCGTCTACTCGTGCGGAGGCGCGAGGTACGGGAAGCCCGGCTGGAACGGCACGTCGTTGGCGGCCGGGTTCAACGGCAGCGCCGCGAACGTGTCCGCGCCGTGCGCCGTCAGGTCCAGCAGGATCACCGCGAGGGTGACGTCGATGACCGGATCCGCCAGCGCGCGGCCGTTCGGGAAGCCCGCGGGGGCCGCCGGGACGATCGTGACCACGTCGGGGATGACGAGGTCCTGCACGGTGACGCCCTTGGCGACGTTCTGGGTCACGCACGGCAGCACGTCGAGCCCCGCCTTCGTCGAGACGGCGCAGGGCGTGAGGTTGAGGCCGACCAGGTCGTCGTCGAGGCCGCCGTGGAACGCCTCGAGGGCACCCACGATGTCGCCCACGAAGTCGCCGTCGGCGTCCTCGCCCGGGCCCGCGCCGTTGTAGACCGCCTTGCGACCCGGATCGAGGATCAGGGCGGTGGACACGGCAGGCATGCCCGCGCGGTCCGCCTGATCCAGGGTCAGGGCCGAGAAGTCGGTGAAGACGAAGGGATCGGCGGCGTCGTCGTCGTCCACGGCGTCGTCGTCGTCCACGGCGTCGTCGTCGTCCAC
>CAZUHI010000012.1:0-152793 GCA_964620495.1 uncultured Rickettsiales bacterium | reverse complement strand
TCGGAAGCGGTGGGCCATGCGCCCATTGGATCAGAACCCGCTCCGGAGTCGATCGAAGCTCGATGCCTCCGCGACATCCGTTCTTCCGCGTTCCAAAGTCCCCCCCAGGGGAGCGCCGAGGCGGCTGGATCTATGCCCAACGGACTCCCTAGAGGCGCGTCGTCCTCAGGCGTCCAGGAAGGACGCCTTCACGACGAGCTCCTTGGAGTCCTCGCCCCAGATCTCCTCGCGACGGTGGATCACGATGCTGTGCCCCTGGATGGACTCCTTCCATCCGTCCGGCGACATGACGACGGTCCGGACGGGGCACCACCAGATCCCGGCGGGCTCCTCCAGCTCCACGACGATGGCGAGCCCTCCGGCCGCGTCGACCCACTCGAACCAGCGGTGCTCCCCGAGGTCCTGAGGGCCGTCGGCGAGTGCGTGGGTCACTTCGTTCTCGTCGGCGTCGAAGGTCTTCAGCGTGACCGAGCCGGCGCGCCCCGACGGGATCCCGAACGTCCACTCGAGCCCGTACCAGAAGGACGCTGCCTCCCGAGAGCGGTTCGTGACGGTGCGATGCACCTCGATCTGGGGACGCTCGAGCTCGAAGCGGAGCTCCCGCTCCACGCGCAGGAGCGAGTCCGCTCCCTTGAGGCCGCGGGCGACGCCGGAGTGTCCCAGCACGACCGAACCGAAGGCGTGCCCGTTCTGGGGCCCTTGGATGCGCATGAGGTCGTAGGGGGCGCGGGCGAACGTCCCCACCTCCGGGAAGCGCCGAGAGGCGAAGCTGGAAGCCGTCGCCTCGGGGGCGAAGAAGTGGTCCACGAGGGCGCCCCGGGGCGCCCGACCGAGCCCGAGTGCCGCGAGCTCCGGCACCATCGGCCGGTCCGCGACCGAGGCCTCGCCCGACGGGCCGACGAGGCTGACGTCCGTGTCGGTGTCTCCCGTGAGGTGCTCGGGCTCCTCGCCGCCGTCCACGGACGTCTGGATCGGGAGGCCCTTCTGCCGGAGATCCAGCTCCCACAGGGTGCCGCCCCGGCCCGCGTGCACGACGGCGCCGAAGTGCGGGGTCGCCACGACGGCCTCGGCGCGACCGTCGCCGTCCACGTCGATCGCTTCGCCGTACCAACCCTTGGTAGAGGGGTCCCCGAGGAGCCGGTCGACGATCCGCTCGGCGGCGAGCAGCTCGCGGGTCACGCGCTGGCGGAGGAGGGGGTCGTAGATGCCGTTGCCGCGCCGCCCGCCGTGCCAGTAGACCGAGTGGTTCTGGGCGCGCCAGAGGGCCGCGCAGACCTTCTCCAGCATCACGCGCGCCTTCTTCGCGGCGGGGTGGTCCTGCTTCTGCTGCACGAAGTTGCGGAGGGCGTCGACCTTGCGGGACACCCGGAGCATGCGCTTGTGGATGCGGTCCGCCTCCGGGTACTTGACCAGGAAGCTGTTGAACGACACCGGGCCCAGGTAGCTCTCCACCTCGTCCCAGACGCCGGCCGCCTCCATGCGCTCCTGGAAGTCGCGGCGCAGCCGGACCCCCTCGGCGGGCCGGGCGTACGCCGACAGGGACGCCTCCGCCCCGCCCGGGACGTACACGCGGCCTCGGGAGGCCCAGATCCCGCGGGCGCGGTGCATGGTGTGGGTCTTCACCCACGTGTATTCCTCGGCCAGGAGGCCCACGAACGGCTCGAGTCGGCCCGTGGAGAGCAACCGGTCCGCCTCCACGGCGATGACCTCCAGGCGCTCGTCGGCGGCGGTCGTCTGGCCTCCGTTGGAGGCGCGAGCCATCGCAGCCGCGGCGGCCCCGGCGCGGGCGGCCGTCTCCAGCCGCTCCCGGAGCTGCTCCAGCGAGCCCTCTTCGACCGTGCGCGTGAGCTCGCGGTCGACGGGGAAGACCGTGATCGCGTCCCCTGCCCGCTCGGTCACGAAGTGGCCGTGGATCGCCGACGGGTCGAGGCCGCCCGCGACGAACTGGGCGTCGTCGAGGAGCGTGTACTCCACGCGCGCCTTGCGCAGGAGGGTCGGGAGCGCCGGGTCCCAGGCGCGCAGGCACATCCAGGCGCCCGCCGGGACCTTCCCGAAGTGCTGCTTGCAGAAGTTCGCGGTGAGCTGGAGCTGGCTGAGGGCGTCCCGCTCGGGGATCGAAGGGAGGACGGCGTCGTGGTACGCGCCGCCGAGGAGCTCGATGCGGCCCTCGTTGGCCAGCTCCCGAAGCCGCGACAGCATCGCCGGCTCCTGGTCGCGCAGGTGCTCGAGGATCGGGCCCGCGAAGTGCAGGCTGAGCCGCAGCTGACGGTGCTTCTCGATCACGGCGATGAGGGGGCGGTACTTCTCCGCCGTCGCTCGCCGCAAGGCCTTCGCCGACACGCCCGTCGGGACGTGGAAGTGCAGCGCGCAGACCAGATGAATCGTCGACCGCACTCCCGGCGCGCTCCTCACCTTCGGGGGCGCGCCCCCGCGATCAGCCCGCGAGGGCGCGGACCGACTCCGCTGCGAGCTGCAAGTAGCTCTCGGGGAGCAGGCCAATGATCACAATAGCCGCTGCGGACACACCGAGTGAGGCCATGAGGCCGAGATTCGCCGCCTCGGGAGCGCGCGTCGGGGCGACACGGTCCGCCATGTAGAGCGTGATCACGGGACGCAGGTAGTACGCGACCGACAGCGCGCTCGTGAGGATCCCGATGACGGCCAGGAGCACATGACCCTGTGCGATCGTGGCGGCGAACAGCTGGAACTTCCCGAAGAAGCCCGCGAGCGGCGGGATGCCCATGAGGGACAGCATCGACAGCGTGGTGACCGCGGCGGCGAAGGGGTACAGGCGACCCAATCCCCGGAGGTCGTCGAACGTCTCCACGTCGTGCCCGCGGCGCGAGAGGTACACCAGCACCCCGAAGGCGGCGACGTTCGCGGCGGTGTAGGCGACGGCGTAGAAGAGGACGCCCGCCTGGCCCGAGGGGGTCCCGGCGAGCACGCCCATGAGCATGTAGCCGCCGTGGGCGACCGACGAGTACGCCAGCATGCGCTTCACGTTGTCCTGCGCCAGCGCCATCACGTTGCCCAGCACGACGGTCAGGGCGATGACGCCCCAGAGCACGCCCTCCAAGTGGAACGCCGCGAGGATGTCGGCCCCGAAGAAGCGGAGGATGACGGCGGCGCCCACGGCCTTCACCGCGACGGACATGTACGCCGTCACCGCGGTCGGCGCGCCTTCGTACACGTCGGGCGTCCACATGTGGAAGGGCGCGGCGGACACCTTGAAGAGCAGCCCGACGAGGATCATGAACCCGCCGATGACGGCGTAGCCGGGGAGCGGGCCGGCCCCGCGGACCGCCGCGAGGACGGCGTCGATGTTCATCGTGGCCACGCCGGTCTCGAGGCCGACCCAGCCGTAGACGAGCGCCATGCCGAAGAGCATCACGGCCGTCGCGAAGGAGCCGAGCACCAGGTACTTCACGCCCGCCTCGACCGACCGGTCTTCCCAGCGGAGGAAGGCGGCGAGGCAGTAGATCGGGATCGACATGACCTCGAGGCCCATGAAGAGCATCACGAAGTCGCCCGCCGAGAGCATGTAGAGCATCCCGGAGGTGGCCATGAGCAGCAGCGAGTGGTGGCCCGCGGCGGAGAGGCGGTGGTTCTTGAGCCAGGGGTCGGCGAGCAGCAGCGCGAGGCCCGCCGAGGCGCAGACCAGCACCTTCACGAACATGTTGAAGGAGTCGAGGACGAACAGGCCGCCGAAGGAGACCTGAGCGCCCCCTCCCCACAGCATGAACGAGGTCCAGGCGGCCGCGCCGAAGCAGCCGAGGGCTGCGATCGCGGAGACCGTCGTGTTGTCCGCGCCGCCCGCGGCCGGGGTGCCGTCCCGGCGGCCGTCCTGGGGGGTCTGGAACGCATCCAGCAGCAGGATGACGAGGGCCGCCCCGATGAGGATGAACTCGGGGATCATCAGCGAGAAGTTCAGATCGATGTTCATCGCGTCGCCCCTACTTGCTCGCCGTGGAAGTGCTGGGCGCACCGCCCCGCCGCGACGGGCTGCCGAAGTCGCGTGGGAGCTCCCGGGCCTCGGCCTCGCCGGCCTCGACGTCCGCGATCCACGTCTCGACCGTGGGCTGCATCTTGTCGAAGAAGGGCTTCGGGTAGAGCCCGATCCAGAAGATCATGACGACCAGCGGGGCGAAGACCGCGAGCTCGCGCCTGGTCATGTCCTTCAGCGCCAGGTTCTTCTCGAGCTGCACCGGCCCGAAGAAGACGCGCTCGATCATCCACAGCAGGTAGACGGCGCCGAAGATGACCCCCGTGGCCGCGACCGCCACGAAGCCGTAGGAGCCGACCAGGGTGCCCCCCGCGGCGTGCTCGGCGGCGCCCCACTTGAAGGCCCCGAGGAGCGCCAGGAACTCACCCACGAAGCCGTTGGTGCCGGGCAGGCCGGCCGACGACAGCGCCACGAGGATGAACAGCGTGGCGTACACCGGCATCACCTTCGCGATGCCGCCGTAGTCCCAGATGCGTCGGGTGTGCGTGCGCTCGTAGATGACGCCCACGAGGAGGAAGAGCGCCCCGGTGGAGATGCCGTGGTTGATCATCTGGATCATCCCGCCCTGCACCCCCTGGGGGTTCAGGGCGAAGACGCCCAGCATGATGAACCCCATGTGGGACACGGAGCTGTAGGCCACGAGCTTCTTGATGTCGGGCTGCACCATGGCCACGAGCGCGCCGTACACGATGCCGATGACCGACAGCAGCATGATGATCCAGGTCGACTCCGCGACGGCGAGCGGGAACATCGGCATGGCGAGGCGGATGAAGCCGTAGGTGCCCATCTTCAGGAGCACGCCCGCGAGGATGACCGAGCCCGCCGTGGGCGCCTGGACGTGCGCGTCCGGCAGCCAGGTGTGGAACGGGAACATCGGGACCTTGATGGCGAAGCTCAGGGCGAAGGCCGCGAAGAGCCAGCACTGGACGTCGCCGCCCATCTGGACCTTGTAGAGGTCCACGAACGCCATCGACCACACGCCGAACTGCTCGTGGTGCAGCCAGTAGAGGTAGATGATGGCGACGAGCATCAGCATCGAGCCGACGACGGTGTAGACGAAGAACTTGATGGTCGCGTAGATGCGCTGGTCGCCGCCCCAGATCCCAATGAGGAAGAACATCGGGATGAGCATCAGCTCCCAGAAGACGTAGAAGACCGCGAGGTTCAGCGCGACGAAGGCGCCGATCATGAAGGTCTGCAGGGCCAGCACCTGGAAGAAGAAGTGCCGGTGGTCCTTCTCCACGGCCGTCCACGAGCCGAGCACGACGATGGGCCCGAGGAAGGTCGTGAGGAGCACGAGCCAGAGGCTGAACCCGTCGAGGCCGACCTCCCAATTCACGCCCCAGGACGGGATCCACGTGTAGCTCTCCACGAACTGCATGCCCGAGACGGCGGCGTCGTAGCCGGCCAGCGGCAGGGACACGAGGAAGCCCGCGACCGTGACCGTGAGGGCCCAGGTCTTGATGGCCTTCTCGTTCCCCTTCGGGATGGCGAGGAGGACGAGCGCCCCGAGGAGGGGCAGGAACATCACGATGCTGAGGAGGTGACTCATCTTCCGCTCCTAGAGCATCGCCGCGACGACCGCGAAGGCGCCGAAGATGAAGAGGCCGACGACCATCCAGCCGGCGTAGTTGCCGGTGTCGCCGTCCTGGACCTTGCCCAGGAGGCGCGCGCCGTTGGTCGCGGCGCCACCGATGAAGTTCACGAGGCCGTCGATGATGACCTCGTCGACGATGCGCCAGAGGAACTCGCGCGACGCGACGACCAGGGGCGAGATGAGGATGGCCTCGTAGATCTCGTCCACGTACCACTTGTTCCAGAGCACCTTGTGCAGCGGCGGGAAGTTCGCCTCGAACACGTCGTGCAGCTTGTCCTTGCCGCGGTACAGCCAGACCGAGCCGGCGATGGCTGCCAAGGCCACGAAGACCGAGATGAAGACCCCCCGGAGCTCGGCGCTGTGCGTCAGCTCCGCGCTCGCCTCGTACATGGGCAGCAGGCCCACGTGCGAGTTGGCGAAGATCGGGTGGTACCAGTCGTGCAGGTAGTTGGGGACGGCGCCGCCCGTGAACACGTGCGCGAGGCCTACGTAGCCGCCGAGCAGCGACAGCGCGGCGAGCACGATCAGCGGGACGGTCATCGTCCAGGGCTGCTCCTGCGGATCGCCGTGGTGCCCGTGGCCGTGGCCGTCGTGGTCGTCGCCGTGACCGTGGCCTTCGGGGACGCCTCTGTGCTCGCCCCAGAAGGTCATCCACATGATTCGGAACATGTAGAAGGCCGTGCAGAAGGCGGCCAGGGACACCAGCGCGTAGGCCCCGAAGGCCCCCCGCTCGGAGGCCTGGGCGAACCACAGGATCTCGTCCTTGCTGAAGAAGCCGGAGAAGAGCGGGACCCCCGAGATCGCGAGCGTCGCGATGAGGAACGTCCAGTACGTGCGCGGCATGAACTTCCGCAGGCCGCCGTAGTAGCGCATGTCCTGTTCGTGGTGCATCGCCACGATGACCGAGCCGGAGCCCAGGAAGAGGCAGGCCTTGAAGAAGGCGTGCGTCATCAGGTGGAACATCCCGACGGCCCAGGCTCCCGCGCCCATCGCCGTGAACATGAAGCCCAGCTGACTGACGGTGGAGTAGGCCAGGACCTTCTTGATGTCGTTCTGCACGAGGCCGATGGTGGCCGCGAGCAGCGCCGTGCCGGCGCCCGTCCAGAGGACGACCTCCGACGCGAACTCCGCGTGGAAGAAGAGGCCGTTCAGGCGGGCGATCATGTAGACGCCGGCCGTCACCATCGTCGCCGCGTGGATGAGGGCGGAGACGGGCGTCGGCCCCGCCATGGCGTCCGGCAGCCAGATGTAGAGCGGGATCTGCGCCGACTTGCCGCAGGCGCCCAGGAAGAGCAGCAGCGCCGCGGCTTCGATGGTGCCGATGGACACGCCCGCGGGGAGGCCCGTCGCGAGCTGCGCGTTGATGCCGCCGTCGCCGACGGGGCTGAGCGTGCCGAAGGTAACGAACAGCAGCATCATCCCGAGGGCGAAGCCGAAGTCGCCCACGCGGTTGACGACGAACGCCTTCTTGCCCGCCTTGGCGTTCTCGCGCTCCTCGAACCAGAAGCCGATGAGCAGGTAGGAGCACAGCCCCACCCCTTCCCAGCCCAGGAACATGAGCAGCAGCGACTCGCCGAGGACGAGGCACAGCATCGAGAAGATGAAGAGGTTCAGGTACGCGAAGAAGCGGTAGTAGCTGGGGTCCCCCTTCATGTACCCGATCGAGTACAGGTGAATGAGGAAGCCGATGTTCGTGATGATGAGGAGCATCACCGCGGACAGCGGGTCCAGCCACAGGGCGAAGTCGACCTGGAACCCGCCCACGTGGATCCACGGGAAGAGCACCTGCTCGAGGTTCCGCGCGTGCGGCTCGAGGCCCGTGAGCTGCAGGAACAGCACCCACGCGATGAGCGCCGGGATGCCCACGCACAGCAGGGCGATGGTGTGGATCGCGCTCGTAGGGAGCTTCTTGCCGACCAGCCCGTTGATCGCGGCGCCCAGGAGGGGCAGCCCGATGATGGGGGCGAGCATCCCGGTCGAGCTCACGACCTGGGCGGCGTGATGAGCGGCTTCAGCGGCAGCGGCACCGGCCATGACGACTCCTCCCTAACCCTTCAGGGCCGTGAACTCGTCGACCGACAGGGTGCGTCGGCGGCGATACATGTTGACGACGATGGCCATGCCCACGCCCACCTCGACGGCGGCCACCACGAAGACCATGAGGACCATGACGTGGGACCCGGAGTCGCCGAAGTGTCGGCTGAAGCCGACGAAGGCGAGGTTGACCGAGTTGAGCATCAGCTCGATGCACATCAGGACCACGAGGACGTTCTTGCGCAGCAGGACGCCGGCGGCGCCGATGGCGAAGAGCAGGAACGCGAAGGCGAGCACGTGAGGGAGAGGCATCAGTCGTCCTCCTCCGGCTCCGGCTTCCACACCTCGACGGGGGGAGCGAGCGCCACGGCGGGGGCGGGTCGAGCCGGGGCGGGCCCGGGGTCTCTCGGCTTGCGCCCGGTGAGCAGGACGGCGCCGACGATGCCCGCGAGGAGCAGGATCGAGGCGACCTCGAAGGGCAGGACGTAGGGCCCGAGCAGCTGGGCGCCGACGGCCTTCGTCGTGCCGAAGCAGGTGTCGTGGGACTGGCAGTCCGGGTCCGAGCAGTCCGTGAGGCCGTCGGCGTCGTTGTCCTTCAGATCGACGCAGCTGGTCTCGCAGACCTCACCGGCCGCGCAGGGCGACCGGTCGTCCCCGGCGAGCGCGGGCGCCGCGGTGGCCGGGACCGACATGAACAGCTTGAGGCAGAGCAGCACGAAGAGGCCGAGCGCGGGGACCGCGACGATGCCCCCCAGGCGGATCCAGAAGCCGCCGTCGGCCCGGAGGTCCAACAGCATGATCACGTAGACCACGAGGATGATGATGGCGCCCGCGTAGATGATGATCTGGAGCGCGGCGAGCAGGTGCGCCTGGAAGAGCGCGTAGGCGCCGCCGAGCGCCAGCATCGTGCCCAACAGCGACAGGGCGGCGTGGACCGGGTGCTTGAGCACCACCGTCCCGAGGCCGCCGAGCACCGCGAGGGCACACATCAGGTAGAGCATGGCCGTGGTGGGGTCCATGGAGATTCCTGAAAGGAGAAGGAGAGTCCGCGCGCTAATCGCGACGCGGCTGGTCCCCGGGGTAGATGTGCTCGTGCTCGACCTTCGTGGGGTTCCAGCTGAGCAGGTATTCCTTGTTGTAGGTCATGTCCTCGCGGCGGTAATCCACGAGGTGTACGTCGTTCGTGAGGCGGATCGCGTCGACCGGGCAGGCCTCTTCGCAGTATCCGCAGAAGATGCACTTGTCGATCTCGATGTCGAAGACCACGGGGTACTTCTCGATGGCCGGATCGGGGTGCTCGCCCGCCACGATGTGGATGCAGAAGGCCGGGCAGGCCGTGGCGCACATGTAGCAGGCGACGCACTGCGGATCGCCGTTCTCGCGCATCGTGAGGATGTGCTTGCCGCGCGTGATCGGGCTGTAGTCCGGCCGCGTCTCTTCGGGGTAGTAGATGGTGGTGGCGCCCTTCGGCGCGTCCTTGCCCTTGCCCCGGATCCAGTAGGTGAACCAGGCGGCCCACTTGAGCATGTTCCCGAAGAAGACCTTGGCCGTGATCGTCAGGCCGCCCAGCACCGCGGGCAGGTAGATGCGCTCCGCGAAGGAGAGCCTCTCCGGGTTGTAGTACTTGACGATCTCGCCCTCGGTGAACTCGCCCTCGTAGGCGGCGTCCGGCAGGACGTGCCCCTTGGCGAGGTTCTCGAAGCCGTCGTTGGTGCCGAGCTTCATGAATGCCTCAGGAGAGGGCCAGGACCACCGCAGCGGTCACGAGCAGGTTGACGATCGAGATCGGCAGCAGGAACTTCCAGCCGAGCCGCATGATCTGGTCGTAGCGGAACTTCGGCAGCGTCCAGCGAATGAGGATCTGCGCCCAGCAGAAGAAGACCAGCTTCCCGAGGAACGACAGGACGCGGAGCACGACCACGACGAAGTGCGGGACCTCGGCGCCGAACACGAAGTTGCCCGCCGTCAACTCCGGGTGGGCCGCCCAGTAGAGGACGTCCCCCGCGCCGTGCACTCCGGGGATGTGATAGGCCCCGAAGAAGAGGGTCGTGAGGATGCCGCCGATGACGGCGATCTCGATGAACTCCGCCATCATGAACAGCCCCATCTTCATGGCGCTGTACTCGGTGAAGTAGCCCGCGACGAGCTCCGACTCGGCCTCGGCCATGTCGAACGGCACGCGCTTGTTCTCCGCCATCAGGGCGACGGTGAAGATGAAGAACATGTGCGGCTGAAGGAAGATGCCCCACATGAAGAAATCGCCCTGAATCTGAGCGATTTCATTCATGTTCACGGTGCCGTAGATGACGATCAAGCCGAGGATCGACAGCCCCATGAAGACCTCGTACGAGATCATCTGGGAGGACGACCGCAGCGCGCCCATGAGCGACCACTTGTTGTTGGACGCCCAGCCCGCCATGGCGGCGGCGAAGATGCCGGTGCCGCCCATGGCGAAGATGAAGAGGAGGCCGACGTCGAGGTCGGCGAGCTGCATCTGGTACGTGGTGGTGCCGAAGAACTCGAGCATCCACTCGGACACGCCGGTGAGGCCCACGAGCGCGAAGATGTCCCCCATCATCACGCCGGGCTGGAACGGCCCGCCGAAGGGGATGACGGCGAAGGTCATGAGGACCGGGATGACGGCGAACCAGGGCGCGATGTTGTAGACGACCTTGTCGACGAACGGAGGGGTGAAGTCCTCCTTCGTGATCATCTTGAGCCCGTCGGTGATGCCGTGGATCAGGCCCATCACCGTGAAGCCCTTCCACCAAGTCACTCCCCCGCCCTTCTGCGGGATGGGGATGGGGATGTAGGCCCGGTTGGCGCCGATCCGGTCGGCCATCACCGCGCCCTGCTTCCGCTCGACCCAGGTCAGCAGGCCGCCCAGGTTGAGCAGCAGGCCGAGCACGAACGAGAGGTTCAGCAGCGCGACGACGACGAAGGGGAAGTCCATCGGTTCAGACCTCCAGGACGCCGCCGTGGTGGCGGTACATCGTCTGGTTCTTGGGGAAGCTGAAGTCGCCGTCGAGCACCTCGGCGGCCTCCTCGGCGTCGGCCTTGAGCTTCTTGCGGGCGGCCTTGAGCGAGTCGGCGACCGGCTTCTTGATCCCGGAGGCGACCGTCAGCTGCGCGAGGAGCTCGAAGTCGTCGCGCACGCGGCGGTCGATCCGCAGGGCCTTGCGGAACTGCGACTGGTGCCCGTCGACGTTGGTCCACGTGCCGGACTTCTCGGCCCAGCTGCGCGTGGGCAGCACCACGTGCGCGAGGGGGCTCAGCTCGTCGTGCTTCCAGGTGGCCTGCACGACGAACCCGACGTTCGCCAGAGCCTCGCCCATGGCCGCGGCGTCCCCACCCCAGTGGTTGACGAGGCCCGGGCCCCACACCACGAGCACGTCGACCTCGCCCGCGGCGCAGTCCTCGAGGATGCCGGCCAGGTCGCGCCCCTCCTTCTTGCCCGGCACCACGCCCGACTCGGCGACGCCCCGACGGTTGGGGTTGTGGTCGTCGGTGTGGAGGAGGTCGTCGGCGGGGTAGCCGTCGGCCACGTCGGTCTTCACGTCGAGCCGGCCGCACTTGAGCTTCTTGCCGAGCAGGTCGCCGAAGAGCAGGGCCTCCTCATTGCTCATCCAGGTGGAGGCGATGCCCGCCATCCGACCGGCCTTCTTCTGCTCCGCGAGCTTCTCGCCCACGAGGGCCAAGGCGGCCTTCCAGCCGGGGTCCGTCGCCTCGCCGTCCACCCGCACGACGGGGGCCGCGGGGCGGTCCACGTTCTGGAGCGTCTTGTAGAGGTCGCGACCCTCGTTGCACATCCAGTGCTGATTGATGGCAGCGCGCTCGCGGGGCATCACGCGGATGATGTCCTGCCCGTCGTGGTCGACGACCGTGTTGCAGTTGCGCGAACAGCCGCCGCAGACCGACTCGGTGTGCTTGAGGTACCAGACCCGCTTCTTGAAGCGGAAGTCCGTCTTCGTGAGCGCGCCCACGGGACAGACGTCGGCGACGTTGTCCGTGTAGGCGTGGTCGAACTTCGACGTCTTCGTGAGCTCGACGATGGCGCGGTCGCCGCGGTTGACGATGCCGAGGTCGAACGTCTTCGTGACGTGGGAGGTGAACCGCGTGCAGCGGCTGCAGAGGATGCAGCGCTCGCCGTTGTAGACGATGCGCTCGCCGAACGGCACCAGGCGGGGCTTGTGGACCTTCTCGTCGCGCAGCTCGGACCGCTTGCGGTCGTGCCGCATGTAGTAGTCCTGGAGCATGCACTCGCCCGCCTTGTCGCAGATCGGGCAGTCGATGGGGTGGTTGACGAGCAGGAACTCCATCACCGAGGCGCGGGCCTTGAGGACCATGTCGGTCTCGGTGAAGACCTGCATGTTCTCTTCGGCGTCGGTCCAGCACGTGACCGCGGGGCGACGCGCCGGGAAGTGCTTCTCGGCCCGCGCGTTCCAGGTGCGCACGTCGGCGATGCACATGCGGCAGTTGCCGTCGACCGGCAGCCCCGGGTGGTAGCAGAAGTGGGGGATGCGCTTGCCGAGCTTCTTGGCGGCGTCGATGACCTTCGTCCCCTTCGGGACGGTCACCTCGGTGCCGTCGATCGTCAGCGTGACTTCTTCGGACATGCCCGGCCTCCTAAGCGATGAACGCGTGCTCGGGGTCTTCCCGCCGCTGGGGAGCCCCGCCGCCGCGGAGGTTCAGGTGGTCGGGGAAGGTGTTGCCGTGGGGGCACTTGCCCTGCTTGACGTGCTCTTCGAACTCGTCCCGGAACACCTCGATGAATGACTTGGTGGGCCACGCCGCGGCGTCCGCGAGGGTGCAGATCGTGCGCAGCTCCATGCTGTCGGCGATGCGGTACAGCTCGTCGATGTCGCCGTCGGACGCGTGCCCGTTCTCGATGCGGCTGCAGATGCGCTCGATCCACCCGGTGCCCTCGCGGCACGGCGTGCACTGGCCGCAGGACTCGTGGTGATAGAAGCGCAGCAGCACCATCAGGGACCGGACCATGCAGGTGCCCTCGCCGATGACGATGACGCCGCCGGAGCCCAGCAGGGTGCCGTGCTCCTCGCAGGACTCGTAGTCCATGTTGATCTTCAGGGCGGTCTCCGCGTTCACCACGGGGACGGAGCTGCCGCCCACGATCAGCGCCTTCAGGGCGACGCCGTCGAGCATGCCGCCGCACTCGTTGTTCAGCAGATCCTTGAAGGGATACGCCATGGGGACCTCGTAGACCCCGGGCCGCTTCACCGGACCGCTGACGCTGTAGAGCTTGGTGCCCGCCGACTTCTCGGTGCCCCAGGCTCGGTAGCCCTGCCCGCCCGCGTGAGCGATGTACACGACGGCCGTGATCGACTCGACGTTGTTCACGATCGTCGGGTAGCGGAAGACGCCCTCGACGGCCGGGAACGGGGGCTTGATGCGGGGCTGGCCCTTCTTGCCCTCGAGGGACTCGATGAGGCCGGTCTCTTCGCCGCAGATGTAGGCGCCGGCGCCGCTGTGCACCGTCACGTGGCAGTTGAAGCCGCTGCCGTAGATGTTCTCGCCCAGGTGCCCGGCGGCGTAGGCCTCTTCCACCGCCGCGGTCATGCGCTTGATGGCGGGCACGTACTCGCCGCGGATGTAGATGTAGGTCGACTCGGACCTGATCGCGTAGCAGGAGAGGACACAACCCTCGAGGAGCATGTGAGGGTTCTCCTCCATGATCACGCGATCCTTGAAGGTTCCTGGCTCCGACTCGTCCGCGTTGACCACCAGTTGGCGGGGCTTCGAGTCGTCCACGGGGGGCAGGAACGACCACTTCAGCCCCGTGGGGAAGCCTGCGCCGCCGCGGCCGCGCAGCCCCGACGCCTTGACCTCGCCGAGGAGGTCGTCGGGCTGGTAGGAGCCGCCGAGCGTCGCCTTGGCCACGGAGTACCCGCCGCGGGACTCGTACGAGGCGAGCGGCCAGGACTCCGAGCCGCGCTCGTAGTTCAGGATGGTGAGGTGCTCCCCGACGACGGGGTAGGTGCCGACAGCCATCTCAGTGCGCTCCATGACCGGGGACGACGACGCCCTGCCCGCTGGTGAGGACGGGCCCGTCTTGGGGCAGCGCCCGCGAGGGACCGGAGCCGCAGCCGAAGGCCAGGTTCGGCGCGTCGCTCTCGAGGTCCGGCTCGGCGCGCAGCTTGTCGATGAGGTCGTCGACGTCCTGCAGCGTGAGGTTCTCGTGATAGTGGTCGTTGACCTGCATCATCGGGGCGGTCCCGCAGGACCCGAGGCACTCGGCGCCCATGAGCGTGAACTGGCCGTCCGACGTGGTCTCGCCGCGGTGGATGTCGAGCTTGGTCTCGATGTGCTCGAGCACGATCTCGGCGCCCATGAGCGAGCAGCTGAGGTTGTGGCACACCTGCAGGTGCCAGCGGCCGATCGGCTTCTTGTTGTACATCGTGTAGAAGGTCGCGACCTCCTCCACCTGGATGACGGGCACCGGGATCACCGACGCGACGTACTGCACGACCTTCGGGCTGCACCAGCCGAACTCGCGCTGCGCCATGGACAGGACCGGCAGGATCAGCGCCCGCTGGTGGTCCTTCGGGTACCGGGTGCGCAGCCACTCCAGCCGCTGCTTCGCCGCGTCGCTGAACTCGATCCCGTCGTGCGGGTCCGGGTTGTACTGGAGCGTCGCGGCCTCGCGGTCGACGTCGCCGCCGCCGATTTCCTGGTGCGTACTCATCGGTCGCACTCCCCGCCGATCATGTTGATCTGGCCGAAGATGGGGACGATGTCGGCCACCTGCGAGCCGAGCAGCTGCAGGTGGATGCCGCCCATGTGGATGAAGGAAGGCGGCCTGCACCGGGCGCGGTAGGGGAAGCCCGTGCCGTCGCTCACGATGTAGAAGCCGAGCTCGCCGTTGCCGCCCTCGTGGGCGAGGTACGTCTCTCCCTTGGGGGGACGCGTGCCTTCCATGATCAGCTTGAAGTGATTCATGAGGGCTTCGATGTTCGAGTACACCTCGGACTTCGGCGGCAGCGTCATGCGGCTGTCGTCGACCGTGATCTCCTGGCCGTTGGTGGCGCGGATCATCGGGTCGAGCTGGCGGCAGATCTTGAGGGACTCCTCGATCTCGCGCATCCGCACGAAGTAGCGGTCGTAGTTGTCGCCGTACTTGCCGATCGGCACGTCGAACTCGACCTCGTCGTAGAGCTCGTAGGGGGCGTACTTGCGCACGTCCAGGCCCACCCCGCAGCCGCGGAGGACCGGGCCGGTGTAGCCGTACGAGATGGCGTCCGCCGCCTTCATCAGGCCGATCCCGCGCATGCGGTCGAGGAAGATGCGGTTGTGCTGCACGAGCCCGTGCACCCGGCCGAGGCAGACCTTGAGGTTCTCCTCGAGGATCTGCATGGCGCGGTCGAGCCAGGCGTCGTCGACGTCCCGAGCGAGGCCACCGATGCGCGCGTACGTCTGCGTGAGGCGGGCGCCGGTCACGTGGCAGATGTGCTCCCACATCCAGTCGCGCACCTCGATCATGTAGAGGAACGGGGTGAGCGCCCCGAGCTCCATCAGGGCGGCGCCGAGGCACGTGAGGTGGTCCGTGATGCGGCTGTACTCCGCCAGGTACATGCGGATGAGGTTGCAGCGGCGGGGGACCTCGACGTCGAACAGCTTCTCGATCGCCTCGACCCAGCAGAAGTTGTTGATGAGCGGCGAGCAGTAGTTGAGCCGGTCCGTGTACGGGATGCACTGGTGGTAGGTGTGCGCCTCGCACTCCTTGGCGAACCCCCGGTGCAGGTAGCCGGGGTGCACGTCCACGCCCACGATGGTCTCGCCGTCGAGCTCGCCGATGATCTTGATCGTCCCGTGCATCGCGGGGTGCGACGGGCCGATGTTGATGACCGTGCGGTTGGCGAGGTCCTCGTCCTCTTCGTCCGGGTAGATGCGGTGCAGGACGTACTTGTCCCGCCCCGGAATCGGCACGAACTCGCCGCCGACGTCGTAGGGGTACTCGGAGGTCGGGATGCTCATCCGTCACTCTCCCGGGTGCCGTGGTAGCGCGGCTCGAAGAGGGGCTGCGCGTCCAACTTGTCGTAGTCCTTGCGGAGGGGGAACCCCTCGAACTCCTCGTAGAGGAGGATCCGGCGGAGGTCGGGATGACCGGCGAACTTCACGCCGAACATGTCCCACGCCTCCCGCTCCATCCAATTGGCCGAGCCGTACAGGGGGGTGATGGAGGGGATGCTCGGGTCCTCTTCGGTGACCCGGTACTTCACCCGCAGGCGGTGGTGGTGCTTCGTGCTGAAGAGGTGATCGACCACCTCGAAGCGCTCGTCGTCGTCCGGCCAGTCCACGACCGTCGTGTCCATGAGCAGGTCGAAGGCGAGGCCCTCCGCGTCCTTGAGCGCGCGCGTCCCCTCGAGGCGATGCGACGCCTTCACGAGGACGGTGTCGTCCCCACGGAACGCGTGGTAGCCGGTGACTTGGCCCTCCAGCAGGGAGAGGGCCGCCTCGAGCACCGGGCTGAGCTTGTCGGTGCCGCCGTCTGCGGTGGTCATGGACTTCCTCGGAGGCGCCCCCGAGGGAGCGCGACGGGCAACGGGGTCGGACGCGGGGTCAGACCTCGTGGTGCTGGTTCTGGATCTTCTCCTGGAGCATCAAGATCGCGTCCAGGATGGTCTCCGGCCGCGGGGGGCAACCGGGGATGTAGACGTCCACGGGCACGACCTTGTCCGCGCCCGCGACCGATGTGTAGTTCTGATAGAAGCCGCCGCTCACGGCGCAGGCCCCGACGGCGACCACCCACTTCGGGTCGCACATCTGCTCGTAGACCGTGCGCAGGACCGGCGCCTGCTTGTGCGTGATGGTGCCGACGATCATCAGCATGTCCGCCTGGCGCGGGGAGAATCGCGGCAGGGCGGCGCCGAAGCGGTCGGTGTCGTAGTGGTTGGCGGACACGGCCATGAACTCCATGCCGCAGCACGCCGTCACGAACGGGTACTGGAACAAGGAGAACTTGCGCGCCCAGCCGAGGACGGCGTCGACGCGCGTGGTCCACACCTTGTTCTTGAAGTCGTCGGCGGGCGCCTCGGGGGTGCCGAGCTGGACGAGGGGGTCGCCTACTGCCATTCGAGCGCTCCCTTGCGCCAGACGTAGGCGAGGCCGACGACCAGCGAGATGAGGAATACGCAGAGCTCCACGAGGCCGAACAGCCCGAGCTCGCGGTAGAGGACGGCCCAGGGATAGAGCAGGACGGCCTCGAGGTCGAACATCACGAAGAGGATGGCGACCAGGTAGTACTTCACCGCGGTGCGGCGCTGGTTGTCCGTCTGCAGCGGGGGCGAGCCGCACTCGAAGGGCTCGTACTTGATGGAGTCGTCGGGTACCCGCTTCGGGCCCAGCAGCGCGTTCAGGCCGAGCATGACGGCCATGAACCCGGCGGAGCCGAGCAGGGCGAGGAGGACGGGCAGATACTGCGCGGTCAAAGAGAAATCTCCATGGAACGTCTCACGACGTCCGAGCGACCCGAGGTCGCGTTCGCGCAGCCGGCAGGCCGCGTCCCCGCGCTATTTAGCCCCCGACCCCGTGCTTTGCAAGGCGATCCGGGCCGCGCCCACGGCCCCCGCGGCGGTCCCGAGTTCCGCGGCCCGGATGGGCAGGACGTCGGCCGCGCACGCGGGGATCGCGAGACCCCGAATCCCCATCTCCAGGAACTCCCGGAACTGCTCCAGGGAGGTCGCCACCCCTCCCCCCAGGACGACGGCCTCGGGCGCGAAGACGTGCACGAGCGTCGTGATGCCCTGGGCGAGGTGGACGGCGAAGCGACCCACCGCGTCGGCCGCCTGCAGGTCTCCCTCCGCGTGCAGCGCGAAGAGCGCCTCGGCGGTGGCGGGGGGGTCCGGCCGCTCCTCCATCCCCCAGACGTGCGCCGCAGTGGCGACGATCCCGGGACCCGACGTGTACGCCTCGAGGCACCCCCGACGTCCGCAGCCGCAGAGCCTCCTGCCGTCGGGCAGCCGCACGTGCCCGCCCTCGGCGGCCGCGCCCCGAGCTCCGCGCACGACGCCCCCGTTCACAAGGAACCCCGTCCCCACCCCGGTCCCCAGGGTGAGCATCACCACGTCCGAGAGGCCCGCGGCCGCGCCCACCCACGCCTCGCCCACGACGGCGGCGTTCGCGTCGTTGTCCACGCTCGTCTCCCGGCCCAGGCGCTCGCGCAGCAGCCGACGCAGGGGGACGTCCTCCCAGGCGGGAAAGTTGGGGGAGCTGCGCACCACGCCCGCGCGGGTGTCGAAGAACCCGGGGACAGCGACCCCGACCGCAGCCTCGGGATCCGAGGACAGGGCCGCCACCGCGGTGGCGACGCGCTCGACGACGGCGCCGACCTCGCGGGCCTCGGCGCGGGCGTCGTGGTCGGACCACCGGTCGAGCAGGGCGCCCCCGGAGTCCATCAGCACGGCCTTCACTCCGTGTCCGCCGACGTCCACGCCGACGGCCCGTCGAGGGCTCTGGAACGTGGACGTAGGCGTCATGGGCGGGACCCTATCAGCCTCGCGGGCGACTGCTATCCTCCGCGCGATGTCCCCCGCCGCCCTGCGGTTCTCCGCCCTCCCCAAGGACGACCCGCTGCACCGCGCCCTCGATCGTGTGGGGGAGCTCTACAAGGCCACGAACTTCCTCACCTGGTGGGACGCCCGCGGCTTCGTGGTCGCCGGGGACGACGTCGCCGCGTGGCATCCGTCCCGGCAGGACCAGATCGATCGGCTCGCCGCGTTCGTCGAGGCGGAGGTGCTGCCGACCTACCAGCAGATCGGGGAGCCCCGGTTCGGGGACCAGATCGCCCGCGTCGGCTCGGTGGGATGGGACGACGTGCGCGGCGGGCTCCTGGACGCCCTGAAGCACCACCCGGTGTCCGGCGGCGTGCGGCCGGGCCAGGCCTCCCTCGGGCTCGCTCCCGAGGCCTTCCTGCTGCTCGATCTGATCGAGGAGCAGATCGCGGCGGCGCTGGGGTTCGGATCCGCCAAGGCCCTCGGGGAGGCCCCCCGCGAGCGCCTCCGCTGCGTCCGACTGCGCCCGCGGGACGGCTCGGTGTTCGAGGGCACGCTCTATCAGCACCTGTTCCTCGTCTGGGCGCCCGCGGAGAGGCGCCTCCTCTGGTTCGACCTGGGCGGGTCGCAGTGAGCCGGGGGCCGTGAGCGACCGCTCCTACCGGCTGGGAGACCTCGCGCGCGCGCGTGAGATTCTGACCGTGTTGATCCGCCACGGCTTCGGCGAGCTGGTCTCATCCCTGCCGAGCATCCCCGGCCTCCGCCTGGGGGGCGGCGACGACGCCCCCGCGGGCACCCCCGAGCGGTTGGTGCGCGCCCTCGAGGAGCTCGGGCCGACGTTCGTGAAGCTCGGGCAGATGCTGAGCACCCGGTCGGACCTCTTGCCCGCCGCGTACGTCGCCCAGCTGTGCACCCTCCAGGACGGCGTGCCCCCCTTCCCCGCCGCCGAGGCCCTCGCGGTGATCGAGGAGGACCTCGGCGCGAGCACGTCCGATCTGTTCGCCACGTTCGGCGACGAGCCCGTGGCGTCCGCGTCGATCGCGCAGGTCCACCGGGGGGTCCTGCACGACGGCCGGGTCGTCGCGATCAAGGTGCAGCGGCCCGGGATCGAGGAGACGATCCGGTCGGACCTGAACATCCTGTACGTGCTGGCCGACTGGCTCGACGGTCGCATCGACCTGGGCGTGCACACGCCCGCGGCCATCGTCGAGGCGTTCGATCGCGGCATCAGCCGGGAGGTCGACTTCCGCACCGAAGCCGAGAGCGCGGGGGCCTTCGGCGAGGCCATGGCGGACGTGAGGGGCGTGCGCGTGCCCCGGGTTCACCGTCCCTTCACGAGCCGCCGCGTCCTCACGATGGAGTGGATCGACGGCGTCCGCCTCTCGTCCTTCGACCGGTGCGACGCGGACCCCGAGCAGGTCATGGACCGCATCGTGGAGGCCACCTACCGCCAGATCTTCGTGCACGGCACGTTCCATGGAGACCCGCACCCCGGGAACCTGCTCGTCGACTCGGAGTCGCGGGTGACGTACCTGGACTTCGGCCTCGTGGGGCGCATCACTCCGGAGATGCGGGACACCCTCCTGGCGCTCTTCGTGGGCGTGGTCTGGAACGACGCGGACGCCGTCGCGCGGACCCTGTATCGGGCCGCCGCGCGAGACGGAGGTCGCGTCCGCCTGCGGCCGCTCGCCGCGGAGGTCGAGGAGCTGTTGGCCCGCTACAGCACGAAGTCGCTGGATCAGCAGGACACGGCCACGATCGCGGTGGAGATCCTGGCCCTGGCCCGTCGCCACGGCCTGGGGCTGCCGCGGGAGTACGCGATCCTGGCGCGAGCGTGCGTGACCCTGGACGGCATCGCCCGCAGCCTCGTCCCCGACTGGAACATGATGGAGGCGGTGCGGCCCTACGCGGCGCGGCTGGCCGCCGAGCGCCTCGATCCCGAGAGCCTGGGCACCGAGTTCGTGAAGGCCGCCGTGTCCGCCTTGAGCGTCATGAAGGACCTGCCGTCCCAGGTGGATCAGCTCCTGCTCGATCTCGAGGGGGGCAGCTTCCGAATGTCGGCCGACACCCCGGCCGTGGACCGCCTCACGGCGACCGTCGACCGCCTCGGACGCTCCCTGATCTTCGGCGTCGGCATCTCGGCGTTCCTCGTGTCGGCCGCGATCCTGCTCGGGGTGCTCGTGCCCCGGACCCCCGCAGGGGGGACGCTCGGGCCGATCGAGCTCGCGACGGCCGTCGGGCTGGCCCTGCTGCTCCTGGCCGCGTTCGCCCTCGTGGGCGCGCTCGTGTGGTCGCTGTTCGTGGCGCAGCGTCTTCAGGGCGTGCGATGGCAGCGCTTCCTGGGATTGCTCGCAGGCCGCAGGGACCGGCCGGGCGGCGACCGGGCCCGAGGGCCGAAGGAGCCCGGCGGGTCGGCCTCGCCGTCTGGATCCGACCGGGGGTGACTGCTAACCTTGCGCGGCTTCGACGACCGGCCTCGGGAGGGGTGGTCCGTCGCTCCAAGGCCTACACCGAGGACATATGACGACCTCCACCGACTCCATCAGCGTCCAGGCGGCGAAGGAACATCCCCTTCCCGAATACACCGCCGGCCAGTCCGTCGGCTCCTACGAGGTCGTCGAGCGCCTCGGTGAAGGCATGCTGGGCGCCGTCTACAAGGTCAAGCACGGCTCCACGGGGCAGATCCTCGCGCTCAAGATCCTGCGCCCCAAGCTGGTGGCCGAAGAGATCGACTCGGACCGGTTCAATCACGAGCTGCAGTCCACCAAGCAGATGAGCGGGACCGGGGTCGTCAAGATCCTCGACACCGGCGAGTTCGACGGCACGCTGTACTACACGATGGACTTCGTCGACGGCTGCTCGCTGCGCGACGTCATGAACGACTGTCGCACCCGGGGCGAGGACATCCCTCACGGGCTCACTCACAAGATCCTCACGCGTGTGCTCGAGATCCTCAAGGAGTGCCACAGCGTGGGCCTGCACGGTGATCTGCGGCCGGAGAACATCCTCTTCTCGTCGAAGGACGTGAGGGAGAGCGGCGAGCTTCCACAGATCAAGCTCGGGGACTACGGTGTCGCGCGGGTCATCAGCCCCACGATCTTCGCCGACGCCCAGCTCAACCGAGAGGGCGCTTGGTACCTCGCCCCGGAGATGAGCGAGTTCCGCGACCAGGCGGCGGGCCCGAACTCGGACCTCTACTCCATCGGCGCGATCTTCTACGAGATGCTCACGGGCGTGCCCCCGACGGGCCGCTACGAGATGCCCTCGGTGCTCACCGGCGGCACCGTGAACGAGAAGATCGACGATCTCATCGAGATCGCCCTGATGCCGAACCCCCAGGACCGGTTCCAGACGGCGGACGACATGCTCGCCGCGATGCGGCACACCTACTCGGACCTGTACTCGGGCGGCACGGCGAGCTTCAAGACCGCGCTCATCAGCCTCGCGGTCTTGGCGGTGATCTTCGCCGGCCTCGCGCTCTACTTCAAGCAGTCGGAGCCGACGCTCGAGGAGCTGAAGGCCGCCGAGATGACCCGCCGCGCGGCGGTGAAGGCCGAGATCAAGGCCGTCTACGCCACGCCGCAGCCCGCGCCCTCGGTCACGGACGACAAGTACGGGACCATGGTCTGGATCCCGGGCGGCAAGTTCATCCGGGGGCAGTGGCGCTCCTACGACTACGGGCTGGCCGGGGAGAAGCCCGAGACGCCCACGGACGTGGGCGGCTTCTGGATCGACAAGAACCCGCTGCATCACACCCCCGCGGAGGTTCCGGAGGGGGCGTCCGCCGAGCAGAAGGCGGCGATCGAGGCGCGCAACGTCGAACTCGGCGGAAGGCCGATCCGTGACATCACGTTCAACGAAGGCCAGCGCCTCTGCGCCGACCGCGGCAAGCGGCTCTGCTCCGAGAAGGAGTGGGAGAAGGCGTGCAAGGGCCCGGACACGTTCAGCTACGCGTACGGCGACACCTTCCAAGCGGACGCGTGCCCGGCTTCGGGTTGGTTCCCCCCCTTCTACGCGGTCGACGACTACTCGAAGGCCGACGGCTTCAGCACGTGCGTCAGCGGCTTCGGGGTCGTCGGGCTCTCGGGCGGCGTCCTGGAGTGGACCAAGACGAAGCGGGGCGAGAAGCTCATCGTCAAGGGCGGCGCCATCGGCAACGAGGACACCGGGACGCGGTGCGCGGGCCGAGACGGTCGCGCCCCCAACTTCTCGCACGCCTCCATCGGCACGAGGTGTTGCGCGGACTGAGCGCTCGCGCTCAGTGATCTCGAAGCGTTCTGGTGATCTCTTCGTCGGGCTCGGCGACGGGGCCTGAGGCGCTGTCCGTGGGGCGACCCTTGAGCTCGCGCAGGATCAGGCCGTAGACGAACGGGTCCTCCACCAGCGCCATGTGCCCGAGGCCGCGCACGAGGATGTTGCGCACGTCTTCGCCATCGCCGGCGGTCAGGATCGAGTAGGCGTAGGGGCAGATCACGTCCGCGCTGCTGTACACGCTGGCGAGCCTCACGTGGCCCGGGAACGGGCGGCTGTTCATGCTCTTCACCAGCGGGGACCGGGGGAACATCTGCCAGAGGCTGCGCGACACCATCAGCAGCCCGAGTCCGGCGCCGAGGGCCGCGACCGGCGTGCCCTTGTGGGGGCTGCCCAGGGTGATGACGGTCTTCGTGTACTCCGCCCCCCCGGCCTGCTGCACGAGGTAGCGCGCCACCACGCCGCCCTTGCTGTGCCCGATGATGTGGATCGGGCCGAAGGCGTCGCGGTCGAGCAGGCGGCGGATCTTGCCGTCGATCATCCGAGCGAGCGTCGGGACGCCGCGCGTATTGAAGTTGTTGAGCAGGCCCCCGAGGTGGAACGACAACACGCGGAATCCGTCCGCCCGCAGCCGGTGCTCGAGCGTGGTCATCACCCGGCGCGTCTGGAAGAACCCCTGGATGAGGAGCACGGTGTCGCCGGGCTGCGCGAAGTCGTCCCGGCGCCGCTGCATGTCGCCCATGTAGTAGCGCAGGGACCCCACGTTCCCGGCCACCGACCGCCCGAGGAATCGGGCGGCGCGCAGGGGGTTGATGGTCTGGACCCAATCGGCCACGGACCGGAGGATAGGAGCCCCGACGAGCTGCTTGCAAACGGGGGATGCCGGCCGCAAACTCGCGCCCCCTCCCGCTGGAGAGCCCCGTGACTCAGGACCGCTACAAAGAAGCCGGCGTGGACATCGCCGCCGGGGCTCGGCTCGTCGAACGCATCGCGCCGCTCGCGGCGGCCACGGGTCGCCCGGAGGTGCTCGGGGGTCTCGGTGGATTCGGCTCGCTGTGGTCGATTCCGGCGGGCCGCTACCAAGACCTGGTGCTCGTCTCGGGGGCGGACGGTGTGGGGACGAAGCTGATCGTCGCCCACCGCGCGAACCGGCACGACACCGTCGGCATCGACCTCGTCGCCATGTGCGTCAACGACGTCGTCTGCGCGGGCGCGGAGCCCTTCTACTTCCTCGACTACTTCGCCACCGGGAAGCTCGATGAGGGCGTCGCGGCGGGCGTGATCGCGGGCATCGCCGAAGGGTGCAGCCGGGCCGGTTGCGCCCTCGCCGGGGGAGAGACGGCCGAGATGCCCGGCGTGTACGACGCGGGGGTCTACGACCTGGCGGGCTTCTGCGTCGGCGGCGTCGAGCGCGCGGAGATGCTCCTGCCGGGCGCCGTGAGCGACGGCATGGCCGCCATCGGGCTGGCCAGCAGCGGACTCCACAGCAACGGCTTCTCCCTCGTGCGACGGGTCGTCTTCGACGAGCGAGGCCTCAGCCTCGACGATCCGTTCCCCGGCGACCCGGACGGACGCACGGTCGCGGACGTTCTCCTCACGCCCACGCGCATCTACGTCCGCACCGTGTTGGCCTTGATGAAGGAGTGCCGCGTGGGCGGCGCGTCCCACATCACCGGCGGGGGGCTCACGGAGAACCTGCCGCGCGTGATCGGAAACGACCTCGCGGTGGAGCTGGACCTCGGCTCGTGGGCGATCCCGAACGTGTTCGCTCGCCTGCAGGAGTGGGGCGGCCTCACCGACGCGGAGCTGCGGCGGACCTTCAACTGCGGGGTCGGCATGGTCGTCCTCGTGGCCCCCGAGGACGCCGACCGAGCCATCGCCGTCGCGGAAGCTCACGGCGAGCGCGCGTGGCGCCTCGGGCGGGTGATCCCACGCTCCAAGGGCAGCGCCGGGGTGGAGGTCGCGGGTTGAGCCGGACGGGCCCCGCGCGGGTCGCCGTCCTGATCTCCGGGCGCGGCTCCAACATGCTCGCGATCGTCGACGCGGCGCGCGACGAGGGCTGGGACGTCGACTTCCTGGTGCTGGCGAACCGCAAGCGGGCGCCTGGACTCGCGGCGGCGCGCGAGCGCGGGATCGCAACGGACGTCCTGTCGCACCGTCGGTTCGAAGACCGAGGGGACTTCGACGCGGCCCTCGCCGCCCGGGTGCGGGAGTTCGGGGCGGACTGGGTCGTGCTCGCGGGGTTCATGCGCATCCTCGGGCCCCGGTTCGTGAGCCGCTTCCCGGGGCGCATCCTGAACATCCACCCGTCGCTGCTGCCCAAGTACCCCGGCCTGCACACGCACCGACGGGTCCTCGAGGCGGGGGACGCCGAGCACGGCTGCACGATCCACCTCGTCGACGACACGCTCGACGGAGGCCCCGTCCTGCGCCAGGCCCGCGTCCCCGTGCTCCCGGGCGACGACGAGGGCTCCCTCGCCGCCCGCGTCCTCGTACAGGAACATCGGCTCTTCCCGGCGGCGGTGAGGGACGCGATCGAGGGCCGAATCGAGGCTCCGGGGCTGCTACCTTCCGCTTCTCTCGCGACCCCCGCAGGCGGAGCGTTCCCTTGATCTCACGCAACTACGACGTCCTCGTGGTCGACCCTTCCCCCGGCGCCTTGGTCGCGGCGACCCTGCTGGCGCGCGCCGGCCTCAGCGTGTTGGTGCTGGAGCCCGAGCTGGGGACCCCCGGCGTCGGCCCGTTCCGGTTCCTGCGTCACCGTCCGCCGGTGATCGGGTTCGGTCAGGGGCTGCTCACGCGCACCATGCGGAGCCTCAAGTTCCATCCGCACGAGCTCCAGGCGGTCCGTCGGGGCACGCCGGGCCTCCAGGTCATCACCACCCGCCACCGCATCGACCTCTCCGCGGAGCCGAACGAGCTCGCGGCGGAGCTCCGGCGGGAGTACCCCCACGACGCAGACGAGCTCATCGCGCTGTTCGAGGACGCGAGAGCGAGCGCAGGCGGCTTCGCGGACGCGCTGGACGCGGCCGTCGAGTCGGCCGGCCAGCCCGGGCTCCTGCAGTCGATGGGGCTCACGCGCCCCGACTGGAACCCGCCCCTCCCCCCGGACGACGTGCCGTCCTGGGGTGAGCACCTCGACGCGACGAGCCTGTCCGCCGAGGCCAAGACGCTCATGCGGGCCATCCTGCGCCCCTTCTGCAGCCTCGACGTCCCCGAGGATCTCCCCCTGCCGGTCGCGGGCATGCACCTGGGCGCCGCGCTGGACGGGGTGTACTCCGATCCGGGCGAGGAGGATCCCCTGCTCGCGCTGCTGCTGCGACGTGTGCGGGCCATGCGCGTGGACGTGCAGCCCGAGGAGCTGCTCGAGCTCACGGGGGGCCGACGCAAGGTCGACGCGGCGCTCTTCGAGGGCAAGGCTGAGGACATGCCGCTGCAGTTCGTCATCACGGGCGGCGACCCCGAGGATCTGCTCGATCGGCTTCCCGGCCCGGTCCGGCCGTACGAGCGCAAGCTCAGCCGCCTCGCCCCGTCGCACTTCCGCTACAGCATCTATCTCGGCGTGCGCGAAGAGGTCGTGCCCCCGGACCTCGCGGAGCACGCGATCCTGCTCGATGAGGACGGCGACCCCGAGGCCCCCGGGGGGAGCATCCTGATCTCCACCTCGCTCCCCGGGAGCCCGCTCGCCCCCGCCGGCCGCCGGGCGATCACCGCTTCGACGCTGCTCCCCTACGGAGACGACGGCTCGGTCGCGGACGAGATCGAGGCGGTCTCTGCGCGCATGATCGAGCGGATCAAGTGGCTGTTCCCGTACCTGGAGCGGCACCTCGAGGTCCTGCACGTGCCCCAGTCGACCGAGGCCACCGACGAGCACCCCATCGGGATCGACCCCCGCCCCGCGGCCTACACCCCCGCCATCGCGCCGGGCGACGATCCCATCGCCGCGGGCTTGGGCGTCGCGATGCCTCACCGCAACGTCTTCTGCGCGGGTCCCGCCGCCTTCCCGGCGCTGGGGCTGGGGGGCGAGAGCCTCGCCGGGCGCCTCATCGAGCGCCTCGCCATGACGGGCAAGCAACGCCCGACGTGAGCGCAGTCGGTCACCGTCCGCCTACGCGCCCCCGAGGCGCACGCGGTCGACGCTGATCACGCCCTTCACCCGCATGACGCCCGCCATCACGTTCTTGAGCTGACTCGCGTCCTCGACGGCCACCTCGAGGGTGATGACGCCGCGGTCCGCGCGGGTGGTGCGGGCAGACAGGTTCGTGATGTTCACGTTCATCTTCCCGATGACCTCGGACAGCTTCGCGAGGATCATGGGGCGGTCCACGGTCACCACGTGCAGCCGCGCCTTGTGGGGCATCTTGTGGGACATGTCCCACTGGACGGTGACTCGCCGCTCCTTCGGCAGCGCCAGCGCTTGGCGACAGTCGCTGCTGTGGACGGTGATCCCCCGCCCCCGCGTGATGAAGCCGATGATCGGATCGCCCGGGAGCGGACGACAGCACTTCGCGAAGAGGGTGAGCATCCCCTCCATGCCGTCGATCTTCACCGGCGATCCGGGGCGTCGACCGAGGCGGCGAATGAGCCCCGTGAGGGTGGTCGTGGCCTCGGGGTGGTCCTCCGTGACGGCGTTGGCCTTCGCCAGCTTCTCGGGGGCCACGTAGATCGGGAGGAACCTCTGGAGGTCGTGGTTGCCGAAGCCCACGCCCGCGTAGAACTCCTCCGCCGTGCGGCAGTGGAACGCGTCCAGCGCCTTGCGCAGCCCGTCCTGCTTGAGCACCGCCTTGAGCGTCGAGCCGTGCTTGCGCAGCTCCTGATCCAGCAACGTCTTGCCCAGGGCGCATGCCTTCTCGCGCTCGGCCCGACGCAGGTGGTGCCGGATCTTCGAGAGCGCCCGCGACGTGACCGCCATCTGCAGCCACTCCTTCTTCGGGTGCTGCTCCGGGCGCGTCACGATCTCGACGCTGTCCCCCGACCGGAGGACGTAGTTCAACTTCACCAGGCGCCCGTTGATGCGCGCCCCGCTGCAGTGGTGGCCGACCTCGGTGTGGATCGAGTACGCGAAGTCGAGGGGCGTGGACCCCTGGGGGAACCACCGGATGTCCCCGCGGGGGGTGTAGACGTGGACTTGATCGCTGTATAGATCGACCTTGAGGACGTCCAGGAACTCCCGGCTGTCCTCGATGTCCTCGGCCCACTGCAGCAGCTGCCGGACCTTCGTGTACTTCTCGATCTCCTCCTTCTTGAGCGCGAGCCGCCCCTCCTTGTACTTCCAGTGGGCGGCGATGCCCTGCTCCGCGAAGCGATGCATCTCGGAGGTGCGGATCTGCACCTCGATGCGGTGGCCGTCCGGGCCCACGACCACGGTATGGAGCGACTGGTAGCCGTTCGCCTTCGGCTGGGCGATGTAGTCCTTGAACTTCTCGGACACCGGCGCCCACAGCGAGTGCACGACGCCCAAGGCGCCGTAGCAGTGCGCGAGCGAGCCCACCGTGATGCGGAAGGCCAGCAGGTCGTGCACCTCCTCGAAGGTGAGCTGCTTCTCCTGCATCTTTCGCCAGATCGACCACAGGCGCTTCACTCGCCCCTTCACGATCAGCGGCTGCATCTCGTGTGGGTCCAGCGCGTTCTCGATGGTCGTGCACATCTTGGCGATGTACGAGTCGAAGTACGGCTCCCGGGCCTCGACCTCGGCCCGCAGGACCTCGTAGGCGTCGGGGTGGAGGTGGCGGAACGAGAGATCCTCGAGCTCCCCCTTGAGGCTGATGATCCCCAGGCGGTTCGCGATGGGCGCGTAGAGGTCCATCGTCTCGCGGGCGATGCGGGCGCGCTTCTCGGGCCGCATGGCGCCCAGCGTCCGCATGTTGTGCACCCGGTCGGCGAGCTTCACCACGATCACGCGGATGTCCCGCGCCATGGCGAAGACGAGCTTTCGGAAGTTCTCCGCCTGGTGCTCTTCCTGGGTTCGGAAGTCGAGCTTGTCGAGCTTCGTGACCCCGTCCACCATCTCCGCGACCGCGGCTCCGAACATCTTCTCGATGTCGTCCAGGCCGGCGTCGGTGTCTTCGACGGTGTCGTGCAGCACCGCGACGACGAGCGTCTCGGTGTCCATCCGCAGGCCCGCGAGGATGTAGGCGACCTCGAGCGGGTGGGCGAAGTAGGGCTCGCCGCTCTTGCGGCGCTGGCCGCGATGGTACTTGTCCGCGAACACCCACGCCTTGCGCACCAATCCCAGATCGGCGTCTGGAGCGTAGCTCCGCACCTCGTCCAGGATTTCGTCCAACCTAATCAAGGGAACGCTCCGCTGCGCGTCGACTCGTTCGAACGTACGACTACCGAGCGTAACAACGGCCCATGCCCCGTGCCAGGGGCCGCGGTCAGTCCGTCGAGTCCGCGGACCCCGTTCGGGCCAGGATCGAGACGAACTCTTCGGCCGCGCGGTCGAGGTCGTCGTTCACCACCCGGTGGTCGAACGTGTGGGCCTCGGACATCTCCTGCTCCGCGATCGCCAGGCGACGATCGATCACGTCGGCGGCGTCCGTCCCGCGCCCCCGCAGGCGGGCCGCGAGGGACTCCAGCGAGGGCGGGAGGATGAACACGTAGGTCGCCTCGACGCCCGAGGATCGGACCGTGCGAGCGCCCTGGACGTCCACGTCGAGGAGGATGATCTCGCCCCGCGCCACCGCCGCCTCCACCTGCCCGCGGTGGGTGCCGTAGTGGTTCCCATGCACCAGCGCGGACTCGAGGAAGGCGCCGTCCGCCTCGAGTCGGAGGAAGTCGTCGACCGCGACGAAGTGGTAGTGGACCCCGTCCTGCTCGCCCTCTCGAGGGGGCCGGGTCGTGTACGAGACGGAGAAGCGGAGGTTGTCGAGGCGGGCCTGAGCCCGGGCGACGAGCGTGGACTTGCCCGCCCCCGACGGTCCGGTGAGGACCACCAGCGCCCCCCCGCTACTCGATGTTGGCGACCTGCTCACGGATCTTCTCCACTTCGGACTTCATGGCCACGACGCGTGGGGCGATGTCGCTGCCCGTCGCCTTGCTCCCGATGGTGTTCACCTCGCGCTGGAACTCCTGCACCAGGAAGTCGAGGCGGCGCCCCACCGCGCCGGGCGTGGTCAGCAGCTCCTCCGCCTGCGCCAGGTGAGAGCGAAGCCGGGTCGTCTCTTCGTCGATCGCGGCCTTGTCCGCGAGGACCGCCGCCTCTTGGAGGAGCCGATCCCTGTCGACCTCGACGTCGCCGAGGAGATCCTGGACCCGCCGCACCACGCGATCGCGGATCCGCGCCGGTCCCGCCTTCGCGAGCACCTCCACCTCCGTGAGGTGGGACGCGATCGTCCCGAGGCGGGATCGCACGTCGGCGTCCAGCCGACGGCCTTCGGCCTCCCGCATTCCCACGAGCGCGGTCACGGCCACGTCCACGGCGGCGAGGATGGTGGGCAGCTCCGTCTCCGGGTCCACTTCCGCGTCGCGCACCTGGGCGACACCGGGGAGCGCCAGGAGCTCCGCGAGCGCGAGGGACTCCCCCGCCCGGCCCAGGGTCGCGGCGAGGTCCTCGGCGGCCCGCGCGTAGGCGGTGGCGAGGGGGGTGTCGATGTCGACGACGCGCGCGGTCTCCCCCACGATCTCGCGACGTACCAGGACCTCGACGCGCCCTCGCTCGACCGCCCCGCGAATCCGCTCGTCCAGTGCCGCCTGGAGGCCTGCGTACGAGCGCGGCGTCTTGAACTGGAGATCGGCGAAGCGATGGTTCACCGCGCGCAGCTCGACGGTCACGCGCAGGGGTCCCGCCTGGGCCTCCCCGCGGCCGAACCCGGTCATCGATCGGACCATTCCCGTCATCTCTCGCCGTCTCCTCGTCCCCACCCCGGAGCGCCGCCTCCGCGAGCGCGACGGATGTTACATCTGCAGCAGCTCCAGCCGACGCAGGAGGCGCCGGGCCGCCTCTTCGGGGGACGCGCGCCGCGCCGCCGCGCTCCGGAGCACCGCCGACGTGGCCTTCCAGGGCGGCCTGCCCGCGGACTGGATTCGCGCCATGGCTTCGGCGAGCGCGGCCACCTGGGGAGCTCCATCGGAGTCGAGGGGGACGAGGGCGGCTCCCTCTCCGTTCGACAACTCCGACTCGAAGCCGGGCATGGCGGTGGTGACGATGGGGACCCCCGCCGCGGCCGCTTCGAGCAGCGACACGGGGAGACCGTCGCGGTCCCCGTCGTCGGCCACCCGGCACGCGAGCGCGAACACGTGGAAGCCGCCACGAAGGAGCAGGTCGAACACCTCCTCCGAGGGCTTCGACCCCGGCGCGTCGACGGTGAAGTGCGGGTGGGCGCCCGTGAGCTTGTGGATCTTCCCGCGGAGGCGGGCCCCCTCCCCGCCGTCGCCGACCAGGACCAGGTGCACCGGACGCCGAGCCGAGGCGAGGGCGGCGCATGCGTCGAGCAGGATGTCGTGACCCTTCTTCGGGACCAGTCGCCCCACGGACAGCACGCGCAGCCGGTCCCAGTCGTCGGGGGGCATCGCGGGGGACGAGGGCAGCGCGACCGCGCAGGGCAGCAACTGGACGAGCTCCGGGAGGAGCCCGATGCGCAGGATCCGTTCGCGGTGGAAGGGCGTGATCGTGGAGACGTGGCCGGCGTGATGCAGGATCCAGGGGAGGTCCGGCTCCGGCACGAAGAGGTCGCGGGCGTGGACGGCCACGGAAGCGGCCACGCCTCCGAGGGTGGCGGCGGCGACCCCGAACCGAGCGGTCTCCGCCGCGTGGTGAATGCGCACGACGTCCACCCGGGCGCGCTGCCACGCCCGCGCCAGCCAGGCGACGCGGCGAAAGTCCCGGGGCCGGCCCTGCTCGGACCAGTGGGCGCGGATCCGCCGAAGCAGCGGCCCCCCGGGGAGCGCGAGCGTGGCCAGCCACGCGGCGGTGCGGCTCGGGCGTGGGGTCACGTGAGCGCCGGCGACCATGGACTCGAAGCGGGCGTGACCCACGGCCCCCCCTACCCGGTCGAGCGTCCAGATCGTGACCTTGACCCCGATCGCGGCGAGGGCGCGAGCTTCGTCGAGCACGAACGTCTCGCTCGGCGACGGGAGGTAGCGCACCAGGTACGCGACGTGGAGCGGTGCGTCCCTCACGCCACCATCTCCCGCAGGGCGCGGCCCCGATCGACCCAGGACGGGCGCGACGGCAGGCTGGGCGGGGGAGCAGCGTGGGCGTCCATGACCGCGGCCGCGAGGGCGCCGGGGTCGTCGGCTCGATAGAGGTGCAGGCCTCCCGCCGCGCCCGCCAGGGCCCGGACCGACGGCAGATCGGGCGCCACGACGCGCAGCCCGGAGCCCAGCGCGTCCGCCACCTGCAGCGGGCAGAGGCGAGTCCGCGTGGTCTCGTCCGACGGATACGCGGTCAACCACACCCGGGCGTCGTCCAGGAGCGACTCGCGCGCCGCGCCCCAGGCCGGCCCCACGAACGTGACGCGGGGGTCCCGGGAGCCGCGCCGCCATGCGTCCACGCGCGCGCCCCCCTGGTCGCGACCCCCGATGCGCAGCGGAGGCAACCCGGGGTCTCCCGTCCACGCGGCCAGGGCGGTGTCGAGCCCCGACCGTCGATGAAGACCCAGGGCGATCACGCCGCGTCCCGGCCGATCGAGCCGCGCCAGGGCCCGACTGCGGTCGAGGCCGCAGGCGTTCGGGAGCAACGCGACGCGTGCACGCGGGAGCCCGCGGGCCCTCAGGTCCTCGGCGATCCCGGGGGCGGGGGTGACGTGCAGATCCGCGCCCCGCAGCGCGGCCCGGTGGCGACGGTCGTGGGGGTCCGGCGACACATGCCACTCGTGGATCACCCGCGCCCAGCGCCCCGCCTCGCGCGCCGCGACCCGAGGATCGCGGCACCAGAGCACTGTCCGGGGGCTCCGATGTCGGCGCAACGCGGCGCGGAACCGAACCCCCGCCCCGGGGGGCCGCGAGCGCCTCTGCGGCACCTCGATCGAGACCTCCGGAGGGAGCGGACGCCCGAGCCAGTCATCGACCCCGCGGGGCACCCCGTCGGGCAGCGCCGCGTCCGCGACCAGCGTCACCCGGGCGACCCCCGCGCCGGCCAGCCCCACGGCCTGCTGCAGCGCCTGCCAGCCCTGGGGCCGGGGGGACGGCATCGCCGCCCGGACCGCGACCACCCACGGGGTCACGACGTCACCTCGCGGGCGAAGTGCACGGGTCGGCCCCCGCGCTCGAATCGCCGCCGTCCCTCGGTACCCCACCTCGCCGCGTCGGTCGGGCTGAGGACGGCCCGTCGGATGGCGTGAGCGACGGACGTCGCGTCGTCGGGACGATCGACGAGCAGCCCGGTGCGCTCGGGGTCCACGGCCTCGGCCGCGCCCGCTGCGCGCCCCCCGACGACGGGCAAGCCCCGCGCGCCCGCCTCCAGATAGACGAGGCCGTACCCCTCGGTGTCGCCGCCCTCCTCGACCCGCGCGGGCATCACGAAGACGTCCGCGTCGCGATAGGCCTGCTCCAGCGCCTCGCCCACCAGTCGGCCGTGCAGCGTCACGCGATCGCGCACCCCGTGGCGGTCCACCAACGCCTCCAGCCGCGCCCGGTCCGGGCCCTCGCCCACGACGCTGTAGGTCAAGCCCGGCAGCTCGTCGCGGAGCCCGGCCACGGCCTCGATCGTCCGATCCTGACCCTTGCGTGGGACCAACCTGCCGACCGTGAGCAGTCGATGCGGAGGCCGTGAGCGCCGCTCCAGCGGGGGCGGCTCGGACACCGCGGGGGCGACCCGACGAGCTCGCTCGCGGGGGATGCCTCGGGCCGCGAGCTCGTCGATCATCCAGTCCGTGAGCGTCAGCCAGCGCACGCGAGGGTCCCGCCAGACCGCGGCCCGGTCGTGCTCCCGAGGGCGCGGGGAGAGGGCCCCGGTGACGTCCCGTCCGAAGGCGAAACACGAGACGTCGACGCCGTCGGGCAGCACCGAGAGGAGGCCGGGCATGGGGTCCCACGTGGTGACGACCAGCCGCGTCGGCGCGAAGTCCGCGAGCGCCTCGGAGATCCCCCGCGCCCAGTGTCGACGTCCCCGGCGGCGCCACGCGCGACCCGGGAACGCCCGGACCGGCAGCGGACCGGGTGCCGCGTTTCCGCGACGGGCCCCTCCCCCGCGGGTCCACACCTCCGCAGGGACGCCGAGCGCCGCCAACCCCTCGGCCAGGACCCACGAGAGCGTGGCCACCCCCCCGCCGACGAAGCCGGGCCAGTCTTGGGTCACGAGCGCCACGCGCACGTCAGCTCACCCTCTCGAGCCGGGGTGCAGCGAGCCTGCGGGCCACGCGGGCGACGTGCGCGGGGTCGAGGTCGTCCAGGCAGTCTCGCCGCCCTCGACGGCAGCGCGCGGCCCCGTGGAGCGAGCATGGGCGACACCCCACGTCGACCGTGAGCGCGCGACTGCGCTCCCCCCATACCCAGAATCCGGCGTCCACCGGCGTGGGCCCGAAGAGTCCCACCGTGGGGATCCCGAAGGCCCCCGCGAGGTGGAGTGGGCCCGTGTCTCCCGAGACGACGACGGCGCACCGCCCGAGCACTCTCGGGAGGCCCAGCAGGGGGGGCGACGCCACCTCCTCGTCGATCGCCTCGGCGCGCTCCCGCTCCCAGGGCGCCGCGATCACGAGGACGTCGGTCCCGCCCTCCCGTCGCCAGGCGTGAGCGAGGGCCTGCCAGGCACTCACGGACCACTGCTTGAGGGGGTGGCGAGCACCGATCACCATGCCCAGCGCGCGCCCCGAGCCCGGTGGTCGAGGCCTCGAGGGGACCGGGGACATCGCGGGCATGAGGTGGTCCCACCGCGCGAGGAGTCTGCGCGCCGCGTCGAGGTGACGCTCCGGCCACGTCCGCCCGCGACGCGGGAGCAGGGCGAGGGGGCGGTCCCACGGGTTGCGGAGGAGGCCTCTGCGCTCCAGGGAGTCCTTCTCGACGCGGACCGTGATCGGGGCGCGGAAGGCCCGTGAGGCGCGACGCGCGGAGGCGGTTCGGTGGAGGTCCAGGAGGACGTCGAACGTGCCCCCGGCCGACGGAGTCGCGACCCGGACGTCGGGGAGGAGCGCGCCCATCAGGGGGGCGTGGTGTTCGTCCGTCACCAGGGTCGTATCCACGCCCGCGGCCACCAGGGCGTCGAGCGCGGGCAGCGTCATCACGAGGTCGCCGAGGCGCCCGACACGTACTACTCCGATGCTACGACGTACAGCGCTCACGCGACTCACGCGACCTCCTCGTCGGTCACCTGAAGCACCACGCGAGCCCGCATGCACTCGGCCGTCGGGCCCTCGCTGCACGACGTGCCGTAGCAGGGCGCGCAGCTCCGCCCGTGGCCCCCGTCGAGCACGGTCACGGGGCCGGGCCCCAAGGGTCGGTGACGCCTGGGATCGGTCGGCCCGAAGAGGACCGTCACGGCCGCGCCGGCCGCCGAGGCGAGGTGGGCGACGCCGGTGTCCGGGGCGACCACGCGCCCAACCCGGCGGGCGAGGGCCGCCCAGGCCGGCAGGGCGATCGCCTCGGGCCCGGCGGCGTGAGGGACGCCCAGAGCCCGGGCGAGGGCGCTCGCTCGGTCGTGGTCCCGGGCCGACGGGCCGCCGGTGACCGCGACCCGCGCGCCGGTCGCGATCCGAGCCCCCGCGCGGGCGGCCCAGATGTCCAGGTCCCCGGCCTTGACGATCCGACCCCCAGCGCACGGATGAACGAGGTGCGTCGGGCGCCCGAGCGCCTCGTAGGCCACCTGCCCGCCCCGCACTGCAGGTTCGTCGAGGCGGAGGGCGCGGTCGACTCGCGAAGACGGCGCAGCGCCCCACTCACGCAGCGCGAAGTCGACGACGGCGAGGTAGGAGTCCCCCTGGTGGCGCCGGGGGAGGAGCCTCGGCCCCCGCACCGGTGGGAGGTCCATCCCTCGAGGAACCACGTGCGTGAGGAGCAGCCGTCGCGCGTCCGTGGGCTCGCCGACGATCCGACGGCAGCGGGCGAGCCGCGCGCGCAGCGCCACGCGCAGGGAGGGGGCGAGCAGGACGGCGTCTCCGCCTCGTCGCGGGGCGCCCACGGTCCAGTCCCCCTGCCCTTCCAGGAGCTCGGCGAGCGGATCGGGAGCGACGACGTGGAGGTCGGCCTGGTCGGCGAGGCGGCGCAGCGCGGGCAACGCCAAGACGACGTCGCCGAGGTGGTTCGGTGCGAAGGCCTGAACCTGCAACCGCGGCTACCGCTTCCGGTTCTTCTTCCGCGCCTTCCGGGCCTTCTTGCGCGCGGCCTTCTTCTTCGCGGCGTCCACCGGCTTGCGCTTGCGCTCCCCGGGGATCAGGCCGCCCAGGCCCGGGATGTTGCCCCCGCCGGCGGCGAGATCCTGCAGGCCGGAGAGCATGGCCGGGTCCATCGAGACGCCCTGCCGCTTGAGCCGACGCAGCCCCGCGGCCTGGCGCATGCCCGGCATCTTCCCCATGAGGCCCGTGGCCTTGCCCATCTCCTTCATCATCACGCGCGCCATGTTGAAGCGCTCGAGGAGCTCGGAGACGTCCTTCTTGGCGCGCCCGGCGCCCTTGGCGATGCGGCGGATGCGGGACTCGTTGAGGAGGCTGGGGGTCTTGCGCTCCGCGGTCGTCATCGAGTTGATGATCGCCTGGATGCGGACGAGCTCTCGGTCGTCGAGCTTGACGCCCGCGGGGAGCATGTCCCCGAAGAAGGGCATCTTCTCGAAGACCTCCTGCAGCGGACCCATCTTCTGGATCATCTGCATCTGCTCGAGGAAGTCGTCGAAGTTGAAGTCGCCCTTGAGCAGCTTCTCGGCGTCCGCTTCGGCCTTCTCGGCGTCCACGACCTCCTCGAAGTCCTTCATCAGGCCGACGACATCGCCCATCCCCAGGATGCGGGAGGCGAGGCCCTCGGGCCGGAACTCCTCGAGGCGGTCCAGCCCCTCGCCCATGCCCACGAACTTCACGGGGACGGTCGTGACCTCCTTGACGGACAGGGCCGCGCCGCCGCGGGCGTCGCCGTCGAGCTTCGTGAGGACGAACCCGGTGAGGCCGAGGCGGTCGTGGAACGCGTTGGCGGTGCGCACGGCGTCCTGCCCGATCATCGCGTCGCAGACGAAGAGGATGTTACGGGGGTTGGTGGCCTCCTTGATGGCCACCAGCTCGCCCATGAGCTCGTCGTCCACGGCGAGGCGGCCGGCGGTGTCGAAGATGACGACGTCCCGGCCCACGCTCACGGCCTGCTGCATGGCCATCTTGCAGAGATCGGTCGGCTTCATGCCCTTGAGGGCGAAGACGGGGATGTTGAGCTTGCGCCCGAGCACCATCAGCTGCTGCACGGCGGCGGGGCGGTACGTGTCCGCGGCGACCAGCATCGGCTTCTTGGCCTTGCTGTGCCGGAGGTAGCGGGCGAGCTTGCCCGCCGTCGTGGTCTTGCCCGAACCCTGCAGGCCCACCATCATCACGGCGGTCGGGCCCTTGTTGGCGTACTCGAGGGTGGTGTCCACGGGGCCCATGAGCCCCACGAGCTCCTCGTGGCAGATGCGCACGAAGTGGTCGGCGGCCGTGACCTTGATCACGTCCTTCTTCTTGGTCTTCGCCTTGACCTTGACGACCTCGCCGAGCGCCTTCTCGCGGACCCGGCCCAGGAAGCCCTGCACCACCTCATAGGCGACGTCGGCCTCCAGCAGAGAGACCCGGATCTCTCGGATGGCCTCGGTGAGGTCCTCCTCGGAGATGACGGTCTGCCCGGCCATCTTGAGGCGGACGTTGCGGAAGCCGGTGGAGAGAGTCTCGAACATCGTGGCGGGGCCTCGTACGCGAGTCGGTCAGGCGTTGGGGGTGATGCCGGTGGAGCCGAACCCGCCTGCCCCGCGCCCCGTGGCGTCCAGGGAGTCGACCTCTTCCACCGAGATCGGAGCGAGGCGGGCCACCACCAGCTGGGCGATTCGCATGCCGCGCTCGACGGTGAAGGGGTCCCGGCCGTGGTTGACCAGCAACACCTTCACCTCCCCCCGGTAGTCCGAGTCCACGGTGCCGGGGGAGTTGATGAGAGTCACGCCGTGACGGATCGCCAACCCGGAGCGGGGACGAACCTGCACCTCCCACCCGGGAGGCACGGCGAGGGCGAAGCCCGTAGGCACCGCGGCCCGATCGCCCGGTCCGAGGACCAAGCGATCGGGCACTGCGGCACATACGTCGAGTCCCGCTGCTTCCGCGGTCATCGCCCGAGGCAGGGGGACGTCCCCGTCCACGTCGGGACGGAGTCGGCACACCCGCAGGACGGCGGAAGCGGCAGTCATCGAGGCTCCTGAGCGACGCCGGGGGCGCCGCCGTCTGTCTTACATGGCCTCGCCGAGGGCGGCCTTGCGGGAGAGCCGGATCTTCCCGGACTTGTCGACGTCGATGCACTTCACGAGCACCTCGTCGCCCTCGTCCAGGATGTCCGTCACCTTGTTGACGCGGTTGGGGGCCAGCTCGGAGATGTGCACCAGACCGTCGGTCCCGGTGAAGATCTCCACGAAGGCGCCGAAGTCGACGACCTTCTTGACCACACCCAGGTACAGCTTCCCGACCTGGGCCTCCTGCGTGAGCTCACGGATGAGCTTGATCGCGTGATCGCAGGCCGCCTCGTCGGGGCTCGCGATGGTCACGAGGCCCGAATCGACGACGTCGATCTTCGCGCCCGTCTTCTCCGCCATCGCCTTGATGGTCTTGCCACCGGGGCCGATGATGTCGCGGATCTTGTCGGGCTTGATCTGGATCGTCTTGATCCGGGGCGCGTAGGCGCTCATCTCGGTGCGAGCCGAGGGGAGCGCGGCGTCCATCACGTCGAGGATGTGCAGCCGACCGTCGCGGGCCTGGTGCAGAGCCTTCGTCATGATCTCGGCGCTGACACCCTTGATCTTGGTGTCCATCTGGAAGGCGGTGACGCCGTCCTTCGTGCCCGTGACCTTGAAGTCCATGTCGCCGAGGTGATCCTCGTCGCCCGTGATGTCGGACAGCACCGCGAAGCGGTCGCCCTCCTTCACGAGGCCCATCGCGATGCCCGCCACCGAAGAGGCGACCGGCACGCCGGCGTCCATCATCGAGAGCGACCCGCCGCAGACCGAAGCCATGGAGCTGGAGCCGTTGGACTCGGTGATGTCGGCGACGATGCGGACGACGTAGGGGAAGACTTCCTTCTCCTGCGGCACCAGCGGCGTCAGGGCCCGCTGCGCGAGGGCACCGTGACCGATCTCGCGACGGCCGGGGCCCATGATCCGACGGCACTCCCCGACGCTGAACGACGGGAAGTTGTAGTGCAGGTAGAAGCGGCGCCAGCCGTCCTCGTCCAGCTCCTCGATGCGCGCCTCGTCGAGCCGCGTGCCGAGCGTGGTCGTCACCAGGGCCTGGGTCTCGCCGCGCGTGAAGAGCGCCGAGCCGTGGGCGCGGGGGATCACACCCAGCTCCACGGAGACGTTCCGAATCTCGTCGGGGGAGCGACCGTCGAGGCGGACGCTGTCGTCGAGCAGACGGTTGCGCATGAGCGACTTCGTCAGCTTGTTGTAGAGGCCGCCGAGGACCTTGCGGTGCGCCTCGTTGTCCTCGGAGTCCCAGTCGCCGTCGAGCTTGAACTCGTCGTGCATCGCGAGCTTGACCTCCTTGAGGGCGGCCTTGCGCTCGTGCTTGCCGGTCTGCTCGAACGCCTTGAGGACGCGCTCGGAGAGCGCCGCCTCGAGCTTGCCGTAGAGATCGCCGTGGTCGCCCACCTCGGGGATGTCGCGCTTCGCCTTGCCGACCTCGGCGACCAGGGCCTCCTGGAGCTCGATGATGGGCTGGCAGGCCTTGAACGCGAAGTCCAAGCCCTCGACGATCTCCTCCTCGGAGACCTGCTCCATGCCGCCCTCGACCATGGTGATCGCGTCCTTGGTGGCCGCGACGATCATGTTGAAGTCGGAGTCCGTGAGCTGCGTCTTGGTGGGGTTCGCGATCCACTCACCGTTCACACGGCCGACGCGGATGCCGGCGATGGGACCGTCGAACGGGATCTCGGAGATGCAGGCCGCCGCGGACCCGCCCGTGAGGGCGAGGACGTCGGTCGCGTTCTCGATGTCGTGGGAGATGACCCACGCGATGATCTGGATCTCGGCGCGCCAGTTCTTGGGGAAGAGGGGCCGCATCGGGCGGTCCATCAGGCGGGCAGCGAGGATGTTCTTGCCCTGGGGGCGTCCCTCTCGCTTGAAGAAGCCGCCGGGAATCTTGCCCGCGGCGTAGGACTTGGGACGGTAGTCGCAGGTCAGGGGGAGGAAGTCACGACCCGGGGTGGGGTTGGTGGAGCCCGTGCAGGCCACGAGCACCATCGAGTCCCCGTAGCGCACGATGATCGAGCCGCCCGCCTGCTTGGCGATGCGACCCGTCTCGAGGCTGAGGGTCTGACCGTTGATTTCAATCGACTTGATGACTTTTGCCATGGTGGCGCAGTCCTTTCTCTTTCGCGGTCGGCAGTCCCGGTGGTGAGGGCCATCCCTCATCCTGGTTCGGTGAGACTGCGCGGCTTTGCTGCTCCCGGCGCCGTGGGTCGCGACCGCGACGGCCCACGCAGGTTCGACGGGAGGTGCGGTCGCCTCTCAATCCCCATTCCGGGGGGAGACGAACGCGTTGCTGAGCGCCCTTGGGACGCTCGCTCGGACCTTCGGCCCCATGCCGTCGGTCCGAATACGGCGAAAGGCCCCGAGGGGCCCTTCGCAGGTGGATTACTTGCGGATGCCGAGGGCTCCGATGATCGTCTTGTATCGCCCGTACTCGACCCGCTTGAGGTAGTCGAGGAGGCCGCGACGTCGCGACACCATCATGAGGAGGCCGCGCCGCGATGCGTGGTCCTTGTGGTGCGTTCGGAAGTGCTCGGTGAGCTCCTTGATGCGCTCGGTCAGCACGGCGATCTGGACCTCGGGGGATCCGGTGTCGCCCTCGTGCTTGGCGAATTGCTGGATGAGCTCGGTCTTGCGTTCGGGGGTCATTCGTTCTCTCCGCCGGTGCCGTGTCGGGCGATGGCCCGCTTGGTCGTACACCGCAGATCGGGGTGGTGGTCGCCGGCACCTCGGAAAGTCGGATGCCTGCGAGCGGCCGGAGGGTAGGGACCGCCGAGGGCGGTGTCAAGGCTTTGCTCAGCGCAGCACGCGCTCGATCTCCAGGACGACGTCGGAGGCCTCCCGCCGCGGGAGCGAATCGAGGCTCACCGCGGCGCGCAGCAGCGCGACCGCGCGCAGACCGTCCGGGTGGGCCAGGACGAGGCGATCACCGGGCCGGAACGGCACCAGCGCCCCCTCCGCGTGGGCGGCGAGCTCCCCTTTGCGCAGGGGCTGTCCTTGCTCCACCCGCGTGACGAGCAGCTCGGGGAGCTCGATCCGCGGGATGTCGCCCAGCGAGCGATGCACGGGGACGAGCGAGCCGCCGAAGAACTCGAGCCACCGGCGGGCGTGGTCGACGGGCTCGAAGCGGGTGTTCTCGCCCCGCTCCTTCGCCTCGACGCGAGCGTCTCGGGCCGCGTCGGTGCGATCGAGGATGGTCTGCAGGGGGACGGCGTCGTCCAGGGAGTGACCGCCCGTCCGGGTGCGGCGGAGCTCGGCCAGGTGCGCCCCGCAGCCGAGGGACTCGCCGATGTCGTCGGCGAGGGCCCGCACGTAGGTCCCGGCGGTGCAGGCGACGCGCACGCGTATTTCCACGTGCTCTCCGCGATCGACGCCGTGGACCTCGAGCTCCTGAATGTCGACGTCCTTCTCCGGCAGCTCGACCTCTTCTCCCTCGCGGGCGTACTCGTAGAGGTGCTTGCCGTCGACGCGCGCCGCCGCATACCTCGGGATCCGCTGCTTCTGCTTGCCCAGGAAGCTCGCCACGACCTCGCGAATCCGCGCGTCCTCGATCCCGTCGGCGGGCCGCTCGGAGGTCACCTCGCCCGTGGGGTCCATGGTGTCGGTGCGGATGCCGAGACGGATCACCGCCTCGTACTCCTTCTCCACGGTCTGCAGGAGCGGCATGAGGCGCGTCGCCCCGTTGAGCATCAGCGGCAGCAGGCCGGTCGCGAAGGGGTCGAGGGTGCCGCCGTGGCCGACCTTGCCGAGGCGCAGCCGCGATCGGACGATTCGGCACACGTCGTGCGATGTCATCCCCGCCGGCTTGTCGACCAGCAGGACCCCTTGGAGCACCGTGTCCTGGCGGCCCTGGCTTCGACGACGTCGACCGCGACCCATCAGTCGTCCTCGCCCGGCGCGTCCGCGGCCGTCGTGTCCGCGGCCCCCGTGTCCGCAGGAGGCGTGTCCATCGGAGGCGTCCCCGCGAGCTTGCGCAGGACGTCGTGGACCTCGACGAGGTTCTGCACCCCCGAGTCGTAGCGAAAGAGCAGCGTGGGTCGGGCGCGGAGCCGGAGGTTCTTGAAGACCCGCGTCTCGATGAACCCGCGGGCCCGGTCCAGGCCCTCCTGCAGGGGCTTCACGCGGGCGTCGTCCCCGACTCCGCCGAGGGGGGTGAAGAAGACGGTGCCCCGGCGCAGATCGCTGGACATCTCCACCCGCGTGAACGTCACGTCCTGGACGCGGCCGTCCTTCACGTCGCGACGCACGACGCGGGAGAGCTCGTCTTGGATCAGCCGCGCGACGCGGTCGGCTCGTCGTACCTGAGGCATGGGCGCGGGTTGTAGCCCATTACCGCAACTCGCGGGGGATGAAGCGATGCACCTCGATCGCGTCCAAGAGCCGCGGGTCCTCCTCGCTCTTGAAGAGCTGGATGCGCCGCATGCTGAACGCGCGGTTCCAGCGCAGCTCCTTCGTCGCCTCGATCGGCCGGCCGATGTCCAGCGGGAACCCGGAGGTGCCGAGCGCCGTGGGGAGGTCCATCGGGTGCGCGAGGCGCTTGTGGATCCGATAGATGCGGCCTTCGTGCAGCCACAACTCCGCGCGCGCGCAAACGAGATGATCCTCGTCCCCGGGGAGCTCTTCGCGGATCATCACCTCGCCCAGCTGGTCCTCGACCACGCTCGTGGGGATGTCGGCGAAGTAGCGACCCGCGAGGTACGGCAGGTCGATGTGCAGGCCTTCTCGCTTCTGGTACCCGCGGGCCCGGGCCTCCCGGAGGGTCTCCGATCCGCCCTCCTTGCGCGCCTCCTCGCGCTCTCGAGCGGCTTCGATGAGGCTCGGCTGCTCGGCGTCCGAGCCGGGGCATCCCGAGATCGTCGCCATCCCGAGCGGGATCGCTGCGAGCGCGAGGGCGGAGAGGAGTGACCACTTGATCGGGGCGCGGAGCGGCATCTGCCCGTCGATGGTCCCACCCGTGGTGCCCGTTGACAAGGTGCGAGGGCGTCCGCAAGATGCCGCCGCCATGGCCGTGACCGTCCACTTGTTCGCCGCCCTCCGCGAAGCCCGAGGAGAGTCGGAGATCGTCGTCGCTCTCCAGCCCGACGAGACGGTCGCGGCCCTCTTCGAGCGGCTGTTCCCGGGCCGACCCGACCGCGACTGGCCCGCCCCGGTGATGTTCGCCGTGGACCAGGCGTACGTGGACGGCTCCCACGCGCTCGCGGACGGCGAGGACGTCGCCTTCATACCTCCCCTGGGCGGCGGCTCGGACGACCCCCGCGTCGCCCTCTCCCACGCCCCTCTGAGCCCCCGCGACGCCGAGGCTCGCGTCACCGGCCCGACTCGCGGCGCCGTCGTGACGTTCACCGGCACCGTCCGCGACCACTTCGAAGACAAGCGCGTCGTCCACCTCGAGTACGAGGCCTACGCCCCCATGGCGCTCCTGGAGATGGCGAAGCTGTGCGACGAGGTCGAGCGCCGCTGGGACGACGCCTCGGCGGCGATCGTGCATCGCATCGGTCGGCTCCAGGTCGGCGACGCCGCGGTGGTCCTGTCCGTGGCCAGCCCCCACCGCGCGGCGGCCTTCGAGGCGTGCGCCTGGGCCATGAACACGCTCAAGGAGACGGTGCCGGTCTTCAAGAAAGAGGTCTACGAGGACGGCTCCGTGTGGAAGGCCCAAGGTGCCGGCTGAGCGCGCCGGGTTTCGGTCCGACAGAGGCCGACCGGAGGTCAATCCGTACGTCACGAAGTTCCGGGAGCTGGCCCCCTGGACCGTCGCCGCCGAGGACGCGCTCGCTCACCGCGGAGCATGGCGGGCCGAGGTGGGCGTCACCGAGGACGCGCCCCTGCTGCTGGAGATCGGGCCGGGCAACGGCTTCTTCTTTCGGGATCTCGCGCGGGCGCGACCCGACGCCGCCGTGGTGGGGGTCGAGATCCGCTTCAAGCGGGTGTACCTGACCGCCAAGAAGGCCCGCGAGGCGAGGCTCGAGAACATCCGCGTGGTGCACCAGACCGTCGGCAACCTGCTCGACCTCTTCGCCCCCGGCGAGGTCGACGCCGTGTGGATCAACCACCCGGACCCGTGGCCCAAGGAGCGTCACCACAAGCACCGGCTGATCCGGCCCGACTTCACGGACCGCGTGGCCCGAGTGCTGCGGCCGGGGGGCGTCCTCTGGCTCAAGTCGGACTTCGAGCCCTACGGGCCGCTCGCCCGGGAGGTCCTGGTGCCCCCCACGTGGGAGCTCGAGGCCTTCACGGCGGACCTGCACGGTGGAGGGGCCGACGCCGCGCTGCTCCTGGCGGGCAACATCGAGACGAACTACGAGCGGAAGAAGCGACGCGCCGGCTCGAAGATCCTGCTCGGGCGCTGGAGGTGCGTCACGCGTCCGCCGGGGCCGTCCTGAGCGCTCGGATCTCGCCCAACAGCCGACTCACGCTGATCTTGTCCTTCACGAGGAAGTAGACGCCGACGGTCCCGATGATGAGGAACTGGGACCCGTGCACGGCGACGGAGAAGGCGACGGCCTCGGCCCGCCCGACGCCGTAGATCGCGAGCGCGATCACCACCGCCAGCTCGAAGACCCCTGCGAACCCCGGCGGCGCGGGCAGGATCAGGGCCACGCAGATGCAGACCAGGATGGTGGCCCCGTCCCAGAAGCCGAGCGCCGCCCCGAACTCGAAGGCCTTCGCCATCCAGTAGATCGACAGCACGTTGATGCCCCAGACGACGCCCGTCCACACCAAGACGGGCGCGCCCTTGCGCACCGATCCGAGCGCCCGCAGCGCGTCGACGAACCCCTGCAGGAGCCGTCTGGCGATGTCGCCGAAGCGGGGATGCACCGCCCCGGCGACCCTGGCGCCGAGGTCCACGCCCCGATCGCCCATGGCGAGCAGGACCGCCACGCCGAGGGCCACGGGGATGAAGACCCCCAGGAGCGACGTGCGGGCCATCGAGATGATGTCGTAGGAGCCCTCTCCGACCCGGACGGGCTCGGAGGGCAGGTCGGCCAGCAGGAGGACGCCCAGGAAGATGACCCCGAGGGCGGCGATGTCGAGCATCCGCTCCACCACCACCGTGGCGAGGCCCGCGCCGAAGGGGATGTCCTCGCGCTCGAAGAGGAGGTAGGGGCGGGCGAACTCGCCGAGGCGGAAGGGCAGCGTGTTGATGAGGAAGAAGCCGACCGAGCAGATGGACAGGAAGGACCAGAAGGTCACCTCCGGCTTCACGGCCCGCACGAGGGCCCCCCAACGGACGGCGCGGACGATGTGGAGGGTGGCGAAGACCGCCACGCCGGACAGGAACACGGGGACGTCGGCCGAGCGGAGGACGGCCACGAAGTCGTCCCAGTGCACGCCCCGCAGCGCGAGGTAGAGCGCCCCGCCCCCGATCACGAGGACGACGACGGCTTGCACGATGCGCGAGGTGACGGAGGCGCCGCCCTCCCTTCCGGCGGTCTCGTCTTCGGGGGCGGTCTCGGTCACAGGCTCCTGATCGTCAGATCTTCACGATCCGCGCTGCCGGGTGGACGATCCCCCCCGTCGCGTTCCGCGAGTCGACGATCGTACCCGCGAGCGACGTGACGCGCTGCCAGTCGGTGCACTTGTGGTCGGTCGTGATCACGACGCAGTCGGACTTCAGGAGCTCGTCGTCGCTCAGCTCGACGGAGGTCATCTCGCCGCCCCCGTGGAGCCGAATCGACTCGACGTAGGGGTCGTGGAAGCGCACGTCGCCGCCGCGCTCCTGCAACAGCTGGATCACGTCCAGGGCGGGGCTCTCGCGGACGTCGTCGACGTCGCCCTTGTAGGCGACCCCCACCACGAGGATCCGGCTGCCGTTCACGGCCTTCTTCTCGTCGTTGAGCACGTCGCCCACGAGGTCCACCACGTGCGCGGGCATCGACGTGTTCACCTCGCTCGCCAGCTCGATGAAGCGGGCGTTGTAGTTGAGGGTCTTGAGGATCCACGACAGGTAGTGCGGATCCACCGGGATGCAGTGCCCGCCGAGCCCGGGTCCCGGATAGAACTTCATGAAGCCGAAGGGCTTGGTCGCCGCCGCGTCGATGACCTCCCAGGTGTCCAGGCCGAGCTTGCGGCACATCAGCGCCACCTCGTTCACCAGGCCGATGTTGACGGCGCGGAAGGTGTTCTCGAGGAGCTTCGCCATCTCGGCGGCCTGGGTCGACGACATCGACACCACCGTCTCGAGGAACGAGCCGTACATGGCGGCCCCGGCGCGGGTGCACGTGCCCGTGATGCCGCCCACGAGGCGCGGGGTGTTGTGGATGTCGAACTGGGGGTTTCCGGGGTCCACGCGCTCGGGGGAGAAGCACAGGAAGTAGTCCCGGCCCACCTTGAGGCCGCTCCGCTCGAAGATCGGGAGCACGAGCTCCTCGGTCGTCCCGGGGTAGGTCGTGGACTCGAGCACGATCAGCTGGCCGGGGCGGAGGCGTTCGACGACCTGCTCGGCCGCGGCGACGATGTAGGAGATGTCGGGATCGCGCGTCTTGCTCAGGGGGGTGGGGACGCAGATCGAGATGACGTCCCGGGACCCTAGATCGTCGAAGGACACGCGGGCGCGGAACCGCCCCTCCGCCAGCTGCGCCTGGAGTCGGCTCGATGGGATGTCTCCGATGTAGGAGCGGCCCTCGTTCAGCTGGGCCACCTTGCGCGTGTCCACGTCGTAGCCCTGCACGTCGAACCCGGCTTCCGCGATGTGCATGGCGAGGGGCAGGCCGACATACCCCTGGCCGATGACGCCGACGGTCGCGGTGCGTCCTTCGATGGCCTCGATCAGGCGTTCCAAGACGGGGCCGGGGCGGCCGGGACTGGTGGTCTTCATGCGCATCGGGGAGGGTCTCCGGGCCGAGAGGCGGCGGACTCTAACAGACGGGATCGGCGGCCCAAGAGGACGGGCGTCGCCTTCGCCGGGTGGCGATCACGGCGAGGACGATAGGGCCGCCCGCGGAGGCCGGCACCCCGGAGATCGAGGCCGCGCAACCCGACCCGACCCGCACCGCGCCGAGGGGGTCGGTGCGCTCGCGATACTCATCGAGGTTGGCCACGCCGTCGCCGTCGGGATCGCCGGTCGCGTCGGCGCGGTCGGGGTCGAGCCCCCAGAGCAGCTCCCAGACGTCGTCCATGCCGTCGCGGTCGCCGTCGAACGGCATCCGCACCTCCACGTCCGCGATCGTCTCGCCCGGGCGGATCACGAAGAGATCGCTCGAGGCGTCGCCCTCCTGCCGCCCGGCGGGAGCCCACACGGGCGCGCGGCCGGGGTCGCCCGAGCAGAACGGCTCCCAGGTGACCTCGATCCAGCCGGTGTCCTCGCGGATGGGGCCGAGCCGAAAGGCCCCGTCGCCGTCGGTGAGGGCCACGGCGGGGGGGAGCGGGTCCGGAGAGCCGAGCCCCCGGTGCCAGCGAACCCGGGCTCCCCGCAGCGGCCCCGCCTCGCGACGCAGGACCCGGCCCTCCACGAAGCCTCCGGGCGGCAGCCCGACCTCGATCGACCGGACCTCGTCGACGTCGATCGTCAGCGGGTCCGAGGCCCACCCCTGCGAGGTGCTCCCGGGCGGGGGCACGACCTCGGCGAACACCGTCGTCCTGGGCAGGCGGTCGAAGAGGGCGACCGGATCGTCCACGGTCACGACGTGCTGGGCGAGCACGGCGCCGTCGGGATCGCGGCGGAGGCGGACCCGGGCCCCGTCGATGTCCTCCCCCAAGACACGGACCTGGGCCAGGGCCTCGGGCATCAGCGCCAAGTCTCCCAGGTCGAACTCCCCTCCCCCGTCGATGTCGGTGGCGGGCTGGTCGGTCTCCACGTCCCCGCCGCTCCACGAGACCGCGAACCCCTCGGCGGACACCTGCACCCGCGCCGCCGCTCCGGGGACGCCCTCGAGGCGGAAGGAGCCGTCGGCCTCGGTCGTCACGATCGGTCCGGGGCCGTGACCCACGACCCGGGCCGTGACCGTGGCGGCGCTCACGGCGAGGCCTTCGGCGTCGGTCACCCGACCGGTCAGGGTCGCGAGGGGGGGCAGCTGGAGGTCGATCTCGCCCATCTCGCCGCGGCTCGCGGGCACGGGCTCGGCGCCCTCGCTCGACCACCCGGACCCGTGGAACGCGGCCGGCTGCCCGGGGGCGGCGGCGGACAGGAGGTAGAGCCCGGGCGTCGGCGTGCCGTCCAGGACGATCGAGTCGAGCCCCTCTACGGTCCAGCGGCCGTCGTCGTCCGCGACGTCCGTGCGCACCAGGTACTGGTTGTAGAAGTCCAGGCCCCGCGCCGTGACGGCGGCCCCGGGCACCGGTTCGCCGGACGCGTCGAGCACCCGCCCCGTGAGGACCCCGCCCTCGGGCAGGGCGAAGTCGACGCCCTCGGGGTCCTCCTCGGCGCGCAGCTCGTCGGCCCCGCAGAAGAAATACGCGTCGTCGAAGTACGCGCCGACCCGGTTCACCCCGAGCTCGGGGCGGGCGCGCACCCGGATCCAGCCGTCGTCGACGCCCTCGATCCGGTAGTCCCCCGCCGCGTCGGTGACGGCGGCCGCGCCCCGACCGCCGCGGTCGAGGGCCACCAGCTGGACGCCGGACACCGGCTCCCCGTCCGGAAAGCCGACGACGCGGCCGGACACCTCCGCAGAGGGTCCTGACCGCGCCGTCAGGAGAGTGGCCCCGGCGACGAGCAGCGCCGGGAGCAGAGGCCTCAAGGGACCGATCAGCCGCCGGTGCCGAGGGTCAGGATGAAGTTGGCGGAGCCGCCGTACTCACCCTCCAGCGCCGCGGCCGTGTTGGTGTTGTTCGCCGGGTTGATGAACATCTCCCACGCCGCCAGGAACAGCGAACCGGGGTTCTCGGGGCGGGTGATCGCGTTCAGGCCGGCGCTGCCCGCGAGGCTCTGGGGCGTGGCGTTCACGAAGCCGGTGTGCGTGTAGTCCAGGGAGTACTGCGCCCACTCGGCCTCGCTGCCGGCGCGCGTCCGGTCGGACGTGCTCGCGTCGGCGGTCGTCCAGTCGGTGCCGAGGATGTCGTGCGTCTCCTGGTCGATGATGCCCAGGTCGTCGCCGAAGTCGCCGTAGTTCGCGGGGGTCGCGTTCGGATCCGCGGGCTGCGTCATGCGCACGGCGTAGTTGGCGCCCACGGCGTCGAGGTCCGCGGGGAGGCAGTGGTCGGGGTCGAGGTTCGGGTTCGACACGTCCTGGAAGGCGCCGAGGTTGAACGTGACGTGACCGGAGCAGTTTGTGCACCCGGGGGTCGTGTCCACGCCGAACCCGTGGACGTACTGCGCCTCGAAGTTCATGTGCTGATCGCAGTTGCGGATGCCGTTCATGATGTCGACCCAGTACGAGACGATGTACTCGCCCGTGATCGTGACGGTGCCGTTCACACCCTCGACGGCGGTGAGCGCGAACTGGAAGGTCAAGCCGTCGGCGTCGAAGCCGACCGCGTCGTCGTCGTCGGCGACCGCGTCGTCGTCGTCGGCCGTGAAGTCGTCGTCGTCGGCCGCGAAGTCGTCGTCGTCGGCCGCGTCGTCGTCGTCCCCCGCCACGTCGTCGTCGTCGCCGCCCCCGCCGCCGCCGCCGGGGCCGCGGGGAGACGGGCAAGCGAGCGCGAACGCCGAGGTCGCGATCAGGAGGGTGAGGAACGTGGTGCGGGACTTGTACATGGTCTCTCCGAAGGCTTGTGCGCGGGCCGCTCCGCCCGGGCGCGACGGTCTTCTAGCGGATGTGCCCGGTCAATGGAAGGGCACGATCCGGCCGGACGCCTCAGTCTTCGGGGACGGGCGCTGCCCCCACGTGGACCGGAGCGCGACCCTGGTTCTCGCCGAGGAACGCGTCCACCTCGCGCACGAGCGCGTGCGTGAACCTGAACGCCTCTTCCAAGGAGCGCGGCTCCAGCGCATCGAGGGAGTCCCGAGCCGTGTGGAGCAGCTCCGGTCGACGCCCGCCGACCATGGACGTGAGCGTGACGGCGCGGTAGCCCTCTCGCGTGGCGGGCCCGGCGTCCGTCGTGCCCACGAGCCCCACCGATCGGACGTCTTCGAACTCGGGCCGACGCGCGACCCGCTCGGCCAGCCCCGGGAGGGTCGGCCGGTACGGGATCCGCTCCCAGCGGCCCTCCGACACCGCGAAGTGCAGGCGGCCGCGGCCCACGTCGTCCACGTTGATGATCATGGTCGACTCGCGATCCAGGACCCGCCCGAAGCGACGCAGGAACGCCGCCATCCCCTGCCCCTCCGGCTCGCGGTCCCCGGTCCCGACGACCCACACCTCGGCGTTCGCCAGGGGCTTCGCCGCGAGCCGATCCGCCAACGCGCGCACGACCGCCAGGCCGGATCCGTTGTCCACGGCGCCCACCACCGGGGGAGACCGCCACCAGTCGACGGCGATGACGGCCATGCCGAGGTGCACCAGCGCCGCCGTGCCGAGCGCGATCCCCGGCCAGGGCGAGGCGACGCCGAGCGCCGAGAGGACCCCCGCGAGCGCCTGCACGACGCACGCGATGAGGACCAGCGTGCCCGGGTGCAGGTCACGGCCCGTGCCCTCGGAGCGTCGCAGCAGCCGCTTGAGCATCGGGTTGAAGAGGGCGGAGCTCGAGGCGGTGTCGACGTGAGCCACGAGCAGGATGCGGCCGCGCGCGTCCTCCTTGGGCAGCCGCGCCACGACGTTCCCGGAGATGCGGCGGGCGAGGACCCGCCGGAGGATGCGGGGGTACCCGCGCAGCTCGCCCCAGAACGAGACGCCCGTGAGCGCCGTGCCCAGGATCCCCCACAGGGGAGCGGCGACGACCGCCACCGCCGAAGCCAACGCCGCCGCCGCGTGGAGGAACAGCACCGCGTACTGGGGAGGGGGACACACCGCGCCCTCCACGCGGGCCTCGTATCCGGACGCGTGCAGCATTCCTGCGAGCCGCTCCTGCACGATGCGCTCGCCCTCGCTCCCCGCCGTGCGCCCTCCCGGCTCGACGAGGTCCGCGACGTGGCGCACCAGGGCGCGAGCGAGGGTGGAATCGGGTTGCGTCGTCACCGTGGCAGATACCAATCGAGGCGTTATAGTCAGGCACCTCACCCGGGCCCGGCCCGCGGGTGATCGAACCCCGGGACCCTGTTGATGCACCTCGTCGCCGACGAAATCGTTCCCATCCTACGCGGTGAGACGAGGTATGCCTTCCACGTCCCCACATCCGCCTTCTACGCCCTGGACGACCTGACGTTCGCCGTCCTCGAGTCCGTCCAGACCCGCGGGGGTGTGCGCACCGACGAGGTCTCGAACGGCTTCAGCGCGGCGCTCGGCGCGGATCCGTCCGAGGTCGAGGGCGCGGTCGACGACCTCCGCAAGCTGTCCCTCCTCGTCCCGAACGGCGAGCGCGGCATGCGCGGCCCCCTCGGAGACAAGCCCCCGGCCCACGACGGCATGGCCAACCTGGTCCTGCACGTCGCCCACGCCTGCAACCTCGGCTGCACCTACTGCTACGCCGAGCACGGGCTGTACAAGGGCAAGGCCGAGATGATGACCGAGGACCGATCCCTCGAGTACATCGACTGGCTGTTCGACCAGGCCGACCCCTCCACCAAGCAGCTGGGCGTGACCTTCTTCGGGGGCGAGCCCCTCATGAACATGCACGTGGTCCGTCGGGCCGCGGCGCACGCGCAGCGGCGGTCGACGGAGACCGGGATCGACGTGCGCTTCGGCATGACGACGAACGGCACGCTGGTCACCGAGGACATCGCGGCCTTCCTCGCGGACATCGACTGCACGGTCACCGTCAGCTTGGACGCCGTGGGCAAGACCAACGACCGCCTGCGCCCCTTCCACAGCGGCAAGGGCTCCTACGATCGCGTGCTGGATCGGATCCGTCCGCTGCTGGCGCGGCGCATGTGCGTCGCCCGGGCGACGATCACGAAGGTGAACCTGGACGTCGTGAAGACCGTGGAGACCCTCCTCGACGAGGGCTTCCGGGAGGTCGGCTGCTCGGCCGTGGACGCGGGCAACCCGGCCTACGACCTGAACGGCGCCGACTACGTGAAGCTGCTCGACGGCTTCGGGGTGCTCGCCCGTCGCTACATCGAGGAAGCCGTCGAGGGCCGCCGGTACGGCTTCTCGAACATCCACAACATCGTCAAGGCGTTCCACCTGGGCCACAACAAGGACTACCCATGCGGGGCCGGCCTCCAGATGGTCGCGGGCGCGCCCAACGGCAAGATGCACCTGTGCCACCGCTTCGTGGGCGAGGACGACTACGTGCTCGGGGACGTCACCGACGGCGGCATCGACCAGACCAGGCGCAAGTCGATGCTGCAGGTGATCAACCTCGAGCAGCGCAGCGACTGTGGGTCCTGCTGGGCGCGCTACGTGTGCAGCGGCGGGTGCCACCACGTGAACTTCCTGTTCGAAGGCGACCCGGCCAAGACGTACACGTCGCACTGCGACTGGCTGCGCGCCTGGTACACGCTGGGTCTCGAGACCTACACCGAGATCCTCGAACGCAACCCCGCCTTCATTTCGAATTACGTCGACCCCGGGTACGTCTGTCGTCACTAGAGAGAATGCGGTCCACCCACCGCCGGAGAAGCCCATGGCCAGTCGAATCAAGCCGCTGAACGTCAAGGCTCAGGCCCTCGAAGAGGCCGTATCGCGCGACGTGCGCGGTTACACCTTCTCCGACTGCTGCGCGTCCTTCGCGCCGGGCTGGGAGGTGGGCGTGGACGACAACCCCGATCCCTGCCCCTGGAAGCACGACCTCACGCTGTGCTGGAACACCTGCTACTGGATGGGCCAGGTGCCCGACGAGAGCGCCTACCCCAGCTGGCTCGACGACTGCGGCAACATCAACAACGACTGGCGCAGCCTCTGCACCATCCCGGACAACGGGTAGGCCCATGCGCGCGATCACCCTCCTCCTCGCCGCCCTCCTCGCCGCCCCCGCGTCGGCCCTCGCGGGCACGACCGCCTGGGTCAGCTCGAACCACATTCAGGTCATCGATCTCGACGAAGGCCGCGTGATCGGCCGGCTCGCGCTCCAGGAGTTCATCCACGACATGGAGTTCTCGCCGGACGGCGAGCGCGTGTTCGTGGCCTCCAGCAAGGGGCTTCGCGTGGCCGACGCCGAGGCGCTGCAGTTCACCCAGCGCCTGAGCGAGCGCGCCACGGTCGCGCTGTCGGTGTCGTCGGACGGTGCCCGGATCGTGTCCCTCAGCTCGGCCCCGAAGGAGACCGTGCGCGAGGCCCGAAGGGCGGGGCTGCCGCTGCCGCCCTCGAAGGTCACGGTCTATGCCGGGGAGACGATGACCCAGGTCGGCGCCTTCGAGGTCGACGGGCTCGCGCGAGACGTGGTGCTCTCCAAGGACGCCCAGTCCGTCTACGTCCTCGAGCCGAAGACCGGCGCTGTGCGCGTGTTCGGCGTCGACGGCACGCTGCGCGAGTCGATCCAGGTCGTGGCCCAGCCGGCGGGCGAAGGGCACCTCGACACGATGCTCGGCCGCATGGAGCTCTCGCCCGCGGGCGACGCCATGGCCATCCCGGTCACGAACGCGGCCTCCTCCGCCATCGCCGAGATCGACCTGACCGCCTCGGCCGACAAGGTCCACATCGCCGCCCTGGGCCACGCTCGACGCATCCAGGGCGTCGCGTTCGACGACGACGGGAGCGGCGTGTACGTCACCGCGGTCTCCTCCATGGTGAAGTTCGGGGGCCACGGGTTCCCCGTCGCGTGGAAGAAGTACCCGGTGAACTTCGTGGACGTGGCCGCCGTCCAGGGCGACGACCGCAGCGTCATGGTCACCCCCACCTGGAACAAGAAGAACAAGTCCGGCGGCGTGTCCCTCGTGGACGGGTCGGGCGAGGTCGTCCGCACGGTCGAGTTGCTGGACATGTCCCCCTTCCTGGTGGTGGTCCAGCCCCCGCGCTGAGCCGCCCCGGCGCTTGACCGACCCCCTCCACGTCGCGCTCCACGTGCCCGATCGGGCGCGGCTGGATCGGCTCGCCTCGGGCGACTCGGACCTCGGCGATCTGCCCGGGGCGGACCGCATCGACCGCCTGCACTTCGGCGTCGAGTTCTGCGAACACCTGCTCCCGTCCTCCGAGGACGTAAGCGCCGCGGCGGCCTTCGCGGAGGCGCGGGGCTGGGGCTTCACACTGCTCACGCCCTACGGCACCGACCGGATGGTGGACGCCGTCTGCGCGCTCGTCGCCGACGCGCCCCGCCCCCTGGAGGTCGTGGTCAACGACTGGGGCGTCCTCCACCGCCTGCGCGGACTCGACGTGGAGATCACCGTCGGGCGGGGCCTCAACCGGATGATTCGGGACCCCCGCGTCCCCGACGTGGGCCCCGAGCACCTGGGGGGAGACGCGCCGCCGGACTCCTGGCGTCGCTCGAGCGCCGACTCGTCGACGTTCCGCGCCCTGCTGGAGACGCTCGGGGTGGCCCGAGTCGAGACCGACGTCCCTCTCCAGGGCCCCCCGCCGCCACCCCCGGCCGACGCCCTGCGCACCACGCTCCACCTACCCTGGGGGATGGTCGCGTCGGGCCGCATCTGCCTCGTGAACGCGCTGGGGAAGCCGCCGTCGGTGCGATTGACGGCGCCCATGGCCTGCAATGCGCCTTGTCGGAAGTACACGATCGAGCTGCGCGCGCCGTGGTCCCGACGCGAGGAAGGCGACGCGGTCCCGACCGTCAAGGCCGGGCAGATCCTGCCCCTCTCGCGCCTCCTCAACCGCCGGCGGACCGAGCTGCCGCCCGCGGACGAAGACCCCGCCCCGCGCTTCTTCCAGAAGGGCAACACCCACTTCTATCGCCTGGGCCCCGGGGCGATCACGGAGGCGTGGTCCTGGGCCGAGGCCGCGCCGGGCGTCGACCGGGTCGTCCTGGAGCCCGACCTCCCCATGTGAGGCCGGGTACGCTCCGCCCCCGATGAAGATCCTCGCCCCCATCGCCGCCTCCGCCGAGGCCGAGCCCCTGGTCTCGGCGGGCGCCGACGAGTTCTACGCGGGGCTGTTTCCGCGAGGCTGGTACGACCGCTGGGGGCGCGGCGCGTGGCCCAACCGCCGGGGCCCCGGCCCCGCGAACCTCGAGACGATCGACGAGCTGGTCGCCTTGGCCGAGGCGGTGCGGGGGGCGGGCCACACGGCGTCGGGCGAGCGTCCCGAGCTCTACGTCGCCCTGAACCAGCAGTTCTACACGGACGACCAGGCCGACTTCCTGGCGGACGTCGCCCAGGAGGCGGCGGCGCGGGCCGGCGTCGACGCCTTCATCGTCACGGACCCGGGGTTCGCGTCGCGCCTGGCCCGCAGCAGCATGAAGGCGCGGATCTTCGCGTCGACGGTCGCCGTCGCGCTGAACGCCGACTCCGTGAAGTTTCTCGCGGACCTGGGCTGCTCACGCGTGATCCTCAGCCGCCACATGCACCTCCGAGAGCTCGAGAGGCTGCGGCGCGCGGTACCTGAAGTAGAACTCGAAGTCTTTCTGCTCAACGACAACTGTTACTTTGAAGAAGGCTTCTGCAGCACCACCCACACGATGCCTGGGTTCGGGGTGTACTGCATGACCCCCTGGGAGCTCCGCGTCACGCGCGACGACCGAGGCGGCGCGGGCCTCACGGACCCGGAGGAGCGGGCGCGGTGGGACTTCCTCATCGATGAGCATCGCGAGTTCCTGCGGAGCCTCGCCCACCGAGGCCTCGGGGAGGGTCGGGCCGCGATGCCCCTGGGCCCCTGCGGACTCTGCGCCATCCCCGACCTGATCGACCTCGGCATCGACTGCGGCAAGATCGTCGGGCGGGAGGCCTCGCTGTTCCGAAAACTGCGTTCTGTCCAGTCAGTACGCCACATTCGTGATGTATCGGTTCAGACTTCGGGGCGGGACGCCAAGGCCGCCGCGGTCTCGCTCCGCGGCGATCCCCGGGGCTGCAGCGCGGGCTACTCCTGCTACTACCGAGAGGCCCGGGAGCGGGACCTCATCCCCCTGCCCGGACGCCCCCGGGGGCCGCGGGCCGGATGACGTCCCCACCTCCTGCGTTCTTGGCCGGGGGGATCCGCCCCGACGGCGCCGCCCCCGCGGACACGGAGGTCACGGAGCGCACCCCGATCGACTGGCCTCGGGTGTTCCGCTACCTCCTGCCGTACTGGAAGGCTGAGGCGGCGCTGCTCGTGATGATGGCCGTCGGCATCGGCCTCTCCCTCGTCTATCCCCTGCTGATGCGGGAGATCATCGACCGCGTGATCCAGGGCGGCGAAGGCGACCTCCTCATCCCGCTGGCGGGCGGGATCCTGGCGGCGACCGCGGGCGGCGTCGTCCTGAGCGGCGGAGCGGGCTGGCTGCAGACCTGGGTCACCTCGCGCGTGCTGATCGACCTCCGCCTCGAGGGCTACCGGCGGCTGCTCGCGCTCGGTCCGGCGTGGTTCGCTCGAAAGCGGCTGGGCGACGTGCTCTCGCGCATGGGCGGAGACATCGCGGAGCTCCAGGCCGTCGCGACGGGCACGCTGCTGAACGTCATCGGTTCGATCGTCACGCTGATCGCGGTCGTCACCGCCCTGACCGTGCTGGACCCGATCCTGCTCGCGGTGGGCGCGGCGTTCGTGCCGTTCGCGCTCGGGTTGTTGGCCGTCATGCGGCCCATCGTGCGTCGTCTTACCCTCCGAATTCGCGAGAGAAACGCGGACATCTCTCATCAGATGCTCGAGACATTGGTCGGCCTGCGGACGGTCCGCGCTCACGGCCTCGACGCGCGCGAGACGGAGCGGTTCGGAGCCCACAACGAGTCGCTCGTACGCACCGTGCTCCGCTACAAGCTCTGGGACGCGAGCTCCGCGGGGGCCTTCCGCATCCTCGTGACGCTGAACCTGCTGGCCGTCCTCGTCGTGGGCGTCGGGCGGATGCAGGCCGGGCTGCTCACGTTCGGCGACCTGGTCGCGTTCTCCCTGTTCCAGCAGCGCCTCTACGGCCCCCTGCAGGGGCTGGCGGGCGTGTATCTGAACCTCCAACGCGCCGCCGCGGGCATCGCGCGGGTGTTCGAGATCCTGGATCAGAAGCCCCCGACCCCCGGCACCGAGGTGCCCGGCGGGGGCCGGATCGAGGGCTTCACCGGCGGCATTCGCTTCGAGGGGGTCTCCTTCGCCTACGGCCCGAAGCGCCCGGTGCTCGAGGACGTGTCCTTCGATGTCCCCGCGGGCAGCACCGTCGCCGTGGTCGGCCCCAGCGGCGTCGGCAAGACCACGCTGGTGGAGCTCCTGTTCCGCTTCGTCGACCCGCAGCGGGGCCGCGTGCTGCTCGACGACATGGACGTGCGGACGCTGGACCTGCCCGTCCTGCTGCCCGCCGTCGCCATGGTCGGGCAGCAACCCGCGCTGTTCACGGGGACCCTGAGAGACAACCTCCGCTGGCTGCGCCCGGAGGCGAACGACGAGGCGGTGCGCGCGGCCGCCGCCGAGGTGGGGCTCCTCGAGTTCATCGACACGCTCGAGGACGGGCTCGACACGCCTCTGGGGGACCGAGGCGTGCGCCTGTCCGAGGGGCAGCGGCAACGCATCGGGCTCGCCCGGGCGCTCTTGCGCGACCCGGTGCTCCTGGTCCTGGACGAGGTCACGTCCGCGCTCGATTGGGAGTCGGACCGCCAGGTCGTCGAGGCCGTGGCCGCTCGGCGCGCGCGCAAGCGGACCACGTTCGTGGTCACTCATCGCCTGCACCTGGCCGCGGACGCCGACCACGTGGTGGTGCTGGCGGACGGCGTGGTCGCGGAGCAGGGCCCGCACGACGACCTGGTCGCCGCCGGGGGCCTCTACACCCGACTCTGGGCGCTGCAGACGCGGGGGGCGAGGGTCCCCGCGGGGGGCGTGGGGTAGGCTGCCCGGCCGTGTCCGTCGTCGCCCCTCGAATCGCTGTACGCCTCCCGGTTGCCGTGATCGACAGCGGGGCCTTCGCGGGCCACCCGCACCTCGCCGGCGTACCCATCGACGGGTTCTCCGTGGAGGGGGCGGTCGCCCCCTTCGCCCTCGCCGAAGCCTTCGAGGACCGGACCGGACACGGGACGGCCACCGCCGCCGCGATCGCCTGGTCGTTCCCCTCCGTCGCCCTGACGATCGTGAGGGTCCTCGACGACCAGCTGAGGACGACGTCGGGGGCGCTGGCGGAGGCCATCCGGCAGGCCGCCTCTCGGGGCGCCCGCGTGATCAACCTCAGCGTCGGATCGACCCGACCGGAGGCGCGCGAAGTGCTCGCCGACGCGGTGGACGACGCCGCGGCCGAGGGCGCCGTCTGCGTCGCGAACGCTCATCCCCGAGGGGGGACGCTGTGGCCCGGCGATCTCCCCACGGTGCTCTCGGCGTCGAGCCATCGAGACTGCCCGCGGGCGGACCTCTTCGCGGTGCGCGGTCCGCTCCCGAGGTTCGTCGCGCACGGCTTCCCCCGCCCCGTGGAGGGCCGCCGCCCCACGGACAACTTCTTCGGCCCCAGCTTCGCCTGCGCGCACCTGACCGCGCGGGTGGCGGGCCTGCTCTTGGACGACCCCTCGCTGGACTTCGAGGGGCTCGTCGACGGCCTGCGGCGGGGCTGCGTGGGAGAGGTGGACGCATGAAGCGGGTCTGGATCGTGGCGGCGACCCTGCTCGTCCCGGCGGCGGCGCACGCCTCCCCGGCGGAGATGTTCGGTCTCGGCGGCCCGTCCATGGGGCGGGCGGGCGTGGGCATCACCCTCGACACGGACCCGTACTCGTCGTGGAGGAACCCGGGCAGCCTCGGCCTCGCGACCACCAGCGAGATCAGCCTCGGCATCCACGCCGGCTGGATGAACTTCCGGTGCTTCGACGACGTGCGGGTGGGCGACGACGGCACCGAGATATGCCCCGAGACCATCCTGTGGGACGGGGACCGAGACGGGCGGGTCCGAGAGGACTCCGCGGCGGATCGCTGGTCTCCCGTGGCGGACGACCTCCCCTACGAGGCCCCGTCCGGCCTCCGGCTCGGCCTCACCAAGACCCTCGGCGACCGGGTCCGGGTGTCGCTGGCCGCGAACTTCCCGCTCCAGCGCATCCTCCTGATCCAGCAGCAGGACCCGTGGCTGCCGTACTACGTGCGGTGGAAGAACCGCCACCAGCGGCTGGGCCTCTACATCGCGGGCGCGGTCAAGATCTTCGACGGGTTCAGCGTGGGCGTGGGCATCGGGGTGCTCGCCCGGGCGCGCCTCACCCTGAACTTCGACATCGAGGCTCGGGTCTCGGACGAGGCGCTCTCCGAGGGCGGCGAGGAGGGGTCCCTCGAGGCCGACTTCCTGGTGAACCCCCGGGGCATCGAGGTCGACGTGCGCCCCGCGTTCGCCCCGATCGTCGGGATCACCTGGGACCTGGGCGGAGTCGCCGAGGTGCTCCGTGGGCTGCGCTTCGGGGTGGTCTATCGCCACCCGGTGACCCTCGAGATCGCGCCCACCCGCCTCGGCCTCAACCTCACCGGGGTGGTCGACGACGTCGGTTCCTTCGGCAACGTGATCGTGCCCCTGAACGCGCAGGTGCTGTTCAGCATCCTCGACTTCAGCACCCCGCGGCGGGTCGCGGGCTCGGTCGGCTTCACCCGGGACCGCGGGGCGATCTCCGTGGACGTCACCTGGCACCAGTGGTCGAAGATCGTCCCGAACGTCACGGACATCGACGAGGAGAACACCGACGTCACCATCGGCCTGGTGGACCTCGACGCGGAGATCCTCAACGCCCACCCCATGGGCGAGTTGGACTTCCGAAACACGGTCTCGGTCCAGGTCGGCGGGGAGCTCCGGCCGCCGGAGATCCCGCTCAAGGGCAAGGTGGGCGCGCGCATGAAGTCGCTGGGGTTCGTGGTGCGCGCGGGGTACGGCTTCGAGCCCTCGTTCGCGCCCGAGCAGACGGGCCTGACCAACGTCCTGGACAACGACGTACACCGCGTGACCGTGGGGCTCGGCGTCTTCACGGGCCTCCCCTTCCCCAACTTCGGGGGCCCGATCCACCTCGATTTGTTCGCCCAACTCCACGTGATGCCGCAGCGCACGCACACGAAGGATGCGACCCTGGTGGCGGACGGTTGGGTCGAGGGCTGGCCGTTGTCCGGGCGCATCGAGTCCGGGGGGTGGGCCGTGATCGCAGGCGGCGACGTCCGCTTGGAGTGGTAGGAGTCGACGATGGGCAAGAACGAAGAACCGGGGTTCGAGGACGCGCTGGAGGCTCACGAGTCCGGCGATCTCGAGACGGCCATGATCATCTGCGAGGGGCTCCTCGGGGAGGACGAGGCCAAGGCCGATCCGGAGGTCCAGCACCTCCTCGGCGAGTGCCTCTTGGAGCTGCAGGAGCCCGAAGAGGCGCTGCGGTTCTTCGACCTGGCGCTCCGGCAGGTCCCGGGGGAGCCGACGCTGCTCCTGGGGCGGGGCGTGGCCCTGTTCGAGCTGCTCGACTTCGAGCGATCGAGGGCCGCGCTGAGGAGCGCGGCGGATGAGGACGCCGAGGGGGGCGCGGCCCTCTTCTATCTCGGCCTGCTCACCGAGTTCGAGGGGGACCGGGCAGCCGCCGATTCGCTGTACGCCGAGGCCGTGGCCCGCTCGCCGGAGGACCTGGTCCTCCCCAGGGACTGGACCGAGGCCGAGATCCGGGAAGCCTTCGACGTGATGGTGGAGGAGTGTCCCGACCCGGTCGCCGAGTGGCTCGCGGGCCTGCCGATCACGGTGCGGGACCTGCCCGGCATGGACGATCTGCGCACCGAAGCGGGTCCCGTGTCCCCGCTGCGTCACTGCATGTTCGTGGGGGACGAAGGGGACGGCCCGTTCGGCGAGGACCCGAGCGAGTGGCTGGACGCGATCCCCACCGACGTCGTGCTGTTCCGGCGCAACATCGGCAAGACGGCGCACGACGAGTACGAGCTGCATCGGGAGGTCTTCGAGGCCGTCCTGTGGGAGATGATGGACTTCCTCTGCCTCGAGGACGAGCACATGGTGCGCCTCGGGGTCCTGGAAGACGACGACGACGACGCCTGAGTCAGGCCCCTCGCTCGAACAGCTCGGCCGTCGCGATCAGGACCAGCTTCTCGTGAGACAGGGCCCCGAAGGGCGCTTCGTCCGGGTCCAGCGCGGCGCGGATGTCGGTGGCGACGGTCTCGAAGAGCCGCATGCGCGTGGCGTCGTCGAGCACGTCCCGACGCAGGCACAGGTCCAGCATCAGGTCCCGCTGCTCGGCGGACAGCCGACGTCGGGCGTCCAGGGGCAGGAGCTTGGCGCGCACCCGCCCGGGGCCCCCGCCGAGGATTGTCCGGATCCGCTCCGGGGCGGGCACCCGTCGCTCGCGCACGACCAGCGTCCCGGCCACCAGGTCCCCCAGGCGACGGTGCTCGGGGTGGAAGACGAGGAAGGCCGCGCCGACCGCCCCGAAGCCCGGGAGTAGATCGACGACCCGGAGGACGTTGCGGAGGGCGACCTGCCCCAGGTCGAGCCGCAGGCCCTGCTGTCCCACCACTCGCAGCCCGAACATGCGCTTGCCGGGGGTGCGCCCCTGCCATCGGTGCTCGAAGGCGATCCAGTAGCCGGTGCCCACGACGAAGGTGAACACCGCGAGGATGGCCTCCGCGTACCCGCTGAAGAAGACCGACGCGGCGCTCGCGATCGAGCTCGCGAGGGCGACGATCGTGCCCACGATCCCCAGGTCGACGCACCACGCGAGCAGGCGCGTCCCAGGCCCCGCCAAGGTGAACTGGAAGTCGACGTTTTCGGGGGTCGTGACGCGGTGGTCCAGCACGTGCCGATGGTAGCTTGCTCGGCGATGGACTTCCGCCGCTTCGTCGACGAGCACCGCCGCCACTGGAGGCGTCTCGAGTATCTGCTGGACGAGGTCGATCGCGGCGGACTGGCGCGCATGGGGACGGAGGAGGTGCGGGACCTCTCGCGGCTCTATCGCAAGGCGAGCGCAGACCTCCTGCTCACCCGCGACACGGCGGGGGACGTCGAGGTGGCGGACTACCTCTCGAGCCTCGTGGGGCGGGCCTACGCCGTGATTCACCCGCCGCGGCGCCTCGCCAAGGGCGCAGTGCGACGATTCATGACCGAGGGATACCCCCGGCTGTTCCACCGGGAGCGCGCCTACTTCGCCACCGCCGGGGCCATCCTCCTCCTGGGCTTCGTGGTGGCGTTCCTGCTCACCGTCAGCCGCCCGGAGGCCTTCGACTACATCGTGCCCGCGTCGATCGCGGCCTTCTACGGCGACGAGCCCGGGGAGGATCATCGCGCCGACCGATTCGGGAGCATGAACGACCAGGACGCGGTGGCGTTCTCGTCGACGATCCTCGTGAACAACGTGCGTGTCACCGTGAACGCCTTCGCGCTCGGGCTCACGGCGGGGGTGGGGACGGTCGCGGTGCTGTTCCAGAACGGGGCCCTGCTGGGCGCCATCGCGGCGAACTTCGCGGGCTGGGGGCGATCCTACGAGCTCTGGTCGCTGCTGCTGCCCCACGGAGTCGTCGAGTTCTTCGCGATCCTCCTGGGCGCGGCCGGCGGCTTGATCCTCGCCGACGCGATCCTCCGCCCCGGGAGGCGACGCCGTTGGGCCGCCCTCCAGAGCCGCGGGAAGACCGCGCTGGCCCTCGCCCTGCCCGCCGGGCCGCTCCTGCTCGGGGCGGCGATCATCGAGGGCTACATCACCCCCCTCGAGGTGATCCCGCCCTCGGGGAAGCTGCTGTTCGCGGCCGCGACGGCGGTGGTGCTGGTCCTGTACCTCCGGGCCGCCTGGTTGACCGACCTCACAGATCGCCGCGCTGCTTGATCTGCAGGTAGCGGTCGACCAGGGACGCGGAGATCTCCTCGGGGCGCTTGTCGACGACCCGCGCTCCCTCCACTCGCAGGCGACGGATCAGGGTCTCCCGCTCGTCGAGGATCTCTCCGGCGGCCACCGCGCAGTACAGCGCTTGGGGCGTCTCCGGGGCCGCCTCGGCCAGGTCCCGGACGTCCGGGTCGTCGATGGCGACCACCAGCGAGAGGTGCCGCGCCCGCACGGCCCGCAGCGCGCTCAGCAGCTCCCTGCCCTGCTCCGCGTCCAACAGATCGGTGAGCCATACGAGGAGGCTCCGGCGCCGCACGGCGCCCGCCACCTGCCTCGCCGCCTCCCGATAGCGAGGGAAGCGCTGGACGGGCTGCTGGTCGAAGAGGAGGTCGAGGATCCGACGGAACTGGCCCGCTCCCGATCGTGGGGGAAGCCAGGCCCGGACGCCGGCGTCGAACACGGCCACGCCGACGCGGTCGCCCCGAGCGAGGGCCACCCAGGCGACGAGGAGCGCGGCGCGCACGGCGAAGTCCATCTTCGTGCCCGAGGCGGCGCGCGCGGCCATCAGCCGGGTGGCGTCCACGAGCAGGATGAGGTTCTGGGCGCGCTCGGTCTGATGCACTCGGACGATCGGCCGCCCGGCGCGGGCCGTCGCCTTCCAGTCCACTCGCCGGATGTCGTCGCCCGAGACGAAGTCCCGAAGCCGCTCGAAGTCTCCGTCTCGCCCCAGGAGGCGGGCCCGGCGCGCCCCCACCGCGGTGAGCAGGTCGCGCCGCGAGCGAAGGCTCTGCTCGCGCAGCTCCGCGAGATCCGGCTGCACGCTCGCGGTGTCGGGCAGCTCGAGCTCCTGCGCGCCCTCGGCCAAGGCGCCCGGCCGACGCAGCCGCAGGGCGGCGGGCCCGAACGGGAAGGCGCCCCGACGATGCGGGGTGATGTCGTAGCCGACCGTCCGCTCCTCGAAGGGCGCGAGCGCCGCCTCGACGACCTCCTGCTCGGGCCGGAGCGCGGCCGGACACCCATCCGCGATCCGCACGACCAAGGGCCCGTCGGTGCGGTTCCGCAGGCGCAGCTCCACCCGCGCCCCCGCGCCCACGGAGAGCCGACGAGGGAGCGCGCGATCGAGGGTGACCGCGCCCTCCTCGGGCCCTCGGACCCCGTCCCGCACGAACCACGCGAGCAACCCCAGGGCCGCGAGGAGGACGAGCGCAGCCACCGCCGGCACCGCGGCCGCGAGGACGGCGATGGGCACGAGCGCGGTCGCGGCGCGGACCAGCCGCTGCGACGGGAGGAAGGGCCCGGTCAGCGGGGCACCTCCACGCGCTGGAGGAGGTCCTCGATCACGTCGTCGACGTCGATCCCGTCCATCTGCGCGTCGGCCTCGAGGACGAGCCGGTGCGCGAGCACCGCGGCGGCGAGATCCTTGATGTCGTCCGGCGTCACGAAGTCCCGCCCCGCGAGCAGGGCCCACGCGCGGCTCGCCGCGATGAGGTGGAGACCCGCCCTCGTGCCCAGGCCCAGGTGGACGGCCTCGGAGCGGCGGCTGCCCTCGAGCAGTCGCCGGACGTAGCCGAGCAGCTCGTCCGAGACCACGACGTCGCCCACCACCCCCCGGAGGGCCACGATCTCGGCCACGGTGAAGACCGAGGCCACCGCCTCCACCGCGGCGTGGCCGTCCACCGCGCCCGAGTACTTCCTCAGGACCTCGAGCTCGGCCGCCTCGTCCGGGTACGGCAGCCGCACCTTCATCATGAACCGGTCCAGCTGCGCCTCCGGGAGCGGGTACGTGCCCTCGAACTCCAGCGGGTTCTGGGTCGCGAGGACAGTGAAGATCGACGAGATCTCGCGGCGCTCGCCCGCGAGGGTCGCCGCGCGCTCCTCCATCGCTTCGAGCAGCGCCGCCTGGGTCTTCGGAGGAGTGCGGTTGATCTCGTCGGCGAGGAGGACGTCCGTGAACAGGGGCCCCTCCTTGATCCGGAACTCCTGCTCTCGAGGATCCCAGACGTGGGTCCCGATCACGTCCGACGGCATCAGGTCGGGCGTGAACTGCACGCGTCGGAACCGCGCGCCGACCGTCTTCGCCGCGGCTCGCGCGAGCAGCGTCTTGGCCGTCCCGGGCACGCCCTCGAGCAGCGCGTGGCCGCCCGCGAGGACGCAGCAGAGGACCATGCGTACGGAGGCGGCCTGGCCGAAGACGACCCCCTGGATGGCGTCGATGCCCGCGTTGGCGCGGTCGGAAAACGCGGCCGCGTCGGGCCTCTGGACCGGTTCGGTCATTTGTCTCTCCCCTGGTTCCCGGCGCGACGCTGGTGCAGTCGGTCGGTACGAAATCGATGGACACGGTCCGCGAGGTCGCCCACGCGGTCGAGGCTGGGCGAGCCGATGCGGTAGGCCTCGGTGAACCGCCGCGACAGGTCGTCGAACTCGCGCGCCGCGGCCGGACCGAGCTCGGCCGCGACCCAGGCCCGCATGCGCTTGCCCTTCCACGAGACCCCGGCGCGCGCTTCCAGCTCTCGGCGGAAGCGGCGCGACACGATGTCGAGGGCGTGGTCCGTGAGCTCCGCTCGTTCGTAGAGCGCGGCGAGGGCCCGCACGAGCTCGCTGGACGCCTGGTCCGGGCCCCCTGGGAGGTCCGCCAGGATCGCCCCCTCCCTGCGGGACGCCCTCCACCCGAAGAGGCCGAGGGCGAGGACGGCGAGCAGCACGGCCGGCGCGAGCCCCGCGCGGCGGGCATAGGCCAGGGTCCCGTGGGCGTCGGCTGCGCCCGCGTGCAGATCGTCGAAGAGCACGGCGCCCTCGCCCTGGAGCGACCCCGCGGTGGCCGCCATCACGGCCGCCAAGTTGCCCGCGCGCCCCAGGCCGGCGTTGGTCGGGAGGAAGGGGTCCGCGAAGACCAGCACGCGCCCCTTCCCCACCGCCGTCGACGCGGCGACGACGCGATCTCCGGACGCGAACAGGGGCAGGCCGAACGCCCCCTCCAGGGCGGAGCGCGATCGCATGGCGAGGGAGCCGCCCGCGGTCCCCGGATGGGCGACGGCGGGCGACGCGTGCACGAGGCCGTCGTCCAGGGTCCCCCGTGGCAGCGCCCGGTCCTCGACCTCCACGTCGAGGTCGGTCGCCAGCGCGTGGGATCGGTCGGTGAACAGGACGACCGTGGACCCCTGCTCGAGGAACTCCCGCATCCGCTGGACCTCGGCGTCGCCGTGGCCCACGGAGAAGACGCTGGTGCCGGCCAGGACCACGAGGACGCTCCCCGGCTCCGCGCTGCGCAGGACGTGAAGACCCAAGCGGAGGCTCTCCACCCGGTGGCCGCGGCCGCGCAGCACCTCCGCGAGGGCCGCGGTCCCGTCGGGCCCCCGACTCAGGGTCGAGCGGCCCTGATCCGCGGAGGGCAACACCACGACGACCCCCACCGCGACCACCGACGCGAGCACCAGGAGGGGGACCAACCACCGGGGCGTGCGGGTCACGTCCTCGCCTCGGGGACGACGAGCTCCCGGCAGGTGGCCTCCATCGCGTCCACCTGGGGCAGGTCCGGTTCGTCCTCTCCGTACCACGCCCGCTCGAACGCGCCGGTGGCCCAGGCGAAGCGCCCCAGACCGTCGGCCGGGCCCCGGTAGCCGCGCACCAAGGCGCCGTTGGTGTGCTCGGGGCGGTAGTCGATCTCGCGACGCCGATCGAGCGCCGCCAGCACCGCCAGGTAGTGCGCCCGCACGGCCTCGCGGTGGCGCCCCTCCTCTCGAAACGCGCGGGCTGCGCGACTCCAGCCGTCGGGGGTGCGGCTCCGAGCGTCCGGGAGATCGGACGGGACACGCCCCGGGCCGGCCCGATCTCGGAGGCCGGGGCGCCCGCGAGACTCGCCGAACCGCATGCCCAGCACGAGGATGAGCACGAACACCGCCGCCAGGGCCGCCCCCGCGCCGAGCCAGCGGACGTCGAAGCGGGGGGACGATCCGCGCGTCCGGCGGACCGGGTTGGGCTCGAACAGCCAGTCGAGGAGCTCCTGCCACCGCGCCGCGATGCCGTCCCTCAACCCCTGCCGCCGCCGATCGGAGGGCACGCCCCGCATCTCCACGTCGTAGCCGCCGTCCGCCAGCACGGCGTCGAGCAGCGCTTCGGGGGGCACACCCTCGGCCGGCTTCGACTCCCCGAGGCGCCGGGCCGCCGACGCCGCCTCGTGGACCATCGTCGCCGTCCGCGTCGCCCGCTCCGACGTGGAGTCGGTGTGGATCTGAGCGGGAAGATCCTCCAGGAGGATCGCGCCGTCGACCGCGAGGCTCCCGCCGTCCGACAGCGCGACGATCCCGTAGAGCGTCCACGACTCGTCCTTGATCTCCTCCAGGTCCTCCCACCCCGAGGCTTCGTACCCCTCGACCGCGGCGTCGATCCGGTCCGCCGTCGCGTCCAGCCGATCCGCGTACGCGTCGGGAGACTCGGTGTCCTCGTCCTGGGCGCCCACGGGACCGGCGAACAGCAGGACGAGGAGCGCCGTCCCGGCCGCGGCGACCCCCGGGCGGGCGGCCTCCCAACGATCGGCGAGGTCGGCGCCCGAGCGGCCGAGGCGGACGTCCAGGTAGAGCATCGCGCGCAGCACGGCCCAGAGCGGGTCCACGATCAGCCACGCCAACATCGCCGCGGTGGCGAGGAACGCGCCGTTCGCGGGGGACACCGCCGCGGAGAGCAACCCGACGTCCAGGCCCGTGAGCGCGCGCAGCAGCACGACGCTCACGCTCGCACCGAACACGAGGTTCACCCACACCAGGAAGCCGACTCCGGCGGCCAGTGAGGCGCCCCGCGCGGCCTTGAGCACGCTCCCCGCCGGGCGAGGCCGGGACAGCCCCGCCGCGACGCCCCGCCCCTCGACGGCGACGGCACCCGGCAGGTCGGCGAACCGACCCGCGAGCACGATGCCCGGGAGCAGGAGCATCGCGGCGCCGAGGAGCGTCGCGGCGGCCCCCAGCGCGGCGGCACACGCGAGGTCCCACACGGGCAGTCGGGGATCCGGGATCTCCGCGGCGGGGTGCAGGCGCCTCACGACGGCCCGCGCGGTCGCGCCGTGACCGACGCCGCGCACCAGGTAGGCGACCATGAGCACGAACCCGAAGGCGACCGACCCCACCAGGGGCGCGCCCTCCCACGGCTCGTGGATCCACACCGTTCGATGGACGTGGACGTAGGCCAGGCCCGCGACCCCCAGGGGGAGGGACGGGAGGAGCGCGGTGCGGACCCACAGCCGCGGGTCGGCGACGATCAGCGCTGCCGCCTCGTCCGCCAACACGCCGACGCCGCCCCGGCGGGCCCGTCGGCGGAATCCTTCGCTGGCTCGGCTCACGTCATCCCGCCAAGTAGAGGAGGAACCCGACCCCCGACGCGACCGCCCAGAGCAGGGCCGCCGCCGAGAGCGCGAGGACCCCGACCACCCTCCGCGTCACGGGCCCGTCCCCCGTACGAAGGGCTTCGGTGGGGACGTTCCGTCGGGACAGACAGTCGGCGCAGAAGTTCCGCCCCTGGAGCCGCGTGGTGCACGCCTCGCAGACGACCTTGTTGCAGTCGACGCAGACCCCGATGCCGGGGACGCTCTCGTGGTTCGCGCAGTGCAAGCCGGGAGTCTACGCCCGGAAGCCTCGATCGAGCCCGGCGCGACCGGCTACTCCCACTCGATGGTGCCGGGGGGCTTGCTCGAGATGTCGTAGACGACGCGGTTGATCCCCCGCACCTCGTTGATGATGCGGTTCGAGGACCGGGCCAGCACCTCGCGCGGCATGTCGTACCAGTCCGCCGTCATGCCGTCGGTCGAGGTCACGGCCCGCACGGCGCACACGTTCTCGTAGGTCCGCTCGTCGCCCATCACGCCGACGGTCTTGACCGGGAGCAGCGCGGCGAAGGCCTGCCAGATCTGCGCGTAGAGGCCCGCGGCTCGGATCTCCTCCAGGAAGATGCGGTCCGCCTGGCGGAGGACGTCGCACCGCTCGCGGGTGACCTCGCCGAGGACCCGGATCCCTAGGCCCGGACCCGGAAACGGGTGGCGCCCGATGCGCTCGGCGGGCAGCCCCAGCTCCGCCCCCAGCTTGCGCACCTCGTCCTTGAAGAGCTCGCGGAGGGGCTCCAGCAGCTTGAGCGACATCCGATCCGGGAGGCCTCCGACGTTGTGGTGGCTCTTGATGGTGGCGGACGGTCCCCCGTGGGGGGACACCGACTCGATGACGTCCGGGTAGAGGGTCCCCTGGGCGAGGAACGCCGCCCCGTCGATGCCCTTCGCGGCGTCCTGGAACACCTCCACGAACACCCGCCCGATCGCCTTCCGCTTGACCTCGGGGTCGGTGTGGCCGGCGAGGGCCGCCAGGAACCGCTCCGAGGCGTCGATGTGTACGAAGCGGAGGCCCCCGAAGTTCTCGAAGAAGGCGCAGACCTCCTCCGCCTCGCGCCACCGCAGCAGGCCGTTGTCCACGAAGATGCAGGTGCACTGGTCGCCGATCGCGCGGTCGAGCAGCCCCGCGACGACCGTCGAGTCGACGCCCCCGGAGAGCCCCAGGATCACGCGGCTGTCGCCGACCTCGGCGCGGATGCGCTCCACCTCCTCGTCGATGAAGGAGCCCATCGTCCAGTTGCGCTCGCATCCGCAGATCGCGAACAGGAAGTTGTGGAGCATCTCGCCACCGCGCGGGCTGTGGACGACCTCGGGGTGGAACTGCACCCCGAAGATGCGGTCCTCGGGGCCGTGCATGGCCGCGCACGGGGAGTTCGCCGAGCGGGCGACCGGCTCGAATCCCGGCGGGAGCGCCTTGACCCGGTCTCCGTGACTCATCCACACCGGGGTCGACTCCCCCGCGGAGAACCCGGCCAAGAGCCTCGACTCGGCGCAGACCGAGATGTCCGCGTGCCCGAACTCCCGCTCCTCGCCGGCCTCGACCTCGCCCCCCAGGAGGTGGGTGATCAGCTGCATGCCGTAGCAGATGCCCAGGACCGGGACCCCGCTTCGCAGGATCGCGGCGTCGATCTTCGGCGCGCCCTCCGCGTAGACGCTCGACGGCCCCCCCGACAGGATCAGCCCGCGCACGTCTTCGTCCGCGCGGGGGGGCTGGGTGAAGGGGCGGATCTCGCAGTAGACCTCCGCCTCGCGGATGCGGCGCGCGATCAGCTGGGTGTACTGGGATCCGAAGTCGAGGATCAGGATCTTGGCGCGGCTCACGGCGACTCGCTCTCGGGAGGGTCCGGGGTGGCTCCCCGGGGCGAAGAAGTGGTCCCGGGATCGGGGGCCGGCGCGTCCTCGAACGCGGCCCGCCATCGACCTCCGGTGAGGCCGTCGAGGGTAGCGTCCAGCTCTCGCAGCCGCAATCGACGCTCCCGGGCCTCCGCGACCCCCGCCGCGCAGCGGGTGGACTCGTCGACCGCCAGCCGGAGACGGTCGAAATAGATCGTGGTGGCCTGCGTCACGAGCGCGTGCTTCAGCTCGAGCTGGGCGCGCCCCTCACGGACCGCTCGATAGGTGTCCACCCCCGACGCCAGCTCGGCGAGGTCCCACTCGAGCTGCAGATCCAAGGAGTAGGCGGACACCTCCCGATGGTCCTCCACGCGATCGAAGGCGTCGCGGTCGACGCGATCGTCGTCGTCGTAGCCCGCGCTCAGGCGGATCCGGGGGAGCGCGGCCCGGGCGCGCGCGGCGTCGAGCAAGGCCCGTGTGTCCACCCCGTCCAGGCCCGCGTGCTCGATCGTCCAGGCCTGGACCAAGGACACGTCGGGGACGGATCGAAGGACGACCGAGGGCAGGACCTCACGGTCGTCCTGATCGGCGCACGCCGGCGCCTTGGGCTGGGCGTCGCCGCCGGCCTCGGTGGGTGCCTCGCCGGACTCCGCGGGGGGCTCCGCGGGCGTCGAGTTCGGGGGAGACGCCGCCGAGAGGGCGAGGGCGAGGGCGACGGGGCTGGTGAGGGACATTCGAGACTCCTGAGAACGAGGGGGGAGGGGGTGGATGGAGAGGGGTTCGAGGGGATGGGGGCGCTGGGAGGCTCGGCCGAGGACCCAGACGATCTGCCAACCGACGCGGGCCTCGACGCGGTGGACGTCGGGCTCGTGGCGGCTCCGCAGGCCCACGTGGAAGCGAATGAGCGGGGGCGGCTCCGGGGGCGGCGGAGGCGGTGGAGGGGGCCCCGACGGCGCGAATCCCAGCCCGAGGAGGCCCATCGCGAGGGCGATGAGTCGGGCCCGCGGCGTTGACACCGCTGCCCCTCTCGGGTAGGTACGCCCCGCGACACGGACCCCCGCCTCGGGGGGCGCCGGCGCCAAGTCTCGACGATGTCGGAGCCGCCTCTGAGGCCCGACCACCGATGTTGGAGTTCCCTGCAGATGGAAAACCTCGCTTACGCCGCTCCCGCAGCGGCTGTCCTCGCCCTCCTCTACGCCTACTGGAAGGCCACCTGGGTGTCCAAGCAGGACGCCGGTACCGACGAGATGAAGGAGATCGCCGGCGCGATCCAGGAGGGCGCCATGGCCTTCCTGAAGCGCGAGTACACGGTGCTCGCCGGCTTCGTCGTGATCGTCGCGGTCCTCTTGGTCGTATCGAACATGAGCGGTGAGGGTCGCTCCCCGCTCATCGCGCTCTCCTTCGTGGTCGGCGCGGTCGCGTCGGGCCTCGCCGGCTACTTCGGCATGCGGGTGGCCACGAACGCCAACGTCCGCACCACCGCCGCGGCCCGCAAGGGGCTGTCTCCGGCGCTCGACGTCGCCTTCTCGGGCGGCGCCGTCATGGGCATGTCGGTCGTGGGTCTCGCGATCCTCGGCCTCAGCGGCCTGTTCATCCTCTACACCCAGTTCATCTTCGCCGACTCGCTGGCGACGGCCCTCAACGTCCTCACCGGCTTCTCGATGGGCGCCTCGTCCATCGCGCTCTTCGCCCGCGTGGGCGGCGGCATCTACACCAAGGCCGCCGACGTCGGCGCCGACCTGGTGGGCAAGGTGGAGGCCGGGCTCCCCGAGGACGACCCGCGCAACCCCGCCGTGATCGCCGACAACGTGGGCGACAACGTGGGTGACGTCGCGGGCATGGGCGCCGACCTCTTCGAGTCCTTCGTGGGCGCCCTCATCGGCGCGATGGTCCTGGGCCTCGGCTTCGAGGCCGTCAGCAGCGGTGCCTCCATGGGCCCCATCCTGCTCCCCCTCCTCATCGCGGCCGCGGGCATCGTCTGCTCCATCGGCGGCACCTTCGTGGTCAAGACGAAGGAGGGCGGCAACCCGCAGCACGCGCTCGACCTCGGCGCCTTCGGGGCCGCCGGCGTCATGGCGCTGGTCACCTTCGGCCTCGCCAAGTGGCTCTGGCCCGCGACCGGCACCAGCGGCGTGACGGCCATGGAGGTCGGCGGTGCCACCGTCATCGGCCTCGCGGTCGGCGTCGCCATCGGCCTCATCACCTCCTACTACTGCTCCATGGAGAAGCCGCCCGTGGACGGCGTCGCCGAGCAGAGCAAGACGGGCACGGCCACGAACATCATCGCCGGCCTCGGCCTCGGCATGCAGTCGACCACCGCGCCGATCCTCATGATCGCCATCGGCGTCGTCGCCTCCGCGCACGTGGCCGGCGTCTACGGCGTCGCCATCGCGGCGCTCGGCATGCTCTCGACCACGGGCATCCAGCTCGCCGTCGACGCTTACGGTCCCATCGCCGACAACGCGGGCGGCATCGCCGAGATGTCCCACCAGGCCCCGGAGGTCCGGGAGCGCACCGACAAGCTCGACGCCGTGGGCAACACCACCGCCGCCATCGGCAAGGGCTTCGCCATCGGCTCCGCGGCCATGACGGCCCTGGCGCTGTTCGCCGCGTTCATGCAGCAGGCCAACATCGTCGCCATCGACATCAGCCGGCCGAAGGTGATGGCCGGCCTGTTCGTCGGCGCGATGCTGCCGTACCTCTTCTCCTCGATGGCCATGGCCGCCGTGGGTGAGGCCGCCATGGAGATGATCGAAGAGGTCCGACGACAGTTCCGCGACATCCCGGGCTTGCTCGAGGGCACCGCCAAGCCCGACACCGCCCGCTGCGTGGACATCTCCACCAACGCCGCCATCAAGCGCATGGTCGCCCCCGGCGCCCTCGCCATCATCACCCCCGTCGTCGTCGGCGTGTGGGACGCCAACGCCCTGGGCGGCCTGCTCGCGGGCGTGACCGTCTCCGGCGTCGTCCTCGCGATCTTCATGTCCAACGCGGGCGGCGCGTGGGACAACGCCAAGAAGTCGTTCGAAGGCGGCGGCTACACCATGAAGGACGGCTCCCTCCACGAGAAGGGCTCCGAGGCCCACAAGGCGGCCGTGGTGGGCGACACGGTGGGCGACCCCTTCAAGGACACCGCCGGCCCGTCCCTGAACATCCTCGTGAAGCTGATGAGCGTGGTAGCCCTGGTCATCGCGCCGCTCATCGCGCTGTAGCCGATCGCGACTTCGCGTCGCTCGCTGAATCGTTCGCATGGCCCGTCCCTGTCGCAAGGGGCGGGCCATGTTCGTTCCGGATCTCGCGGATTCCGGGTTTGCCCTGCGATTCCAGCACCTTCGACGAGATCGAGGAGATCACTGATCGCCTCGAAGGTGCCCAAAAGTGTCCGGGAGTGTCCATGATCGTCCGGGCTCGAGCCGGACAGTCCCGGACACTCCCGGACAGTTCCGGGGCGGGTACAGTCCGCACGTGCTTGAGGTCTACAAGGAGATCCTGGAGCTGCTCGACGCCGGCGCCTCCGGGGCGCTGTGCACCGTGGTCGCAGCCGTGGGGTCATCCCCCCAAAAGCTGGGCAGCAAGATGCTCGTGCGCACCGACGGCAGCATCGTCGGCACTGTGGGTGGGGGCGCGATCGAGGCGGCCGTGATGGACCGCGCCACCGAGGTCCTGGCCACCGGCCGCGCGGAGCTGTTCCGAGCCCACCTCACCCGCGACCTCGCGATGTGCTGCGGGGGCCGCATGGAGATCTTCGTGGAGCCCATCGGACTGCGCCCCTGGCTCCTGGTCTTCGGGGGAGGCCACGTGGGCGCGGCCCTCTGCGACGTCGCGACGACCGCCGGCTTCCGAGTGCACGTGATCGACGGCCGCGACGAGTTCGCGGCTCCCGAGCGACACCCGCGCGCCGAGGCGACGACGTGCGCGGAGCCGACCGACGTGGTGCGCGGTCTGCCATGGGGTCCCGAGTGCTACGCGGTGATCCTCACCCACGATCACCGGCTCGACGAGGACATCCTCCAGCGCTGCCTCGAACACCCGGCGCGATACCTCGGGATGATCGGCTCCCGCGCGAAGGTGCACCGCATCCTGGGGCGACTTCGAGCGAAGGGCGCCGACGTCGACGTGGACCGACTGCGGGCGCCCATCGGCCTGGCGATCGGGGGGCGCGAGCCGGGCGAGATCGCGGTCTCCGTGGTCGCGGAGCTGGTGGCCGTGAGGCGCAGACGCAGCGAAGCCGCCGTCGACTTCATGTCCGTCGCGGCGGCTTCACCGAGCTCCGAGGGCTGAGCAGCCCGCGTTCTACAGCTGGAAGATGACGCGGGTCTCGCCGATCTGAATCTGCTCGCCGCCGTCCAAGCGCTGACGAGTGACCAGCTTGCTGTCGACGAGGGTCCCGTTGCTGGACTTGTTGTCTTCGATGATGAACTCGTCGCCCCGGCGGAAGATCCGGCAGTGGTAGCGCGAGATCTTCCCGTCGTTCTTGATCTGGATGTCGTTGTTTCGACCGCGACCCATGCTCATGACCTCGCCGCCGAAGGGGTAGGTCTCCTGCTTGCCGTCGGGCGAGAAGACGGCGAGACGAGGACCTTCGCCCTTCGCCGCTTCGGCGTTGAACTCGGCCGACGGCTGCACCGGGGGTGCCTCCGCGCCCACCAGATCGGGGCGGGCCGTGATGAGGCCAGTGGACATCAGATCTTCACCACCGGTGGCGCCTGCGCCGTCGCCCTCGGGGCTCCCGAGCGGGCTCCACGCCGGGAGGGCGTCTCCAGCCTCGGCCGCGGGCTCGCCGGCGGCGTTGGACGCGGCGGGCGCGGCGTCGGGGGTCGCGTCCGAGACGGGCTCGCTCGGCGGGGGCGGAACCTCCCACTCCTCGGCGGGCGCGGCCGGATCAGCGGTGGCGGCCAGATCCTCCACCGCTCCGTCGGGGATGGGAGGCGCCAGGTCGGGCTCCGGGGGCGCGTCCGCCGGTGCATCCGCCGCGGGGGCGGCCTCGGGAGCAGGCGCGGTCGCGCCGTCGCCCCCGGCCCTGAGGTCCTCGAGTCGACGGGAGGCCTCGGCCAGACGGGCCTGCACGCCACCGACCGAGTCGAGGACTGCGTCCACGTCCGCGATCGAAGTCTCGATGTTGCCGAGATCTCCCCCACCGGCGCCGTCCCGAGCTTCCTTCTCGCGGGCGTCGAACTCGTCCGCGCTGAGCTCGCCGATCACGTGGCGGAGCTTCAACTCATCGACCAGCGCCTCGACCTCCTTGGCCTTCTCACGCAGGCCGCCGGCCTTCTCGAGGAGCCCCTCGCGGTGCTGCGTCACCGCCTCCGCGGCGGCTGCCAAGTCCGGGCCGAGCGTGTCCCATTGCACGAGGTAGTCGCCGACCACGGCGAGGACGACCTGGGGCGGGAACTCGGCGCGATGCTGGTACGCAGCCTCGATCCAACCCGCGAGCTGCTCACCCTTCTCGAGCTGCTCGCGCACCGGGTCGAGAGAGAACTTGTCCTGCGTCTTCTTGCTCTTCTTCTTGGCCATGGGTTCTCCGACCCTCCATGCGCGGGACGCAAATCGTTCCTAGACGTCGCCGAGCGGGCGATTTGACCTTGGGCGCCGGAGTGGTGTCAAGGAGCCCCACGCCGCGCTCCGGTGACCTCTCGGACCTCCACCTCGCGGTATTCGCGGCCCGCTCCGAACGCGTGCACCCCCGACGTGATCGCCACCGCGACCCCGACCGTGGCGAACCCGGCCGTGATCCCGATGCGATCCTGCTGGTCGAGATTAGGGGCTGCGAAGGCCGCGAGCAGGGCCCCGGCCGCCATGAAGATCTCGAGCCCCATGAAGAGGAAGCCGAGCTCGGGGTCTTCCTTCTGAATGAACTGCCCGACTCCAGGGGCGACGAACGAGAGCGCGAGCCCGGCGTGACTCCGCCAGGTCGGCATCAAGCGCCGCTCCACGTGGCGGCGATCCAGGATGTCCTTCACCTCGGTCGTCCCGTTCAGCACCCCGGTCAGCGGCGTCACCGCGTCGATCAGGTGGAAGTCGATCCGAAATCGCGTGCGCGGGAGGACCAGCAAGACCTCCCCGCGGCCGGCGTCGACGCCCCCGAACGCCCCCTCCACGTGGCCGCCACGGACGAGGTGCAGGCGCATCGGGTGCATGTAGATGAACCCCTCGAAGCGGGGACCGTCGCGGGTGATGTCGCTGCGCTCGCCCTGGTCGGGCTCCCACTCGGCGTCTTCGGCCGCCGCGGGGGCGGCGACGAGGCAGGCGAACGCCAGGACGACCGTGGCGCGCCACGTTGGGGTCATCGATCGTCTCGCGCCAGGTTCTCGAACCGCGTGAACTCCGCGCGCCACGCCAGCCGCACTTCGCCGATGGAGCCGTTTCGCTGCTTGCGGATGAGCACCTCGCCGATGCCCTTGTCCTCGGTCTCCGAGTTGTACACCTCGTCGCGGTACAGAAACATGATGACGTCGGCGTCCTGCTCGATGGCGCCGGACTCGCGGAGATCGCTCATCATCGGACGCTTGTCCGAGCGCGACTCCACCCCGCGGTTGAGCTGCGACAGCGCCACCACCGGGATGTCGAGCTCCTTCGCCAGGCCCTTCAACCCGCGACTGATGCCCGAGATCTCCTGCTCTCGCGACTGCTCGCGACCGGTGCCGCGCATGAGCTGGAGGTAATCGACGATCACGAGGTCCAGGCCCCGCTCCGCCTGGAGGCGACGGCACTTGCCGCGCAGCTCCTGCAGGGTGATCCCGGGCGTGTCGTCGAGGTGGATCGGGGCCCCGTACAGCTTCTCGCCGGCCTGATAGATCGCGGGCCAGTCGTCCTCGCGGAGGCGCCCGGTGCGCACTCGGCCGCCCCCGACCCGCGCCTCGGACGCCAAGAGGCGACTCGCGAGCTGCTCGTTCCCCATCTCGAGAGAGAAGAACGCGACCCGAGCGCCCCCCTTGAGGGCCGCGTTGGCGCACATGTTCAGGGAGAACGCCGTCTTCCCCATCGATGGACGGGCCGCGACGATGATGAGGTCCGTCCTCTGCAAGCCCGCGAGCACGCGATCCAGGTCTCGGAATCCGGTAGTCAGCCCGATGACTTCCGTCGGATTCTCATAGCGTTGCTTGAGGTCTTCGAGGACGTGCTCGACGATCCCGCCGAGGTTCACGAGGCTGCGGCTCGTGCGGAACTTGCCGAGGTGGAAGATCGCCTCTTCGGCCGACTCGAGCGCCTGCTGGGCAGCGATCTCGCCGTCGTAGACCATCTCCTGGATCTCGGTCGTGACCGAGAGCAGCGAGCGCATGAGCGCGCACTCGCGGACGACCTTGACGTAGTGGGGGAGGTGGGCGACCGACGGGGTCGACCCGGCGAGGCCCGTCAGGTAGCTGTAGCCACCCACGGCCTCCATGTGCGCGCCGGCCTGGAGCCGTGCCGCGACCGAGACGAGATCGATGGGCTCGCCCGCCCGCAGCAGCTCCGCGTACGCGCGGTAGATCAGCCGGTGCGGCTCGCGATGGAAGTCGTCTTCCTTGAGACCCGCTTCCTGGGCGCGACCGAGGCTGTCGGGGTTGAGCAGGACCGCGCCGAGGACCGCACGCTCGGCGCCGGCGTCGTAGGGGATCCTTCGGGTCCCCTCGTTCCCTGCGTCAGCCACGGCAGCTCCTCACTGCGCCGGGGGTCCCGGCCTACCGGTTTACTCTTCGGCGACGGGCGTCGCCTCTTCGTCCTCGGCCTCCGGGGCGGGACGCTGCGCGGCCTCGAGGGACGCCTTGGCCATGGCCTCGGCGCTCGCCTCGTCGGGCTCGACGGACACCTTCACGGTGGCCTTGACGCCCTGACCGAGCTTCACCTCGACGTCGAAGTCGCCGAGCTCCTTGAGCGCACCGCCCAGCACGACCTGGCGCTTGGCGACCGTGACGCCGCGCTCGGCGAGGGCGTCCGCGACGTCCTTGCTGGTCACGGAGCCGAAGAGCTTGCCGTCGACCCCGCAGGCGCGGTTCACGACCACGCGGCCGACCTTCTCGACGCCCTTCGCGGCCTCGAGGGCCACGGCCGCGAGCTTCGTGCGGCGAGCCTCGAGGGCGCGACGCTGGTGCTCGAACGCCTTGACGTTGCGCTGGTCGGCCCGCACGGCGAGGCCGCGCGGGAGCAGGAAGTTCCGGGCGTAGCCGGCCTTGACGTTCACCACGTCGCCGGCGTTGCCGAGATTGTCGACCTCTTCGCTGAGGATGACGTTCATCGTTCTCTCCGTTCCACGCCTCCGCGGAGGCTTCGTCTACTGAGCCGCCCCCGAGGGGACGTCCGTGGGATCGTCCGAGACGCCGAAGCGCCTCAGGTCGAACCAGGCATCGATGAGCCCCGCGCAGCTGAAGAGCCACGTGGTGCCCGGATTGAGCATCAAGACCGCCTGCAGCGCCACTCCCAGCATTCGGGAGAGGGGGGACAGCCGCAGCCGGAGGAAGTAATAGTTCGCTACTGCTACTCCCTGCAACCAGTACAACACCAAACCGAAGAGCACCCCGCACGCGGCGACGCTCATCAGCCACTCCATCGGCGGGAGCAGCGGGCCCAGCCCTTCGGCTTGGAGCACCACCCCGGCCGTCGCCGCCATGAACGCGTACATCGCGGCCATGGGCAGCTGCCAGCGGGAGAGGTCGTCACCACTCCCCTTCCCTCCGGTGAACCAGCGGCTGTACACGAGGTTCAGCCAGAGGCTCAGGACGACCGCCGCCGCGGCCGCTGCGGGGAACAACCTCGTTCCCCACTCCCGGTAGATGTCTCGGCGCAGCTCGAGCTGCGCCAGGGCTTCCACCGCGGCCGCGCGTTCCAGCGCCTGCTCGCGGTAGATGGCGGTCACGGTGTCGAGGCCGGAGTCGACCCAGCTCGCCATCATGGCCACCACCCCTTCCCCGCCCATCACCCCGGCTCCCACGGCGATCGCCGCGAGCGCTGCGAGGTAGATCCCGGCCGCCGTCTGGAGGGCCTGCGCCCCGTCCGGGGCCCGGGCCGTGCTCCATCCGAGCAAGCCGGCCGGCAGCCCGACGCCTAGGGCATAGGCGACGGCGCGGCCGTGGGGTTCGAGCGCCGCTGCCGCCTCCCCGTCCCCCATCGACGCCCCTACGAGCGCGATGAAGAGCGTGGACACGAGCCCGACACCCGTCGCACCGAAGCCGGACCACCACCCCCGGCGTCGGTACCCGATCAGGAGGGGTACCGGAGCCAGGATCGCGGCGAGCCCGGGGACCGCGAACAGGAGCGCCGAGAACGTCCCCGACACGGCCGCTGCCCAGCCCCTCGGTGCAGGGACCGGGGCCCGCGAACGGACCTCAGCCCGGCGCCGCGGCTCCACTCTCCGTCTCGGCGGCCGCCGACGCCGCCGCCTTCGCGGCGTACTCGGCGACGCGGCTGTCGACGTCGACCCGGTCCTCGTCCTTGATGTGGAGGAAGCGGAGGATCGACTCGTCGATGCGGAAGGTCCGCTCGACTTCGTTCACCGCCTCGGTCCCACCCAGGTACCGGAACAGGAGATAGTGGCCCTTGCTGTACTTCCGGATGTCGTAGGCCAAGCGGCGCTTGCCCCAGTCCTCGACCTCCAGGAGCTTGCCCTCGCGCTCTTCGATGATGCGCGTGGTGCGGTCCTTGATGACCTCGAGATCTTCGTCGGCCACGTCGGGCCGAACCACGAAGACCAGCTCGTATTCGCGAGCAAACATTTCATACCTCCTTATTCGCCGGACGGCCTTCACCGTTCAGGCGATTCATCGCTTCTCTCACGCCGTGCCGGAGCACGGCTTCCACTGCGTCTGCGGCGCGCTCGACCAGGTCGGGCAGCTCCGCGCTCTGCTCGGGAGTCCACCGAGCGAGGACCCACGCAGCGGGGTCCATGGGACCGTTGGGTCGGTCGATGCCGACCCGGACTCGGACGAAGTCCCGGGAGGGGAGCTTCGCCGTCAAATCTCGGAGGCCGTTGTGGCCTCCATGCCCCCCTCCCGCCTTGACCTTCACGCGGCCGAAGGGGAGGTCCAGCTCGTCGTGGATGACGACGACCTGTTCGGGGGCGACCTTGTACCACCCCGCCATCGGCCCGATGCTCTCACCGCTGCAGTTCATGAACGTCTGCGGCAGGGCGATGACGGCGGACTCTCCGGCGACTCGGCCGGAGCCGAGCTTCGCCCGGAACCGCTTCGTCGACAGCGCGACGCCGTATCTCTCGGCGACCCGCTTGGCGACCTCGAACCCCACGTTGTGGCGCGTCCGGTCGTATCGCGTACCGGGGTTGCCCAGGCCGACGATGAGGAACACGGCGCGCTCCGCGGAGGTCCGGCCGCGCTACTCGGCGGCCTCCTCGCCCTCGCCCTCGCCCTCGGCCTCGGCGCCTTCTTCGCCCTCGCCCTCTTCGTCGTCGTCCTCTGGGAGCCCGCCTCCGCGACGGCCGACCACGGCGACCACGGGGACACGCTCCTTGAACAGCACATCGACACCGTCGCCCACGGGCAGCTCGTCGATCATGACCGAGTCGCCGATCAGCATCTCGGTGATGTCGATGACGATCGCCTCGGGGATGTCCTTGGGCAGGCAGGCCACCGTGACGAACCGCGTGGGTCGGCTGACCAGGCCACCGAGCGCGGCGCCGGCGGCCTTGCCCTCGAGGTCCAGACGAACCTTCACGTTCACCTTGGTGGTCTCGTCGATGCGCTGGAAGTCGACGTGCAGCACCGACCCGTTGAGGGGGTGCTTCTGCACGTCGCGGAGCATCGCGAGGGGGACGTCGTCGCCGCCGTCGACCACGATCCCGAGGGGCGTGTTCCAACCGAGGGAGGCGCGACGGAGGTTGGTGATGTCGTCCGGATCGAGATCCAGCGCGACGGGATCGCCGCCACCACCGTAGACGGTGGCGGGGATTCGGCCGGCGGCGCGGAGCTTGCGCGCGGCTCCCTTGCCGGTGCTGGAGCGGAGGGCCGCGTTCAGGGTGTTGGGCTGCATGACTTCCTCTTGACTACACGGACGGAGGCTCGAACAGCATGCTGACCGAGTCTCCGTGATGGATTCTGCGCACCGCCTCCCCGAGGAGGTGCGATGCAGTGACGCTCTCGATCTTCGGGCACGCGGCCGCGTCTGCTCGGAGCGGGATGCTGTCGGTGACGACGAGGCGGTCCAGGACCGACCCCGCGATGCGCTCCACCGCCGGAGGCGAGAGGACCGCGTGGGATGCGACCGCGCACACGCCTTCGGCGCCGTGGTCCTTGATGGCCTTGGCGGCCTTCGTGAGGGTGCCCGCGGTGTCGACCAGGTCGTCCACCAGGATGGCGTACTTGCCCTGGACGTCGCCGACGATCTGCATCTCGGCCACCTCGTTGGGGCGGAGCCGACGCTTGTCGATGACGGCGATCGGGGCCTTCATGTACTTGGCGAACGCCCGGGCGCGCTCCACGCCGCCCGCGTCCGGCGACACGATGACGACCTTGCGCTCGCCCACGAGCTCGCGGATGCGGCCGATCAGGGTGGGCGTGCCGTACAGGTGGTCGACGGGGATGTCGAAGAAGCCCTGGATCTGACCGGCGTGCAGGTCGAGTGTAAGCACGCGGCTGGCCCCCGCCGTCTGGAGGAGATCCGCGACCAGCTTGGCCGTGATGGGCGTTCGCGGCGAGACCTTGCGATCCTGCCGCGCGTACCCGAAGTACGGGAGCACGACCGTGACCCGGTCGGCCGACGCGCGCTTCACCGCGTCCAACATGATGAGCAGCTCCATGAGGTGCTCGTTGGCGGGCGGGCAGGTCGACTGGACGATGAAGACGTCCCGGCCCCGGATGTTGTCCTGGATCTCGACGAACACCTCGCCGTCGGCGAAGTGGCGCAGATCCACGCGTCCCAGCTCCTGGTCGACATAGCGAGCCAGGCGCGAGGCGAAGTCCGGATTCGAGCTTCCGCTCAGGATCTTGAGTGGGCCGTACTGCATCGGGGAGCCGTTGCCGGAACCGGGGGTGATTCGCGGGCAGCGCGTTGTACAGGAGTCCCCCGGGAGCGTCAACGTTTTTGGCGTCGAGTCGCGGCTCCGCGGGGCGAGGGGGGAGCGGTGTGGTTGGGGCGGCAGGATTCGAACCTGCGAATGCCGGTACCAAAAACCGGTGACTTGCCACTTGTCGACGCCCCAGCACGCCGGTCGCGGCGGAAGCTAACGCACCGCCGGTCCCCGCTTCAACTTCTTGATCCCGGCGCGTAGGCCATCGAGGGAGAGGGGGAACATGGGGAGCACGTTGCCGATCGCCTCGATCGTGGGGTGCCGCCAGAATCGCTCCGGCTCGGGGTTGAGCCAGATCGCGTTCGGGAAACGACGCCGGAACCGCTGGACCCAGTCGAGCCCGCTCGCCGCGTTGTGGTCCCACAGCCCGATCGCGCCCCCGACGGCGGTGAGCTCCCAGGGGGCCATGCATGCGTCCCCCACGAACACGACCTTGGTGTTCTTGGGGTGGTTCCGCAGGACCTCCTCGGTGGGTTGGGCCTCGAGGCGCTCCATGTCGGTGTAGAGCCGCCCGTAGGGCACGTTGTGGAAGCTGAGGGCCTCGAAGCTCTTCCAGTGCGACGACTCCGAGGCCGCCGTGAAGAGCCGATCCACGAGGCGGGCGTAGGGCGTCATCGATCCCCCGGTGTCCATCAGCAAGAGGAGCCGCACCGTGTTCTTGCGCTCGGGGTTGAAGACGAGCTCGATCTCCCCCCCCATCCGGCAGGTCTCGTCGATGGTGTCGTCGAGGTCCAGGACCTCTTCGCCCTCGCGGCCGAGGCTCCGCAGGGCCCGCAGCGCGGTCTTGAACTGACGCACGTCGATGGTGACGTCGGTCCGGTAGTTCCGGTACCTCCGCTCCTGGGCGACCTGGACCGCCGAGCGACCGCCGCCCTCGCCCACCCGGATCCCCGACGGGTTGCGACCGGAGTTCCCGTAGGGGCTCGTGCCGCCGGTCCCCACCCATCGGTTCCCGCGATCGTGGCGCTCCTTCTGCTGCTCGAGCGTCTCCTGGAACTTCCGGCGGAGCTCCTCGAGGGACATGCCCGTGAGCTGCTCGAAGGCCTCGGGGCTGAGGCCCGACGGGTCCACCGGCGACGCGAGCCACGCCTTGAGCGCGTCCGCGACCTCCTGGATCTCGGCGCCCTGGAACGTCTCTGCGAAGGCGAGGTCGTACGGGTCGAAGCCGCCCTCGGAGTGGACCAGGAGCGCCCGGCCGACCCCGTACAGGTCGTCGAGGTCGCGGATCAGGTCCTTGCCGAGCGCGTCGTGGAACGCGAGCCACTCGTTGGCCCCGACCGGGAGCCCGCGACGTCTCAGCGAGACCAGGAAGTCGGCGAACACGGGCTACGCGACGCCCAGCTTCCGCTCCACGAGCTCGGTGTCCTGCTCCTGCTTGAGCAGCGCCCCGAGGAACGGGAGGTTCCGGGCCACGTCGGTGGGGTCCAGGCCCCCGCGCATCAGCACGAAGAGCCAGTCGATCAGCTCGCTGGTGCTCGGCTTCTTCCGCAGCCCTCGCACCCGTCGCACCTCGTAGAAGCGCACGATCGCGGCCTCCAGGAGCCGGTCCTCGACCTCCGGGAAGTGCACGCGCACGATCGTCTCCATCTGGTCGCGCGACGGGAAGTCGATGTAATGGAAGACGCACCGCCGCAGGAACGCGTCCGGCAGCTCCTTCTCCGCGTTCGACGTGATGACGACGACGGGCCGCTGCTTCGCCGAGACGGTCTCGTCGAGCTCGTGCACGTGAAAGGACATCGCGTCCAGCTCGTGCAGCAGGTCGTTGGGGAACTCGAGGTCGGCCTTGTCGATCTCGTCGATGAGCAGGACGACCCGCTCCTCCGACTTGAAGGCGCGGCCGAGCACCCCGTCCTTGATGTAGCGGCGGATGTCCGAGATGTCCCCGTCGCCGAAGCGGCTGTCGTTGAGCCGCTGCACGACGTCGTAGTGGTAGAGGCCGTCCTGCGCCTTCGTCGTCGACTTCACGTGCCAGGTGATGAGCGGCATGCCGAGCGCGTCGGACACCGCGGTGGCGAGCAGCGTCTTGCCCGTCCCGGGCTCCCCCTTGACCAGCAGCGGCCTGCCGAGCGCGACGGCCGCGTTCACGTCCCGGCTGAGCGACGGATCGGCGATGTACTTCGCGGTCCCCGAGAAGCGGTCGAAGCCCGACATCAGCCGCCACCCAGGGCGGCGCAGAGGGTCGGGCACGTGTCGTCGCCCTCGCGCTCGGGGACGAACCACTCGCCCAGGAACTCTTCACTCTCGCAGCGCCCCTGGTCGGTCATGCGCGCGGAGAAGGGCACCTCCTCGCCGCGGGTGAAGAGGTTGCAGCCCTGGATGTCCAGGTTGAGCGTCCCGCCTTCGCCGAGGCTGCCCTCGAGGCGGCCGCTGAGGTAGGGCGGGAAGGTGTCGACGCCGAGCAGGTAGCTCGGGTTGATGAGGTCGCCGTCGACGTCGCTCACGGTGATGGCCCAGCGCGTCTGGAAGGAGCCCTCGGCCTCGCCGAGCTCCTCGCAGCGGTCGACCGTCCCCTCGCACTCGCACGCGTCCACGCTCTCGATGACGGGCGAGTTGAACGCCGGATCGACGTCGCAGTAGTCCTCGGGGCCGGGGGTGGGACCGGCGCTGTCGTCGTCGTCGCCCGGGGGGTCGCACCCCACGAGGGCGAGCGGCACGACGCCGAAGGAGAGGAGGAGGAGAAGGCGCATGAGGGCTCCGTCGACGGCGAAAACTGGTACCCGGGGTGGGGCTCGAACCCACACTGGGGGGATTTTAAGTCCCCTGCCTCTACCCATTGGGCTACCCGGGCCCCGCGGCAAGGGCCCATCGGGCCCCGGTCGAGCGAGCATCCGGCCCTCGGCGGGCGGTGTCAACGTTCGCGCGCCCGCGTCCACGCGATGTGTCGTTGAAGAGGGCGGGGAGCGAGTGGTACCCTGGGTTGTTGTACGGCCCCAGAGGGCCGCATCGAGGGCACATGGGCAAGATCATCGGCATCGACCTCGGGACGACGAACTCGGTCGCCTGTGCCATCGAGCACGGGGACGCGCGCGTCATCGTCAACGAAGAGGGAGGGCGACTGACCCCGTCGGTCGTCGGGTTCTCGAGCGACGGCGACCGGTTCGTCGGAGACATCGCCAAGCGTCAGCTGCTGATGTCGCCGGAGACGACCGTCTACGGCGTCAAGCGGTTCATGGGGAGGCGCTTCTCCGACTCCCGGGCCGACATCAAGGGCGTGACGTACACCATCGAGCGCCAGGGCGACGACGAGCTGAACATCGCCGTGGCGGGCCGCTCCTACACCCCCCAGCAGATCTCGGCCTTCATCCTCCAGAAGCTGAAGAAGGCGAGCGAGGACTTCCTCGGCGAGATCGTCGACCAGGCGGTCATCACCGTCCCCGCGTACTTCACGGACGCGCAGCGACAGGCGACCAAGGACGCGGGACGCATCGCGGGGCTCGAGGTCCTGCGGATCATCAACGAGCCCACCGCGGCCGCGCTCGCCTACACGATGAAGCGCCGGCGGGAAGCCACCATCGCGGTCTTCGACTTCGGCGGCGGCACCTTCGACATCTCGATCCTGGACGTCGACAAGGACCTCGCCGAGGTGCGGGCCACGGCCGGCTCGAACCGCCTGGGCGGCTCGGACATCGATCTGCGGCTCCTCGAGTGGCTCGCCTCGGAGTTCGAGAAGGCCAACGGCCTCGACATCCGCGGGGACTCCGTCGTCGAGCAGCGCCTGCTCGAGACGGCCGAGAAGGCGAAGATGGACCTCTCCACGGCCCTGGAGACCGAGATCCACCTGCCGTTCCTCACCGCCGATGAGACGGGGCCGAAGCACCTCCAGACGACGCTCACGCGCGCCACCTTCGAGTTCCTCGTCGCGGACCTGCTCCAGCAGACGATCGACGACTGCCGCAAGGCGATGAAGGAGGGGCGGCTCGGCACCGGGGACATCGACGAGGTCATCCTCGTGGGCGGCAGCAGCCGCATCCCGAAGGTCCAGGAGATGGTCAAGGAGCTGTTCGGCTGCCCGCTGAACAAGTCCTTCAACCCGGACGAGGTGGTGGCCGTCGGCGCCGCGGTCCAGGCGGGCATGCTCGGCGGCAGCGTCACCGACGTCACGCTGCTGGACGTCACCAACTTCAGCCTCGGCATCGAGGTTCAGGGTCGACGCTCCGCGCGGCTCATCCCCAAAGGCTCCACGGTCCCGGTGGTCCGGTCGCAGATGGTCTCCACGGTCGTCGACAGCCAGGCGTCCGTGAAGATCCACGTCCTCCAGGGCGAGGAGGAGCTCGCGAAGGACAACATCTCCCTGGGCGACTTCGAGCTCACCGGCATCGAGCCCGCCCCGAAGGGCCACGCCCGCATCGAGGTCACGTTCACGATCGACACCGACGGCATCGTCAACGTCGGCGCCCGGGACGTGAAGACCGGGGCACGCACCGGCATCACGATCCACTCCCCGTCGTCGATGACGCAGGAGGATCTGGAGACCGCGCGCGAGGAACTGGCCGGCTTCGAGAAGTCGGACGAGGTGGACAAGGAGGTCGAGTCGCTGCGGCACTCCGTCGAGAAGCAGCTCTTCTCCCTCGAGAACTTCCTGCGCGCCAACCAGGTCAAGCTCAAGAAGCGCGAGATCTTCGACACGGAGCAGGCGTTGAAGCGGGGCCGGATGGCCCTCGTGAAGCGAGCCGACGGGGCGAGCCTCAAGCAGCTGTCCCAGTTCCTTCGCAACTACCACGCCTCCCTGCGCGACCGGGCCGAGTCCGCGGGCGACGCCGGCGTGCAGTCCGTCAGCCTCTCGGGCACGGAGAGTTGAGCGACATGTGGGCGCGACTTGCTTTGGCGACGGCGGTCCTGTGGGCCGTCGGCTGTGAAGAGACGGGCGAAGAGCCCGGGCTGATCTGGAACCCCCCGCTGAACGAGAGCGGCAGCGGCGGCGAGCTCGACCTCGGGGTGGTGGAGCCCAGCGAGTCGACGTCCGGTCAGATCGTCGTGCGCAACAACACGGAAGAGGACGTGACCTTCACGGTCACCTGCAACCTCGATGAGGGGGGCTGGATCATCAGCTGCCCCACGGGCGAGCGCGTCGTGCCCCCCACCGAGTACGACGAAGAGACCGGCGATCCGCTCCAGGGGACGTTCCTGGCTGTCGGACCCACCTTCCAGTCCCCGGCCGAGGCCGAGTACGACGGCACCATCGGCTTCGCCTTCGACAACCGCATCGTCACGTACGTCGTCCGCGTGACCGTCGAAGCCCCCGAGTAGCCCTCACGGCCCCACGCGGCCGCCCTTGACCCTCCACTTGCGGACGAACGTCCGCCCATCTTCGGGATCCCAGCCCTCGGGCCAGGCGGCGGGCAGCTCGCCGGGCGTCCCTCTCGTGATCGCTGCGGCGGCGCCGAACAGCAAGGCGTCCCGGGTGGAGCGCTCGAGGCCGTCGAACGACGGCATCCCGGGGCGGAAGAGGCCCTCGGGCCGGTCGGGCCACAGCGCGGCGTTGGGGTCCGCCAGCGCCTCCCCGGCGAAGGAGCACAGGGGCCGCGTCCCCGACGGCGCCGTCGCGCAGAGGCGGTCGACCACGTCCGCGGCCGGCGCGTCCAGGCCCCCGTCCCGGAACGACGATCGGGTGCCCAGGAGGTAGGCGTCTCCGGGTCCGGGGCCGAGCGCCTCGGCGGTCTCGAAGACGAGCTTGGTCGCCTCCATGAAGGAGAGGCTGCCTCCGCGCATCTCGCGGATCATCGTCGACCCGAGGCTGCCCACCAGCCTCCCGATCTCTTCGTCCGTCCGGCCCGTCTCCCGCAGCCGCTCCACAGACGCGACGAGCGACGCCGGATCTTCGCCCGACTCGGCCACGAGGAACCTGCCGATCGCCTCCAGGTGTGCTTCCCGGCTCTGCTCGTCGGGGTCGTCGCAGGCGAGGTGGGCCTCGAGCGGGGGGCCCCGGCCCGGCCCGAAGGCCCCCGAGTAGATGTGCGGCTGCTTCGTGCGCCAGATCTCGATCGGGTCTCGGTCGTAGGCCCAGTCGCCGGCCGCGGGGATGAGGCCCAGGGCCAGGACGGGAGCGATCGCGGCCGCGGCGATCCGGGGCGCGAGGGTCCCCAGCAGACCCACCGCGAGGGCCAGGGAGAGCGTGAGGACGCCGAAGATGGGGACGAGGTAGCGACCTCCGCTCACGCCGGGGGGGAGCGGCGGGTATTGGCGGAGCGACTCCGTGATCCCGGGGTCGAGGTTCAGCGACGAGAAGGCATAGGCGCCGACGTACGCCGCCCCCAGCGCGAAGACGGCGAGGACGCCGGGGACCGTCCCCGGGCGACGGCGGATCCCGGGGACCAGGAGCAAGGCGGGGAGGAGGACCAGGCCCGCGGGCCACGCCACCGACCACGTCAGGCCCGCGGTGTAGGCGAGGGGCCGGTGGGACTGCGTGACCGTCCGGTGGCGGTGAGGCTGGGCGAAGAGGAGGGTCCGGATGCCCGGGCCGGTGGCCTGGAGGACCTTCGTGGCCGCGGGGACCGAGTGGGGAGCCGTCCCCTGGACGTTCCAGACCACCTCGCGGGTGAGATCCTCGATGGTCCCCTGGGCGGCCGCGTGACTGCCCGCGGACTGCAGCGCCACGACGTTCAGGGCGAGCAGCACAGGGAGCGACAGGAGGCCAAGAACCAGCAGCAAGCGACCGACCACGCGGTGCCCCACGAGCAGCAGCGCCGCGGGGATGGCGAGCAGCACGGTGCGTACGTACCAGGTCCCGAAGCCGAGGATGAGCCCGGCGAGCACTGCGTACCGTCGCTTGCCCCCCTCCCCGCCGGAGTACGCGGCGGCGGCGAGCCCGGCCACCGCGTAGAAGGCCCCGGGCGCGTGTCCGCCGATGCCGGAGACGAACCCGTCCTTCACGAAGAAGGGCAGCGTGCCGAGCAGGGCCGGGAACAGGAGGGACCACCCGGGGCCGACGAGGCGACGGAGCAGGAGGGTCCCCGCCACGGAGAGCCCCGCGAGGTAGCCCAGGGGGACGGCGTGCCACGCGAGCAGGTGGTCCCCGAAGACGGCGTAGGCACCGGCGCTGAGCAGGGCGTCCCACAGCAGCGAGCCCTGGTAGACGATGATCTGGTAGTGGAACGCGTCGGCCAGGTGCCCGTGGAGGAGCTCGCGGCCGATGGTCGGCGGGATCTGCGTCTCCCCGTCGAAGTAGTACTCCGGGTGCCCGACCAGGCGCGCGAGGGCGGCGAGCACCGGGAGGAGGACGACCCAGGCGACCGTCAGGAAGCCACGCATCCGGCGACGTAGGGCGTTCGGAGGCGGCTCCGTCACGGGCTGGACTCTACCCGGACGTCACCAGTCTTCGTGGCGGCGCTGTCCCAGACCGGGGTGCTCGGGGAGCAGCTCGAACGGAGCGCCCGGCATCCCTCGGCGACGGAGCACGGCGTGTTCGCTCGCGCGCGTGAATCGAGACTTCGCCAGCTTGACTCGGGTGCCGCCGTCGTGGCGCTCGACGCGGAGGTGCACCGCCGCGCAGAACCGAACCGGAGATCCGGGGGGCCGTGGCGCGCAGAGCACCATCAGCGCGTGGGGCGCTCCGGTGACCAAGCGGTTCAGCCGATTCCACGCGGGGCCTCGGGCGGCCGGTCGGGGCCAGTCGAGCACGAGGAAGTGGAACGCCTGCCAGCGAAGGAGGAAGTCCGTGCAGCGCAGGGCCTGGGCGGTGGACTCGGCCCGGACCTGAAGCACCCGCTCCGGCGCCACCCCCGCGTGCGCCAGAGACGGCGCCGAGAGGGACCCGTCGTGCACCCACGCGACCCTCCCCTCCCCCCGGGTGACCCCGGCCGCGGCCGCCAGCGCGATCCCCGTCTTGCCGCAGGACGCCCCTCCCGTGAGCAGCGTCATGGCCCCCAGGGGGACCCCGCCGGGGAGGACCGCGTCGAGCTCGCCCAAGCCGGTCGACAAGACCCCGTACTCGGGTCGATCCAAGACCCCCGCGCCGGGGAACTTCGACCGAAGCAGGTCCCGGAGTTCGTCGAGTTTCGGAGCGGCGGCGCCCATCAGTGGAAGTCCCGCGACTTGAGGGTGTCCCACCCGAGGCGCTTCCCGCCGAGTGAGACCTGCTCGAGATCGACGAACCGCTTCGCCAGGATGTTGGCGACGCCGTCCTCGATCTGGAGGGTCCCGTAGACCTCGAGAAAGCGCACCGCGCGGAGGAGGCGACGGTGCTTCTCGAAGAGGTCCTTCCACACCACGACGTTCACGAACCCGGTCTCGTCCTCCAGGGTGATGAAGAACACCCCCTTCGCGGTGCCGGGCCGTTGCCGCGTGATCACCACGCCCCCCACCACGACGCGCCGCTCGGAGCGCATCCTCAGGAGCCTCTCGGCGGGCACGATCCGGCGCTTGGAGAGCTCGTCACGCAGGTGGACGAGGGGGTGTTCGTCGGAGCTGTACCCGGCGGTGGCGTGGTCGAGCAGGTTGAGCTGCGCGGGGCCGAGCTTCGCGAAGATCGGGATCTCACGCTCCTGCACCAACCCCTCGAGCGGCAGCCGACGTCTCCACCCCGCCACCGTCCACAGCGCCTCCCGCCGCGTGATCCCGAAACACGTGAAGGCACCGGCCTCGGCGAGCTTCTCGAGGACCGGGCGCTCGAGGTCGCAGCGATCCGCGAAGTCCCCCACGCCCAGGAACGGCCCCCCGAGGCGACGCGCCTCCTCGACGGATCGTCCGTCCTCTTCGCCAAGCCCGGCCACCTGCAGGAACCCGCCCCGGATCCCCCGCTCCCCGCTCAGGGTCCAGCGGTGATCCGAGCGATTGACGCACACCGGCTCGATGACGACGCCGTGGCGACGGGCGTCCCCCACGAGCGTGGCCGGGCTGTAGAAGCCCATCGGCTGGCAGTTGAGCAGCCCCGCGAAGAACGCCGGCGCTCGGTACTTCTTGAGGTGCGCGGACGCGTAGACGATGAGCGCGAAGGACGCGGCGTGACTCTCGGGGAAGCCGTACGCCGAGAACCCCCGGAGCTGATTCTTCACGCGCTGCGCCGTCTCCGGCGAGAAGCCCCCCGCCTCCATGCCGGAGACCATCTTCTCCATGAGCCGCTCGAGCTCCTCGGTGCCCCGCTTGAAGCCCATCACCTTGCGCAGGCGGTCCGCCTCGGCGGGCGTGAAACCCGCTGCCGTGATGGCCATCTTCATCGCCTGCTCCTGAAAGAGCGGGATGCCGAGCGTGCGCTCCAGGATCGGTCGCAGGCTCGGGTGCGCGTACTCGATGGGCTCCTTGCCCTGCCGCCGACGCACGTAGGGGTGGACCATCTCTCCCTGGATCGGCCCCGGGCGGATGAGCGCGACCTCCACCACGAGGTCGTGGAAGCTGCGGGGGCGCAGCCGAGGCAGCGTGTTCATCTGGGCGCGGCTCTCGATCTGGAACAGCCCGACGGTGTCGCCTTCGCAGATCATGTCGTAGACGGAGGGGTCGTCGCAGGTGAGGTGGGCCATGTCGAAGTCGATGCCCCGAAGCGCGAGGAGCCGCGCCGTCTCCTGAATCACGGACAACATCCCGAGCGCGAGCAGGTCGATCTTCACGAGCCCGGTGTGGGCGACGTCGTCCTTGTCCCACTGCAGGACGGTGCGATCGACCATCGTCGCGTTCTCGGTGGGGCAGGCTTCCCCGATCGGCACGCCGCTGATCACGACGCCGCCGCTGTGGATGCCGATGTGTCTCGGGTACCCACACAGCCGACGGGTGAAGTCGACGACCTGAGCGAGGGTCCGAACGTCGTCCCCCAAGGCACCGAACCGAAGGCATGAACCGGAGGCGTCCTCGCGCGCCTGCCCACCGAAGAGCTCCTCCAGCTCCTCCAACCCCCCGTAGTGCGACAGCGCCTTCGCCATGCGGTCGACCTGGTCCAGCCCCAGCCCGAACGCCTTGCCGACGTCCCGGATCGCGGACCGCGGGTGGTACGTGATGACGTTGCAGACCATGGCGCAGTGGTCTCGCCCGTACTTCTCGTAGACGAACTGCAGCACCTCCTCGCGTTTGCTGTTCGAGATGTCGATGTCGATGTCCGGAAAGCCCCCGCGCGCCTCGGAGAGGAACCGCTCGAAGAGCAGCTCCAGCCGGATCGGATCGACGGCCGTGATGCAGAGGCAGTAGCAGACACAGGAGTTCGCGGCGGAACCCCTCCCCTGGCTGAGGATCCCGCGACGACGGCACTCGAGCGACACGTCCTGCACGATGAGGAAGTAGCCGGCGAGCCCCATGCGACCGATGACGTCGAGCTCGTGGCGGATCTGCCCCTTGATGCGGGGATCCGTCTCCAAGCGCTCGCCGTACCGCTCGGCGGCCCCCTCCCAGGTGCGCTCCTCGAGCAGCGTCTGCAGCGTGTGTCCCGACGGCGTGGGGTGGATCGGGAAGGCGTACGGGAGATCCGTGAGGTCGAAGTCGTGGTCTCGGGCGATGTCCACCGTGATCGCTACCGCGGCCGGATCGTCGTGGAAGATCGCGGCCATCTCGGCCCCGCTCTTGAGGCGGAAGTGAGCGTTCGGGAGCAGCCGCGTCCCCGCCTCACGCAACGTGGTCTTGAGCCTCACGCAGGCGAGGACGTCCTGAAGTCGACGGTCCTCCGCGAGCGCGTAGTGCACGAGGTTCGTGGCCACCCGCGGGATCCCGAGCTCCACGCCGATGCCGCCCACGAGCCCGCGCAGCCATTGATCTTCGGGGAGTCGGTGGTCCTGCACCTCGAGGAAGAAGCGATCTCCGAACGCGTCGCGGAACCGGGCCGCCGTCTCGGTGGCGCGACGGAGCCGGGCGGCGGGATCATCCCGCTGCGTCGTCCACTCACGCAGGCTCGACTGGCCCTCACGCACGGCCCGGGCGGCGTCCGTGTCGTCCGGGATTCGACCGTCCTCGTCCAGACTCCAGGCCCCGATGGGGCGACGCCACGGCCCCTTCGGCTTCCAGGGCACCGTGGAGAGCCCGTCGATCCCGAGGAGCGCGCGATCGACGGGCCCGAAGCGCCCCCCCGACAAGATCGTGAGGCCCTCCCGGCGCGCGACCAGGCGCTCGAACGGCAGCACGGCGTCGCCCTTCTCGCAGGACATCCGGGACTCCGTGATCAACGCCGAGAGGTTGCGCCAGCCGTCGCGATCGCGAACGAGGGCGACGACGCGTGACCCGTCCGTGAGCGTGAGCGATGAGCCGTGAATCGCCCCCGGCACGGGATACCTACGGCCGCTGCCTGCATCACTCACGCTGGACTCACGCAGGTGGTGTCGGGTCGATCCATAGGGGCCGATCCCGTCGTACTTGGTGACCTGGTCGGGGTCCGGATCGTCCTCCTCGTCGTTCACCTTCTTCGTCTCGAGCCAGTGCCTCACGGAGCCGTACAGACCGTCTCGATCCGTGATCGCGAGCGCCGTGATCCCCAACTCACGCGACTGACGGATCAGTGTCTCCGGAGTGGAGGCCCCGCGGCGAAAGGAGAAGGTGGAGAGCGCGTGCAGCTCGGCGTACGGGACGTGACCCTGCCCGGGCGACGGCCGTACGTGGATCGGGATCGGGATGCGACCGCGGTGGGCGCCCCCTGAATACGTGACCTCGAAGGGCCGTCCTCGCTGGGTCTTTCCCAATTCGACTCCGTTTGACACTGAACATATTTTCAGTATTCTTCGCCGGAATCAAGGGCCGCGTGGAACCTCGCTCATCCCCGCCGCCCACCGTCGCGAGTAGTCTCCTGCCGTGCCGCTGGACGTCACCCCCATCGCCCACCCCGGGATCCGCGAGGCGCCGGACTGGCCCGCCCTCGCGCGCCTGGCGCAAGCTCAGAAGCTCGACCACGCCATGACCTCGTCCTGGACGGAGCCCTGGTACGACGCGGACCTCCCCAACTCCTGGAGCGACCCGCGCGGGCGAGTCATTCGCGGCCTCGGGCTCAAGCGCGTGGGGGACGTGCTTCGAGAGCCCGGCCTGGAGCGTCTGCTGGAGAAGCACTGCGGGGAGCGGGGCGTCGCCGTCCTCGACCGGGCGCTTCGGGTCTTCCTCTCGAGGAGCGTGACCCGCGCCCGCAGGCACGCCCGTCAGGTGGACGGCATGCGCGCGGTGATGGCGGACGAGCGCGCCCAGGGGCTCGCCTCGGCCCTGGATCCGCCCGTGGACCCGGACGAGCTCGACCGGTGGGCCGTCGCCTTCGGGGTCGAGGACGTCCTCCATCAGCCCGCGTCCCACCGCGTCCAGCCCTTCGGAGACGCCGAAGAGGCGTGGCTGGACCGGCGCGGCGGAGCCACGACCGTCGCCCAAGCGCTGGCGGCCCCCGGCGTCCACGGCGCGGCCCCGGGACCGCGCAGCAAGAAGGTGCCGCGTGGGATCCAGGAGCAGCTCGTCCTGGACCTCCGTGGCGAAGCGGGGGCCCGCAGGCCGGTCGCGGACCTCGATCCTCCCCTCCCCCCTCGCCCCCCCGACGGTCCTCGGGGAGACGCCTACGACCGGCTCCTCGAGGCGCGCGCCTGGCTCGCCCAAGGACGCGCCGAGCCGCCCCGCGAGACGTGGGAGAACGCCGCCCTGTGGTGGGTCGAGGACCCGCCCACGCTCGTGGTGTCGTTCGCTCAGGGGCGCCGCCACTCGGAGTCCATCGAGGTTCTCCCCCGAGCCGTGCCCACCGAAGCCGTGCGCTGCGGGTGCGACGCGAGCCTCAAGAGGACCTGCCCCGACGCCCTGCGTGCCGTGCAGGCGGCCCTGGCGGTCCTCGCCGCGCCCCCTCACGCCGCCGCGCGCCGCGCCTTCGAGGAGGACCTGGGGCGCCCGGCGTGGCAGTCCACGTTCGAGGCGTTCGACGAGGCCTTGGACGCCCACGGGATCCGTGATCACGCCGAGCCTGCGGCCCCCGAGCCCCTCGGCTGGCGGTTGGACCACACCCGTCGGCCCTGGGCGCTTCAGCCCGTGCGGTGCACGCCGAAGCGGAGCGGCGGCTGGACGTCGAGCCTCGCCGACCGACGGGCGTTCCGCTCCGGCGCCGTCCGGCTCGAGCTGCCCGTGGACCGCACGATCGCCGGGTTCGTCTGCCCCGCGTTCCTGGACGATCTCGGGCGCCGGCCGCGGGTCACCGAGGAGGACGTCCTGCAGGCGCTGCCGCTGCTCATCGACCACCCCCGCGTCTTCCTGGGGGGTCGGGGAGGCCCCCCGCTGACGATGCGTCGGGCGACGCTCAGCCTCGGCGTGGAGCGAAGGCTGGACGGCGGGCTCGTCATGGACCCGCGGCTCGGGGGACGGTCGCTGCGGCCGGACGAGCTGCGACGGCTGGCGGACCACGACGTGGCGGGGGCGCCGGCGCCGCTCATGGACGCGTCGACCGCCACCTGCGTGCTCGTCGACCTGAGCCCCGCGGCGACCGCCTTGCTGCGCATCCTCCGAGACCGCGGGCTGGACTACGACGCGGACGCGGCCACCCCCCTGCTGGAGCGACTGCCCCGGATCGAGCAGGCGATCCCGGTGGAGCTCGCGTCGGCGCTTCGCGGCACGAAGGTCCCCTGCGACGACGTGCTCCGCGTGCGGCTGGAGCCGGCGTCGGGCTTGGCCGTGGCGGCGCGGCTCCGGCCGCTGCCGGGCGGCCCGATCGTGATCCCCGGGGAGGGGCCGGAGGTGCTCTTCGGAGAGGTCGAAGGGCGTCGCGTCCACGTCCTGCGAGACCTGGAAGACGAAGCGGCGCGGACCCGCGAGCTCGCGGCGGCCCTGGGCCTGGCGGCCGTACACAGATCCGGCCCCGGCGCGTGGTTCGTGGAGGAAGACGAGGCCGTCGCCGCGGTCGTACACGGGCTTCGCGACCGAGAGGACGTGGTGGCCGAGTGGACCGGCAAACGGAAGCTGCGGGTGGCCCGCGCGGACGCCCTGTCGGATCTGAAGCTCCGGGTCCGAGAACTGGACGGCTGGTTCAGCCTCGACGGTCGGTTCGAGGTCGAAGGCGGGTCCATGAGCCTCGCCGAGATCCTCCTCGCCCTCGAGCAGGGGCGCCGGTTCGTGCGTCTGGACGACGACGGCTGGATCGCCCTCAGCGAGACCGTCCGGGATCAGCTGATCGAGGCCACGTCGGGCGTCGTGGCCCAGCGGGGGGAGCGGATCCTCTCGCCGCTCCACGCCCCGCAGGTCGAGCGGCTCGGCGCGCTGGGGGTGCAGATCGACTCGCCGGACTCCTGGCGCCTGCTCACGGAGCGCATCGAAGGGGCGGCGACGTTCGTCCCCCCGCTCCCGCCGGGGCTGCGGGCGGAGCTTCGCTCGTACCAGCGATCGGGCTACCGATGGGCCGCGCGACTCGCCCAGTGGGCCCCCGGCGCGGTCCTCGCGGACGACATGGGCCTCGGAAAGACGGTCCAGGCGATCGCGCTGCTGCTGCATCGTCGAGCCGCCGGACCGAGCCTGGTGGTGGCGCCCACCTCGGTGTGCTTCAACTGGATGCGCGAGCTCGCGCGCTTCGCCCCGGGCCTTCGCTTGTTCCTCCACCGCGGGCCCCGCCGGAGCACGGACTTCGCGGCCCTCACGCAGGGCGACGTCGTGGTCACCACCTGGGACACGATGGTGCGGGACCTGGAGCAGCTCGCCGAGCGCGCCTTCGGCACCGTGGTCTTCGACGAAGCGCACGCGATCAAGACGTCGAGCACCCGCCGCGCGCGGGCCTCGCGGAAGCTGCGCGTGAACTTCCGCCTCGCGCTCACGGGAACCCCGGTCGAGAACCACGCGGGCGAGCTCTGGTCCCTCTTCCACACGGTGTGCCCGGGGCTGCTGGGCTCGGCCCAGCAGTTCCGACAGCGGTACGGGGGTCTCATCGCCACGGGGAGCGCGTCCGCCCGCGCTGCGCTCTCGGCGGCGATCCGTCCCTTCCTGCTGCGTCGCCTGAAGTCGGAGGTGGCGCTCGAGCTCCCTCCGCGCACCGAGGTGGAGCTGCGGGTGACGTTGCCCGAAGACGCCCGTCGCGCCTACGAGGCGGCCCGACGGGCGGCGCTGGGGCGACTGGAGGCCGCCCGAAAGAACCCCGAGGTGGCGAAGAAGCTGCGGTTCCAGGCGCTCGCGGACCTCACCCGCCTGCGACGCTTGGCCTGCCACCCCGCCCTCGTCGATCCCGAGTCCGTCGCCCGATCGGCGAAGGTCGAGCGGCTCCGGGAGCTCGTGGGGCAGCTCCGGGAGGAGGGGCACGCCGCGCTCGTCTTCAGCCAGTTCGTGGGGCTCCTGAAGCTCGTCCGGCCGGTGCTGGAGGAGGACGGGGCCCGGATCCGGTGGATCGACGGCTCCACCCCCGCCAAGCGTCGGGAGGATGAGGTCGATCGGTTCCAGCGAGGCGACGGCGACGTGTTCTTGATCTCGCTCAAGGCGGGGGGCACCGGGTTGAACCTCACGTCGGCTACGTACGTCATTCACCTGGACCCGTGGTGGAACCCGTCGGCGGAGGATCAGGCCACGGATCGCGCCCACCGCATCGGCCAGGACCAGCCGGTCACGGTGTATCGACTCGTGGCCGAGGACACGGTGGAGGACGGTGTCCTGGAGCTGCAGCAGGCCAAGCGTGAGCTCGTGACGGGCCTGCTCGAAGGGACGGGGCGATCCGCTCCGTTCGAGGTGGACGAGCTGGTCACGCTGATGTCGCGCACCGCCCGAGGCCGGCCGATCGGAGAGGAGCGGCCGAGGACCTAGACGGCCGTTTAGTCCAACCACGCCGTGAGGAACCAGGAGCCGGTGTCCGGCTGGAGGAAGACGTGGGCGACGCTGCCTTCGCCCTCGCTGCCCGCGCCTTCCACCTGAAAGCAGCGTCGACGGATGGGGTTGGGCTCCCACCACTCACCCGAGACGTCCCACGGCCCGAGGACGCGGTCGGCGCGCATGAAGCCCCCGTCGAAGCGAAACCCGACGAGGCGACCGCTCCGGAGATCGGGCTCCACGAGCACGGGGGGGATCACGCACCGCAGCCCCGTGGGGAGCGCGCCGATGGGGGCGCGATCGGGCACCCAGGACTCGATTCGATCCCGCTTCGACAACGGACTCGCGGGGAAGGGACCGTCTCCTGGCTCGGCTCGAAACCGGAGCTCGGGCAGCACCGAAGGAGAGGGGCGAAGCACTCCGAAGCCCTCGGGCCCCACCTCCGCGGCGAGGTGGGCGAGGGTGGTCGCGAGGGCTCCGGGGGGGGCAGCGCGAGGGCCGGTGAGCCGCACCTGGTCGGTCGGACGCTCTCCGATCTCGGACGCTTCCAGCTGCACCGCGAGGACCCCGGCCTTGAGCGCCATCCGCTCGAACGTGACCTTGAGCAGGTCGTTCCAGAGCCTGGCCGACGCCGAGGGGCCCGCCGAGCGAGTGACTCCCCGCTGGGGCTCGAGCCCCTCGACCTCCAGGGACCACTCCACCGCGCGACAAGCGCACCCCGTCGCGTCCAGCTCCGCGGTGAGACGCTCGACGGGGCGCTTCAGGAGGAACAGCAGCGCCTCGGATCGTTCGATGGGGTAGTCGCTGAGCACGCGGACCGTGTAGGCGCGCGGCTCGTCCACCGGGATGAGTGTGCCTCGGTCCTCCCCGCCCGCGAGGCGCTGAAGGGCAACCCCCCGCTCCCGAAAGCGACGCGCGATGCCCGGCGACGGCAGCCCCGCGAAGCGTCCGAGGGTGCGGACTCCGAGCTTGTACATCGCCTCCACCACGTCCGCGGCGTTCGGGAGCAGCTCGATGGGGAGGGGTGCGAGGAACTCCCGCTCCTCGCCCGGCTCGACGCAGATCGCGGCGACCCCTCTGCCGGGCACGCGACCTTCCAGGACGGCCGCGGCCCGCGCGCAGAACCGAGTGCTCGCCATCCCCACCCGCGCGGGCAGCCCCAGTCGCTCGGTGGCGAGGCGAAGATCGTCGAGGAAGCCCCCCTCCCCCTCCTCTGCGTAGTGACGCTCCAGCCCGTGGAAGGCGGCGTAGATCACCCCCTCGCCCGTGGTCTCGAAGTGCGGACAGAGGCTGCGCACCGCGTCCTCGAGCTCCAGGTGGACCTCCGACAGCGCCGCGGGATCGATCTCCCGGACGGTGAGCTCCGGCGCGAGGGCGCAGGCCGTGACGGACGTCATCCCCCGCTTCACACCGTCGATGCGCGCCGCGGGCGAGGCCGCCACGATCAGTCGACGCCCGTCATCCGGATCGACCAGCGCGAGCCCGCCTTCTGGCTCTCCGCCCAGACGCGTGAGCGAGACCTGCAGCCGGAAGTCGGGGACGTAGAGGCACGCGATGCGAGGGGGACGATCCGTCATGGCGGACCACTGAACATACTTTCAGTGGGGTCCAGGGATCAATGAGAAAACGAGCGACGGGGGATCACTGCCCGGATCCGGGCAATCTGCTCGGTTCCGGGCACGTCGACGACCCCTTCGAGGCGCGCGGCGACCGACGTGGCCCGTTCCCGAGCCGGCATGCCTCTTGCGGAACTCCCCGCGGGAGGCCCGCATGCCCGAGACGCTGAACGCCGCCGACACCGCCTGGATCCTCACCGCGACGGCCCTGGTCCTCATGATGACCCTGCCGGGCCTCGCGCTCTTCTACGCCGGGATGGTGCGCAAGAAGAACGTGCTCGCGACCCTCATGCAGAGCTTCGCCGTCTGCTGCCTCGTGAGCGTGCTGTGGATGGTCGTGGGCTACAGCCTCGCCTTCTCTCCCGGCAACACGTTCGTCGGCGGCTTCGACCGCGTTCTCCTCCTGGGCATGGGCCCCGACTCCATGCACGGGACGATCCCCGAGTCCCTCTTCATGGCTTTCCAGATGACGTTCGCGATCATCACCCCGGCCCTGATCAGCGGGGCGTTCGCGGAGCGCATGAAGTTCTCGGCGATGCTCCTGTTCTCGGCCCTGTGGGTCGTCCTCGTCTACGCCCCGGTGTGTCACTGGGTCTGGGCGGACGGCGGGCTCATGGCCGAGGACGGGGTGCTGGACTTCGCGGGCGGAACGGTCGTGCACATCAACGCAGGCATCGCGGGGCTGGTGGCGGCGATCGTCCTGGGGCCGCGCAAGGGGTTCGGCCGCGACCACTTCGCTCCCCACAACCTCGTCCTGACCGTGATCGGCGGCTGCATGCTGTGGATCGGCTGGTTCGGCTTCAACGCGGGCTCGGCGCTCGCCGCGGACGGAGCGGCCGCCATGGCGCTCGTGACCACCCACCTCGCCGCGGCGGCGGCCGGCCTCTCGTGGATGGCGGTCGAGTGGTGGCGCTTCGGGAAGCCCTCGGTCCTCGGGATCGTCACGGGCGCGGTCGGCGGGCTCGTCGCCGTGACCCCCGCGGCCGGGTTCGTCGGCCCCGGGGGCGCGCTCATCATCGGGGCCTCCTCGGGCCTCGTCTGCTGGTGGGGCGCGAGCAGCCTCAAGAAGCGAGGCGGCTGGGACGACTCCCTGGACTGCTTCGGCGTCCACGGGGTCGGCGGGTTGCTGGGATCGGTGCTCACCGGCGTGTTCGCGGTCGAGGCGATCGGTGGGACCGCGGGGGGGCTCGAGGGCAACTGGATGCAGGTCGGCATCCAGGTCTGGGGCGTCGTCGCCACCATCGTCTACGCCGCGATCGCCACCTGGATCCTGCTCAAGCTCGTGGACGTCGTCCTGGGTCTGCGCGTCGACGAGGAGACCGAGGTCATGGGCCTGGACGTCGCGACCCACGGCGAGGCCGTCCCCTGAGGAACGTCGGGGCCCTCACTCGGATGAACCCCAGATCTCCTTGAGCCGCTTGTCGCGACCGCAGCCCATTCGGTAGCGGAGGTAGTGGCCGGGGTTCTTGTGGTGGAAGTCCTGGTGGTAGTCCTCGGCCGTCCAGAAGACGCCCGCGTCGGTGATCTCCGTCACCACGTCCTCTCCGAACCTCTTCGCGACCTCTCCCTTGGTGCGGTGGGCCGCCTCTCGCTGATCCGCGTCGAGGGGGAAGATGCCGGGCCGATACTGGGTGCCGCGGTCGCAGAACTGCGCGTCGGCGCGGAACGGATCGTGGTTCTTCCAGAAGCGATCCAGCAGCTGCTCGTAGGTCACGACGCTGGGGTCGAAGACGACGCGCACCGCCTCCGTGTGCCCGGTCGCGCCCGAGGCCACCTGCTTGTACGTCGGCGCGGTCTCCGGTCCCCCGATGTATCCCGAGACGGCGGCGAACACGCCCGGGAGATCGTCGTACTCGGACTCGACGCACCAGAAGCAGCCCCCGGCGAAGATCGCCACGCCGCGCTCCCCCTCCGTGGCCGACGGCGGATACGACGGCGCGAGCCCTTCGTCCGACACGGTCGGGACGGCGGTCCCCGGAGCCGCCGGAGCGGAGTCCGAGGTGCCCGCCGCGGCGCACGCGATGAGGGTGATGGCGACGGCGAAGAAGGGAAGGATCGGTCGCATGCTGCGTCTCCGTGCAGGGGCCGAGGGTCGGCCCGCGGGGGGATGAGACACCCGAGTCTCCCCCACGTTACGGAGCAGTCCGCGAAATCGATCAGTGGGCGGCGTGGGCGATCGCGTCGAGGACGTGCGTGCCGACCTTGCGCCAGGGGCTCACCGACACGACGTCCCGCTCGTCGAGGTCGTACACCACCTCGAGCCGGATCCCGCCCGCGGGGATCGTCTCCTGCAGGTGCACCACGGCCGTGACTCGAGAGCCCTCACGCGAGCGGATCGTGATCTCGAAGTTGCGCGGCATGGTCGGGTCGTGGCTGTGTCCCATGAGTCCTCCGGGGCCTCGGAGGATAGCGGACCGCCGACGCCCATCAACCAGCCTCCCCTTGCGGGAACGGCGCGGCGTCTCCAACCTCTCCATGGAACCCGCACATGCCTCCGTCCGCCCCGATGCTCCGCGTGCTCCTCGCGGCCCTCCTGCTCGCTGCCTGCGGCGACCCCGAGCCGACGACGCCCGCGACGCCCTCGCCCACCCCGGGAGCGGTGGAGAGCCCCTCTCCCGCGGCGCCGACGCCCCGTCCCGGCGTGCAGGTCACGGACGTCCCGGTGAAGAGCGCGAAGCCGCCCACCAAGAAGAAGAACCGGTGGCTGGGCCTCTCCGTGGCGAACATGACCGACCCGATCCCGGGCGCGCCGGAGGACCGACGAGGCGTGGTGAGCCGCGCCTTCCGCGGCGGCCCCGCCCACACCGCGGGGCTGAAGCGCGGCGACGTCCTCCTCCAGGCCGCGGGCCGCGAGGTCCTCAAGTACCAGGACTACATCGCGGAGGCTCGGAACGTCGAGGTGGGCGACGCCCTCTCCCTTCGCGTCCTGCGGGACGGTCGAGAACTGGACGTCTCGGTCGCCATGATCGAGAAGCCGCGTGACATCCACCGCTGGAAGGTCGAGCACTGGAAGGACACCCCGATGCTCCCCTACGAGGCCGACCTCGTGCGGCCCGTCGGACAGGTACGCAGCGCCGAGTCGGAGGGCAAGGTCCGGGTCCTGTACTTCTGGGCGACGTGGTGCGGCCCGTGCCGGACCACCTCGCCGATGGTCGAGAAGATGCACACCGAGTGGGGCGACGCGGCGGAGGTCCTGGCGATCAGCTCCGAGGAGCGGGGCACCATCGAGAAGTACATCACGACCTCCACCACCACGTACCCCTTGGTGCACGACTCCCGGGGCCACCTGAAGCTCGACTACGAAGTGAAGAAGCTGCCCACGATCGTCGTGATCGGGGCGGACGGGCGCGTCGTCAGCTGGGCGACCAGCGTGAGCGGCGTCCGCAGAGCGGCCGAGACCGTGCGGGGGCTCCTGGCTCCCTGACGGGGCGGCGCCGGGCCCGTCGTGTGGACGAACCCCGCCGATTCTGCTGCAATACCTCGCGGAGGACTCCACATGGGGGCGCATCACACGTCGATGAGCGCAGAAGACACGGTCGCCGCGATCAAGGCTCGCGTCGCCGAAGCGATCCCCGGGTGTCGAGTCGACGCTGCCGGGGGTGGCGGTCACTTCACGATCGAGGTGGTCTCCGACGCCTTCGCAGGCCTCAACTCGCTCAAGAAGCAGCGCATGGTCTATCGAGCCATCAAGGATCTGATGGCTGGTGACGACGCCCCCGTACACGCGGTGGACTCGCTCAAGACGGTCACGCCGGCCCAGGCGGGTTAGCTCAGGCCCCCATGAAAGCCACGATCTACGGCGTACGCGGCTCCGTGCCCGTCCCCGGCCCGACCACGGTCCGGTACGGCGGCAACACGGTCTGCGTCGGGATCGTCCTCGCGGACGGCTCACAGCTCTTCGTGGACGCCGGCACCGGCCTGCGCGTGCTCGGCGAGGAGATGGTGGCCGCGGGCTTCACGGGCCCGGTCCACTTCCTGCTGAGCCACCGGCACTACGACCACATCATCGGGCTCCCGTTCTTCGCGCCGATCTACTCGCCCAAGACCGAGATCAAGATCTACCCGCTCATGAACGAGGCGATCGAGCGGCGCCGGCCCCGTGCCGACATCTTCGACGGCATCCAGACCCCGCTGCACCTCGATCAGCTGGGGGCGATCTTCACGCACCAGCACTTCGGCGACGACGAGCCCTGGCGGATCGGCAGCGCCCGGGTTCGTCGCATCAAGCTCAACCACCCGGGCGGCGCCCAGGGGTTCCGCATCGACGACGCCGACGGCGCCTCGTTCACCTACCTCACCGACAACGAGCTCTACCCCCCGGGGGCTCCCGCCACGACGCCCGCCGAGCAGGCCGAGTTCGCCCACCACACCGGTCTGTTGATCGCGGACGCGCAGTACCTCCCCGAGGACCTGCCCGCGAAGCGCGGGTGGGGACACTCGACGGTCCCTCAGGTGCTGCAGCTCGGCCGCGAGGCCGCCCCGCTGTGCCAGCTGCTGTTCCACCACGACCCCAGCCGCACGGACCCCCAGCTCGACAAGATCGCCGCCGAGGCCGAGCGCTTCGCCCAGGCGGAGATGACCCGGGGACCCGTCCTCGCCGCGATGGAAGGCATGACCTTCGACATCGGCGCCGACTCCGTGGTCAGGACGGACCAGACCTAGCGATCCGTGAGGGTCATCGGGTGCGGCGTCGGGATCGTCGGCACCCGCACCATCGCGCGCCTCGACCGGTTCACCGGCCCCTGAAGGCCCCCCTCCAGATCGAGCCGCTTCGTCGTCCCCACGATCAGGCCGAGATCCGCGCCGTCGGGGCGCCCCGCGGAGGCTGCGGCTGCCATCCCCCTCCCCACGACGGTCACGTCCGGCGACGACAAGGTCTCCACCAGCGCGCGCCCGATCGTGCCCCCGTCGAACGGCCCGAGCTGCTCGAGGGCCCGGGTGATCGCCGCGCCGAGGCCGAGCAGCACCTCGATCTTGTCGTCCTCGGCGGCGCCCGCGAGGACCTCCGCCTCCCAGCGGTCCAAGGCACCGTCGGCCGCGAACCCGACGCCCAAGCCGAAGAAGTAGTCGGCCCGCTCTCGTCCCACCTCGTCTCCCCACCAGTCGGTCCAAGCCGCCGCAGGCTGCAGGGACAGGTGCGGGGAGGACGCCGCGCCGGGCTCCGCCGCGAGCAGGGCCGCGCCGCCTGCGCGGGTGGGCGAGCAACGTCGGCCGGAGTCGACGCCATACCCGAAGGCGAACCAGCGTCGCTGGTACTCGGGGATGTGCGACCGCAGGAGCTTGAACTTCACGTGCGGGTCGGGCGCGTAGCGGTGCATGGCGTTGCTGCCCAGCTCCAGGACCGTGAAGGACGGGTTCTGGTACGGCATCGCCAAGCCCGACGGGAGCCAGAACGCGGCGCCGCAGATCACCGCGGGCGCCGCCGTCCACCAGCCGCCCGCCGCGATGAGGACGGCGAGGGCCGCGAGGAGCGGCAGGTAGTACCGATACACCTCCGGCGGGTCGAGCAGCGCGTGACCGACGCCGAGGGCCGGGAGGTAGAGGAGGGCGAACACGAGCGTGCGGCGCAGCGGATCGGACGAGCCGGCGACGCGCGCTGCCCCCACGACGGCGACGACCAGGATGCCCGCGACCGCCGCCCAGCGAAGCAGCGTGGGCTCGGTGAGCTCCCCGAGCACGGCGCCGGGCAGACCGGCGAAGACGAGATCCAGGCGGGGCAGCAGCAGGTCCGTGAGCGTGGACGCCAGCGACCTGCCGTCCCGCACGACCCACGCCTCCCCCGGGTGTGGGTTCGCCGCGAAGACCCACGCGAGGAACGCCGCGGCCCCGGTCCCGAGGGCGATGGCTGCGCTCCGCGCCGAGGCCCGCAGCGACCGGCCCTCCCCGCGCGCCTCCAGCGCCTCCACCACCGCGAAGGCCAGGGTCGTCACGAAGTGGAAGTAGGACAGGACCCACGCGACGGCGAACGCTGCGCCCAGACCCAGCGACCCGCGGACCGTCCGACCCCTCATCGCCCATCGATGATGAAGGAACGCGAGCACCGGGAGCATGACCAGGGCCTCGCAGAGGCTCCCCCAGGCTCGGTAGGCGTAGTGCATCCCCTCCGGGAAGGCGGCGCACACGGGACCGAGGAGCAGGGCCGCCTGCCAGCCGCGGAATCGGCCGACCCACAGCGATCCGAGCCCCACCGCGACGATCGCGATCGCGCCCGCCGTCCACGACGTCGCCGCCGTGCCGGACGCCCCGAGCTTCAGGAGCAGCGCCACGGGCCACGCGATCAGCCACGAGCCCCCCTCGTACCGGGTCACGGACCCCACGTAGAAGGAGACGGAGTCGCCGCCGGCGATCGCTTGCGCGATGAGCAGGGTGTGCCGCTCGTCCATCGTCAGCGCCGTGCGGCGCACGATCAGCCAGGCGAGGGCCAGGGCGAAGAGGGTCGTCCCCGCGCAGGCGGCTGCGCGGACCCGTTCCAAGCTGACTTCCTCTTCGAGGGCAGTCACCTAGGTGCAGTTACTTCAAGTGCTTCTTCAGGAATGAGGCGATGTCCCCCACGGCCTCGGCGTTGGGCCCGAACACGAGGGTCCCGTGCCCTCCGGGAGCGTACGATTTCCACTCCCATTTTTCTCCTCCTTTTCGGGTACTTTCAGACCACTTCTTCTCCTTCTCGTTGAAGGTGAAGAGGACGGGGAGAGTCTCCGCGATGGAGCCCTTGAGCGCGGTCTGCGCCTCGGTGTAGGTGCCGCCCGTCATGAACACGAGCGCGGAGGGCCCGGCCACCGAGTCGTCGGTGGCCGCGTGGGCGGCGAAGTCCAGGCAGCTCGTGGTCCCGTTGCTGGCCCCGATGCAGGCCCAGCGAGTCGTGTTCGCCCCCTTGCCCGCCGCGAACGCGAGGGCCGCCGCCACGTCGAGCTTGCCCTTGGGGCCCTTGTACGCCTCCTTGGCGTTGCCCGCGCTCTCTCCGCCGCCGCGGCGATCGACGTTCAGGACGGAGAAGCCGGCCTTGACCCAGTCGAGGCGCACCGACTCCGGATAGTTCTTCCGGCTGTGGTGGGGCGGGATCATGTGCAGGAGCACCAACAGCGGCGCGTCCTTCCCCCCGGGGCACCAGTCCGCCTCGAGCTCCACGCCGTCCGACGTCTTGAATCGAACGACCTCGCAGTCGGCCGCGGCCGCGCCGGATGGGATGGAGAGGGCGGCGAGCAGCGTGATGACCAGGACTCGATGGAACACGTGGGACTCCCTGGGCTCAGAGGTCGATGGAGAGGGACAGGCCCGACACCAGGGCCCACCCTCCGGGCCAGTTCGCCCCGTCACTGTAGGCGACGGGGAGCCGCTCCACCCCGGTGAGACCGGCCTCGGTCTTCGGGAGGTCCATCGGGGCCAGCCGCTGGTAGGAGATGGCCCAGTCTATGACGAACGATCCCGGCAGCTTGCCGAGGTTGGGGAGACGCACCGAGGTCCCGACCGACGCGGTGTGTACGGCCCCGTCGAGGATGGCGTAGGGCCCGTCCGACGGAGTCACGATCGGGGGTTGGAATCGATAGCCGGCCCGGATCCGCAGCTCGACCGGTGCGGCTGCGCCCGGGGGGGTCACGCCGGGCGGTCGCGCCTCCCCCCCGAAGGAGACGTCGACGGTGTCTCGAAAGACCGACGTGTCCACCGTCCGTCGGCCGACCACGGGCGCCTGGGTGTCCTGAAAGTCGAGCTGGATGACCAGGGAGCCCTCCTCGCCGTCGGGTCCGGTGCTGACCCCGGTCGCGGGCGGGACCAGGCGAGACCACTGGGAGAACGTGAGGTCCGCGGCCAACGCGAACCGGGCGCGGTCGAAGGCGAGCGACACGCGCAACTGATGGGGATCGAAGTAGTCGACGATGCCGAGCCAAACGATCGCTTGAAGACGATCCACGGCGGCGAAGAGGGGGTGGAGCTCCCCCAGCTCCGTGACGTCGACGGCGAGCCGCACGGGGTCGAGATCGACGCGGCTCTCCTTCTTGTAGGAGAGGCCGAGCCGGAGCCCGTCCAGGGCCGACGTCACCGTCCCGAAGTCGAAGAGGAAGCCCACGGTGGGCCGGATCCGCGTCAACGCGACGAGATCGAGGTCGTCCAGGACGACGTCCACCGCCGGGTCGCCCCCGTCCTCGCCGGCGAGGCCCACGAGGCCGAGGTCCACCTTGATCGTCGCCCGCGGGCGCAGATCGATGGCGAAGGAGAGCCACATGCCCCCCTGGGTGGCGGAGGCCTCGGTGACCCCGTTCTTGCCCGGAACGCCTCGGATCGGCAGCCGGACCGTGAGCCCGGCGCCGCCGTAGACCTGGGCGACGCGGTTCCGCCAGCGCAGCGAGACCGGGGTCCAGGGATCGCGCGTGTCGACGTAGTAGAGGTACGGGAACGGCACCGTCGCGAACGCGCCGAGGCGCACCCAGTCGCCGAACGCCTTCACGAACTCGATCCCGACACGGTGGGGCGAGATCGCCTGCTCCGGCATCCGGTCCTCGACCTCGTCGCCCTGGAGCTCCAATCGCGTGACGCCCACGACGTCCATCAGCTGGATGGTGCCGCCCAGGTAGGAGATGCCGAGGCGGTCGTGGGGGACGAGGCCCAGGGCCGCGGGGTTCCAGTAGATCGAGGCCGCGCCGTCGTCCATCGCGGAGCCCGCCGCCGCGCGTCCCAGCGACGCGACCGAGGGCGCGAACAGCTCCGACTGGTGAGCCGCGGCGGGCGCGGGCGACAAGACGGCCGCGAGGACGCCGATGAGGAGCCGTCGGGTCACTCCTCGTCCTCGACGGGGCGGCCTCCGTAGCGGGGGAACGCGTCGTGCGTCGGCACCTCCCAAGGGAGCTTGTAGATGCTGGAGCCGCCGTCGACGCGGACCGTGGCCCCGGTCGTGTACGCGGCGCCCGGAGAGAGCAGCCACAGGACACACGACGCGACCTCCTCGACGGTGCCGAGGCGACACGCGGGCGTGTTGGCGCCCATGTCGAGGAACGCCTTCTGGAAGAACGGATCGTAGGTGTCGTAGCCCGAGGACATGATGATCCCCGGCGCGACCGCGTTGACCCGGACCCCGCTCGGAGCCCACTCGACGGCGAGGGTCTTCGTGAGGTTGTCGACGCCCGCCCGCGCCGCGCCCGTGTGCGCCATGCCCGGGAAGCCTCGGAACATGTCCGCGATGATGTTCACCACGGCGCCGCCGTGTTCCCGCATCCAGGCGTTGAAGGCCTCGCGAGAGCACAGGAACGGCCCGGTGAGGTTGGTCTCGATGACCGCGTTCCAGCCCTTGGTGCGGATGGCGGCCGCGGGACCCGGGAACTGACCGCCGGCGTTGTTCACCAGGAAGTCGAGGCGACCGAACGTCTTCAGCGTCTCCGCCATGATCGCGCGCACCGACTCCTCGTGGCGGACGTTGCACACGGCGGCGTGGACTCGACCGCCCCCGAGCGCGTTCAGCTCCTCGGCCGCCGCCTCGAGTCGGGGGAGCTTGCGCGCGGCGATGACGACGTCCGCGCCGAGCTGCACCAGCTCCTTCGCGATCGCCTTGCCGATCCCGGAGCCGCCGCCGGTGACGAGGGCGACCTCTCCGACGAAGAGGTCGGGACGAAACACGGAGAGAGCGGTCATGGCGGCGGACTCTAGCAGCGACGCGGCGCCCTTCGGCCAACCCGGGGCGCGTTTGCGCGGTGTCTTCCTGTGCGCTTAAGTCGCCTCCGGCCCGGAGGACAGATGACCGGTTTCCTGCGCTCCATCGCGGACGCGACGTGGTTTCAGAACTTCATCATCGGGGTGATCCTCGCCGCCGGCGTCATCGTCGGCATCCAGACGTACGAGGACTTCACCGCGCGCCACGCCCGACTAATCCACGGCCTGGACGCGGCGATCCTGTGGATCTTCGTCGTCGAGGTCGTGATCAAGATGGGAGCGGAGGGACGACGCCCCTGGCGCTACTTCCTGGACCCCTGGAACGTCTTCGACTTCGTGATCGTCGCCGTCTGCTTCATGCCGTTCGGCGGCAGCATGGTCGCGGTCCTGCGGCTCGCGCGCTTGCTGCGGGTCCTCAAGCTCGTGCGGGCGCTGCCCGAGCTGCAGATCATCGTGACCGCGCTCCTGAAGTCCATCCCGTCGATGTTCTACATCTCGATCCTGCTGTTCCTGCTCTTCTACCTGTACGCCGTCCTCGCGGTGTTCTCGTTCGGGCCGAACGACCCGATCCACTTCCCCGACCTGCAGACGGGCCTCCTGAGCATGTTCCGGGTAGCGACGCTCGAGGACTGGACGGACATCATGTACATAAATATGTACGGATGCGAGAACTACGGCTACGACGGCAACGAGGCGCTCTGCACGGCGTCGACGGGGTTCGGTTGGTGGGCCGCCGCGTTCTTCAGCTCGTTCGTCTTGATGGCGACCATGGTCATCCTGAACCTCTTCATCGGCGTGATCATGACCGGGATGGACGAGGCGAAGGAGGAGCTGGCGGCGGCGGCCCTCGCCGCGGCGCGCGAGGAGGCGGAGGACGACCTCGGCGCGCGCCTCGAGGCGCTGGGCGAGCAGCTGGCCGCCATTCAGGAGGAGCTGGCCGCCCTCAACCGGGGTCCGTGACCGACCGGAGCTCCCGGGCCCGGGACTTCGCCGCGGCGGCCCGCCCCGCGCCCGCCGTCCCCAAGCGGCCGTAGAGCTCCGAGGCCAACTGGAAGGCATCCGCCGCCCGGATCAAGCGCCCCCGTCGCTCGGCCAGAGCTCCTGCCGTCTCGGCCGCGATCGCGGGATCTTCGGGGGATCCCGTGAGCACCCCGAGCTCCGCCCGCGTCGCCTCGATCGACCGATCCCAGCCCTCGTCGTCCCCCTGCGCGGCCGCGGCCACGAGCCGGTACACCTCCAGCAGCGCGAGCCACGGACGATGGCTGCGGGGCGACATCAGCCGCCCGACCGCCTCGAGGAGGTCCGGGAGGTCGTCGAAGCGGCGGCGGCGGATGACCGTGAGCGCGACGTTCAAGCCGGCGAGGGGCGCCATGGGGAGCCCGGCGGCCTCGGCCAGGCGCCACGAAGCACGAAAGTGCTCTTCGGCCTCGCCCCAGCGCTCGAACGCGTAGGCCACGGAGCCGAGCCCGCCGAGCACCGTCGCCCGACGGCCCCGGTCGCCCCGGGCTGCGTAGGCGGGGAGCAGGGCCGCGAACCCGTCGTAGGCGTCGTCGAAGCGTCCGTCGGCCTCGGCCACCAGGGCCGCGGCGAGGCGCACGTCGAGCAGCTCGCCCGCGTCCTGGAGGGCCTCGAAGAGCCGCGCGGCCTCGTCCAGGAGCCGACGGGCCAGGGCCGTCTCGCCGCGCCGCCGGTGATGGACCGCCAGCAGCCGCAGGAGGCCGGCCCGCTCGCGGGGCGCGTCGACCGGGCACAGATCCAGGCCGCGCTCGAGGAGGGCGGCGCAGGCGTCGACCTCGCCTCGGAGTCTGAGGACCTCGGCGCGGATCCCCAGGGCAGCCACGAGCACGGGGACGGCCTCCTCGCCCCGCGCCGCGCCGCTCACCTTCTCGGCGGCGCGGTCGGCGTCGTCCAGGCGACCCAGGGCGAGGTACGCGCGAGCCCCCGCGATCGAGGTCTCGAGGCGACGCGGGTCGGCCGGGGGGACCTCCAAGCCGTCGAGGGCGCGCCCGCGGAGGGCGACCTGCTCCAGCACCGACCGGTGCTCCGACCGGTTCGCGGCGTGCGCGGCGCCGAGGGCGAGGTGGGCCTCGGCTCGCTGGAGCTCGCCGGCGCGGAGCTCGAGGATCCCGATGCGGCGTGGTCCGGCGGGGTCGTGGGGACTCAGCCGAGCCCGGAGCGAGGCGGCGGCCGCGGCGTGGGAGGACCGCTCCCGCCCCTCGTCCCGCGCGGACCGGCGGAGGCTGCGCCGGAGCATGTCCCCCCGAAACGCCCAGCCCGCCTCCGTGGGCACGACCACGTCCCGGGCGGCGAGGCGGTCGATGAGGTGGGGATCCGCGCGCAGCCCCGCCCGGCGACAGGCGTCGCTCCACTCGAACGCGTCCACCCGGGCCCCGAGGGCGGCCGCGACCTCGAGGCACTGCAGCTGCGCCCCGTCGGGATCGGGATCGAGGAGCCGGGCGAGCCGCTCCAGCCACACGCTGTGGACGTCGTCGGGGATGCGTTCGGCCGTCGCGGCGCTCAGGCGGAAGCCTCCTCGACCCGGTCGCAGCGAGCCCGACTCGATCCAGGACCGCACGAGCGACGTCGCGAACATGGGGTTCCCGCCCGAGCGGGAGGCCACGAGCTCCGCCGTGGCGGGGTCGAGCACGGGGGACTCTCGGAGCATGCGGACGACGTCCGCTCGAGGCATCGGCGAGAGGGTCAGGAAGCGCACTCGGCGGGTCCCTCGCGCCTGCTCGATGAGGACCGGGGCGGCCTCGGCGAGGGCCTCCGGCCGGACGGTCCCGACCACGAGCACGGACCCGATCGATCCCGGCGAGGCGCGGCCCAGGTGCTCGAAGAGGTGGGCGGCGTCCCCGCCCCGGTGGAGGTCCTCGAGCACGACGACGACCAACCGGCGCCGCGCCCGGCGCGCGAGGAGTCGGCGCACGACGGCGCAGCGTTCCCGGGGCCCCCCGAGCCGCACCGGCGTGAGGTCCTCGTCGGGCTCGAGGCCCAGCAGGGCGCCGAGGGAGGCCCGGTCGTCGTCGTCCAGGTCGGCGCGGTCCCGGAGGAGGTCACGCGTGGCGGGCGGGTCCAGGTCGACGCAGGCGAGGTGCTCGCGAACCAGGTCGTCGAGGTCGTGGGCCGCTGTGGGGTCCCTCCCGCTGAGCACCCAGCGCTCGGCGCCGCCCAGCTCGACGGCGCGGTCGGCGACCCAGGTCGCCAGGCGGGTCTTCCCGAGGCCCGCCTCCCCCTCGATCAGCACGACGCGAGGCCCTCCCCCCTCCACCACGTCTCGCAGCGCGCTCCAGAGGACGTCGCGCTCGGCGTCGCGGGCGACCACGGCGGGCCGTCGAAACCCGAACAGTCGAAGGCCCGCCCCCACCAGCCTCACGGACGGCGGGTGGCTCCGCTCCTCCAGTCGCCAGCGCTCGGGCAGGGGGAGGCGGCCCACGGCGGGGCGGCCGAGGGTGTCCAGCGCGCGGAGGACGTGAGCGGCGGTCGGGGGCCTCCGAGACGGGTCCTTGGCGAGCAGCACCGCGATCCAGCGAGCGAGGCCTGCGGGGACCTGGAACCGAGGCTGGAAGGGCCGCGGAGGGCGCTGCAGGTGGGCGAAGACGAGCCCCGCGATGTCCGCCCCGCCGAACGGACGTCGGCCGCAGACCAGCTCGTAGGCCACGCAGCCCAGGGCATAGAGGTCCGTCCAAGGGCCCTCCGCCCAGGTCCGCCCCGCGAGCGCCTCCGGGGCCATGTAGTAAGGCGACCCCGCGACGTCGTCCTGATCCTCGATGCCGGACGACGTCTGGAGGGCGGCCGCTGCGTCGATCCCCTCCCCCGCGAACGCGCGGGCGAGCCCGAAGTCCGTCAGCCGCAGGCCCGGCCTCCGCGCCCCCGGACCGGCGAACAGCACGTTGGTGGGCTTGATGTCGCGGTGCAGGACGCCGCGCGCGTGAGCGTGGCCGAGGGCCTCGAGCAGGCTCCTCAGGATCGCCTTCACGCCCGACCAGCGGAGCCCCTCCGCGCGATCCGAGAGCGTCCCCCCGCGCAGCAGCTCCATCGCCAGGAACGGGCTCCCCGCCACCAGGCGCCCGTCGGAGGCGGCCTCGGCCTCGGGCGTCACCTCGCCGCAGTCGAGCACCAGGACCACCCCGGGGTGGTCGAGCCGCGCCACCGCCCGCACCTCTTCGCGGAAGGCGGCCACCGCGCCGGGGTCGCGCGCCAGGGCTTCGGTGACGACCTTGACCGCGACCTTCGCCCCGTGCGGGCGGTGGACGGCGGACCAGACCTCCGCCATCCCACCTCGCCCGAGGGGCTCCAGGAGGTCGAACTCGCCGAGCGGGATCGGGGCCGTCATGCCCCCGAGAGGTTACCTGTCCGTGGGGCGGCGCCCGGGGTCCGCGGTCACGCCACGACCGGCTTCAGCTCGGGGCCGTCGCTGCGCGTGACCGACCGAGGGGTGCGCAGTCGGGGGAGCACGAACTTGCGGAGGTGCGCGCCCATGGGGGCGTCGTTCTCGGAGAGGTGGATGTTGTCGCCGGCGACGAAGTTCGGGGCCGCCCGGCCGGTCCACAGGTGATCCTCGTGGCGCAGGAGCCGGGTCGTCACCAGGCGGAACGCCGACTTCGCGAGCGTGCGCAGGACGAGGGAGTCCGTCCGCGGCTTGTAACACTCCCAGTAGAGCGTCTTCATGGGCGAGATGGGCGTGACGTACGTCTGGAAGAAGTTGATGCCCTCGTCGTCCATCTCGGAGGCGGTCGCGTACATGTGGATGGTGCGCTCGGCGTTCTCGATGCGGAGGGTGACGCGGCGGTCGTCCTCCGCGACGACCCTGCTGGGGAAGGCTGTCCCGGGGGCGTGATCGTTGCTCCGACCGAGGGCCCCGTACACCTTGTAGAGCGCGCGGTAGCCCGTGTGGTACGGGAAGTGCGCGTAGTCCACGGAGCTGAAGAGCGACATGTAGAACGGCGAGTCGAAGACCACGCGGAACAGCGAGAAACCGGAGATGACCGGGTCCGGCAGCAGCGCGCGCGCCTGCTCGACGGCGTCGGGATCGCCCATCCACGAGAACACGAGGTCCCCCAGCATCAACGCCCCGCGGCGCCGCAGCTTGCAGGGCAGCTCCTTGCGCAGCGTGGGCTGCTCCACCACCTGACCCGTCGCCGACGAGAAGGTCCACCCGTGATAGCGGCACTGGACCTGCTCGCCCCCGCGTCGGAGGTTGCCGAGGGAGAGCGGCAGGCCGAGGTGGGGGCACGCGTCGTCGTACACCTTCGGGTCGCCGCCGTTCCACAGGACCAGCAGGGACCGACCCATCGCCTCGATGGTCGTGCGGCCCTTGCGACGGAGCTCGGGGACGTGGGCCACCGGAAACGGGAGGTCGCCGAGGGCGTCGAGGTCGAGGGGGGGCAGCTTCATGGGGACGCTCCCTGCATGGCGGGCAGGACGAACTTGCGGAGGTGAGCCCCGAGGGGCACGTCCGTCGCGCTGAGGTGGATGTTCTCACCGCGCAGGAAGGCGGGGGTGGATCGACCGGTCCATTCGCGGTCCTCGGTGTCGAGGAGCGGGACGACGACCGCCCGAAACGCGGCGTGAGCGGCGAGCCGCACGACGGGGTTGTGGGTGCGCGCGCGGTAGACCTCCCAGTAGAGGGTCCTGGCGGGGCCGAGCGGGGTGACGAACGTCTGGAACTGGTTCACGCCCCCGTCGTCGATGAACTCGGCGCAGGTGACGTACATCTTGAGGTCCCGGGCGGCCTCCTCGAGGCGGATGGAGACGGCCCGTTCGTCCTCGCCCGTGACCTTCCAGGTGAACGGGCGCCCGGGGATGTGCGCGTCCTTCCTCACCCGCCGGTAGGCCGCGTAGACGGGGCTGTACATGCGGTGAAACGCGAAGTGGGCGTAGTCCACGGCGTTGAAGAGCGCGAGGTAGAAGGGGCAGTCCATGACCACTCGGTGGATGGACACGTCGTCGGCGATCTCCTCGGGCAGACGCGCGCGCGCCGCCTCCACGGCGTCGGGATCCCCGCGCCAGGCGAAGACCAGCCGGCCCGCCGTGAGCGCGCCCCACCGCCGCAGACGACACGCCTGAGGCTTGCGCAGCGTGGGCTGCTCGAGCACCTCCCCGTCGTCCGACGAGAAGGCCCAGCCGTGGTACCGGCACTCGACGCGGTCGGCGTGAGCGGTGCCGAGGCTGAGGGGCAGCCCCAGGTGGGCGCAGGAGTCCTCGAAGACCCGCGGCGATCCACCGTTCCACAGCACGATCAGCTTTCGGCCCAAGGCCTCCGCCGCGACCATGCCCGCGCGGCGAAGCTCGGACCGCGTCGTGACCGGGAACGGCACGCCGTCCAGTCGGTCCATGTCCAGCACCGGGGCCCTCATGCCTGCATGTTAGCCTCCGGCGCCTCGGCCCACCCGACGACCATCACCCCGGAGCCCCCGATGCCCCTCCAGGTCGGCGACCCCGCCCCCGACTTCACCCTCCCCTCCTCCGACGGCGGCGACGTCACCCTGTCCGCCCTGCGCGGCAAGACCGTGGTCTTGTACTTCTATCCCAAGGACAGCACGCCCGGGTGCACCACCCAGGCCTGCGACTTCCGCGACCGCCAAGCCCAGCTGGCCGCGAAGGACGCCGTGGTGCTCGGGGTCTCGAAGGACTCGCTCAAGAGCCACGGCAACTTCATCGCGAAGTACGACCTGAACTTCCCCCTGCTGTCGGACAAGGAGCTCGGGGTCCACACGGCCTACGACGCGTACGGCGAGAAGACGATGTACGGCAAGAAGCGGATGGGCGTGATCCGCACCACCGTCGTCATCGACCCTGCGGGCAAGATCGCCTCCTACGCACGAAACGTGCGGGCGAAGGGCAACGCGGAGCGTACGCTGGCCCTTCTCTGAAGGAGGTCCCATGGCCATCCCCGGCCCCGTCCCCCGGCGGATCCTGAGCGTGACGGGCGCGACCGTGGTCCTCGTGCTCGCCTCCGTGGCCATGCCCCTCGCGCTGCCCCTGCTCGTGGGCTTCGATCTCCTCACCGGCGAGCTCCGGTTCGCGAAGACGCGCGCGTTCCTCGCCCTGTGGGTCCTCAGCCTCTACGAGATGCTCGGGATCGTCGGCGCGGGCCTGATCTGGGCCGCCGGTCGACTCCTGCGCCCCTCCCCGGACGACTACGCGGCCTGGAACATGCGCCTCACCTACTGGTGGGGCAACGGCCTGTTCCGATGGATCGTCTTCCTCTACTCGCTGCGCGTGGTCGTGACCGGCGAGGAGGCCCTGCGGCGCCCCGGCAAGCTGCTCTTCCTGATGCGGCACTCCGGGGTGGCGGACACCCTCGTCTCCCCGGCCGTGATCTCGACCCGCAACGGCCGCGCCCTGCGGTACATCGTGAAGTCGGAGCTCCTCTGGGACCCCTGCCTGGACATCGTGGGCAACCGGTTCCCGAACGTGTTCGTGCGTCGAGACGGCAAGGACACCGCCGCCCAGCTGGACGCCATCCGACGCCTCGTGAGCGAGATGAAGCCGGACGAGGGGGTCATCCTCTACCCCGAAGGCACCCGCTTCACGGCGGCGAAGCGGGCCCGCGTGATCGAGAAGCTGCGTGCTGCCGGGGCGGAGGAGGCGGCCGACCGAGCCGAGCGGCTGCTCCGGGTGCTCCCCCCGCGCAAGGGAGGCAGCCTGGCCGTCCTGCAGTCCGCCCCGGACGCCGACGTGGTGATCACCGGCAACGTGGGCTTCGAGTGGGCGACCTCGCGCGCGCAGCTGTGGACCGGCGGGCTGGTGGGTCGGACCATCCACGTGGACTTCCGCCGAATCCCCGCCGAGCAGGTCCCACGGGGCGACGAAGAGGCCCTCGAGTGGCTCGGCGAACAGTGGACGCAGGTCGATCGGTGGGTCCGCCTCCGGGAAGATCAGCCTGGTCAACCAACCAACCAATCAATTGATTGATTGACTCTCTGCGTCGGCGCTCTAGTATCAATCAATCGATTGACCTTCTGGAGCGACCCCCGTGCACGTACCCGACTTCACCCTTGGCGAGACCCTCACCGACGAGCAGCTGGCCTTCTTCGACGAACACGGGTTCATCCGATTTCGGCAGTTCGCGTCCGTCGACGAGATCGACCGTCTGATCGAGGCCCTCGACGCCCTGGAGACCCGCTTCGTCGCCGAGGAGCGCGAGAAGGTCATGGGGACCCCGCTGAAGTACGGACGGAGGCCCGACGGCACGCCGTTCATCCAGCGGTTCGCGTTCACGTCGCACTACGCCCCGGCCTTCCACGAGTTCGTCGCCCTCCCGCGGTTCGAGCCCATCAAGCGGCTCATCGTGGACGACGCGCGCATCGGCGAGATCGAGGCCGACGGGGTGGTCGTGAACCACTGGATCAACCACGAGGGATCGCGCTACCGGAAGCTCGGCTGGCACACGGACGGCCTGCGGGACCTCGCGCACCTCCGCATCCCCGGCCCCATGCTGAACGTCGGCATCTACCTGGACGACTCGGGGGTGGAGAAGGGCGGACTGCGCGTCATCCCGGGCACCCACAAGCAGGGCGTCCTGCCGATGCTCTTCTCCAAGTTCCACTTCTTCGACAACCGGCCGGACCCGCGTGAGGTGGCCGTGACGGCCCGCAAGGGGGACCTCACGATCCACGACGGGCGGCTGTGGCACCGCACGGCCCAGGCGACGGCCGAGGGCGACGCGTCGCGTCGGAGGAACATGTACCTGCCCTTCATCACGGGGCCGCTCCACCCGAAGAGCGAAGCGACGACGACGCCCATCTACCACCGCCTCCAGGGGCTCGTGGGATGAGGACCGAAGGGCGCGCCGACGAGACCCGGCGCAAGATCCTCGACGCCGCCTCCTGGTGCTTCTCTCGCGAGGGCTACGCGGGCACCACCACCCGCACCGTGGCCCGGCTCGCGAAGGTGAACGTCGCGACCCTCAACTACCACTTCGGGGGCAAGGAAGCCCTGCACACCGCGGCCCTGGACGCCGCTCACGACGAGCTGACCGCGTTCGCGCCCCCGTCGGACCTCCCCGAAGACGCGGAGCCCCGGGTGCGCGCCGTGGTGGCCGCGCTGTACCACTTCGCCCGCAGTCGGAAGGCTGCCCTGCGGTTGCTGCTTCGGGCCACCCTCAACGAGGGCGCGCTCCCCGAACACCTGCGTGAGCGCCAGGCCACGGAGGGGCTCACGCGGGCCCGGGACCTGCTGGGGGCGATGGACCTGGGCCGGGAGGTCGACCCGCTGTCCCTCGTGTCCCTCAGCCACCTCGTGACCCGCTACGCGATCTCCGCCGAGCGGGCCGTCGCTCCGTTCACGCCGGGGGAGGGCGTCGACCAGGGGGTCGCGCGTCACCTCGGAGACGTGGCCGTCGCGCTGCTGCTCAGGTAGAGGACGAGGTCCGCGACGTTGGTGCCGGTGGGACCGGTGATCACCGTCGCGCCGAGGCCCTCGAAGAAGGTCGCCGAGTCGTTGTCCGCCAGGGCCTGGGTCGGATCCAAGCCGCGCCGGCCGGCGGCGCGGAGCGTGGCCGCGTCCACGATCGCTCCCGCGCCCCCCGGGACCCCGTCCACGCCGTCCGTGCCCGCCGCGAGGAGGACCCCGTCGCCGATCCCCGGGAGCGCGGCGAGCGCCAGTTCGCGACACCGACCGCCCCTCCCCTGCCCCGCGACGGTGACCCGGGGCTCGCCGAACCAGACGCCGTCGGGCCCCCGCACGATGGAGCGACCGAGGACTCGCGCTTCGCCCTCCAGGGGCTCCCTCGCGACGTCCACGCGGAGCGCGTGAGCCGCGGCAGCAGCCGCCGTGAGCCCGTCGGCCACGATGCGCGTGGAGACGCCCGGGGCGACGGTCGGACCGGACGCCACCAACTCGGGACCGTGCGGCGCGACGTCCGAGAGGACCAGGTTCACGACCCGCGCGGGCGCCATCGCCGCCGCGAGCTTGCCACCCTTGAGGAGCGACCACTCCCGGCGCGCGGCGTTGGTGGTCGAGATGTCCGATCCGCCCCGCAGGTGCGCCCGCGTGCGCGCGACGACCTCATCGAGGCTCAGGCCGTCCACGGGGAGCTCGAGCATCGAGGACCCACCCCCGCTCACGAGACACAGTACGGTGTCCTCGGGGCCGCGCCGCCGGGCCCAGTCGAGCACCTCACGGCCGACGTCCGCCGCTCGTGGATGGGGCACGGGGTGGCCTCCGAGGCGGCCCGACAACACGCCCAGGTCGGCCCCCGTCGTGTCGACGACGAAGCCCCCGACGGGCTCGAGGTCGAGGGCAGCGCGCGCCATGCCCCGGGCTGCCTTGCCGAAGGCGAGCACGTACAGGCCGGCCGAGAGCGTCTCCTCCCGGAGGGCCGCCCGGGTGGCGCCCTCGGCGTCCACCGCGGCCAGCGCAGCCTCGAACGCGTCCAGCAGCCGCGCCCGACGCGCCGTGAGGGCCTCTCCGGGGCCCCCGGGCCCGTCGGCATCGAGGAGGTCGCGACGGTTCTGGATGCGGGCCACCATGGGGCGAGCGTATCGAGCGCGGGGTCCGGTTGATAGGCTCGGCGGCCATGATCGTCGGCAGCCTGCGCGTCACCCTCCGCCTCCACGACGTGCGCTCCCTGAAGGAGAAGCGCAGCCCCCGCCGTATGATCACGGACCGGGTGCGCAGTCGGTTCAAGATCGCCGCCTCCGAGGTCGACGACCAGGAGGTCCTCAACCTCATCACGCTGGGGTTCGCCACCGTCGGCCCGGACGCCGGCGTGGTCGACGCGGTGTTGCGCCGGGTCGCGGACTTCATCGAGGATCTGGGCGTCGCCGAAGTAATCGACGAGGCCGTCTACATCGACCGGCACTAGCCCCCGGAGTCCATGTGCGCGTCCTGCTGCAGAGAAGCCTCGCCGCCTCGGTCACTGTCGACGGGCACGTCGTGGGCGCCATCGACCGGGGCCTCGTGGCCTTCGTGGGCACCACGTTCGGGGACGACGAGTCCATCGCCCGGCGGCTGGGCGAGCGAACCGCCGCCATGCGCTTGTTTCCGGACGCGGACGGCCGGACGAACCTGTCCGTGAAGGACATCGACGGCGGCGTGCTCGTCGTGTCCCAGTTCACGCTCTACGGCAACACGCGGAAGGGGAACCGCCCGTCGTTCGTGAAGTCGGGTCCCCCGGACGAGGCGCAGGTCCTCATCGAGGTGTTCCGCGCGGCCGTGGAAGGGGCGGGGGTGACCACCGCGTCCGGGGTCTTCGGCGCGGACATGAAGGTCGCCTTGGTGAACGACGGGCCGTTCACGGTGACGCTGGAAAGGGAAGCTCAGCGGGCGTGAGCGCCACCCCGCGCTCGGTCACCCAGCCGGTGATCAGCCCGGCGGGCGTCACGTCGAAGGCAGGGTTCCAGACGTCCACCCCGGGGAGGCCCGCGAACAGCTCGGCGTGAGGCCGCTCCTCGATCGGGATCGACGCCCCGTCGGGACAGCGAGGGTCGAGGGTGGAGCGGGGCACCGCGACGTAGAAGGGCACGTCGTGATGCCTCGCCAGGACCGCCAGGGAGTAGGTCCCGATCTTGTTCGCCGTGTCCCCGTTGGCGGCCACCCGGTCGGCTCCCACGACGACCGCCGCGATGTCCCCCCGCGCCAGGAGGGCCGCCGCCATGCCGTCCGCGATGAGGGTGCAGGGGATGCGATCCACCGAACACTCGTAGGTGGTGAGGCGCGCCCCCTGGTCGTAGGGCCGGGTCTCGCACGCGTAGAGGTGGACGCGCTTCCCCGCGGCGAGGGCCGAGCGCACCATGCCGAGGGCCGTCCCGTGGCCGCCCGTGGCCAGAGCGCCCGTGTTGCAGATGGTGAGGACCCCGCCGTCCAGCAGCGCGGCCCCGTGGCTGCCGAGGTGGACGTTGATGGCGACGTCCTCGGCGTGGATCGCCAAGGCCTCGGCCAGCAGCCGCTCGGGGAGGTCGCCCCCCCGGGCGACGACGGAGTCGATGCGCTCGAGGGCCCACCGCAGGTTGACGGCCGTCGGGCGCGCGTGAGCCAGGCGTGAGCGTGCGACGTCGAGGTCGTCACCCGCGCGGGCGGCGAGGGCCATCCCGTAGGCCGCGGCGATGGCGATGGCGGGCGCGCCGCGAACCACCATGTCCGCGATCGCTTCGGCGGCCTCTTCGGCCCTCCGACAGGTCACCCACTCGGTGCGGGTGGGCAGGCGACGTTGATCCAGCAGCTCCAGGCGGCCTTCGCTCCACCGAATGGCGCGCAGACCATCACTCACGCGGCTCACGTGCCGCGCAGCTTCTCGGACATGAGCTTGCCCGCGATGCGCAGGAAGTCGCGCTCGGTGACGATGCCCGCGAGGCGGCCGTCGCGCAGGATCGGCAGACACCCCACCTTGTGCTCGCGCATCACGTCGATGGCGCGCAGGGTGCTGCACTCCGGGCCCACGGAGATCGGGTTCGGCGTCATGACCTCGCGGATCGTGATCTCCCGCGCGGCCCGGTCCGGCTTGGCGAGCAACCTCACCATGGCCCGGTGCGTGACGATCCCGACGAGGCGTCCCTCACTGTCCTCGACCGGCAAGTGCCGGATCTTCTCCCAGTGCATCATGCTGGCCGCGAGCTCCACGATGTCGTCCGGAGACACGGTCACCAGCTCCGTGTGCATGATCTGGGAGACGAACCGCCAGGACTCTTCCCACTGCGGGGAGGTCTCGAGCTCCGCCGGAGCCCAGGTGTGGACGGGCCGGTCGGTGGCCTGATTGACGGCGATGGCCGCGGTGATCGCCCGCACCTGCTCGTCTCGGCTGCCGTCCTCCATCGCCTCGAGGGAGTCGAGCATCCACCGGGCGCCGGTCTTGCGCGCCTTGGCCCGCTCCTCGATGACGGCGAGGTACCGGTCGATGTCCGCCTCGTCGACCCCGTGGGTCTGGAGGCCCTCTCGAGCCACCGGGACCAGGTGCTGCACGATCAGGTCGTCCGCCGAGGCCATGGAGCCGTCCAGCCAGTGGAAGCGCGCCTGGAGACCCGACCGCGCCGCGGCCGTGAAGTTTTCGCGGGCCTTGGCGAAGGAGATCTTGTCGCGGACGTCCGAGTAGACGCGGGACAGGCCGGCCATGAGCCCGAAGTAGAAGGCGGCGTTGGCGACCTCGTCGATGACCGTGGGGCCCGCCGGGAGCACTCGATTCTCGATCCGCAGGTGCGCGATCCCGTCCTTCACGCCGTAGCAGGGCCGGTTCCACCGGTAGACGGTGCCGTTGTGCAGGCACAGCGCCTTGAGGTCGGGGGGCACGCCTCGCGCCAGCTTGTCGGTGGAGCTCTCGCCCAGCTCGGTGGCGATGACCACGCGGAAGCGGGCGATGTCCTCGCGAAAGATCTCGAGGATCGAGTCGTCCACCCAGCGGTCCCCGAAGCTCACGCGCATGGGCTGACCGCGCGCTTCGTGCGCCTTGCTGCGGACGTCGACCGACTGCTGGAAGAGGGCGATGCGGGTCTCGTGCCAGAGGCGGTGGTTCAGCAGCAGCGGGGAGTTGACCGCCCCGGCGAGGACCGGCGCGGTGACCACCTGCGCGAGGTTGTAGAGCTCCGAGAACTCGGCGGGGCCCACCTGGAAGTGCAGCTGGAAGCTCGTGTTGCAGGCCTCCAGCATGATGTTGTTGTGGGTCAGCTTGAGGGAGTCGCGCCCCTCGATGTCCGCCCGGAATTCGCCGCCGCGGAGCCGCTTCAGCGTGCGGTTCAGCTCGTAGTAGCGCGGCTTGGGCGTCATCCAATCGAGCCCGAGGTGGGACCGATCGAGCGTGGGGAGGATGCCCACCAGGACCACCCCGGCTCCGTGGCGTCCCGCCGCCTCGTGGGCCAGGCCGAGCAGCTCCAGCACCTCGTTCTCCATGCGCCGCAGGCAGTCGCCCCCGAACTCCATGGGCAGCAGGTTCGCCTCGAGGTTGAACCTGCCCAGCTCGCCGGTGAACCGGGGGTCCGTCAGCCCCGCGAGGATCTCCGGACCGCGGGGCGAAGGCCCCCAGCTCGAGTCGACCAGGAACATCTCCTGCTCGGCCCCGATTCGACGGACGTCTCGCTCGACGAGGTCGGTCTCCAGCAATCGACCCAGGGCCTCGACGTCGTCCAGAAGCGCCCGCGTGAATTCCCGCAGGCGCGCATCCGACCCGCGCGCGATGTTCTGCTCACCCATGACCCCAAGATGCCAGAGGGGCCGCGCGGGCGCCCCCCGGACCCCGGATCGCGCACCATGCTCTAGGCTCCCCTCGAACGCCTGATCCCGCCCATGGAGTTCCGATGGAGTCCCCTGCCCTCCCCGCTCACCGCCGATGGGTGGTCCTCAAGTTCGGCGGCACGTCCGTCGCGACCCCGGCGAAGTGGGCCCTGATCGCCCACCGAACCCGCGCCCTGCTCCCGAGCCACCGGGTCTGGATCGTGGCGTCCGCCCTGTCCCAGGTGAGCAATCGGCTCGAGCGCGCGGTGGAGGAGGCGATCGCGGACGACGCCCCCCACTCGCGAGACTGGATCCGGGCCCGACACCTCGAGCTGGCGGCGGCCATCGGGTTGGATGAGGCCGCGTGCGTTCCCATCCTCGCGCTGCTCGACGAGCTCGCGCGCCTCCTGGAGGGGATCCGCCTCACCCGCGAAGCGTCCCCCCGGCTGCGGGCGCGGGTCATGTCCTTCGGCGAGCTGGCCTCCACCCACCTCGGGGCGGCCGCCCTGGCCCACCACGGGGTCGAAGCGCGACGGGTGGACGCCCGGGATCTCCTCGTGGCGGACGAGTTCACGCGCCGCACCGAGGTGGACCGGTTCCTCGAAGCGCAGGTCGCGCCGCGGCGCGATCCGGCCGCCGCCGCCCGGGCCGCAGGGGGCGGCGACGTCGTCCTCACGCAGGGGTTCATCGCCCGGACCTCACGCGAAGATCGTCGCGAGACCTGCCTCCTGGGACGCGGGGGATCGGACACCTCCGCCGCGCTCTTCGCCGCCCTGCTGGGGGCGGCCTCCCTCGAGATCTGGACCGACGTCCACGGCCTGTTCACCACGGACCCGCGGCGCCTCCCCACGGCACGACTGATCCGCCGCACCGGGTACCGCGTGGCGCAGGAGCTGGCGGCCATGGGGGCGAAGGTGTTGCACCCGCGCTGCCTCGGCCCGGCGGCGTGGGCCGGGGTCCCGATCGCGATCCGCAACACCGAGGATCCGGACGCGGAGGGCACTTGGATCGGCCGGTCGCCCGAGGAAGACGACGATCCCGCGATGCTCGCCGTCGTCCAGCGGCGGGACGTCACGCTCCTGACGATCTCCACGTTGGCCATGTGGGGCGCGTCGGGGTTCCTGGCGCGCGCCTTCCGACCGTTCGACGAGCTGGGCATCTCCGTGGACCTGGTGGCCACGAGCCAGTCGGCGGTGAGCGTGACCCTCGACCGCATCCCGGGCGGGCTGGACGGGGCGCCGTTCCGAGCCCTCCTCGACCGCCTCGGCGCGCTCGGCACGGTGGAGGTCGTCCACCCGTGCGCGGTCGTCTCGATCGTCGGGCGACGCATCCGCACGGTGCTCCACGAGCTGGGCCCCGCCATGGCGGCGTTCCGCGAGCACCGGGTCCACCTCGTGAGCGAGAGCAGCGAGGACCTGAACATCAGCTTCGTGGTGGACGAAGGCGCGGCCGGGCCGCTGCTGGTCAAGCTCCACGAGCGCCTGTTTGCGGCCCAGGGCGCGGGCGCCCTCTTCGGCCCCAGCTGGGAGCTGCTGCGCGCGAAGTCGGCCCGATCGACCGGGGAGACCGACATCGCTCACGCGACTCACGCGGGGGTCCGTGGGCGATGGTGGGGGGGGCGGAGCGAGGAGCTCGCCGGCCTGTGCGCGGACGGGGCGGCCCGCTATGTCTACGACCTGGCGACCGTCCGCGCCCGCGCTCGCGCCCTGCGGGCCCGCGTCACGCGGATCGACCGGTTCTTCTTCGCGATGAAGGCGAACCCCCACCCCCGCATCCTCGAGGCCCTCGCCGACGAGGGGCTGGGGATGGAGTGCGTGTCCGCCGCCGAGGTGCGACGCGTGCGCGACGTCCTCGGCGGCGACGTCCCGATCCTCTTCACCCCGAACTTCTGCCCCGTGCGCGAGTACGGAGAGGCGCTGGAGGCCGGGGCGGAGGTCACGCTGGACGGCCCCCACCTGCTCACGGCCGCGCCGGACACGTTCGGGGGGGTGTCGGTGGGCCTCCGGGTGGATCCCGGAGAGGGGCTGGGCCACCACGAGAAGGTGCGTACTGCGGGCGCACACGCGAAGTTCGGGCACCCGCCGAGCGGCCTCGGCGACGTCGTGAACGCGGCCGCGAAGGCGAACGCCGTGATCGTCGGGCTCCACGCTCACGCGGGGAGCGGGATCCTGGACCCGTCGGGCTGGACGGGCACCGCCGAAGCCTTGGAGCGCGCGCGCTCGTTCTTCCCGGACGTGCGGTGGCTCGACCTGGGCGGCGGCCTCGGCGTCGACGAGCGACCGGGCCAGGTCCCCCTCGATCTCGAGCGCGTGAACGAGTCCCTCCGTGATCTGCGTGAGCGCACGATGAAGCTCGAGCTGCGCATGGAGCCTGGCCGCTACCTGGTGGCGGAGTCGGGCGTGCTGTTGGCCCCGGTGACGCAGGTGCGCACCAAGGGCGAGGTGCGCTTCGTGGGCGTCGCGACGGGCATGAACTCCCTGATTCGGCCCGCGCTGTACGGCGCGTGGCACGCGATCCACAACCTCTCCCGCCTCGACGAGGCCCCCGACGGGTACGCGCACGTGGTCGGCCCGATCTGCGAGACGGGCGACGTGCTGGGTCGGGACCGGCTCCTGCCCGCCACGGAGCCGGGGGACGTGCTCTTGATCGACCACGCCGGGGCCTACGGCCGGGCGATGGCGTCCAGCTACAACCTGCGCGAGCCCGCCGAGGAGGTCGTCCTCGAAGGGTAGCGGACGCTGAACTCAGTCCTCGGGGCTCCAGGTGCCGCCGCGCCCGGCCCCCGTCGCGAACCGCTCCGCCCCGCTCACGGCCTCGGGCAGCACCTGCACCCCCCGCAGGAACTCCCGGCGCATCGCGTCCTCCGCCGAGCCCTCGAACGCCTGGTAGGCCGAGGCCCGGTCGGCCCGCATGCACGCCTGGGGGAAGCCCGCGATGTGTCGGGCCAGGTCCTCGGCCGCAGCCCGCGCGCCGCCCCGGTCGACCACGCGGTCCACGAGCCCCATCGCGGCCGCTTCGGGGGCCGAGACTGCGCGTCCGGTGAGGATCAGGTCCATGGCCCGGCCCTGGCCGATGAGCCGAGGGAGTCGGACCGTGCCGCCGTCGATCAACGGGACCCCCCAGCGTCGGCAGAAGACCCCGAGCACGGCGTCCTCCTCCGCCACGCGCAGGTCGCACCACAGCGCCAGCTCGAGCCCACCGGCCACGGCGTGGCCCGCGATCGCGGCGATCACCGGCTTGCTCAGTCGCATTCGGGAGGGCCCCATGGGACCGGGCCCGTCCGGCTGGAGGCGGTTGGGTCGGCCCGCCGCCACCTCCTTGAGGTCCGCGCCCGCGCAGAAGGTGCCCCCGGCTCCCCAGAGCACGGCCACGTCGGTCGAGGCGTCGGCGTCGAAGGCGAGGAAGGCGCGCTCCAGGGCTTCGGCCGTCGCCCGATCCACCGCGTTGCGCCGCGCGGGCCGGTCGAGCACGATCGTGAGGACGCGCTCGGCTCGCTCGATGCGGACTCCGCTCGCGCTCACGCGCTCACGTCCCGCTGAACTGGACGTCCTCGAAGGCGAGCGTGGGCGCCCGGAACGCCGACCACGGGACGGGGTCGTTCCCCACCGCGGCGAGGTGCTGGAGGATGTCCAGGTAGTTGCCGGTGACGTTCATCTCCGAGACGGGGGCTCCCAGGGAGCCGCCCTCGATCAGCCGGCCGCGGACGCCGAACGAGAAGTCGCCGGTGGTGGGGTTCGCGTTCCCCCCCAGCCACGACTCGACGTAGATCCCGGAGTCGGCCGCGGTGAGCAGCTCGTCCCGCCCCTCCTCTCCGTGCTGGAAGAGGATGTTCGATGCGCTGCCGGACGTGGGCTCCCACTCCAGCTTGCGCCCGTAGTAGGTGTCGACGTAGTAGGACTGGAGGATGCCGCCCTCGACGATGGTGCGTCGCTTCGCCGCGATGCCTTCCCCGTCGTAGTGGCGGGATCCCATGCCGCGGACGACGAACGGATCGTCCCTGAGGGTGAGGACGTCCGAGGCGATCCGCTCGCCCTTCTTGCCCGCGAGAAACGACCGCTTCTGCTGGATGGCGCGGGCGCTCATCGCGCCGAAGATCCGGCCGATGAAGCCGGCCGCAGCCTCGCGATCGATCACCATCGTGGTGCGGACGCTGGGCACCTTGCCCGCCCCGATCCGCGTCACGCAGCGGCGAAGGGCCTCGTCGCCGACTTCGTCCGGAGAGGGCAGGCCGTCGCGGTGCAGGCCGCCCACCCAGCGGTAGGCCTCGGGCCGCTTCGTCTCGCCCTCCCGCATCGTCACCTCGGCCCCGTACCAGAGGCTGGTGCGCTCGCGTGAGCCGGAGAAGCCGTTGCTGCTCACGCGGGCCGAGATCCCGTGCCCGTCGGCGATCCCGCTCGTGGCGCTGATCACGTCCTCGTGGGCCCGGGCGCGCTCCTCGATCCGAGCGCAGATGGCGAGCCGCTCCTCCCGCGACAGCGTCACGAGGGAGGGGTCGATGAGGTCCAGGTCCACGTCCGATCGACCCTCGTACAGGGCCGGGTCGGGGATCTTGCGGAAGGGGTCGGGCTCGAGGGCGCGCGTGAGGGCGACCGCCTCTCGAATGAACGCCGTGAGCCGGGCGGGATCCAGGTCGTTGGTGCCGTGAGTGGAGTAGCGCCCGTCCACGTAGACCGCGATCCCGAGGGAGCGGCTCGTGTTCTCCTGGACCTTCTCGAGCTTGCCCTCACGCCACGCGAAGTCGAGGGAGCGGCCCCAGGAGGCGGAGGCGACGGCGTCGGCCGCGCCCGCGGTGAGGGCGCGGCCGACGGCGTACGTCGCCTGCCCGATGAGCTCGTCGCTGCGCGCGCTCATCGGCTCTCCCCCCCGACCGTGAGTCGACTCACGAGGACCGTCGGCATGCCCTGACTCACCGGCACCCGCTGGCCTTCCTTGCCGCACGTCCAGCCGCCCGTGTCGAGCTTCATGTCGTCGGCCACCATGGTCACGTCACGCAGCGCCTCGGGGCCGTTGCCGATGATGTTGGTGTCCTTGATGGGTGCGGTGACCTTCCCGTCCTCGATCAGCCAGCCGTTCTTGATGAAGAAGGTGAAGTCCCCCGCCCCGATCTGGACCTGCCCGTTGGTGAAGGTCTCGGCGACGATCCCGTGCCTCACCGACGCGATGATCTCTTCGCGCGTGTGCGGGCCGTTCTCCATGTAGGTGCAGCGCATGCGCGGCATGGGCAGGTGACGGAAGGACTCACGCCGACCGGAGCCGGTGGGGGCCACGCCGTAGTGCTTCGCGGAGATGCGGTCGTGGAGGTACGACGCCATGACGCCGTTCTCCACGAGCACGGTCCGCTCGGTGGGGCTGCCCTCGTCGTCCACGTTGAGGGCGCCGCGCTCGCCGGGGTGGATCGCCGAGTCGACGACGGTCACAAAGTCGGGCGCGACCTTCTGGCCGAGCAGGGTGCTGTAGATCGACGTGCCCTTGCGGTTGAAGTCCGCCTCCATGCCGTGTCCGACGGCCTCGTGCAGGAGGATCCCCGAGGGGCCGGCCGCGAGCACCACCGGCATCTCCCCCGCGGGCGGGCGACGGGCCTCGAACAGGATCATCGTGCGCTCCACGGCGTCCTTGCACATGCCGTCGAGGCGGGCTTCGTCGAACCAGTCCATGCCGTGGCGACCAGCGAGGTTCGCGCTCCCGCTCTGGACCTCGCTGTCCTTGACCGCGGTGACGGAGACGGCGATGCGGGCCATGGGCCGTCGGTCCGCCCACACCGTCCCTTCGCTGGTGACCACCAAGACGCGATCGTCCGCGTCGCCCCACGAGACGGAGACCTTCTCGACGGCGGGGTCGAGCGCTCGGGTGCGCGCCTCCACCCGCTGGAGGAGCGGCAGCTTCTCGACGATGCCGATGGACTCCCACGCCCGGGGGATGGAGTAGAGGTCGGCGTGTCGACCGGTTTGGAACCCCACGGGCGCGACGGCGGCCCCACCCTGGGCGATGGACGCTGCGGTCCTGGCGGCCTCGACCATGGAGGCGACGTCCAGGTCTTCGCTGTAGGCGTACCCCGTCTGGTCGCCGACGACGGCCCGAATGCCGACTCCTCGGTCCACGGACGACGAGGCGCGGCTGATGATGCCGTCCTCGAGGGTGACGGAGTGGCCGGCGGCGTGCTCGAAGTACAGGTCTGCGTACTCGGCGCCCCGGGCGAGGGCGGCCGCCAGCACCTTGGCGAGGACGGTGTCGTCGACACCGAACCAGGCGTACAGGTCGGCCGCGGAGTCGGGGGTGGAATCCATCGGCGGAGTGTAACCACGGACGCGCGCCCCCGCGCGACCCGCGCGCAAGTCGATCAGGACGCGTACGCGAGGGCCGCGAGGGCGAACCCCGTGGCGACGATCGGCTCGTCCTCCTTCTGGAGCGGCGACTCCGATGCCCAGGTCCCGTCGGCCCGCTGCTCGGCGAGGATGGCCTCGAGGAGGGGGGCCCGCCAACCCTCGGGGCCCCCGAAGCGAGCGAAGACCTCCGCGGCCGCGGCCCGGTAACAGCCACGCATCGCAGGCCCGAAGGCCTCCATGGGACCTCCCTCCAGCCCGGGGTTTCGGTCCACCCGGTGGAGGGCGCGCAGCCGCGCGAGGGCGGGGCCGTGCAGGGCGTGGTCGGCGGCCTTCGCCCCGGCGCGCGCCGCGAGGGCGAGGACCCCGTCCGCGGTGGCGGTCCCGTAGGAGCGGCACCCGTCGACGCAGCCCGCCTTGTTGAGGACGAGCTCCACGGGGCTGTACACGAACCCCCCGTCGGGGACGGCGCAGGCGTTCAGGAAGATGTCCGCGGCCGTCATCGCCGGGGAGTCGGGGCCGTGACCGAGGGCGGCGAGCGCCTCGAGGGCCCGACGGGTCATGGACAGGTCGACGTGCCCCGCGTGGGGAGGCGCGGGGCGGACGCGATGCCCCATGTCGAATCCCCCGAAGGCGGAGGTGCCCTCCCACCCCTCCTCCACCAGCTGCCTCCCGGCGAGCCAGCGCGCCGCGGCCGCGGGGACTGCGTGGCCGGCGGTCGTCCACGCGCGGATCGCCAGCGCCGTGGCGTAGACCGGGTAGTCGGTGACCGAGCCGGGCCGCCCCAGGGCCCCCTCACCGTCGAGCGAGGCGGCGAGGAAGTCGAGCGCCGCGGCCCATCCGGGCGGAGGCCTGGAGGGTCGCCCGCCGGCCCCGAGGCAGGTGAGGCCGAAGCCGGTGAGGGAGTGCCCCGACCGCATGAGGCCGTAGACCGAGCTGCGGAACGCCCCGTCGGGGGCTTGGAGGGCCCACAGGGCCGCAGCACCACGCTCACGCGACTCACGCGACCGCTTCGCGAGGGCCCGCGGCAACGATCCGCGCCCGCACGCGCCGGACAGAACCACGCCGGTCGCGACGGCGCCCCGAAGGAACGCGCGCCGCGACGGATGCACGGGACGGCTCAGAGCTTGGTCGGCGCGTCGCCCTCGGCCCGCGCAGCGGTGAGCTTGGCGTGGTCCGCGGCCCCGAGGGTCATGAGGGCGGTCGCGGTCACGAACGTCGTGGACGTGATGCAGTGGTGCCCCGACCACGAGCCGTCCTTGTTCTGGATGCCCGAGAGGTAGCTGTTGATCTTCGTCTCCCAGGCGTCCCACGTGTCGCCCCCGTCTTCCGCCAGCGTATCGCTGATCATCGTGTAGGCGAGCATCTCCTCGCCGCCCACCGAGCCGAAGCCGGCCATGAGGGCGCCGCTCGCGTCGGCGGAGACCACGGATCGAGCCTGGGCCACGGCCGCTTCGGCCTCCGGCGCCGACCCGGAGGCCGCGCCGCGACGGGCCGCGTCCTTGTTGGCCTTCATCGTGCCCGCGACGGAGTACAGGGCCACGCCTGCGGCCTTGCCCGTGGCGAACTCGCCGCTCTCGCTGACCTGCGCCGCCTGGTAGCGCTCGGCCTTCTCCAGGACGTCGTCGTCGACGACGCCGCGGCCCGCTTCCTTGGCCTTGATCAGGCTCTGGGCGGCGTAGGAGCCGGAGAGCACGGGGGCCCAGCCGTCGTCGGCGAAGCTGCCGTCGGCCGCCTGGGCCTGCTGCACCTTGCCCAGGACCTTGTCCCAGCCCCGGTTGAGGCGGGCCTTGGTCTCCCCCTCGAACCGCGGCGCGAGATCGCCGAGGATCATCGCCGCGAGGTGGGTGTCCACGAGGGACCCGAGCTTGTGCTGGGGCTGGGTGCCGGTGGGCGTGTCCAAGCGGGGGCCGTCGGGGGACGTCTCGACCGCGCCCACGACGAACAGGGCCGCTCGCTCGATGGCGGCCGAGTGCTTGTCGGTGTCCCCGGCGTCGCGCAGCAGGGCCATGATCGAGACCACCGTGGTGGCGACGTCCGAGGGCGCGCTGAGGTCGTCGGTGCCCCAGTTTCCGGCCCCCCAGCCGCCGTCCTTCGCCTGGCGCTTGATCAACCACGCGATGCCGCGCTCCCGCACCTCATCGGGGTCGTCGGCGCCCGCGGTGACGTTCTTGGCGGGGGCGGGGCGACCCGCGATGAGGTCGCCTCCGATGGAGGAGGAGCGGACGGATCGCTCGGACGCGGAGAGCGAGCCGAGGGCGAGGGTGCACGCGGCGGCGACGGCCACGGTCGAGACGAGGAAGCGAGGGGTCACGGGGAATCTCCGGGGTGGGGTTCTGCTGCCCAGGACCCGGGGTGCCGCCGAAAGTTCCGCCCCGCGGGAGCCTTTACGGAGTCGTTACGCTGCGGTGCACGATCTTGAACACCCGGCCGTCGCGATGGGACAGGACGTAGAGCTCGCCCGCGCCGTCGCGTCCGAAGCTGGAGACGCTGCGGAGCCGTCGACCGTCGGGATCGAGCTGCTTCGTCCGATCCTTCACCTTCGTCGCGAGACCGCCGTCGAGGACGAACGAGGTCACCCGATCGTCGCAGTAGTCGGCGAAGAAGTACGTGCCCTGCAGATCCGGCATGCACGCCCCGCGATACACGAACCCTCCGGTCACCGAGTCGCAGAACCCCGTGCGCGCGTACTCGTGGATCGGCCGAGTCAGCCCCACCTGTTCGCAGGAGGGGGCGCCGTAGCAGTGACCGTCGCCCTCGACGGTGGGCCAGCCGAAGTCGATGCCCGGCGTGCCGGGGGGGAGGCGGTCGATCTCCTCGAAGGCGTTCTGGCCCACGTCGCCGATGTACATCGATCCGTCCTCGTCGAACGAGAACCGCCAGGGGTTGCGCAGGCCGATCGCCCAGATCTCCGGGTGCCGCCCGTCGGCGCCGTCGGCCCACGGGTTGTCGGCCGGGATCGCGTAGGCCTTCCCCGCGGCCGGCTGCGAGTCCACGTCGATGCGCAACATCGAGCCGAGCAGCGTCTGCGGGTTCCGCCCGTGCTTGTGGGGATCGCCCCCGGCCCCGCCGTCGCCGAGCCCCACGTAGAGCATCCCGTCCACCGGGGAGAAGGCGATCTCGCCCGCGTTGTGGTTGGGGTACGGCTGGGGGACCGTGAGCAGCGTGCGGCCCTCCGTGGAGGCCCGATTCGGGGTGGCGGGATCGACCCGGTGCTCGGCGACGATCGTGACGCCGTTCACGCCCGTGTACTGCACGAAGACGCGCGGGTCCGTCGGGTACTTCGGGTGGAACGCGAGGCCCAGGAGCCCCTGCTCGCCGCTTCGGTCGAGCACGCGCTTCGTGATGTCGAGGAACGGCTCGGGCAGCAGTCGACCGCCCTCGAGGACCCGGATCCGCCCCGCCTGCTCGACGAGGAAGAGGCGGGCGTCCCCCGCGGGGGCCAGGGCGTGCACGGGCTTCGTGAGACCGCGTGCGACCTCGAACAGGGTGATGTCCGTCCCCTTCGCGGGGGTGCAGTCGGCCATCACCGCGGCGATCGCGGCTCCTGCGTCGGCCGGGACCGGGGCGGGCGACGCTTCGGCCGGCCCTCGACCGCAGCCGAGGAGCAGGAGCGCGGCGAGCGGCCCGCGGAGGCGCACTAGTTGTCCTGCGCCCCCTCCTCGATCCAGACCCGGACGGACGAGACCTCGCAGCCGTCGAGGGCGAACCCGGGCGGCATGCGGCGGGTGTTGCCGACGCTGTCGAGGAGCACCTGGTAGAGGAGGCTGTTCTCGGTGTCGCCGGGGACCACGCGGGTCCAACCCGGCTCGACGGCGGCGGCGTCCACGGACGAGGCGAACGTCTCGTCGTCCAGATCGAGGCCGCGGCTGGGGTTCGCGCCGCCGTGACAGGCCGAAGCCGCGCAGCTCGGCGTGAAGATCTCGGTCTGGATGGCGGCGAGCGAGATGTCCACGCACGGCTCGTCGGGAGGGCAGCCGGTCAGGAGCGCGGGGCACAGGGCGGCGAGCAGCCCGCCGATCACGGCGGAGGGGCGGAACGTGAAGCGGCTCATCGGGTCTCCATCAGCGTGTTCGCGCCCCGATCCTGAGCGCGCGACAGGAGTATGCCGACCTTCAGACCTGGGGGCCGGCGTCCAGGATTCGATCGTCGCCCCCGGCGGCGCGGAGCGCGAGCTCGAGGCGATCGTTCCCCCAGAAGAGGGTCGGCGCGCGGCCCGCGGCGTGCACCCCCCAGGTGGGCGCCCCGAACACCCCGAGCCGGATCGCCTCGTCGGTCGCGTGCCGCAGGGCCTGCTTGCCCGCCGGGGTCCCGGCCCGCTCGAGGAGATCGAACCCATCGAGCCCCACGTCCGCGCACACCGCGCGCACCGTGTCGGGGGCCTGGGGATCGCGGTCCTCGACCCACATCGCCCGGTAGAAGCGCTGCACGAGCGGCGTCGCGCGCGGGGCGAGCTCGGGATCGGCCGCCACGGCCAGGGTCACGCGGAGGGCGGTCACGGTGTTGAGCGGGAATCGCGACGGCCAGTCCAGGCGCACGCCCGCCTCCATCGCCTGACGCTGCATGTCGTCCCGGGCGTAGCTCCGCTTGCTCTCGGACATCGCGAACAGCGGCACCATGGGGCCCTTCAGCGCCTTGAACACCGCGCCCAGGAGCATGGGCTTCCACCTGAGCTGGTGCCGGAAGACCCGGGGCGCGCGGGCCGCGGCGATGTACGAGAAGGGGGAGCTGTAGTCGAACCACAGGTCCACGTCCCGCTCCTCCGAGGTGTGATGGATGCCGGACATGATGACGGTCGACTCGTCCTCGCCCAGCGCCTCCTCCACCGCGTCCAGCCGGTCCTGTCCCCAGTACAGCCGGTCGTCGACCACCATCGCGGGAACGCCGAAGATCCCCCCCGCGATCGCTGCGTCCGTGCGCGCCCGGAGGTCGGCCTTGATCTCGGGGCTCGCCGCCTCGGTGAGGACGGCCTCGGCGTCCATGCGACGCTCCCGAAGGATGGCGGCCACCACCGCGGGGTCGTCCAGGTCGCGGTTGTCGACCCAGTAGGCCTTGAAGAAGGCGTGCATGAGCGGCCCGAAGGGCTCCCCCGCGGCGAGGGTCGCGCGCAGGGCGGTCAGCGTGCGCACCGGATGGCGCGGGTGGAACGTGAACGGGACGTGCCGGAGCGCCGCCCAGCGGTGCATGTCGAGGACGTTGTGGCGGGCCTTGGGGGCGGACATGCCGTCGGCCGGGTTCGTCGTCCCGTTGAGCTCGCGCAGGATGCCCCCGAGCAGGACGGGGCACAGCTTCAGCCGGGCCCCCGAGCGGGCCGCCACGCCCTCGATGCGCGTGGACGCGATGTACGCGTAGGGGCAGGAGTAGTCGAAGTAGAAGTCGACGGTGCGAGTCATGGGGGACACCTTACGGACATCGGACGAGGAGGCGATCGGCGTGCAGCGAGGCGAGGATCGTCGGTTCGTCGCCCGGCTCGGCGCCGAGTTCCCGCGCCGCGTCGTGGAGGAGAGACGCCGCCACGGGGGCCTCGGCCCGACGCAGCAGCCCGGCCAGCGGGGCGGAGACGGAGCCCAGAACCACCTCGTGCGCCGCGTTCCGCTCCACCACGACTCGGGTGACGCCGCGCCCCACCCGGGGGAGGGACGAGGGCACCGTCGACGACGCGCGGAGGCTCGCGAAGACGGCCTGGTACAGCTCGAGGGCGCCGGGAGAGGCGTCCACCACGCGGATCCACGGGGCGCGGACCCACCGCTCGCCCGGGGGGACGTCGACGGCGCGCCGGACCTCGACCGTGGCGGACTCGAGGCGCGCGACCTCGGCCGTCGGCTTCTTGCCGAAACGGCCGGCCCGCGCGGACCCTTCGATCCATGCTCCAAACGCGGGCGTGATCGCACGACGGGACTGCACCGCGCGGTGGAATTCGGGCGACGAGAAGAACCCCAGCAGCGGCCCGCGGGCACCCACCGAGATCTGGGCGAGGGCGCAGGTGACGGGGTACTCCCGTCGGACGGCCTCGAAGACGCGGTCCCGCCGGGCCGGGTCGACCCCCCAGGCGCGTCGATCGGGGACCGTGAGCAGGTCGCGCTCGGCGGGCGTCAGATCGAGCGCCTCCAAGGCCGCCCCGGCGTCCGCGTACACGGCCGCGACGAGGGCGGGATCGTGGTGCATTCGGACCACCACGCGCTGCAGGGCCCGGGCGCTCACGAGGCCCGCTTCGCCCCGAAGGGCGTCCCGTCGAGCCGCTGCGCGAGGGCCCGGAGCCCGTCGATCACGCCTCCGAGGGGGTTCCGTTCGGCCTCGAAGACCACGGCCCGCAGCTCCGGAGCCCGGGGGGCGACCGCGTCGAGCACCGCCCAGGTGTCGGGGAGGACGTCCAAGCCGTGCGCGTCGTCCACGAAGGGGTAGCCGTCGTGCTCGCGGACCACGCCACCGGCGACGTGCATCTCCACGACTCGGTCCAGGGGAAAGCCGTCCAGGCCCGCGAGGGGGTCGTGCCCCGCGACGCGCTGGTAGATGGCGAGGTGGGCGGCGTCCAGGAGGAGCCCGGTGTCGGCGCGATCGCAGACGCGGGCGAAGAAGTCCAGCAGGTGCAGATCCCCGACGTAGACCGCCCCCGGGGGGTTCTCGGGCAGCACCTCGAGGCCGGTCGCCTCGCGCAGGGCCACGATGCCCTCGGCCAGCTCGCCGGCCGCGTCGTCCGTGAGGATGGGCGGCAAGAGGAGCATGTGCGCGGGCTCCCGGGGCCCGAAGTGCCACAGCCCGGCGTCCCCGCACATCCACGCGGGCTTCACCTCGGCCGCCAGGGACCGCACGCGGTCGAGCCAGTGGGCGTCGAGGTCCTCGGGTTCGTCGAGGTTCACGTCGAGGAAGTGGTAGGTGGCCGGGAGCCCCTCCGAGACCCAGGCGGCGGCGTGGGCGTCGAGCCCCTTCTCCACCTCGACGCCCACCTCCAGGAAGGCCGCGAGCTCGGGGGCGGCAGCCTGCAGGGCCCGGAGGTCCAGGGCGCCGTCGCCGTCGTGCGCGCCGTACTCCGTGCTGATGCCCAGGCCGAGGAACGGGAGGTCCGAGAGGCGGTCGGTGAAGGAGGGCACGGGGCGATGCTGCCACGGGGTCGGGGCCGCCGCCCGGTGGTACCGTCGAGCCATGGCGACGATGGACCTCGAACGGGTCGTGATCCTCTCCGGCGCGGGGCTCTCCGCGGCCTCCGGAATCCCCACGTTCCGCGACGCGGACGGCCTGTGGGAGGGGCACCGCGTGGAAGAGGTCGCCACCCCCGAGGCGTGGTTCCGTGATCGCCCCACAGTGCGGCGGTTCTACGACGAGCGGCGCGTCGCCTGCGAGCGGGTGTCGGCCAACCCGGGGCACGTCGCCCTGGCCCGGCTGCAGCAGGCGTGGGGGGCCGAGCGCGTCGTGCTGATCACCCAGAACATCGACGGGCTGATCACGGCCGCCGGCGCCGAGCACGTGATCGAGATGCATGGGAGCCTGCACGCGCTGCGGTGCGAGGGCTCCGACGCCCACCCTCGCGTGCCGGTGTCGGGCGAGCAGGACCCCGACGCCGTGTGCGCGGCCTGCGGCGGAGCCCTCCGCCCGGACATCGTCTGGTTCGGGGAGATGCCCTACGCCATGGAGATCATCGGAGCCGCCACGCGCGCGTGCACCACCTTCGTCTCGGTGGGCACCTCCGGGGTCGTGTACCCGGCCGCGGGGCTCGCGGCCCGGGCCTCCGCGCGCGGCGCGTTCTGCCTGGAGGTCAACCCAGCCCCCAGCGGCGGACCGTTCGATCGCGTGGTCGAGCAGGGCTCCGAGATCGCCCTCCCCGGGCTCGTCGACGCGTGGATCCGAGGCGGCGGATGACGGAGGTCCTGGACCTCACGGAGCAGGTCGCGGAGAACGCCCGCCGGGCGCGCGCCTTTCGTCGGGACTGTCTGATCCTGGTGGTGTCGGCGGACAACTGCTCCGGCTGCGACGAGCTCTCGTGGCAGCTCGATCGGCCCCAGGTCCGTGGCGTCCTGGCCGGGTCGGCCTACGTGGTTCGGGTGAAGGCGGGCGACCTCTACGCCGACCCGCCGCGCACCGTGAAGATCGGCGCCTGGACGCTCGAGTCCGCGGGGTTCCCCACCACTTGGGTGTGGGGGGTGCACGCGGACGAGCTGCGGTTCCGCGCCGTGGCCTTGGGGCCCTTCCAGGATCTCCCGGCGGCCGAGGCCGTGCGCGATCTCACCGAGGGGCGCTCGCACGTCGTGCGCGAGGCGCGTGGGACCAAGCTCAAGGCCTGCAGCGGGGGGTTCTGCCTCGTGCTCGACGAGGGGAACGAGTTCTCCCAGGAGTTCGCGCTCCCGGTCTGAGATGGTCTGTCAGTCCTGGTAGCCCTCGACCCCGAGCCTCCCCAGGGGCCCCCAACGCGCGCTCGGCGCGCGGCCGTCGGCGTCGACGAGCGCGTCGTGGATGTGCCACCCCTGGATCTCGCCGAGGACCATCGTCGCCGGGAGTCGGCCGACCTCGATCATCTGCGAGACGCGACACTCCATCGCCACGGGCAAGCTCGGGATGCGCGGGGCAGTGACCCACGTGCCCTCCACCGTCTCGAACCCCGCGAGGGCGATCTCGTCGACCTCGGGGGCGTGGTCCCGGGCGCTCTGAATGACCGCGGACCGGTGTTCGCGGGGGGCGACGTGGAGCACGAAGACGCCCGTCTCCCGCAGGTTGGCGAGCGTGTCCTTCGGGAGCACGGTGCGCGTGCCGTCGTCGGCGCGGACGACGCGGGGGGCGAGGTTCACCACGACGGTCGGGGGCGCCGAGGTCACGCCGGTGAAGAACGAGAACGGAGCCAGGTTCGCCACCCCGTCGGCCGACCTCGTGGCGACCCACGCGATCGGCCGGGGCACGATCGTGTCGATCATGAGGAAGTAGGCGTCCCGAGCCCGCAGGTCGCTCGCGTCGCGGATCATCGAACCTGGACGGTGTGGGGCGCGCCCGAGGACCCGGAGCCGGCGACCGAGGAGGCCCGCGGGTGGCGGGCGACGATCCAGTACTCGAGCCCCACGCCCGCCGCCGGCAACGGCAGCCAGCCCTCCCACCGACCGCCGCTCTTGGCGCCCAGGGCGCGCTGCTCGTGAGGGCCCCCGGGCGGGCCGAAGTGGAGGACGACCTCCGTGTCCGGCGGCCCGTCGACCCGCACCGAGACGAGCTCCGAGGCGCCCGCGGATCCCGCCGCGACCGGGCGGTGCTTGAGGCTCAGGGTGACGGGGCCCGCGTCCTCCGGCGGCGCGACGACGGGGGCCGGGCGGGGCGCCGGGGGGGTGGGCGGAGCGACCGACGGCTCGGGCGGCAGCACCGCGGCGGCGACCGCTTCGGGGGTGGCTTCGTCGGGCGCGGGCGCGGCGTCGGCGGGGGCCGGGGGAGCCGCGTCGAGCGAGGTGAAGGCGTCCTCCTCCGGGGCGGGAGGGGCCTCCGGTTCGGGGGCCGTGGCGTCCGAGTCTTCACCCCGGGGCACCAGCAGGACCAGCAGGACCGCGCCGAGGACGAGCAGGCCCGCGAAGAGCATGATCTTCGGGCGGGGCATGGCGCCCTCGACGGCGGTCGCGGCGGGGGCGGGCGCGCGAGGCGCGGGTGGCAGAGGAGTCGGCGATGGAGGGGCCGGGCGTGGAAGGGCCGGAGGTGGAGGGGCCGGCGGCGGCACGAACGCGGGCGGCGGGAGCGGCCTCTCCTCGGCGGCCGACGCCGGGCTCGAGGGCGGCCGGGGCGCGACGAAGTCCCTCATCGAGTATTTCGGGGGAGACGCCTCAGGGACCGGAGGCGACCGCGGGGCAGCGACGGGCCCGGCCTCCTCCACGGTCGGGGCGGATCCGAGCGTCTCCGCGATCACCGGAGGGGCGCCCCCGGGGGCGGTCGTGGGCTCGAAGGGGGGCGGCGAGCCGCCGGCCGTCGTGAGCTCGGCCTCGTCCTCGCGTCCCGGCGCCGTGGTGATGTCGAGGGGGACCGTGGGCTCCCGGGCGGGGACCAGCCCGCTCGCGAGCGTGTCCTCGGGCATGCGGATCACGGGGGCGCGCACGCGGGCGGCCGGGCGACGGCCTCCCACGGCCCCCACCACCTCGTGCACGAGCTCGTCCAAGCGTCGATCGGGGAGCAACGCGCCCCGCAGGGACAGGAGGGCGGCTTCGGCGTCGGCGGGGGTCTCGAAGCGCGCCGCGGGATCGGCCGCGATGAGCCTCAGGACCACCTCTCCGAGGCCCCTCCCCCGCTGGTCCAGCCGCGTCTCCAGGGCGCGCGAGCCGTGCACGCCCTCCAGGGCCCGCAGGGCGGCGGGAGCGTCGCCCCCCACGAGCACGGGCCCGCCGGTCGCGAGGCTGCCGAGCAGCACCCCGAGGCTGAAGAGGTCTCCGCGCACGTCGAAGACGCCCCCGGTCCGCACCTCCGGCGGCACCCAGGCAGGCGCCGAGCCTCGAAACGGCTCGTGCAACGGGCTCAGCCCGAGGTCCCGCACCCGGACCCTGCCCGACGCCGTGATCTCGACCCGGTCCTCGGTGAGGGCCCCGTGGTGCAGCGGAGGGCCCGGCACCTGGTGAGAGACGGCGAAGGCGTGGTCCAGGGCGCCCGCGACCTCGAGCGCGATCTCCACCGCCGCCCGCGCCGGGATCACGCCCACCTGGGCGGCGACCTCGTCCAGGGTCACCCCGTCGGTCGGCTCGCCCGCCACCCACAAGGCGCCTTCGACCCGTCCCCAAGCCGTGACGCCCACCACCGCGCGGTGTCGCAGCAGCGCCGCCTGGGACAGGGTCCGCTCCAAGGCTTCGCCGACGGTCGGGTCCGACGCCCGCGGGCCCCGGAACGCGCGCAGCTCGATCGGGTGCCCCTGCGGGCCCGTCCCCGCGAACCGCACCTCGCCCGACAGGTCCTCCAGGACGGAGACCAAGCGGTGGCCGGAGACGACCTCAGGGAGGGCTTCGGCAGGCAGTTGGTCGAGGGTCACGCGCCGCCCGGGCTCAGCTGCTCCGCTGCACGTTGACGTAGGCGGTCAGCAGCGCCTTCCGCAGCTCGTTGCAGTCGGGGAAGCGCCGCGACGGCTCCTTCTGCAGGAGTCGCATCACGATCGCCTCGATGTCCGGCGGGACGTGGGGGGCGTGCTTGCGCAGGGGGGTCGGCGGCTCGCTGAGGTGGCTGAGCAGGAGCGGGACGAGATCGTCCTCCTCGAACACCCGACGCCCGGTGAGGATCTCGTACATGACGGCGCCGAGGGCGTAGAGATCGGCGGGCGGGCCCACCTCGACCCCGCCCTGGATCTGCTCCGGACTCATGTACCGGGGGGTGCCGATGCGGGCGTCGACCGAGGACAGCGACTGGCCCGCCCCCTTCACCTTGGCGACGCCGAAGTCCATGAGCTTGAGCCGCTTGCCTTCGTCGATGATGAAGAAGTTCGACGGCTTCACGTCTCGGTGGATGACCCCTGCGGTGTGCGCTGCGTGCAGGCCCGCGCAGGCCTGGATCATGAGACGCAGCACCTCGTCCGGGGGCAGCACCCCGCCGTGCTTGTCGAGCCAGCCCTCCAGGTCCTTGCCCTTGAGGAGCTCCATCGTGATGAAGCGCGCGCCGCGCCACGCCCCGAACTCGTAGATGCGCACGATGTTCGGGTGGATCAGCTTGCGGCTGAGCTTCATCTCCTGGCGGAACCGCTTGAGGCCCTCTTCGTCTTCGTCGTAGATGATCTGGAGGAAGATCTTGAGGGCGATCTCCTCTTCCAGCTCGAGGTCCATGGTGCGGTAGACGCGGGCCATTCCGCCCGCGCCGATCAGCTGCTCGAGCCGGTACCGGTCGGCGAGGATCGTGCCCTCGCGGATGTCGGCGCCGCCGCCGCCCATGGCGGGGCCGCCGGGGGCACCGCTGGGCGTGGGGCTGGCGCCGGGAGGCGCGCTGGGGGTGCGGGCGAGGGGGTCCGCGGACCCGACGGACTCCATCCCCGACGACGTGGGGACCCGCGGCGTGCCCGGCGCGGGCATCGACATCGACGGACGCAGGCTCAGATCCTCCTCGTCCTGCACGGTGCGAGGCGCGGGGGCGTGGCCCATCCCCGCGGGCATGCGGCCCCCGTCGCCGGGCGTACCGAAGGTCCGCGGCGCGCCCCAGGCAGGACCCGCCGGGCCGGGCGAAGCTCCCCTGGGAGCGGGCTCCTCGGACGGCATCTCTCGGCTCAACGACGGGCGCCCGAGGGCGGGGCGGAGGTCGTCGAAGTCGGTGGAGCCCACCGTGGGCGGCGCCCTGCGGGCGGGCGGGGGCTCGGGCACGCGCCCCCCCGGGCTCGATCGCCTCCGGCCTCCGGACGTGGACGGACGCTGCCGACCCGAGGACGGGGCGCGGGCCCGCCCCGAGTTTCTGCGCGACGGCGGGGCGGGGGCGGGGGAGCCCATGGGTTGGAACGGCGCGGGCCCCGACGGGTCCGCCGGCGGCGCCTTGGGGGCGTCCAGCGCGAAGAGGATCCCCGCGGGCCACGGAGACCCCGGGATGGGCTTGCCCCGCATCGCCAGGACCGCGTGCTCTCGCAGGCCGGCCATGCGCAGGAGGCCCGCCGCGCGCGTGTGCTCGCCGAGGTTCATGAGGAGGCCCACGGCCTCGTTTCGGGCCCCCCCGCGCGCGAAGTTGAGGGCGGCCTTCATCGCTTCGCGCTTGGCCAGGGCCGTCAGCTGCCGCACCGGCGTCGGGTCCGAGGGCAGGTAGCGCAACAGCATCCGGCCCGCGTCGCGGAACCGGCTCATGGACTCCAGCAGCCGACCGGCCTCGTTGTATTGACCGGCGCGAGCGTACGCATCCACCGCCTCGTTCCAGCGCGAGGAGCGCTCGAAGGAGCGGGCGGCGTTGAGGTAGTCCCCGTCCGCCAGATAGTGCTCGGGATCGCCGATCAACCCGGTGTTTCTCCTTGCCTCGGTCGTGACGCACGACTGCGCCGCGCCGGTCGAGGGCACCGGACATTGTGCCTGTAGGCGCCCCCAAGATCGAACGGCGCGCCCGAGACGCGGCCCGATCCCGGCTCGCGTATCATCCGCGCGATGTCCGCTCCGGCCCCCGCTTCGAGCCCCCTCCGCGACCGGTACGACGTCGTCGTGGTCGGAGGGGGACCGGCCGGTACGACCTTCGCCAACTACCTCGCGCGCGGGGGCGCCGACGTGCTGGTGGTGGAGAAGTCGCGACACCCCCGCTTCTCCGTGGGCGAGAGCCTGCTGCCCAAGACGATGGCGATCTGGGAGGAGCTCGGGCTGCTCGAGCGGCTCGACGCCACGTTCGTGCGCAAGTACGGGGCGTACTTCGACTTCGCGGCCTGCGCCGACCCCGAGTACTACCACTTCCCCGAGGCCGCCCGACGTCGCCACGATCACGCCTACGAGGTCGAGCGGTCCGAGTTCGACCGCATCCTCTGGGAGGCGGCGGGCGAGCAGGGCGCCCACTGCGTCGCGCACCTCGAGGTCGTCGCCTGGCACCGCGACGGAGACGCCGTGCACGGGGTCCGTCTCCGTGGGGAGGACGGAACGGAGACCGACGTGCGCGCCCGCCTCGTGGCGGACTGCGCGGGCCGACGGGCGCTCCTGGGGACCGAGCTCGGCCTGCGCGTCCCGGACCGCTTCCTCAACAAGGTGGGGCTCGTCGGCCACTGGGACGGCGCCATCCGCTCCACCGGCGACGACGAGGGGACCCTCTGCATCCTCGCCACGGACTGGGGTTGGGTGTGGCTGATCCCCTTCCGGGGCGACCGCGTCTCGGTGGGCGCGGTGGTGGACAACGCCGTGTTCGCCCGCCGCATCAAGGGCAGCGATCCCACGGCGCTCCTCGAGGCCCTCATCGAGGAGACGCCCGGCCTCCGGTCTCGCCTCGCCGCCGCCACGCGGGTGGGGGACGTCGAGTCCCTCGCGAACTTCTCGTTCCAGTGCCGACGCTACGCGGGCGACGGCTGGGTGATGGTGGGCGACGCCGCCGCGTTCCTGGATCCCGTGTTCAGCTCGGGCGTGCACCTCGCGATGTCGAGCGCGCGCGCGGCGGCGATGGACGCGTTGGCCGCCCTCGCGCGCCCCGACCGACCCCGCAGACGGGACTTCCGCGGCTACGAGCGCTCCGCCCGGACCGCCCTGAAGGTGTTCCGCACGTTCATCTACGCCTGGTACCGGCCCGAGTTCCGGACCGTCTTCATGCGCGTCCCGCGCGGCCGACCGGGGGTGGAGTGGCTGTACGCCGAGATCCTCGCCGTCCTCGCGGGCGACGTGTTCAACCCGTGGCGGGCGTACCCGCCCATCTACATGCTGCTGGCGATCTCCAAAGCGCAGGCCCTCGCCGACCGACTCGGTCGACCGGGCCCCGCTCGACCGTCGCTGCCTGCCCCTTCCTGACCCGGAGTCCCCGTGGCCAAGTCCATCCTCGTGATCATGTTCGACCCCGCCCTCACCGAAGACGACCTCCGCGACGAGTTCGAGGAGTACGGCGAGATCACGGAGGTGCGCGTCGCCCACGGCCGCACCGATACGAAGCGGTCTCGCGGCCGCGCCGTCATCACCTTCGCCGCCGACGCGGACGCCGACGCCGCGAAGGCCGCTCGGGATCGCACCATCCTCGAGGGGCGGCAGATCCGGATCAGCGACCCGGGCCCCGACGATCCGTAGAGATCAGTCGGAGCGGCTCGCGAGCCACGCCCGCACGTCCGCCACCAGGTACGCCGCGCAGAGGACCGTGAACATCGCGTAGGCCTCGTAGTTCACGAGGAAGTACTGGCCCGCCGAGGCCGCCAGCCGCTGCGTGCCGTCCGGCGGCGCGTAGAAGACCGCGGCCATCGTCAACAGGACGCCCCCCGCGAACAGCGCCGCCCGCGACGTGGGTCCGTCCCGCGATGTCTGGCCCAGGGCGAACAACATCACCCACACCGAGCAGTAGTAGCGCGACAGCGTGACCATCAGGAACGTCAGGAACATCATCAAGGCGAGGGTGTCCTCGTCCCGTCGCCGGATCATCGCGGGGATGAGGAGCAGGAGGCCGAGCGCCTTGAGCGCGTTGCGCTTCGTCTTCGTCTCATCGAGCAGCCGGTCCCGAGGCCCGGCGGTGCGCGCCCAGAAGTTGTTCGGGCGCGGGCTGTGCAGCGCCATCCGCTCGATGCCGATCCGCTGGGTCGAGGTCGTCGCGTGGGTGCCGCTGTGTCGCCCGATCTTGTCGACCCAGGTCGGCCAGGTGTCCAGCCCCTGCCCGGTCATGTTCGAGGCGGCGAACCAGAAGGCACACGCGGTCGTGAACGCCGTGGCGAAGGCCCACCTCCGGCGGGGGGCGCGGCGGATCACGCGGGACTTCCAGCCGTCGCCGGTGCTCGCCGGCAGCCAGGAGACCTCGTCCGGGTCGTCGCGGTGGTCCCCTCCCCGCGCGAGGTCCCACAGCAGCTTCGCGAAGATGGGGAACACCAGGAACCCGGGGAAGACGCGCGTCATCGCCCCCCAGCTCAGGGCGACCCCGGACGTGCCGTACCAACCCTTCCGATAGAAGGCGAGCGCGAGGACGCACGAGTCGAGCCAGTCGTATTGGAAGAACCCGCCGGTCCAGCGCGCCTCGTTGAACTGGATCGTGTGCAGCCAGATCACCATCGCGGCGGTCGTGCGGATCCCGAACGCCCACAGACACACCAACAGCGTGAAGACGTACATGGGCACGTCGCTGTTGACGATCAGCCAGCCCGCGTCGCCCCGGATCGAGATCAGGTTGCTGAGGGGCGTCCCCACCACCGTCCACGGCGGCGCCGGGTTGTATCCGAGGTCCGTGAGGACCGACGGCCAGATCTTCGGGCTCAGCCAGCTCCGGATCCACCGGGAGTCCTCGCCGAACTCCTCCCACCGCGCGTCCGTGAAGACGCTGCGGTCGTAGTTCTCGACGATCACCGCGCGCCGCTTGACCTGGTAGTCGCCCATGTCGCGCACGCGCTTGACGGCGCTGAAGTCCTTGAGGGTGCGGGCCCGACGTGCGCGCTTCCGCTCCTTCTTCGTGAGGTCCTTCTTCTTCGCGATCCACTCGTCGTCGGCGGTGACGGTGGCCGCGTAGAGGTCGTGGTAGCCGAGCTCCTTGAAGTACTTGCTGCCCAGGTAGTAGTGATAGACGTTCCAGGCGCGGACCCGCTCGCCGCCCATGGACATCGTGAGGTAGTGGCCGCTCTGCAGGACCACGGAGGCCAGGGCCACGCCCGCGATGATCGAGGTGATCGCGGGGAGGCGACGCTCCAGCACGCGCTCGAGCAGGCTCCCCCCGACCCACAGCAGGAGCCCGGAGCCGGCGACCCACGGGATCCACTGCCGGAAGTTCCCCCGGACCCACGCCTCGGGGACCGCGAGGTTGACGACGGTGAGCATCGCCAGAGCCACGCCCACGGCCAACGCCACCCACCGCCACGTGTCCATCGTGAGGTAGGAGGTGCGGGCAGTGGCGTCCACGGAGGGCTCGTCGGGGGTCTTCACGACGCGGAAAGCTACCAGCTGCGGGGGGTATCCTCCGCCGATGCACGAAAGCCCGAGCTGGAGAGCGGAGCTGGACGTCGCCGTGGCCGCCGCCCGGACCGCGGGCGCGATTCAGCTCGACGGGCTGGGCCGCGAGCACGCCGTCACTCACAAATCGAGCGCCGTCGACCTCGTCACGGCCGTGGACCTCGCCTGCGAGGAGGCGATCCGGGCCGCGATCACGGCGGCCTTCCCCGACGACTCCATCCTCGGGGAAGAGGAGGGCGCGACCCGGGGGCGATCCGGCCGCCGCTGGATCGTCGATCCGCTCGACGGCACCCTCAACTACGCGCACGGCTTCCCCGTGTTCGCCGTCAGCATCGGGCTGGAGGCGGACGGGGAGCTGGTCGCGGCGGCGATCCTCGAGCCCGTGCGAGACGAGATGTTCACGGCCGTGGCGGGCGGCGGCGCCCGGCTGAACGGGGCCCCGATCGGCGTGAGCGACCGCGCGCCCTTGGGGAGCGCCCTCCTCGCGACGGGCTTCGCCTACGCGTCCCGGGAGGACGGCTCCAACCTCCCGCTGTTCCACGCGGCCCTCGCCCGCTGCCGCGGCGTCCGTCGGGCGGGGGCCGCCGCCGTCGACATGGCCTACACCGCCGCGGGCCGACTGGACGGCTTCTGGGAGCTCGCGCTCAAGCCCTGGGACACCGCCGCGGGCACCCTGCTGATCCGCGAGGCGGGCGGCGTCGTGACGGACGGGAGCGGCGCTCCGCACGTGCCCGGGGCCCCGGCGGTGGTGGCCGCGGGCCCGACCCTGCACCCCGAGCTCCTGTCCACCCTGCGCGAGGGCGGCCTCTGAGGTCCGAACGCGCGACCGTCCCGCCGGCCTCGACGGGCTTGCCGGCCCGCGGCTCCGCGAGGTAGACCGCCCGCCTCGGAGACCGCATGCATCCAGCCCGTACCCTCGCCTGCGCCCTGCTGCTGGCGACCCTCCCCGCCCCCCTCGCCGCGGAGCCGCCCGCGGAAGAAGCGCCCGTCGCGCCCGCCCGATCGCGCGCGGAGGGCGCCGAGCGCTCCCATCGCCTGGTGGAGCCGCCGATCCCCGCGGGCGATCCCCTCGACGTTCTGCTCGTGGGCGGGACGATCATGACGGCGGACGGCCACGTACACGCCCCCGGCTGGGTGCACCTGCGCGACGGACGGATCGCGGGCCTCGGCCCCGGCCGGCCCCCCGACGGGGCCGCGGAGGGCGCGCGCGTGGTCGACGTCGCGGGCAAGTTCGTCACGCCCGGCCTCATCGACACCCACAGCCACCTCGGCGTGTACCCGGCGCCCCACGCGAAGGCCCACAGCGACGGCAACGAAGCGGTCGCCCCGACCACCGCCGGGGTGTGGGCCGAGAACGCCTTCTGGCCCCAGGACCCGGGGCTCGAGCGCGCCGTCGCGGGGGGCATCACCACGCTCCAGATCCTCCCCGGCTCCGCGAACCTGATCGGGGGCCGCGGCGTCGTGCTGCACGCCGTCCCCGCCCGCGGTCCCCGAGCCATGCGGTTCCCCGGCGCCCCCGAGACCGTGAAGATGGCCTGCGGCGAGAACCCGAAGCGGGTGTACGGCCAGAAGGGCGGCCCCCAGACCCGCATGGGCAACGTCTACGGCCGACGCAAGGCGTTCCTGGCCGCCCAGCGCTACCTCGACGAGTGGCTGCGGTGGGAGGAGAAGCAGGGCGCCGGCGACGACCCGAAGAAGAAGAAGCGAAGGAAGAAGGGGCCGAAGGGCGGCGGCGACGACGAGGCGCCCCCGGAGTGGGATCCCGCCCTCGAGACCCTCGCGGCCATCCTCGCCGGCGAGGTGATGGTCCAGACGCACTGCTACCGCGCCGACGACATGCTGGGCGTCCTCCAGGTCGCCGAGGAGTTCGGGTTCGAGATCCGCTCCTTCCACCACGCGCTCGAGGCCTACAAGATCCGCGACATCCTGGCCGAGCGGCAGGTGGCTTCCTCGACCTGGGCCGACTGGTGGGGCTTCAAGATGGAGGCCTACGACGGCATCCCGTACAACGCCGCGCTCCTCACCGAGTCGGGCGCCATCGCCATCATCCACAGCGACAGCTCCGAGGGCATCCAGCGCCTCAACCAGGAAGCCTCGAAGGCCTACTGGGCGGGCGTCCGCGAGGGCATCGAGGTCACCGAGAACGATGCCCTGCGGTGGATCACCGCCAACCCCGCGTGGGCCCTCGGGATCGACGACCAGGTCGGCACGCTCTCGGCGGGCAAGCGCGCGGACGTGGTGGTCTGGGACGGCCACCCCTTCTCCGTCTACACCAAGGCCACGTGGGTGTTCGTGGACGGGCGCCTGCGCTGGTCCATCGACGAACAACCGCTCTGGTCCGACTTCGAGCTCGGGAGGGGGCTCCGATGAAGGCTCTCGTCGCGATCCTCCTCCCCGCCGCGCTCGTCGCGGTGGTCCCCTCCTCGGCCGCCGCGAGCGACTGCACCGTCCTGCACGGCGGCCGCGTCTTCGATCTCGAAGGCACCCTGTCGGACGAGCCCACCCACCTCGTGATCGCGGACGACCCCGGCACCGTGGTCGCGCGCTACGTCGGCGAGTTCCCGGGAGCCCCGGGCGAGGACGGCACCGGCACCTGGGACGGGCGCACCTGCGCGTGGATCGACGCCGCCGGCAAGCAGATCGCCCGGGGGTTCGTGGACCCCGTGAGCACCATGGGCCTCGTCGAGGTCGGCATGGAGGGCGGGACCCGGCACCAGGACCCGGGGGGCGCCGAGATCGTGCGCGCCTCCTTCGACCCGGCCGAGGCCTACGACCCGTCGTCCATCGTCATCGCGGCGGCCCGGCGGGAGGGGATCACCTCGGTCGTCGTGCATCCGTCCGGGGGGATGGTCTCGGGCCTCGCCACCTGGGTCACGCTCGCGGGCGACACCCAGGCCGAAGCCGTCGCGCCCGCGCCCCTGGCGATGCGGATGGGGGTCGTCACCGGCTCGCGCGCCGGGGGCCTGGACGCCCTCCGGGACCTGCTCGCGGACGTCCGCGACTACGAAGCCAACCGGTCCTCCTACGACCGCAACGCCCGGCGCGAGTACGTGGCCTCGAAGCGCGACCTCGAGGCGCTCATCCCCGTCGTGCGCGACCGGATGCCCGTGGTGATCGGCGCGGATCGGGCCCCGGACATCGAGGCCCTGCTTCGCTTCGCCGAGGAGCAGCGCCTGCGGCTGGTGATCGACGGCGGGGCGGAGGCGCACCTGCTGGCCGAAGAACTCGCGGCCGCGGACGTGGCCGTCGTCGTGCGACCGTTCGTGTACGGCGCGGGGAGCTTCGCCCAGATCCGGGCCCGTCGGGACGGCACGCGCATCCTCGCCGAGGCGGGGGTCACGATCCTCTTCTCGGCGCGGTCGGCGCACTTCGGCCGGAAGCTGCGTCAGATGGCGGGCAACGCGGTCCGGGAGGGCCTCGCCCACGCGGACGCGATGAGCGCGCTCACGTCGGGCGTGGACCTCGCGTACGGGACGATGGGGCAGGCCGACCTGAAGATCGGGGCGGGCGCGGACCTGGTGGTGTGGTCGGGCGATCCCCTCGAGATCAGCAGCCGCGCAGAGCACGTCTTCATCCGAGGGGAAGAGGTGAGCCTGGACGGTCGGCAAGAGGCGCTGCTCGAGCGCTACCGCACGCTCCCGGGGACGCCGGTCCCGGCGCTCACGCTGCCCTGAGTCGAGCTACTGGGGACCGGCCCAGTCGATGGTGGTGACGTTCACGACGTCCAGATCGCTCGCGTCCACGCTGCCGGTGTGGACCGTCGGCACGCCGTTCTCGAGGACCGTGACCCGCCAGTCCGTTCCGGAGGCGGCTTCGCAGGGATCGAACTGGACGACCTCGACGATGTACTCGCCGGAGCTCGCGCTGCCCTGGGGCCAGTAGATGTTCTCGTTGCGCTCGTCGGCCGTCTCGCAGGCGGCGTTGCCGTCGAGGTCGAGGGTGCCGCCCGACTCGGACTCGGTGGCCCCCCAGAAGATGCGGGTGCCGTCCGGCTCGGTGACGTACAGGTCCATGTCCGCCGACGTGTTCCAGCTCAGGGAGACCTGGAGCTCGCCGCTGTTCACGGTGGTGACGTCGATGGGGATCTCCTGGAACTCGCCCGCCGTGATCACGTCCGCGGGGGCGCCGAGGTCCGTGATGCCCACGAAGACCGTGTAGCGCGTCCGCGTGGTCGGCAGCTCCGCGGCGATGTGCAGGTCGAGGACGACCGTTCCCTCGGCGGACTCGAGCGTGCGGTGGAAGTACCCCAGCTCGCCCACCACGCCCACGACGACGCCTCGGTTGTCGAACGGGACGGCGTTGCCTTCCTCGTCTTCGCCCAGGTCGTACGTGAGGGAGATGGCCGTGGAGCCGCCGTTGATGAGGGTGGTGTTGCCCTCCCAGGAGTCGAAGGTGGGGCGTCCGTCGTACTCGCGGTGATTGAACTCGCAGATGTAGTGCGTGGCGCCGGGCGTGTTGCCCTCGCCCACGGGCGCGACGAACCCCTCCGTGGCCAGGAACGAGGAGGCCCCGCCCACCACGCAGGGCCCCGCGCCCTCACGCTCGCCGGTCCGGAGGAAGGCGTCGTCCTGGAAGGGGGTGCTCACGCACGCCGCCGATACGAAGGCGACGGAGGCGAAGGAGAGGAGAGAAGACGTACCGCGCTGCATTGCATCACCTCGGCGTGGGTCGGACCGCGGGCCGCGACCCGGTCACGGATCGCCCTAGTGTACGGGAAAGGACCGTCTCCCCGCCACGGGCCCCGTCGCGCCCCGGCGCTCGGCCCGGGGACTGCTAGAACGGTCGAGTGCGAACCCCGTGGTCGATCCCGGTCCTCGTCCTCGCGCTCGCGGCGTGCGTCGCCGACGAGCCCGGGGCCGCGGGTCCCGAGCCTCCGACGCCGGTTCAGCCGTCGGACGCGACGCTGGAGGTGCCCCACGACTGCCCCGCGCAGGCCCCGGACGACGATCTCTTCACGCAGGCGATGGAGCCGCACGGGCTCGATCGGGGCGTCGGCATCCCCCGGTCGCTGTACGACGCCTACGGGGGCCGGATCGCCGACGACCCCACGCGGCGGGCGTTCTTCCACCACCTCCAGGAGAACCCGTTCGAGACGGCCTGCTTCTCGGGCAACGTCGCCACCCGCAGCGACCTCGCGATCGAAGGAGCGTCGCCGCTCGGCACCCTGGTGGCGGACGCGGCCCTGCAGATCGACATCGCCGTCCAGCGCGACCTCCCCCGCCCGGCGCTCGACCCGGACGCGCCCCTCCTCAGCGCCCTCGACCTCCTCCACGACGACGACGACTGGGACGGCCGCGACGACGTGGAGGACTCCGCGGACGGGGTGCCGATCGAGGTCCGGCGGGCGGCGGGGGCGATCCTCGCGGGCGTCGCCGAGGCCGTCCCCATGCGCGACGAAGCGCTCGAGGTGATGACCAACCCCGACTACCTGGACCTCTTCTGGCGGTCGGGCAGCAACCACTGGCTGCTGTGGGACCTCGGAGATCCCGGGGCCGTCGGCCCGATCAACCCGGACTCGGAGGCGGGCGAGGGGCTGTTCCGGGCGGAGGAGGGCGGCGCGGAGCGGCTGCATCAGGGGGCGGTCGTGCTCGCCGAGGCCGTCGACTCGGTGGACTGGACCACGCTCGCGGGCCTGAGCGGGGACTTCGAGCTGTACGCCCCGACGCCCCTGGGCGCCGTGCTCCTCCGGGGCGCCGGCCCGGACCTCTACGACGTCCTCGACGACCCCCGGTTTCGAGACCCGCTGCTGCTCGTGATCGACCTCGGCGGGGACGACATCTATCGGATCCCGGCGGGGGCCACGGCCTCGGCCCACAACCCGGCGTCGGTGCACGTCGATCTCGGGGGCGACGACCTCTACTCCTACAACGAGGTCGAGGACCCGGGCGACGACCCCCGCCTGCTGCCCTCGGACTACGCCGGTCGGAACTCGGGCTTCGCGAACAACAACGGGCCCTTCAGCGTCTCTCCCGTCGCGCGCCAGGGCGCGGGTGTGTTCGGCTACGGCTTCCTGTTGGACCTCGGGGAGGGCGACGACACGTACCTGTCCCTGCGTCGGTCCCAGGGCTTCGCGAACTTCGGCGTGGGCGTCCTGTGGGACGACGGGGGCGACGACGAGTACGAGGCCGAGCAGGGCGCGCAGGGCGCCGCGCTCACGGGGACGGGGATCCTGGTGGACCGGGGCGGCAACGACCGCTACCGGGCCTTCCGCAACAGCCAGGGGTTCGCGCACGTGCTCTCGTACGGGCTGCTGCACGACGAGTCCGGCAACGACGACTACGAGCTCGTGGTGGACGACATCATCCTGTTCGGGTCGCCCCAGACGAACGGCTGGGCGAACCCGTCGCTCGGCCAAGGCACGGCGTTCGGGTGGCGTCGGGACGGGCCGAGCACGCACCTGAGCGGCGGGCTGGCGCTCCTGCGGGATCGCGCCGGCGACGACCTCTACGAGGGCTCCACGTTCACCCAGGGGACCGGCTACTGGATGGGCCTGGGGATCCTCGCGGACGCCGCCGGGGACGACACCTACCACGGCATCTTCTACGCGCAGGGGGCCACCGCCCACTTCGCCGTCGCGGCCTTCCTCGAGGGCGGCGGGAACGACCGCTACAACCCCGACCGTCGGCCGACCCACTCCGCCATCGGGCTCGCCCACGACTTCAGCGTGACCGCGTTCGTGGACGACGCCGGGGACGACGAGTACTACGGCCACGACCGCACGATCGGCGCGAGCAAGTGCCACGGCCTGTCCCTCTTCGCGGACCATGGCGGCGACGACCTGTACGACTCCGACCACGACCGCAGCATCGGCTGGGCGACCGACTACGACTGGGCGCCGGACACGTGCGGCAACACGATCAACCCGTCCTACGCCTTCTTCGTGGACGTGGGCGGCGCCGACACCTACGTCAAACCCACGCCCGACGGCTACGGTGACGACTCCCTGTGGGTCACCGACGACCCCGACGATCCCACCGCCCGCGAGTACAGCGCGGGCATCGACGCCGCCGAAGGAGCCACCGGACTCTCGGCCTACGGCGTCGCCTCGGAGGACCGCTGATGCGTCCAGAGCACTCCCTCACCGCGCTCGCGCTGCTGCTCGGCGCCGTCCTCGTCGGCGGCTGCTGGGAGCAGTTCGAGGGCACGCCCACCCCGAGCGTGGACGACGACGACTTCACCGCGGTGGACGACGACGACGCGACCGACGACGACGACGCCGTGGATGACGACGACGCGACCGACGACGACGACGCGACCGACGACGACGACGCGGTGGACGACGACGACGCGACCGACGACGACGACGCAGTGGACGACGACGACGCGG
>CAZUHI010000011.1:0-153816 GCA_964620495.1 uncultured Rickettsiales bacterium | reverse complement strand
ATCTCGGGGACGACGACGCGGTGGACGACGACGACGCGACGGACGACGACGACGCGGTGGACGACGACGACGCGGTGGACGACGACGACGCGGTGGACGACGACGACGCGACGGACGACGACGACGCGACGGACGACGACGACGCGACGGACGACGACGACGCCGCGGACGACGACGACGTGGGCCCCGACGACGACGACTCCGCGCCTCCGGGCGTCACGTACTCCGGCGGCGGTGTCGGGGCGAGCACCGACACCTACGTGGGCGCCGGCGCGACGGCGCGCGCGGTGAACGCCGGCCTGGGGACCTTCCACGCGGACTGCGCGGCGGCCTTCGCGAACGCGCGCATGTGCACGGACGTGGAGGTGTTGCACTCGTTCCCGGCGCCCGCGCCCGGCGCCGAGGCCTTGGTCGTGACGACGGTCACTACGTTCGAGGGGGTCCGCCACTACACCGGGGCCGGGCTGCGCATCCTCACGTCCACGGTCTCGTCGACCTCGGATCTGAACTGCAACGGGTCGGGGCTGTTCACGAGCGCGTCCCAGTACGACCGGTTCTCGTATCTGAACGCCGCCGGGAATCCGCGCTCGGGGTCCTGCGACACCGCGACGACCTACGTCGCCGCGTGCTGCTCGGACTGACCGGGGCCGCTACTCGTACTCGCTGCCTTCCAGGTTCGCCCAGTCGGTGAGGATCTCGACCCCGTCGTCCGTGACCAGCAGCGTGTGCTCGAACTGAGCGCTGAGCTTCCGGTCGCGCGTGCGGACGGTCCAGTCGTCGTCCATCAACTCCACGCGCCACGTGCCGAGGTTGATCATCGGCTCGACCGTGAAGGTCATGCCCGCGCGCATGCGGGGGTTGCGGCCCATGAATCGGTAGTGAGGGATCTGCGGGTCCGTGTGGAACACCCGGCCGATGCCGTGCCCGCAGTAGTCGCGCACCACGCTGCAGTTCTGGGCGTGGGCGTGGTCCTCGATGGCGGCCCCGATGTCCTTGATCCGCGCTCCGGGCTTCACCGCGGCGATGCCGAGGTCGAGGCAGGTCCGTGCCGTCTCCGTGACGCGTCGCGCCTCCGCGCTCGGGGTGCCCACGTAGAAGGTGCGGGACGTGTCCCCGAAGAAGCCGTCCAGGGTGACGGTCACGTCCACGTTGACGATGTCGCCGTCGCGGAGCAGCTCCTTCGGGTCCGGGATGCCGTGGCAGACGACGTCGTTGATCGACGTACAGACCGACTTCGGGAACCCCTTGTAGTTCAACGGCGACGGGTAGGCCCCGTGATCGCAGATGTACTCGTGCACCACCTTGTTGATGGCCTCGGTGCTCGCGCCGACCTTCACGTGGCGCTCGGCCAAGCGCAGCGTCGCCGCGGCGAGGACCCCGGCGGCCCGCATCTTCTCGATCTCGGCCGGTCCCTTGATGTCGATGCCCACTGACTTCTTCCCGCGATGGTCCATGAGGTTCCTCGGTCTGCCTCGCGAGCCGGGCTAGTTGTCCCCGGCTCCCTCGCTCTTGCTCTTGTTGCGCCTCCGCCGCCGCCGCTTCGGCCGGTCCGCGCCTCCGTCGGCCGCCTTCGGAGGTCGCTCGTCGCTGCGGCCGTCGCTGCGCGAGTCGCCACGATCCCGACGTCCTCGGCCGCCGTCACGTCCGCCGTCACGTCCGCCGCGTCCACCGCCGCGCCCGTCGCGATCCCGTCGTGGGCCACGACCGTCTCGACGTCCGCCGCCCGTCCGTCCTCCGCGGCCCGTCCGCTGGGCCATCAGCGCGTCCACCGCATCGGGATCCTCGCCTCCGGCCTCGAGCTCGGCGCGCCGCTTCGCCATGCGGTGCCACCGGAAGAAGCCGCGCAGCGCGACCGCCAGGAGCATGTCCGCGGAGCCGCCCTGCTCGCGCAGCTTCTTGGCGAGGGGCAGGAACGCCTCGAAGGGCAGCCCCTCCTTGAGCGTGCCGGTGAGCTCCTCGACGAGTCGATTCGCCCGCGCCTCGTCCACCGCCTCGCGGCTGGGGAGGTCCCGCAGCTCGAACTCGATCTCGTACTCGCGCTCAAGGACGCGGCGGCAGGTCATCTCGGCGGCCGACATCAGGGCGATGGCGCGGCCCTTCTTGCCCGCCCGCCCGGTGCGCCCGGTGCGGTGCAGGTACACGGCCGGGTCCTCGGGGAGGCTGTAGTGGATGACGTGGCTCAGGTCCTCGATGTCGATCCCGCGCGCCGCCACGTCCGTGGCCGCGAGGTAGTCGAGCTCGCCGCGCTTGATGCGCTTCATCACCCGCTCTCGCGCCTTCTGGGTGAGGTCCGAGCTGATGGGCTCGGTCGCGACGCCCTGCTTGTTCAGGAACCGCGACACCATCTCCGTATCGGCCTTGGTGTTGCAGAAGATCAGCGCGCTGGTGGGCTGCTCCTCGTCGAGGATGTGGAGCAGCTGGCGCGGCTTCGGGTACTCGATCGTGGTCTCGTAGAGGACGTGGTGGATCGTGTCGGCGACGCGATCCGTGTCGAGGCTCAGGTAGATCTCGTGGGGGTCCTTGAGGAACCGCCCGATGAGCTCCTTGAGGCGCTCCTCCATCGTCGCGCTGAAGAGCAGCGTCTGGGACTCCCGGGGGCAGTGCTCGAGGATGCCCGTGACCTCCTGGAAGAAGCCCATGGACAGCATCTCGTCCGCCTCGTCGAGGGCGCTCACGATCGCGTCCTTGAGCTTGAGGTTGCCCCGCTTGATGTGGTCCATCACGCGCCCGGGCGTGCCGATCACGATCTCGGCGCCGTCGTTGAGGGCGTCCGCCTGGGGACCGATGCCCACGCCGCCGTAGAGCGTGACGACGCGGAGGTTCTTGTCCTTCGCGAGGAGCTTGGTCTCCTCGGCGATCTGCAGCGCGAGCTCACGCACCGGACACAGGACGATGCAGCCCGCCTTGCCGTAGCCGGCCGGGATGCGCTGGATGATGGGGAGCATGAAGGCGGCCGTCTTGCCGGTGCCGGTCTTGGCGCGGACCAGGAGGTCTCGGCCCTCGATGGCGGCGGGCACGGACTGCGCCTGCACGGGCGTGGGGTGGGCGTAGCCGCGGTCCTTCACGGCGCTCAGGACTTCGGGGTCCAGGCCCAGGTCGTCCCACTCTGCGGGGACGGGCTCCGGGGCGGGCGTGGCTTCGGCCACGGCCGGGGCCGCGGAGTCGGTGTCGATCGTCGATGTACTCAAGTTGTTCCTTCCGAGGCCGCCGGGAGGGGGTCGATCGCCCCGCAAAAGAGAATGTCGGGCGGCCTGCTGCGGCGGGGCTATATCCCACCAGCGCACAAAGAAGCAAGAGAACGCTGCGCGTCAGGCCTCTTCGGTGAAGTCGTGGGTGGGCGACGCGATGTCCACGCCGGGCTTGCGGATCGTGTCCACCTCGGCGGGCGCGTCGTCGGGGCCGTCCACGGCGGAGTGCCGCTCCGTGGTGCGGGCGCGCTTCAAACGTCGACGCTCCTCCTTCGGCCCGAGGACCTCGGAGTGATACGCCAAGAACGCGTCCAGCACCGTGGGGTCGAAGCGTGGACCGCGGCCCTCTTCGAGGTGGGCGAGCACCTCGGGCATGGGCATCGGGTCTCGGTAGTGACGCTTGCGGGTGAGGGAGTCGTACACGTCGGCGACGGCGATGATGCGCCCGGCCAGGGGGATGGAGTCGCCCGCGAGGCGCCAGGGGTAGCCCTCGCCGTCCATCCGCTCGTGGTGGGCCGCCGCCATGAGGGGCAGGTCCCCCAGCTCCGGGGGGAACGCGATCTTCTTGAGGATGTCGTACGTCTTCTGAGGGTGCGTCTGGACGTGGGCGTACTCCTCGGCGTCGAGCCGCCCCGGCTTCTTGAGGACCGCGTCGTCGACCCCGATCTTCCCGTAGTCGTGGAGCAGCCCCGCCCAGTGCACGACCTCCTGCTCATGAGCCGACATGCCCAGGAACCGCGCGGTCTCCTTGCTGTGGTGCGCGACGCGCGCGGAGTGGCCCGCGGTGAGGCCGTCCCGAGCGTCGATCGACGCGGCCAGCCCCTTCATCATCGACTCGAACATCGCCCGCTGCTGGGCCAGCAGCTCGAGCTTCTGGGCGACCATCCCCGCCTGCCGGGCCGCCGCGACGAGCCAGTCCAGCGCGTCCTCGTCGCCCTTGCGGAGGGTCCGGTGGGTGTCGAGGTAGAGCACCCCGTACACGCGCTCCGACGTGGCGATGGGGGCGGCCAGGATCGACCGCACGCCCTGGAGGATGATCGACTCGCTGCCCTCGAGCCGCGAGTCGCGGCCGGCGTCCAGCGTGAGCAGCCCGATGCCCTCGCCCGCGACCCTATCCACCACCGTGCGGATCGGCTCGAACGGAGGCTCGGTCTCCTCCGGCTCCACGTGCAGGCTGCGGATCTCGTTGGAGGACAGGAACCCGCTCTCGATGCTGTCGGTCGCCAGGCCGCTGCGGGCGACCCAGACCCGCGGCACCAGGGCCTCCGGTCTTCCCAGGAGGACCATGCCCCGGTCCATCGGAAGGATGTCCATGACGCGCTGGAGCAGCCGCCGCGCCATCGCGCGCGAGTCTTCGACCTCGAGGAGGTCCGACGTGAGGGTGATGAGCGCGCGCAGGCGGCTCTCCATCTGGCTGCCGGTGCGACGGCCCCCGGTGGTGCGCGGAGGCAGCTCCTGAGTCAGGTACTGCGAGCGATTGAGGTCCTGGACCTGGAGGATCTCGGTGAGGCCCGCGGGCAGATCGGAGTCGCTTCGGAACGCGTCCGCCTGGGTGGTGCGGTCCGGCTCGCCCGGCATGCCCTGGAGCAGCGTGAGGCAGTCGCCGTCGGGGCTGCCCAGGTGCAGCCGCTCGCCGGGCCCGAGGATGCAGTCACGCACCCGCAGGCCGCCGACGTACGAGCCCGACGTGGAGTCGAGATCGCGGTAGCGCATGCCCGTGCCGTGCCGGGTGAACTCGCCGTGCAGGCGGGAGACGAAGGGGGAGACGATCTGGAGGTCGTTGTCGGGGCCTCGACCCACGGTGATCGGCCCGGACTCCTCGGCCGGCATCTCCACCGACCCACGGCGACCGCCCGGGCCCACGAGCTCCAGGCGAAGGGTGAAGCGCTGGGACGTCGACATCAGCGGCATCCTTCCAGAGCGTCTTCGGCACCACAAGCGACCGGCGGGCGTGCGTCTTGCTCGCGCGACGTGCGCGTGGTACCTCTGCGCGGCTTCATGAGCACCCCTCCATCGAAGGCCTCTGAATGAACGTGCGAAACAGCCTCTTGATCGCGATCTGCGCGGCCGTCGCGCCCGCGGGCGCCGCCGTCGCGGACACGACCCTGGAGATCCCCCACGAGGAGTACCGCCTCGACAACGGGCTCCAGGTCCTGCTGCACCAGGACGACACGACGCCGATCGTGCACGTCGAGGTCTGGTACCACGTGGGCAGCAAGGACGAAGTGCCGGGTCGATCGGGCTTCGCGCACCTGTTCGAGCACCTGATGTTCAACGGCTCGGAGCACGCGGACGGCGAGTTCTTCGCGCCCCTGCAGCCCTACGGCGCGCGCATGAACGGGACGACGAACAAGGACCGCACGAACTACTACGAGACGGTCCCGACGCACGTCCTCGAGCGCGCCCTGTGGATGGAGGCCGATCGCATGGGGTTCCTCCTGCCCGTCCTCACCGAGACGAAGCTGACGAACCAGCGCGACGTGGTGCGGAACGAACGTCGCCAGAACTACGAGATCCGGCCGTACGCCAAGGCGCGCAAGGCCGTCTCGGAGGCCGTGTGGCCCGAGGGGCACCCCTACCGGCACCTCACGATCGGCACCCACGAGGACCTCGAGGCCGCGTCGCTGGACGACGTGAAGAACTTCTTCAACACCTGGTACGTCCCCAACAACGCCACGCTGGTCGTGTCCGGCGCGTTCGACGCGGACGCCGCCAAGGGGTGGATCCAGCAGTACTTCGGGCCGATCCCGAAGGGGGAGCAGCCGACGCCGATCATGGAGGCCGAGGCCGCCCTGCCCGCTGCCCAGACGATCGAGCTCGAGGACGACGTGAAGCTCCCGCAGCTCCAGCAGGTGTGGATGAGCGCGCCCTTCTTCGAGCCGGGCGACGCGGAGCTGGACTACCTCTCGCTCATCCTCACGTCCGGCAAGAACTCGCGGCTGTACAAGCGGCTGGTCTTCGAGGACCGCATCGCCAAGGACGTGAGCGCGGGGCAGTACAGCTCGCAGCTCGGATCGACGTACAACATCGTGGCCACGGCGGCTCCGGGTAACACGATCGAGGAGCTGCAGACGGCCATCGACGAAGAGATCGCCCGCTTCCTCGCCGAGGGCCCCTCGGAGGCCGAGGTCCAGCGCGCGCGCAACGCCTGGCAGAAGTCCTTCTTCCAGCGCCTCGAAGGCGTCCAGGGGCGGGGGAGCATGCTCCAGATGTACAACCAGTACCGCGACACCCCCGACTTCGCGCAGGCGGATCTGCAGCGGTACCTCGACGTCACCGGCGCCTCGATCGTCGAGTGGGCCACCAAGACGCTGGTCACCGACCACCGCGTCCGCGTCATCATCAATCCGAAGGCGGAAGAAGAGCCCGAGGCGCCCGCCGAACCCGGCGCCGACGCCGAGAAGGGGGCGAAGTGATGCTCTCCCACGCCGTCCGCCGCTTCGGCTTCTCCCTCGCCGCCGTCCCCTTCGTCGCCTGCTGCTGGGGCGTCAAGAACACGGAGACGTCGGGCTCCACCGCCGCCGAGCCGCCCGCTTGGCCCGCCATGCCCGTGCCCGGCGAGGCCGCCGACTGGGAGGCCCCCGCGGCCGCGTCCTTCACGCTCGCCAACGGCATCCCCGTGACGTTCGTGCAGGCCGGCTCGGTGCCGCTCGCCTACATCCAGGTCAACCTGCACCGCGGGTACCACAGCGAGCCCGCGGACAAGGCCGGGCTGGCCTCCTTCACGGCGGACATGCTCAACGAGGGGGCGGGCGACCGCGACGCCCTCGCCATCGACGAGGCCCTGCAGGTGCTCGCCAGCAGCGTGTCCCTGGGCGCGGGCTCCGTGTACTCCCACGCGCGCATCGAGTCGCTGGAGACGAACCTGGACGCGACGCTCGCCATCGCGGCGGACATCGTGCGGCGCCCGACCTTCGCGCAGGCGGACGTGGACCGCGTCCGCGAGGACCGCAAGAACCGCATCCTCACCGAGAGCGACGACCTGCGCACCACCGGGTCGAAGGTCTTCTATCGCACCCTGTTCGACGGCCGCGGCCCGGGCCGCTGGGCGCGGGGCAGCGCCGCCTCCCTCGACGGCATCACCGTCGACGACATGAAGGCCTGGCACGCCTCCGTCTGGCGGCCCGACAACGCCGCGATCGTGGTCGTGACTCGCCAGGACCAGGAGACGATGAAGGCCGCGCTGGACGCGCACTTCGGCGACTGGGCGGCCCCGGAGGGCCCGGAGATCCCGGCCGAGCCCGCGCTCGTCGAGACGAAGCACGAGGGCGTGACCCTGTACTGGGTGGACCACCCGGGGGCGAGCCAGTCGGCGCTGTACGTCGGCAACACGGCGGGGGCGTTCGACGCGGACAAGCACGCGGCCCGATCGCTGGGCAACGTCGTCCTGGGCGGCCAGTTCACGAGCCGGATCAACATGAACCTCCGCGAGGACAAGGGCTACACGTACGGCGCGCGCACGAGCCGCGGCACGAGCTCGGACGGCGGCTGGTTCGTCGGCTCCTCGTCGGTCAAGGCGGGCACCACGGCGCTCGCGCTGGCCGAGTTCCTGAAGGAGTTCGAGGGCATCGTGGGCGACGCGCCCATCACGGAGACGGAGTTCGCCAACGCCCGGGGCACCCTGCTGCAGGGCCGCCCGGCGCGCTTCGAGCGCATGGCCGGCACGCTTGGACAGTTCGCCTCCGTGGAGGGCCGCGGGCGCCCGGCAGGCTGGATCGAGGGCTACAACGCGCGCGTCGAGGCGGTCACCCTCGAGGCCGCGCAGGCGGAGCTCGCGGACGCCCTGAACCCGGCGAACCTCGCGATCCTGATCGTCGGGGATCGCAGCGCCGCCGCCGAGGGGGCGGACGGCACGACCATCGAGGCCGCGGTGGCCGCGATGGGTCTCGGCGACATCGTGTGGCTGGACCACGAGGGTGCTCCCGTGGAGCAGGAGAAGTAGACCGAAATGCGTACGATTCGAACGACCCTGGGGAGCGCGGCGCTCCTCATCGCGGGGCTCGCGCTCTCGCTCGCTCCTTCTCCGGCCACCGCCCAGGATCCGGTGGACCTCGAAGGTCTGCTGGGCAAGGAGGTCGCGGGGAAGAAGATCGAGCGCAAGGTGCTGCGCAGCGGCATCAAGCAGGGCACGTCGTACCGCGTCCTCACCGGCATGTACGTGCTGCGCGCCCCGTCCCTGGAGGCCTGGGAGGACTCGATCGTCCCCGCCCTCGAGGACGCGAAGCGCTCGGATCGACCCATCGAGTCGCTGCGCTCCACGCTGCTGGGCATGGGCACGGCCCTCGTGGCCGGCCCCGACAACGCCGCCGCGCGCATCACCTTCGAGCTGCCCGGAGACCGCGGCCAGGGCTTCTTCGCGCTCGCCGCGCCGCCGATCATCGGACCGAACCCGGGCCTCATGAACATGCGCGCCCCGAACAAGCTGCGCGTGCTCTCGGGCATGGCGGTGAAGGAGGTGGATCGCGGTGACGATCCGGTCCTCGAGGCGGTGGGCCTCAAGAGCCGGCCGGACGTGTGGACCGCGGGCGAGCCCCGCATGCCCAAGCTGAACTCGATCCCCGCGGACGGCGAGGGGGTCTGGGTCAAGTACAAGGGCCGCAGCGCCACCGACGGCGACGACGTCTCGAAGATGCTGGACGTCGTGGACCGAGTCGCCGGCCGCAGCGTGGTCAAGGCCGACAAGATGCTCGCGTGGCCCGGCGAGAGCGGCGACCGCGAGGGCGTCCGCGACTTCCTCAACTCCGTGCGGTACCGCACCCGCGTGATGGCGACCGACTCGGTCATCGGCTCGATGGTGCGGCCGTCGGACGACTGGGAGTGGGACGAGAAGCGGGTCAAGCACCCCACCCGTTACGGCATCGTGACGTTCACGACCAACGCCGAGCTCGACGACGGCGCCGGCCTCGTGGAGCGCCAGGAGATCCTCGCGTTCGTCTTCTTCTACACGCCCCTCATGGTCACGTTCGACGCGGCGCACCTGTACCTGGGCGCGAGCCCCGAGTTCTTCGGCAAGGCCGTGCAGGAAGGCCAGATCCCCTTCTTCGACCGCGACGGCGAGATGCTCTTCTACCTCGGCCACCTCGACCGCTGGCTCGGGGGCCAGGGCCTCGACGGCGGCGACAAGTACTACTCGCGCAGGGCGGTTCCGGACCGCGTCGAGCGGTGGGCCTCGCGCATGGACAGCCGCGAGCAGCGCCGCTTCCTGGGCGTGGCGAAGAACGCCATGCACTGGCCCCAGCGCTTCGTCCCGCGGGACGAGGACGACCGCCCCTTCGTGCGGCGGGTCGGCGAGAAGGACTTCCAGAGCTGGCTCCGCAAGCTCATCGACTACAAGAAGTCCGACGACGACCTCTTCGAGCCCGACTGGACGCTGACCTACACCGGCGAGGCCGACTCGGCCTCCCTGGGCACCGCCTTCCAGGGCGGCTCGGTCCAGCTCGACCTCGACGGCACGGCCGTGGCCGACACCGACGGCGACTCCTCGGCCGCCAAGGCCCGGGCGCTGCAGGAGAAGAAGCTCAAGGAGCAGCGCGATCGCGAGCTGGCGGCGCTGTCGGCCAAGGAGAAGGCGAAGCGGGAGGCCGAGATCAAGGCCGAGGACGATCGCCGCAAGAAGGAAGAGGCGAAGCGCAAGGAAGAGGAGCGCAAGCGCGCCGAGTCCAAGCGCAAGGAAGACGAGCGCCGCAAGGCCGAAGAGGCGGAGCGCGAGAAGCAGCGCAAGGCGGATGAGGCCCAGAAGAAGGCGCCCATCGAGGTCCGTCTGCGCGACGTCGTCTACGGCACGCCCAAGGAGGGCTCGCCCTATCTGGCCACGAAGGCGGGCAGCACCATCCCCGTGAAGGTCGGCTACAACATCGACGGCAACGTCGAGGGCCACGCCATCCACGCGGTCGTGCAGGCATACGACGCGGAGGGTGAGGAGCTCTCGGACTTCAAGGTGACGTCCGGGAAGGTGTCCCCGAAGCTCGGCGACGGCAGCCTCACCACGTACCTGAAGGTCCCCCGCGGCTACACCAAGGCCGAGCACATGGGTTCGTACCGGGTCGTGACGAAGCTGATGCTGGACGGCGTCCCGGTCCGCGGCTCTCGCGAGGAGTTCGTGCACCTCGGCTCGCCCCTCCAGTTGGCGAGCGCGAACATCGACCCCGGCGTGGTCTCCCCGGGCGACGAGGCGCTCCTCCTGATGGATCTGACGGTCGGCGGCTGGTCCTCCGAAGACGACGTCGCGCTGGACGTGACCATCGACTACACCGTGGGCGAGACGAGCGCGACGGAGTCCTTCCCGATGACGAGGGCCGTGGGCCGCTTCGATCTCGAGGTCGACATCGACATCCCGCGGGAGCTGGGCGCCGGCGACGGCAAGTACAAGGTCTCCGTGGCTTCGAAGTCCGGCCAGAAGGCTTCGTTCGGTGGGGACCTCCGGGTGTTCGCGGCCGAGGTCGCCGAGGGCGGGAGCAGCCGCCGCCGCCGAGGGGGTCGCGTGGACGACGACGAGGAGGACGACGAGCTCCTCGCGGCCGCCCGACGGGCGCGTGAGGAAGACGACGACGACGACCGCGAGGTCATCCGCCGCCAGGACGAGGAAGACGACTCGAACATCTTCGACGAGGACATCGATCTCGACGAGGACTGGGGCGACGACGACGACGACGACGACGACGAGCCGCGCCGGGGTGACGACGACGACGACGACTGGGGCGACGACGACGACGACGACGACGAGCCGCGCCGCCGGTCCCGGGGCGACGACGACGACGACGACGAGGACGAGGACGACGACTGGGGCGACGACGACGACGACGACGACGACGACGAGGTGCGTCGGGGCGACCGTCGCCGCCGCAGCAGCTCGAGCCGTCGCGCGCAGGACGACAAGCGTCGCCGGGCCGAGGCCGAGCGCCGCCGCCGCGCCGAAGAGGAGGCCGAGCGCGAGCGCGAGGAGGAGGAAGCGCGCGAGCGTGGGGCGAAGCGCCGCCGCGCCGAGGACGAGGAGCGCAAGCGGGCCGAGGACGAGAAGCGCAAGCGGGCCGAGGAGGAGAAGCGGCGCGCCGACGAAGAGGACGAGGACGACGACTTCGATCTCGACGCCGGTGGTGACGACGACGACGACGACGACGACGACCGCGGGTCGAAGAAGGCGCCGAGGTTCGACTTCGACGACCTCCCCGACAACGTCTACTGGGACGACGACGAGGACGAGGTCCTGCTCATGGCCGAGTCCGACGGCATGGGCGTGATCAAGGTCTACAAGGGCGCGGTCGACCAGATGGGCAAGTGGTGGGCCATCTACCAGGACGCGCAGGCAGGCGGCGCCCCCGAGTGGATGTTCATCCTCGTGGAGGGCGAGGGCCCCGGCCTCGTGCGGTGCACGCGATACGGCCGCAAGGCGGACGCCTGGCAGACCGTCTTCGAGATGCCCAGCCGCTTCAAGGACCGCGGCGAGGAGCAGGCGGCCATCGGTTCGCTGCTCAAGGTGATCGACGGGTTCGTCCCGTCGCTCAAGCGCAAGGTCGGCCCGGGCAAGCTCTGACCGCCCGGCAGGGCCTCCGGGCCCTCCTCAGGGAGTGACGGGGAGCGCGTAGGCGCAGCCGGAGTCCACGGAGTCGCCGTCGCAGGCCGGGGACCCGAGCACGATCCACGGCGTGCCGTCGCGCGTGCCCGCGGCGACCCGCGTGCCCAGCCGCCCGCCCACGCGCCGGCTCTCGCCGCTGATCACCAGCACCGGCACGGGATCGATGCCGACGGTGTCGCCGTAGTCGACCAGCGCGAACACGCGCCCTCCGCCGGTGTTGGCGACGCCGCTCTGTCCGCCGCCCGGCGTGCCCACGAGGACGCCGCCGTAGGGCGGGGCCAGGCCGGGGATCAGCGCCAGGTCACGCCCCAGATTCTCATCGGCGATGCGACCGTCGACCCGCCACCGCGCGTCGAGCGAGGTGGCCGCGACCGTGTTGGTCGGCTCCGCTCCTTCGACGAGGGGCTCGGGTGCGAGGGTCGCCAGGTAGGCGCCGGGCACGAAGTAGGCGCGCCCGGTCCGGGTCCCGCCCACGGTCTGGGTGTCGGCCCCCATGAGGAGGTCCGGCAGGCCGTCGGCGTCGACGTCGAGCCCCCCGTGCACCCCGCGGCCGAGGTTCGCGTTGCCCTGGGCTCCGCGGAACACGACCACGTCCGGCTCCCCCCGGGCACACCCGTCGCCCCAGCCGTAGACCACGCGCACGGTCCCCTGGTTGGACACGCCCAGGTCCTCTCGGTAGGTGCCCACCGCGAACTCGTCGCACCCGTCGCCGTCCACGTCGCCCACCGGCGAGGCGGACTCGCCCATGTTGTCGTTCTCGACCCGGCCGACGTGCACCCAGGGCTGACACACCACGTCCACGCCCGCCCCCGACCACGCCCGCCCGAACATGACCGCGAAGCCGCCCGCGTTGTTGTTCTCCGGTGCGTCCCACCCGTTGCCCGTGAACACGACGTCCGCGAACCCGTCGCCGTTCACGTCGCCCGACGCGAGGCGGTGGATCGACTGGTTCGTCTGGGGGCCGTACACGACGAACGAGGGCTCGCTCGGGAACCCCTGGACCTGGCCCCGGAACACCCACACGGAGCCCGAGTCGTTGCGTCCCCCGGGGCACTCGTCGGGGTTGGAGAACGTGCTCGCCGAGAAGGAGCCGGGGTGGTGGTCGTCGAACGCGACGACCGCGAAGTCGTCGAGGCCGTCTCCGTCGAAGTCGCCGATCGCCTCGGCGTCGCGGCCGAAGCGGTCGCCCGCGGCCAGGGTCGGGAACGTGTCGATGAGGTGATCGGGCGCCGCCGCCGGGTCCGAGTAGATCAGGGCCCTGCCGATGCGGCGGACCTCGGGCAGGCGCGGGCTCTCGTCGCTCCCGATGAGCAGCTCGTCGTCGCCGTCGCCGTCCAGGTCGGGGAGGAAGGCGACGGCGCTCGCGAAGTCGTGGTTGGAGCCCTCGATGGGCATCTCCAGCCGCGTGAGGGCGCCGTCTCCGGTCTCCACGACGTAGGGCAGGCCGGGCTCCACGCCGAGCACGTTGCTGCGGTTGGCGAACACGCCGAGGTCCCGCAGGCCGTCGCCGTCCACGTCTTCGATCGCCGCGAGCCAGCTCCCGAACCAGTCGCCCTCGAACTCGCCCGGCCACTCGAAGGTCGGCACGGGGTCGGGGAGGCCGCCGTCGACGCCCAGGAAGCCCGCGACGGTGCCGGGCGCGTTGAGCCCGCCGTCCACCTCGTCGGCCGGGGCGGCGATGACCAGGTCGTCGATCCCGTCGCCGTCGAGATCCGCGGCGAGGAGGCCGCGGCCGGTGAGGTCCGAGCTGCTGTCGCCGTCGTGGATCCAGTCGGCGTCGAGCGGATCGGTGTAGCCGGACCCGAGCGTGGGCAGCGTCGAGCCGAGGAAGACGAACACGCGACCCTCCCGGGACGTCGAGGCGTCGGGGAGGGACTGGGCGTCGCCCGAGAAGACGAGGTCGTCGAGCCCGTCGCCGTCGAAGTCGCCGAACGCGAGGCGGCGGCCCAGCTGCGCGTTGTGGGTCTCGGCGGGATCGAGCTGCGTGAAGGCCGCCCACGGGTCACCGACCACGCCCACGGAGTCGCCCTGATACAGCACCACCAGCCCCTGGTCGTCGAAAAGGCCCCCGTCGTACAGGTAGGTGGAGGCGGCGAGGTCGCAGTGCCCGTCGCCGTCGACGTCTCCGGCCGCGAGGTAGAGCCCCATGCGCTGCTGGGGGTCGTCCAACCACACGGCGCCGGTCCAGCTCCGCCCCCAGAGGATCTGGTCGGGGAGGGGCTGGAACCCCGTTGCCGTGCCTCGGTGGATGTAGACCGCGCCCTGGTTCTCGGCCGGCTCCTGGGCCGTCTGGTTCTCGTGGTCGAAGGCGCCCACGGCGAGGTCGAGCAGGCCGTCGGCGTCGAAGTCGCAGGCGACCACGCTGCGGCCGAAGCGGGCGTTGGCGCGGGGACCGAGGACGGTGGCGGTGGGCTCGTCCGTGAAGAAGCCGTCGACCACCCCGGAGAAGACGTGGACGGCGCCTGCGTTGCCCCCGCCGTCGTCGTCCTCCTCGGCGCCCACGATGAGGTCGAGGAGGCCGTCGCCGTCGAGGTCGGCGAGGTCGAGGCCGTAGCCCCACTCGTCCGAGCGCTGCCCCCCGAGGACCTGCACCGGCACGGGATCGAGCCCGTCCGCCGTGCCCGCGTACACGAACACCCCCCCGCCCTGGAAGCCGTGCACGCTGACGGCGGGGGCGGAGACGACCAGGTCGATGTGCCCGTCGCCGTCGATGTCGGCGGAGCGCGCCTTGCCCGGAGTCAGGATGTCCGCCCACGGGAGTCGGTCGACGGCCAACGGCGCCACCACGTCCAGGGCCACGACGGCCTCCTGGCCCGTGAAGTCGTCCACGAGCACCACCTCCGTGCTGCCCGGCCCCACCGCGACGATCTCCGTCCCGTCGCCGGTGGCCACGGCGGGGTCGTCGGACTGCACGGTGAGGAACCCGCTGCCGCCCTGGGGACGGAGCCGGTAGGTCGAGTCCACCGGCATGGCGAGGCGGTCCGGGTCGTGAGCCAGGGCGGCCGCCGGGTCCACGGCGACCTCCCTCAACAGGAACTCGCCCGTCCCGGTGTCCTCGATGCGCACGAGGTCCCGGCCGACGGACGCGCCCGCGGTGTAGCGGCAGTCCTCCTGGACGATGGCGCCCGAGCCGTCCGAGCTGAGCGAGCAGGCGTAGCTCCCCGATCCGCGGGTCACCCGGTAGGTCATGGACGTGCCCGGCGGCACCGACAGGCCCTCGGGCTCCACGTGCAGCGGAGCGAGCACCTCGATCACCACCGTCGCCTCGCCGGTGCACCCGGCGTCCGTGAGGCGCACGGTGTCGGTCACCTCGGCGGTGCGTCCGCTCAGGTAGGCGCCGGTTCGGTCGTTGACGAGCGCCCCCGATCCGTCCTCCACCAGCTCCCACGCGTAGTCGCCGGTGCCTCCCTCGCCGTCGAACACCACCAGGTCGAAGGGGAGCACCTGGACCGACGGAGGCGAGATCGAGAGGGCCGGATCGCAGTCCTGCGTGCCCGCGTCGTCGTCGTCCACGGGGATCGGGGTCGTGTCGTCGTCGTCCCCCTCCGAGGGGCACCCGACGAGCAGGAAAAGCAGAGCAGCCGAGCGAAGACGCATACGGTATGGTCGCACAACCACAAGGGGCATTTTTCGTTTGAACCGGTTCGCTCTCCTCCTCGTCGGCGTCGCGCTCCTCTCCCCGGGGGCGGCCCAGGCCGATCCGATCTGTACGGACGAGCCGAAGACGATGGACAAGCACCGCTTCCTGCGGACGCTGAGCCTCGACCTCCGCGGCACGATCCCGAGCATGGAGGAGCACGCGCTGCTCGACTCCATGGACGACGTGCCGGACGCCTGGATCGACGAGTGGCTCCAGGGCGAGGCGTTCGCCGACCGGGCCGTGCGTCTGCACCACGACCTGCTGTGGCTGCCGATCATCGACGACGAGACGACCAACCGGCGCGGCCGCCTGGCTCGGGCGGGCGATCGCTATTGGCGAGTGGACCGGGCCCGCCAGATCCGCGGCAACGAGGACCGCGTCCCCTGCGCGGACGAGCCCGCCGTCTACGACGAGCACGGCGACCCGATCCTGATCCTGCGCGAGGACGAGACCTGGCGTGAGGGCTGGGAGATGGTCACGGCGTACTGGGACCCGACCGCCGAGGTGAAGGTCTGCGCGCTCGACGCCAGGACGGACATCGAGTACGCGGGCGACGGGGACTGGTGCGGCTCCTACGGCGGCCAGGGGGACCGCGACTGCGGCTGCGGGCCCGAGATGCGCTGGTGCGTGCCGCCGGGAGGCGAGGACGCCCTCGAGGGCTGGATGGTCGAGGACGTCGAGCGACGGATCCGAGACATCGTGGTCGAGGACCGCCCCTACACGGACCTGTTCACGGGGACCACCGGCTGGGTGAACGGGCCGCTGGTCCACTACTGGACGCACCTGGCGTCGGCCGCCACGAACGTCTCCATGCGCCCGGTGCCGATCCCCATGGCGGGCCTCCCGGACCTCGACTGGGCGGACGTCGACACGTGGGTGGAGATCGAGCTCGGGCCGCAGCACGCGGGCGTGCTCACGAGCATCCCGTACCTGCTCCGCTTCAACAGCAACCGCGCCCGCGCCAACCGGTTCTTCGAGCGGTTCCTGTGCCGCCCGTTCGTGCCTCCGGCGGGCGGGATCCCCACCACCGGGGACGAGGTCGTGACCCTCGACCTCCAGCAGCGCGACGGCTGCCTGTACTGCCACGCGATGCTCGAGCCCGCCGCCGCTCACTGGGGTCGCTGGCCCACCGCCGGCGCCGGGTACCTGGACCCCGCGACGTTCCCGCCGGTGCGCGAGGACTGCGTCGCCTGCGCCCAGGGCACCGGGCCGTGCTCGAGCACCTGCCGCCAGCACTACCTCGTGGAGTCCATCGCGGACGAGCAGGACCCGTACCTCGGCAAGCTAAACGCCTACGAGTTCCGGGATCCGGCGCACGAGGCGGGCATCGAAGAGGGCCCGATCCTCCTCGTGAACGAGGCGATCGTGGACGGCACCCTGCCCGCGTGTTCGTCCCGCACCGCCGCGGAGTGGCTGCTGGGCGAGGCCGCCTTCGACGCGGACCCGGCGTGGTTCGACGGCCTGGGCGAGACGTTCGTGGGCACCGACTTCAGCTGGCGCGAGCTGGTGAAGGCGGTCGTCACCAGCGACGTCTACCGGAGGGTCCGCTGATGGCCCCCGTCTCCCGCGCGCTCTCGGTCCTCGCGGCCGCCGTGCTGCTGCCCGCCTGCGCCCCCGAGGCGCCGGTGGAGCCCGTCCCCGTGAGCACCACGGTGGTCGGCGAAGGCGACGTGGTGGGCGTGCAGCCGCTCGAGCCCGCCGACCGCGACCGTCGTCGCCTGGACTTGGATCAGATCAACGCCTCGATCCGCTCCGCCACCGGCTTCGGGTGGGTGGACGACGAGGGCCGGGACCGGTTCGAGCAGCTCGCCTCGACGCTGGGGAAGGCCGACTACCGCAACAACACCGTCGAGGACCGGTCGGCGTCGCTGGTCTTCCAGAAGTTCCTGGGGGACGCCGCGCACTCGGTGTGCGGGAAGCTCGTCCAGAACGACTCGGGGCGCCCGTCCGCGGACCGCATCTTCTTCGTGCACGCCGGCATCGACGACAGCGTCGAGTCCGCCCCCGACGCCGTGGAGGCGAACATCCGCCACCTGCTGCTGCGGTTCCACAGCCGCGTCGTGGAGCCCGGGGCCGATGAGCTCGACCCGTGGATGTGGCTGCACGAGAGCGCCGGCTTCGTCTCGGCGAACCCCCGCCTGGCCTGGAACGCGGTGTGCGTCGGCCTGATCACCCACCCCGACTTCTACTCGTACTGAGGAGACCGACGTGACGACTTGGACACGACGCGGCCTCCTCGGAGGCGGACTGATGGGGCTCGCGGGCCTCGGCCTGGGTCTGCATCGGTTCCCCGTCGCGCTCGCCACGGGCGAATCGGACCGGTACTTCATCTTCTGCTACTTCAGCGGCGGCTGGGACATCGTCCTGGGCCTCGACCCGCGCGATCCGGCCGTCTTCACGGACGACGTGGTCGGCGACACGCGCATCCACGTGGGCTACGACCGGCTCCAGGACAACGACCGCGAGTTCGACCTCGACCCGCGGATCCAGGTGTCCGACGACATGATCTTCGGCCCCTACATCGGGGACCTCGCGCTGCACTGGCAGGACCTGGCGGTGGTGCGAGGCATGTCGATGGAGACGCTGGCCCACGGTGGGGGACGGCGGCGGTTCCTCACCGGCAAGTCGACGAGCGGCAACTCGGTCCGCGGCTCGGCGGCCCCCACCCACATGGCGGCGCTGTTCGGTCGGGAGAACGACATCCCCAACCTCGCGGTGAACGTCGAGTCGTTCAACCTCGACCAGCCCGCCTACGCCTCCGCCCTGCGCGTGGCGGGCGTGCCGGATCTGCTCCAGGCGCTCCGCCCCGAGAACTCGGTCCTGAACGACGACGCCAAGCGTCAGATCGCCCAGCTGCTCGCGGACGCGGCGTCCTGCCCCGACGCCCAGCGATCCCGGTTGCTGGTGGAGGCCGAGGCGGCGCGGTCCGGCGTGGACGAGCTGATCCAGGCGGGCCTCGACGCGCAGTTCGACTTCGGCGCCTCGGCGCCGGGCATGGAGCAGATCCGCGAGCACTACGGCATCAACGGGACCAACAACGACTCCCTGCGCAGCGCGGAGGCCCAGGGGGCGCTCGCGGTGACGGCCATCACGTCCGGCGTGAGCCGCTGCGTGAGCGTGCGGGTGGCGGGCGGTCTCGATACGCACCGCGGCAGCTGGGCCACGGATCAGGGGCCCCGCCAGGAGCGCGGCTTCAACGTGATGGCGCGGATGATCGAGGACCTCAAGGCGCGCGAGTACCGCCAGACGGGCTCCAGCTGGTTCGACCACACCACGATCGTCGGGTTCAGCGAGTTCAGCCGCACCAGCCGCATCAACGGCAACGGCGGCCGCGACCACGCGCTCACCAACGCCTGCGTGGTGGCGGGCGGCAACATCAACGGGGGCACGGTCATCGGCCGGAGCTCCAACGTGGGCCTCGCGCCCTACGCCGCGGACCTCGACACCGGCGCGCCGGACGAGGCGGGCGAGATCATCCACCCCGAGCACATCCACCGCGCCCTGCTCCTGGACGCGGGCGTCACCGAAGACGTGATGGACCTGCGGGTGAACCCGCTGAGGGCCCTCCTTCGAGACCCCTGAGCCTCGCAGTCGCCGGGCGGCGCCTGGGCGCAGACCGCCGCCCACGTCGCCGCGTCCACCGTGCAGTCGTCCCCGTCCGGCACCACCCACTCGGGTCACTCCGGGTGGGTCCAGCGGGCGCGGCCGAGGGGGGCGTCGGCGCCGTCGAAGTACTCCTCGAGGGTCAGGGGGCGACCGGCGGGGTCGTAGGTCCGCTCGGTGCGATGGATCTCGAACACCCCGTACTTCATCAACCGACCGTCCACGAGTCGGCGCTCGTACTCCACCTCGGTGAGCGGGCGGCCTGCGGCGTCGCGGGTGGTCGTCGCGCGGGAGGTCCAGGTGTCCTCGTCCGCGCCCTGCATGTCGTCCACGACGAGGTCCGACTCGGTCACCACGACCCGCTGCACGACCGGCGGCTCGCCCACGTCCCCCGAGAACGTGGCGGTGCGGCGGGTGGTCCCGTCGACGCACGTGCTCGTCCCCGCGGGCCCGCCCGCGCCGCCGTACCGGATCTCCACCCGGCCCTCGTCGAGCCGACGGAGCGGCCCCCCGGGCCAGTCGGTGCCGGCGAAGTTCGTGCCCACGTCCGCGCCCGTCCACACCTCACCGTCCTCGAAGATCGACACGTCCCCCCAGCCGAGGTCGCCGCTCTCGTCGAGGCGGAGCACCGACGCCCGGTAGGAGGCGTCACGCCCGATCCACAGGATCTCGGCGTGGAGCCGACGGTGCTCGTCCCGGAGGGTCAGCGTCTCGTTGGGCGCGTCCCACGTGGCGGGGAACAGGGCCGAGGCGCGGGTCCAAGACAGGGTGTCGATCCGCCGGGCTTCGCTGTCGACGACGTCGTCGACCAGGCCGACGGACCCGAGGGCCGAGCCTCCGGAGTGCCGGTGGAACGAGGCTCGGGGGCCCACCCAGCGCGCGAGCGTGCGGCCCTCGTCGTCGAACACCGCGTGCACGTCGACGACCCACCCGTCCGGCTCCGCCCAGGACTCGCGCACCGAGGTGCCTTCGGTGTCGGCGGGGTCCTCGGGCAGCTCGGGCAGCGGAGGCGGCCAGCCGGGGGTGTCGTACAGGCCGTCGAGCCCCGCGGGCTCGCACCTCGGGTGGTAGGCGGGCTCGCAGTCGGGCCCCGGCACGGGGTCGGCGGGCTCGAAGTCCGGGGCCGGCGGGATCGTGTCGGGCAGCGGGAAGGTGCAGAGCTCCGCGGGGGTGGGGTCGTCGACCGGGTCCCCGTCGCCGTCGGGAGCGGGCGCGGCGGGCAGGCAGGCCGACCCCAGCAGGGCTCCGCCGATCGTCACCATCCTCGTCAGCCGCATGAGTCCAAGCTAGCGCAGCGGCCCCGGACCCAGCGCAGCCATCGGACGCGCGCATAGGATCGGACGCGGCGGTGTCAAGTCCTCCAAGCCCATGATAGTTGGGTGAAAAACACGCTTGACAGGCTCCTGGCCGCGCCCAAGTTGCCGGAGTCCGCGGAGCGCCCCGCGGGCCGCGAGACAGCCAACCCCACGATGCCGGGACGGACCTACGACCGCGCCCCGGAACAGGAGACCTTCATGCTCGTTCGATGGACCGACTTCGACTCCGATCGCCCCGTCGCCCTCCGCCCCTCCGTGGACCTGGAGACGACCGACGACGGCTACGTCCTCTACGCCGACCTCCCCGGGGTCGAGCCCGACGCGCTCGACATCTCCGTGGAGCGGGGCGTCCTCACCCTCACCGCGACCCGCACGACCCGCGGCGACAACGCGCGTGAGCTGAACTACCGGCGCAGCTTCCGGCTGTCCGATTCGGTGGACACCTCCACGATCGAGGCGCGCCTCGAGAACGGTGTGCTCGCCCTCACTCTGCCGCGCGCCGAGGAGACGAAGGCCCGCCGCATCGAGGTGAGCGCCGCCTGATCCGGCTCAGAGGCGGCTCCCCAGGAGGCTGCGCAGCACGAGCCCGCCCGTGCACAGGGCGAGCAGGTAGCCGATCGTGGCGGGGAAGGGGAGCCCCAACAGGGGCGCCGCCGACGAGTCGAGGGCGAGCGACGACCCCACCACCAGCCCGCAGAAGACCAGCGCGAGCGTGAGCCGATTCGTCTGCCGCTCCTGGCGGGAGCGGTCCTCCGGCGTCATCTCCGCGATCACCCGGCCGCGGAGCTTGCCCTCCTGGAGGTCCGAGCTGAGCCGACCGACGATGATCGGCAGACGACGGATGCTGAACCGGAAGCTGTTCAGGAAGTAGACCAGCTCCTCCTGCAGGCGCTCGCGGCTGTACTGGGCGCGGGCCATGCGCTGCACGTACGGCATCATCTCGTGCAGCGGATCGACCTCCGGGATGAGCATCTTCGCGAGGCCCTCGGTGGTGATCAGCGCCTTGAAGAACATCGTGTACGACGGCGTCATGCGCACGTGGTGGCGGTTGGCGCGCGTCATGACGTCCTGGATGAAGTCCGCGACGTGGATGTCCGCCATGGACTTGCCCACGAACTGCCGCTCCATCAGCTCCTGCACGTCGGCTTCCCAGGCGGTGTAGTCCAGCGCCTGGGGCTTGATGGCCAGCTCCCAGTAGATGCGCGCCATCGTGCGGAAGTCCCGCCGGTTGATGGCAAAGAACATGCCTACGAGGTTCTCGCGCATCTCCTGCGTGAGGCGGCCGACCATCCCGAAGTCGAGCAGGCCCAGGCGGTTGCCCGACAGCACCAGGACGTTCCCGGGATGCAGGTCCCCGTGGAAGTAGCCGTCCTCGAGGAGCATCTGGAACGACGAGCCGAGGTACCGCTGCCCCACGAGCCGCATGTCGCAGCCCGCTTCTCGGGCGCGGCTGATCTTCACCCCGTCGAGGAACTCGATCGTGAGCACGTCCTGCGTCGAGAACGTGCGGAAGACCTCCGGGATGATCACGACCGTCGACTTCGCGAAGTTCTCCGCGAAGCGCTCCATGTTCGACGCCTCCACGCGGAAGTCCGTCTCCTCGCTGATCGAGCGACGGAAGACCCGCACGACGCCGATCGGGTCCATCGTCGCCGCCACCGGCAGCTGCGCCTCGACCTGCCGCGCGAGGAACTGCAGGATCGACAGGTCGGTGGCGATCGTGTCGCGGATCCCCGGCCGCTGGACCTTGACCACCACCTCTTCGCCGGTGGGGAGGACGGCGCGGTGCACCTGGGCGATGGAGGCCGTCGCGAGGGGCTCCTCGTCGAAGGACTTGAAGAGCTTGTCCGGGTGCGCCCCGAGGGCCGCCTCGACCTGGGCGATGATCGCCTCGTAGGGCACGGGCCCCACGTCGTCCTGGAGCTTCGCGAGGGCCGTCGTGTACTCCTCGGGCAGCAGATCCCCGCGGGTGGAGAGGACCTGCCCGAGCTTCACGAACGTGGGCCCCAGGTCGCGCATCGTGGCGGTCACGCGCTCGGGCGTCGCCTCCTGGCGCTCGGACTCCCCCATGACCTTGCGCGCGAGCCCGATGCCGGGGAGCTCGACGTTGGCGACGATCCAGCCCAGGCCGTGCCGCGCCAGGATCTGCACGATCTCCTGCAGGCGACCCAGGTCCTTGACGACTTGGCGGGCCCCCAAAGCGGTGCGCGCGGCGGTCTCGACGATCGGCACCGGCGCATCCTACTCCGTCGCGGACTGGATGCCCTCGGTCCGGGGTCGTAGGGTGCGACCGGTGCTCGCGTCCCTCCTCCCCCTGCTGAAGATGGTCTTCGGCTTCGGCCTCGTGATCTTCATCCACGAGTTCGGCCACTTCCTCATGGCGAGGAAGCATGGCGTGCACGTCGAGCGCTTCGCCATCGGCTTCGACTTCTTCGGCGCGCGCCTCGCCACCTGGGAGCGCAACGGCACCGAGTACGTGCTCGGCGCGTTCCCCTTCGGCGGCTACGTGAAGATGCTCGGGCAGCACGACGTGGGCAGCGACGCCGAGCGGTCGGCGCGGGACCCCGACTCCTTCCAGGCCAAGTCGATCGGCGCGCGGGCGTGGATCATGTCCGGGGGTGTGATCGCGAACTTCGCGTCGGCCTTCGTCCTGTGCTTCTTCGCGCTGCTCTTCGGGTTCCACGAGAGCCCGCCGTTCGTCGGCGATGTCGGTTACCACTCGCTCGAGGCGGGCATCCGGCCGGGGGACGAGGTGCTGTCCGTCGCGGGCCGCGAGGTGAACAACTGGCAGGGCCTGTACGTCTCCTACGCGACCCAGGAGCACGGCGCGAAGATCGAGTTCGAGGTGCTGCGCGACGGCGAAGTCGTGACCGTGCCGATGATCGTGCTCCGGGACGAGGGGGACGACTTCAACCTCCCCGACTTCAACCGCCCCGCCGAGCCGCGGATCCGCACGCTGGTCGCCGATTCGCGCGCCGTGGAGGCCGGGCTGGAGCTCGGCGACCGGCTCGTCGCCATCGACGGCGAGGAGATCCAGTCCTGGAGCCACTTCGCCGACATGATCCGGCGCCGGGCCGAGACCGACACCGTGATCACCGTGGAGCGGGTGCGCGAAGACGGCGCGACCGAGAGGGTCGAGCTGAAGGCGCGGCCGAAGTCCAAGCGTCCCGACTACACCCCGAAGAGGGTGATCGGGATCGAGCCCGCGGGCGGCGCCGTCGTCGACTTCGTGGCCCCCGAGTCGACCGCCTGGGCGGCGGGAGTGCGCGCCGGGGACGAGGTCGTCGCCCTGGCGGGTCGACCCGTGACCTCTTGGTACGGGCTCTGGAAGCACGTGACGTGGCGTCACCCCGAGGGCGCGCCGGTGCCCCTCACGCTCCGGCGGGACGGCGTCGCCATGGACGTCTCCGTGCCCCAGGGACCGGCCCAGTCGTGGGCGGTGGGGACCTACGGGCTGTCGACCCTGGGCGTCGCGGCCGAGGCCCCGGACCGGCTCGTCCTCGCGGCTCCGGAGCCGGGCGGACCCGCGGCCGTGGCGGGGCTGCGGGCCGGCGACACCGTCGTCGTGATGACGGCGGACGTCGGCAACGTCAAGAAGTCGCCGATCGGCGGCGAGGTCCCCGATCCCTGGGTGGTGGACGACCCGTCCTGGGAGCACCTCCTGGTGGCCCAGGCGAACCTCGCGGCGGACACCTTCACGCTCGCCGTGGAGCGCTCCGGCGAAGACGGCGGCTACGTCACCAGGGAGATCGAGCTGCGCCCGGTGGAGGACTCGGAGGAGATCCTCGTCGGCTTCATCGGCGTGGGCCCGATGGTGCAGAAGCGCGTGGTGCAGGAGGGCTTCGCCGGGGCCGTGGTGCCCGCCCTCATCGCGCCCTGGGTCATGCTCGAGGAGCAGATCACCGGCATGCGGGCGATGTTCATCGGGCGCCTGTCGGCGAAGCTCGTGAGCGGCCCGGTGGGGATCCTCGAGGCGACGTATCGCTTCGCCGAGCAGTCCACGGGCGACCTCCTGCGCTTCCTGGCGCTGCTGAGCGTGAACCTCGCGGTGGTCAACTTCCTGCCGATCCCGATCACGGACGGCGGCCACTTCATGTTCCTCCTGTACGAGCACTTCAAGGGTCGTCGCATGGACGAACAGATCGAAGCCCGCTTCCAGTGGGCCGGTCTGATCTTCATCCTGATGGTCTTCGTGTTCGCCACCTTCAACGACATCTCGCGCCTGCTCGGGCTGGACTGAGCGGGCGGCCCCGGGGAGGACCCATGGCCAAGACATCGAGTGACGCGCCCCCGCTGCCGGGCTGGGCCCGGCGCCTCCGCGACCGCTACGTCGCGGGGGCCTCGAGCCTGTTCGTGCTGCACGGCAACGTGCATGACCTCGTGGCGTACGAGGACAAGTACATCCCCCTGCGGACGTTCCTCAACCGGATGCTGGGCCGCACGAAGGAGATCATCGCCTTCTACGACGTGGCCAACGGGCTCACGTTCGCGGAGCGCAAGATGGGTGACGCCTTCCGCATGGCGGTGGACGCCCGGCGCCGGATCACCGGCGGGGTGGAGCTGCCCCTCGCCCTGCCGCGCGACGCCTACCGGCTGTTCCCCTGGGTCGAGACCTTCCTCAGCGATCCGTCCCAGCACGGCGCGTTCGTGATCGAGTACGCCGAGACGGTGGTGCCGGACGGCGACGTGTCCTTCAAGGGCGACGCCGACCGGGCGATGCGCGTCACGCTCCAGCGGTGGGCCGCGGACCCGTCGGTGAACTCGACGGACAACATCATCATCCTCATCGCGGAGAACCTCGCGGACCTCGACCGCACCGTCCGCTCGGCGCCGCGCCTCACCCCGATCGAGATCCCCATCCCGGACACGGCCACGCGGCTCGAGTACATCGAGCACAGCTTCTCGTCCGAGGGGAAGGTCGGCATGTCCGCGCCGCGCGTCGCGGACGCCACCGCCGGGCTCACGAACTTCCAGATCGAGAACCTGTTCCGCGAGGCCCGCACCGCCGACGACAAGCTCAGCGCCGAGCGGATCCAGGAGGTGAAGCGACGCATCATCGAGCAGGAGTGCTTCGGCCTCGTGGAGTTCGTGGAGAGCGATCACGACTTCTCCGTGGTCGGCGGCCACGAGTCGCTCAAGGAGGCCCTGCGCCGGGTGGTGAAGTCCATCAAGCGCGGCGACAAGGGGCGGGTGCCGATGGGCATCCTGCTGGTGGGCGCCATGGGCACCGGCAAGTCGTTCCTCATGGAGGCGTTCGCCAACGAGGTGGGCCTCACTACGTTGAAGTTCAAGAACTTCCGGGACAAGTGGGTGGGGTCCACCGAGGGCAACCTCGAGAAGATCCTCACCGTCGTGAAGGCCATGGGGAACGTGCTCGTGGTGATCGACGAGGGCGACCGCTCCATCGGGGGCGAGAGCGGCGGGGGCGACGGCGGCGTGGACTCGCGCGTCACGGCCCGGCTCAAGGAGTTCATGTCCGACACCAGCCACCGGGGCTCGATCATCTTCGCGATGATGACCAACCGCCCGGACAAGCTCGACGCGGACATGAAGCGACCGGGGCGCTTCGACCTGAAGCTGCCGTTCTTCCCGCCCCAGGACCACGAGACTCGCGTCGCGATCATCAAGGCCCTGCTGCGCAAGAACAAGATCAAGTCGCGGCTGTCGGACTACCCCGCGCTCTCGGAGTCGGTGGTCGGCATGACCGGAGCCGAGATCGAGGCCGTGCTGCTGGGCGCGATCGGGTTCGCCGAGGCCCGCGGATCGACCACCGTGACCGACGACGACGTGCTCGCCGCGAGCGCGGACTTCATCCCGTCCCGGGACGCGGCGATGATGCGGTACATGGAGCTGCTCGCGGTGTTCGAGTGCAGCTCCCGGCGCATGCTCCCCGAGCGGTACCAGGAGATGTCCAGCTCCGAGCTGAACGCCGAGGTCCGAGAGCAACAACGTCGCCTGCTTCGTCCCTGACGTCCGGTGCTACGCTGAGAGATCCATGAAGCGCGCGCTCGCCCTGTCGACACTCCTCCTGACGTCGCTCCCCGCGGTCGTCGCGGGCGGAGACGATCCGATCGCCTGGTCGGCGGCGGACGACGGTCACGGCGAGATCCGGACCGGCGTGTTCGAGGTCGCCGACGCGGACTGCGCCTATCGCTTCATGGCGGACGTGCAGTTCCTGACCGGCTCGCTCGATCACCTCGAGAAGGTGGAGGTGCACGAGGACCGCGGCACCTGGCAGGACGCGACGTACCACGAGCGCTTCTTCCTCGTGGGCCTCGTGAAGTCGCGCTACCACCGCACCCTCGCCTTCGCGACCGAGGTCTCGTGGGTGCTGGTCGACGGCAAGCAGAAGCGCCACGACGGTACTTGGAAGGTCACGCCCACCGAGGCGGGCGCGTGGGTGCGGTTCGACAACGTGATCGAAGCGAAGAGCCGCCTGCACAACGGGCTCTTGAAGCGGATCCAGAAGCGGACGATGTCGGACATCGCGGGCGCGGCCCTCCGCGTGTGCGGAGCGGGGCCGTCAGCTGCCGGGTAGCCGGACGATCGCGACCCAGTAGTCCTGGATCCCCTGCAACACGGCGACGAGGCCGTCCAAGTCCACCGGCTTGCGGATGTACCCGGCGCAGTGGTTCTCGTAGCTCCGCGCCACGTCGTCCTCCTGGACGCTGGACGTGAGGATCACCACCGGGATGGTCTTGAGCTCCGGGTCCGTCTTCACGACCTGGAGGAACTCGTGGCCGTTCATGCCGGGCATGTTGAGGTCCAGCAGGATGAGGTCCGGCCGGGTGCCCCCCTGGAGGAGCTCGAGGGCTTCTTCACCGTCCTCGGCGGTCTTGAGGTCGTTCAGCAGCTTGACGGAGCGGAGCGCGAGCTCGACGAGGCTCCGATCGGCGGGGCTGTCGTCCACGAGCAGCAATCGAATCGGTCGGACGTTCATACGGCACTCCGGCGTTTCGGCAAGCGAACGGAGACGGTGGCGCCCTCACCGATGCTCCCCTCGATCCACGCCGTACCCCCGTGGCGCTGGGCGATTCTACGCACGAGGGCGAGACCCAAGCCGGACCCGGGGTACTTCGACCGGCGGTGCAGTCGCTGAAAGATCTGGAAGGCGCGCTCGGCCCGGTCCGGGTTGAGCCCGACTCCATTGTCGGCGACTCGGATCACCCAGTCCGTTCCCTCGTCCAGGGCGTCCACCACGACCCGGGGCGGGGTGTCGTCCTTCCGGAACTTGAGGGCGTTGGACAGCAGGTTCTGGAACAGCCGACGCATCTGTAGCGGGTCCACGACGATCGTGGGCAGGGTCCCCTGCACCAGGACCTCGGCCTGCTCCTCCTCGATCGTGCCTGCGAGGGTGCGGATCGCCCAGGTGACCGGGTCCCCCAAGGGCGTGGGCTCGAAGGGCGTCCCCCGGCTCCCGATCCGGCTGAACTCCAACAGGCCGTCGAGCAGGGCCTGCATGTGCCGGGCGCCGTCGTTGATGTGCCCGAGCGAGGCCCTCGCGCGCTCGTCCAGGCCGTCCGTGGGGACGAACCGGAGGTGCCCCGTGATCGCCCGGAGCGGCTCCTGGAGGTCGTGCGCCGCCGCGTAGGCGAACTGGGTGAGCTCTCGGTTCGCGGCCTGGAGATCGTCGAGGGTGCGGTGATAGGCGGTCACGTCGCGCGCGGTCGCGTAGAAGGAGCCGTCGAGGAACGTGCCGTGCCAGGACAGGCGCACCCAGGAGCCGGTCTTGTGGAGGTATCGGTTCTCGAAGTCCACGGCGTCGAGGCCGCGCTGCTGCATGTCCGCGATGATGTCGAACGTGGGCTGCAGGTCGTCCGGGTGGATGAACTCCGTGAAGGGCCTGCTGCGGAGCTCTTCGAGCGTCCAGCCGAGCGTGTCCTCCCAGACCGGGTTGAGCGCCTCGAACCGATTGGTCTCCCCGTTGGCGGTGCAGAACAGCGCCCGCGAGAGATGAAAGAACTTCTCGAAACGATCCGACACAGGCCGCCCTCTTCCCGACCGCAGCCTAGAGAGCCGCGGCGAGGAGGGTCAAGCGCCCGGGGCGACGGCCGAAGCTACTTCTCGACGGGGTATCGCTTGGCCGACCAGGCGGGCATCCCGCCCGCGACCTCGGTGATCTTGGTGAAGCCCTCGGCTTCGAGCAGCTTCACGGCCTCGACGGTGGACTCGGGGGTGCCCGCGACCACGTAGATCTCCTGGGACTTCTCGGCGTCGACCTTGTCGAGGCGGCTGCCGAGCTTCTTCAGGGGCACGTTGACTGCGCTGGCGATGTGGCCGGTGTCGTACTCCCGCAGCGTGCGCACGTCGAGCACCCGGGAGGTCTTGTCCTGACCGAGCGACGTGTACAGCTCCTTCACCGAGACCGACCCCGCAGCCGACTCGTCGGCACCCGCGCAGCCCATCGATCCGACGAGGATCGCGGCGCCCAGGAGGAGGCTGGAGAGGACGTGTTTCGGGGAGCAGGTCTTCTGGCGGATATGAGTCATGCGGAGGACCCTAGAGAGGTCGAGCGAGTGTGTCCAGCCGCGATCTCCAGGCGGCGGTCTTCGCGGGATCGTCCACCGGTCGTTCCTCGCCGGGGTCCTCCCTCAGGTCGTACAAGAAACGACGCACGGCCCCGAAGCGCTCCTCCACCAGCTTCCACCGGCCGTCGCTGATCCCCCGCACATGATGGGTCTCCTCTTCGCGGGGGGTGCAGTAGCCCCGCCGCGCGCCGTGGAACGTGAAGATCGCTCCGGTCTCGGGGCGCGGGGTCAGGAGCGAACCCAGGTCCTGCAGCCCCGCGAACAGCTCGCGGCCCTGGATCCGACGGGGGTCGCGACGCGCGACGGTCACCCTCGGGTCGAGCACGAGCAGCGGGATTCGGATCAGCTCCTCCCACAGCGCCGCGTGCTCCGCCGTGGACGCGTGCCCCACGAAGCCGTGCTCGAGCAGCTCCTCGCCGTGGTCCGCCGTGATCACGACGCTCGTTCGATCCCACAGACCGCGCGCGGCCAGGGCGTCGAAGACCCGCCCGAGCCAGGCGTCGAGGTCGAGGACGCCGGCGGCGTACATGCGGCGCACGACGTCGGCGTCGCGCGACGGGTCGAACACTCCGACATGCTCGTGCCGCTTCACGACGAACCCGCGGCCGACGGTGCGCTCCAGGTGCGGCGGCGCCTCGGTCACTCCGAGGCGCGCCCGGGCGGCGTCGGAGGCCCGGTAGGGCAAGTGAAGCCACTTGTAGTGGAACCACAGGAAGAACGGCTCGGGGGTCTCGGCCACGGCGACGGGCAGGGTGTCGTCGGCGGAGTCCTGCGGGTACGGGGGCGACGCCCGCGGGTCGTAGCCCAGGTTCGCGTAGTTGCCGACGGCGTTGAGGTAACAGAGGTTCGGGCAGCGCACGCCCTGGGCCCGCAGGCGAGTGACCAACGCGTCGGTGCCCGCGGCCGGCCTCGACCACGCGTGGTGGATGCCGTGCTCGAACGCCGTGAGGCCCGTGAACATGCTCACCAGCCCGGGGCTGGTCCACGGCCCGTCGGTGTAGGCGTTGTCGAACCGCAGCGTGCGATCGGCCAGGCCCGCGAGCGACGGGGTGAGGGGCACCCCGGCGTACGCGTCCACGAAGTCCGGGCGCCAGTTGTCGACGGTGATCAGGACGCGGTTTCGGGGGTTCGCCACCGGGCCCTCCCTTCGTCGAACCGGGCCTTCGCGTCGAGGTAGCCCGCGGGGATGCCCGCGTCGAGGACGTCGTGCAGCTCGGCGCCGTACAGGAGGCCCTCCGCGGCGAGTCGGGCGAGCACCGGGAGCAGCCCGGCGTCGCCTTCGCGCCTCCGCGCGAGCAGCAGCTCCTCCTCCCGCGCACACCGCAGCTCCGCCAGGACCGTGTGCAGGGCCCCGGGGGGGCCGGGGGTCGCGTACACGGCGGTGACGCGGTGGAGGCCGTCGCCCAGCGGGGTCGTCTCCACGCGCGCGCTCCGCCCCATGCGCGCCGCCCGCTCGGGGGTGCGTCGGACGAGCCCGTACCAGGTGCCGCCCGTGCCGTCGGCGGCGCGTACCAGCCGCGCGAGGCCGCGCTGATCAGGCAGGTGCAGCATGTCCGGGTACACGACCGCGACGCGGTCCACCCCCAACGCCCCACGTCCTCGGGCGACGGCGTCCATTGTGCCCACCGGCTCCGGCTGCTCGACGATCACCACGTCGCGGCCCTCGAGCAGGCGGCGCAGGTCGGTCTTCCCGGGGGCCGTCACGACCGCCACGGCGTCCGCGCCCGCCGCCTCCGCCTCGAGCAGGGCGCCTTCGAGGATCGGTCGCCCGCCGAGGGCCAGCATCTCCTTGCCGGCGCCGTCGGCGAGGCCCGCCAGCCGCGTGCCCAGCCCCGCCGCAGGGACGACGACCCCGAACCTCACAGCGTCACCTCGTGGGTGCCGCCGGGGAGCTCGTGCCGGCGACCGTCGGGGCCGCGCACGACGATCGCACGGGCCCCCGGGGCCTCGACCGTCACCCGGAGTCCGTCCGCTCGGCGCGACGCCGTCACCGTGACCCGGCCCGCCCGCGTCGGCGCGCCCTCGAGGCGGAGGTCGCCCTCGTCCCACCACGTCGCCGGGACGCCGCCGAGGACCAGCAGCCGGGTGCCCGCCCGCCCGTCGGGGTCCGGGAGCTCCGTCACGACCGCGCCGCGGAGCAGCTGCAGCAGGACACCGAGGCTCCCGAGGCAGGGCTCGCTGCGGTCGAGCCGACGCCCGGGGAGCCAGCAGCGGGGCGTGGGATCGGGCTCCGGGCGAGGGAGCGGCCCCACCTCGCGAAATGTGTGCAGCGTGCGGTCCATGGCGGCCCCTGCGAGGCCGAGGAGCGTGGTGTGGAAGGCCTCGACGTCCCCCGATCGCAGCGCGTGCAGCGCGATCCCGAGGCAGTAGACGGCGTCGACGCTCTCGCCGCCGCCCCATCCGTCGAACCGAGGGAGCCCCATGGCGGTGCGGCCCTCTCGGCGGAGCTGCTCGAGGAGGCGCGGGAGGCGGACGTCGTCGGGATCGAAGAAGTCGAGGGGGGCGAGGATCCCGGCCGCGAGCAGCTGCAGGTAGTCCCCGGGGTCCTCGGGGCCGGTGTGCAGGACCTGCCGCTCGCCGTCGTGGAGGTCGTCGAGGACCTCGAGGATCCGCGCCTTGTAGGCGGTCGCCTCGTCGGCCGTCGCGGTGTCGCCCCGCAGATCGGCGAGGGCCCGCAGCCCGGCGGCCGCGACCGCGTCGATCGTCAGGCTCTGGGTGGGGAAGTCGACGTCTCCGCCGTACCGATACGGCGGGAGCAGCCCCTCGAGGACGCCCTCGGACGCCGCCTGCACCCGCCGCGCGCGAAGCCACGCGGCGGTCCCGTCGAGCAGCGCGCGCTCCCGGTCGCTCAGGTCGGACCAGCCGAGGCCCGCGAGCGAGAGGAGCCGCTCGGTCTGCCAGGGCGTGAGGCCGTTGCGCAGGTCGTGCAGGTAGTGGGCGTGGTCCAGGTGGTCGGCCTGCAGGTACGTCGCCCGGAACGAGCGCAGGGCCGCGTCGGTGCACCCCCACAGCGCGAGGCCGTGGAGCAGGTACTCCTCCTCCAACCCGAACACGTCGGGGTCGTAGAGCGACGGATACACGCCGTAGCGCACGCGATCTCCCCCGCGGACGAAGGTCGCCGCCTGGGCGAGCAGGGCGGGGAGGAGCGCGTCCCACCGGGGGTGGGGCAGCAGGGCGGGGACGGCCTCGCCGAGGACGCGCTCGAAGGCGACGTCCGGGGAGCGCGTCGCGGGCAGCGGGATCCGGAACCGGACGACCGAGTCCTCCCCGCCGAACAGGTGGACGGCGCGGGTGAGGCGACGTTCGTAGGGCCCGTCCTCGACCGACCAGCCGTCCGGGTCCGCCGACGCGACGACGTCGGGCCCCGGCGGCAGGGACGTCAGCCACTCGAACTCCCCCACGGCGACGGCGACGGTCACGACCCGCTCCCCGCGGGTCCTCCCCGTCCGGAGGCGGAGCGTGACGTCCACCCCGTCGGCGGCGAGGGCGAGGCGCTGCTCCAGGTGTACGCCTGCGACGCGGTGGGTGCGGCTCAGGACCCGCGCCGGGACCACCCACCGCGCCGTCCAGGGGCCCGCGTCCCCGGGACGCTCGCCGTCCACCCCCACAGCCACGCAGGCGAAGCGGTCCGCGGTTCGTCGCACCAGGAGGCCGCCGTCCGGGGCGACGCCCAGCCGGTCGTCGGCGCCGGGGACGCCCAAGGAGGCCGCGTGCGCGAGCGGCGGGAAGAGCGCCTCGGCGGCGTCCAGGGTCGAGGCGCTCCCCGCGGGATCCGGCAGGCGCCGACGTCGGGGGACGGGCCCCACGCCGGGGGCGGAGGCGACCTCCTCGACCTCGCCGTCGGGCGCGCCGGGGCGGACGTCGATGAGCCCGAGCACGAACGGCTGCGCGGTCGGGAACGCCAGTCGCACGCGGGTCCGGGGGCTCTCGGGGACCAGCCACACCGTGGACGCGCCGCCGACGATCCCGGCCTCGCCGGCGTCCAGGAAGCGACGGCAGGGCACGCCGGAGGTGAGGTCGTCCAGCCGGAGCCAGCGCCGCAGCCACGCGGGGCTGCCCGAGGTCCCGACCCTCGGGATCCGCAGGCGCAGCCCGGCGAACGCCTCTCCCTCGACGTCGAGGGCCGTCGCGTCGCTCAGCTCGAGGACGGTGCGCGCGTCTCCGTCCTGGGCGGCGGGGAAGCCGGGCACCTCAGGACCTCCGTCGACGCGGTGGAGGGTCAGCCGGAGCGGCGCCGTCGCCGCCGGGACGGGCGTGAGTCGCTCGATGCGGAGGCTCCCCGGGTGCACCGCGCTCCCCCCGCCGGGGGCCTGTCGCACGAACACGCCGGCGGCGTCGGCGTCGATCTCGACCTCCTGGTCGCGCTCCGTGAGGGCCGCGACGCACCTCGGTTCTTCGCCCTCGATCCAGAGCTCGGCGACGCGGGGGATCCAGCGACCAGCGAACCGCACGCGCACGCTCCGGAGGCGCACCGAGCCGTCCCAGCGGACGCCCGCGCGGTGCTCGATCGTCGGGTCGTCCACGGTGCGGAGGTCGCCGTGGGAGTGGTTCGGCTTCCCCCCTTCCAAGGGGGCGTACAGGGCCCCCAGCGAGCCCGCCGGGCCGAGGCTGCTGCTCCAGGTCCGGATCCCCGTCGGGAAGGGTCGTTCAGCCATCGGCGGTGACGGCCCGGGAGCGCTCGGCGGCGACGGAGGCGGCATGGAACCCGCCCCCGAACAACGCGAGGCCCGCGGCCGCCGCGAGGCCCAGGGGGAGGCTGCGCACGAACGGCGCGGTGACGGCGGTCACCAGGCTCACGCAGAAGCCGAACCCGGTGAGGGCCACGACCCCGTCGAGCCGCAGCTCGCGGCGCCCGGCGGCCACCGCGGCCGGGTCCTGCTCCTCGGCGAGCGACCGGGCGATCGGGCCCCACAGGCCGGGGGGGCGGACGCGGCGGTAGAAGCTGCGGAGCACGTCGTCGGACTCGGGCCGGGTGAGGAGCGTGACCGTCACGATCGTCGCCCAGCCGACCCCGAAGAGGACGCAGAAGGACTGCCAGTAGGGCTCGTCCTTGAGCCCGAGGGGGAACCAGACGACCCACGCGAGGGGGACGCCCACCACGAAGCCGGCGATCTCGCCCCAGATGTTGAGCCGCCACCAGGTCCAGCGGAGGACGGCCAGCGGCAGGATGAACAGCCCCACGACCGAGTTGATGAAGTTGATCCAGTCGGCGTCGATGACGTCGATCAGGAGCTTCGCCCACAGGAAGCCGACGGCGGTCACGAGCAAGGTGGCGAATCGGCAGAACAAGAGCTGGGCACGCGGCCCCGCGTCGGGGGCGACGTGGCGTCGATAGAAGTCGTTGAAGAGGCCCGCGGTGAGGAAGTTGAGGAACGTGTCGATGGTGGACATGTAGCCCGACACGACCCCCACGAGGATCAGCCCCAGCAGCCCCGGACCGGCGTACGTCGTGACCATCTCGGCCCACGCGTCGGTGCCCTCGGGGTTCGGCAGGAGGGCGATGGTGGCGAACCCGATGACCACCAGGGGCGCGACCCGCACGGCCAAGGTCAGCACCGCGTTGAGCATCTGCCCGAGGGCCGCGTCCAGCTCGCTTCGGGCCGCCAGGGAGCGCTGGACGTTGGCCGAACCGGTCCCGGCGATGCCGAAGAGCCCCACCGCGGCGAGCGCGACGGCGGTGCCGGGCTCGACCCCCCACTTCCCGTAGACCTCGCCCGCCCCGGGGGGGAACGGCTCGAGGAACTCGGCCCCGCGGATCGTCTCCACGGCGTCCATCATCCCGCCGAGCCCGCCCGCGGCCGCGAGCAGGACCGCCGCGAGGCCGACGCGACCGACCATCAGCAGCAGGAACTGAGGGACGTCGCTGTAGGCCACGCCGAGCAGCCCCGACATCATCGTGTACAGGACGGAGACCCCGCAGAACACGGCGAGCACCGTGTCGGGCGGCCACCCGAGGAAGGGCGCCATGATCTGGGCGAAGGCCTGGAGGACGTACGCGAGCACGATCGCGCTCGTGACGAAGGCCGAGTAGACGACGACGAAGCCCCGGTATCGGCCCGCCGCCGCGCCCCCGTAGCGCTCCTCGTAGATCTGGGCGGGGCTCACCAACCGCAGGCGACGCCAGTAGCGGGCCCACAGGATCCCCAGGGGCAGCGCGAACAGCGCGGACAGCCAGAAGAAGCGGTACAGGCCCACGAACGCGCCGCTGAAGACGACGAGGACCCAGAAGGCGTCGCCGCCGGCCGCGCTCGCCACGTCGGAGAAGCCGATGACCCACCACGGCAGCTTGCGGTCGGCCACCAGGTAGGCCTCGGCGGAGGCGCTCGCGCGGCGCGAGAGGAAGACCCCGAGGGCGACGATGCCGACGAGGTACGCCGCGATGACTGCCCAGTCGAGGGGGTGCATGGCCCGAGTCTATCGGGCCGCCGGGGTCGGCCTCAGGGGCCGCAGTCGACGGTGGCCTCGAAGGCCCCGGCGTGGTCGTCGAACCCGTCCACGACGAAGAAGTAGGTGTGCCCGGCCACGGCGTCGAAGACCACGCTGTTGAACCCGAAGGCCACGGCCTCCGCCGCCGCGCAGACGCCCGCCCCGCCGTCGAGCACGAAGAGGTCGTGGTTGACCTCGGTGGGCTCGGGGTCCACGAAGGCGACCTCCACCGGCCCCGTCTCCAGGGCGACGAACGACCACGTGAGCTCGGGCGCGTCGTAGTTCCCCACCGCCACGTCGTAGCCGTCGAGGGCCGTAGTGACGTCGGGATCGGTGGCCGTGTCGCCCTCGAAGGGCTGGCCGCACTCGACCTGCGCGACCGGCGCGCACGTGGCGGCGGGCGGCTCGGGGGGCTCGTCGCTGCAGCCCGCGGGCGGCGTGGCGTGTGTGTCCCAGCCCTCGCCGCGGGCCGCGGTGATGTCGAGGCGCGGGGAGCGGTCGACGCGGGGGCCGTCGTCGAAGAAGCCGAGGTGCAGCTCGCTGCGGCCCTCGATGCCCCCCGCGGAGACGTGGGAGAGGCCGTCGCAGTCGCTCATGACGTCGCCGGTGGACCAGGGCTCCCACCGGAAGTTCGACCCCTCCATCTTGTCCATCTCCAGGGTCGCCTCGATGATCACCGAGACGCGTCCGACGTGGTCGTCGCCGCTCACGTCCTGGTCCCCGATCTCGCCGGTGAAGCGGGGCTCCCAGATCTGCGTCCAGGAGTCGTCCTCCTTCTCCCAGCGGCCGCCCAGCACCACCCGGCCCCCGCCGGTGAACCCGAACCGGTCGCTCGCGGCGCCCGCGGCTTCGTGCTCGAACCGCAGGTGCATGACCATGTCCACCCGGCCTACGACGGTGGTGGGGCCGACGTCGATCTCGAACGGGTACTCGGTGCGGCCGAGGTTGATGGTGCCCTCGTGGTCCACGGCGCCGGTCGCCTCCATGAGCGTCTGCACGTCGAAGTTGAGCCCGACGGTCAGGGTCGCGGTGGCCGCCCGCAGGCTCAGCCAGCGGATGTCCACGTCCAGGTCCATCTTCGGGTTCACGGTCAGCAGGCCCCGCTCGACGAGCACCGAGCCGGGGCCGTCGCTCCCGGGGGCCATCAGCTCGCGGCCGGAGAAGTCGAGCACGTCGCGGGAGCCGTCGTCGAGGACCACGCTCTCCACGATGTGGACGTCGGTCAGGGCCTCGGAGAGCGTCGCGGGCGAGGTCCAGGCGGTGGCGAAGCGGCCGTCGAAGGCGAGGGCCTCGATGCGCACGAGGTACCCGCCATCCTCGGCGCCCATGACGACGCGGCCGACCTCGAGGCCGTCCACGTCCTGGGCGGCGCAGGAGAACTCGAAGTCGAGCACGGCGTTGCGGTCGTGCGTGACCACGGCCACGAAGCAGTCGTGGTCCTCCACGAGGAAGGTGTCGGGGTGCAGCGGCCCGGGCGGGTGCTCGTCGACCTCGACCGTGTCCTCCGCGGGCGCCGTGGTCGCGGGGGACGACTCGAGGGTCGCGCAGCCGGCGAGGGCGAGGGCGAGGGCGGGGGCGAAGAGGCGCGCGGCGGTCGACATGGAGAGGCTCCCTGAGATGAGGACGTCCTCTGTAGACCACGGAAATCCGGTCCACATCGGCTTGTGCACACCCCCTCCAAGGCCTCCGCAGAATCTCCACATGTCCCGGATCGCCTACCATCGCCCCGATGGCCCGCGAACCCCTGAGCGAAGTCCTCCGCCACCGGCGCGGCTTGCTGGAGACCCTCGTGGTCGACCGGTCCGGCGGGCCCGGGTCCACGCTCATGCCCACGCTCGCGCTCGACACCCGGCAGATCGAGCTCGCGGAGGTGCAGCTGGCGCCTCGGGGCGAGATCGTGATGCACGAGCAGACCCTGGGGGAGGGCGGCATGGGCGTCGTGCGGCTCGGCACGCAGCTCGCCCTGGGGCGCGAGGTGGCCGTCAAGACCGCCCGGGAGACCGCGAGCGAGCCCCGGATCATCGCCAAGCTCGTCCAGGAGGCCGTGGTCACGGGGGCGCTCGAGCACCCGAACATCGTCCCGATCTACGACCTGGTGAGGGACGACGAGGGGCGGCCGATGCTGGTCATGCGCCGCATCGACGGGGTCGCCTGGGGGACGCTCATCGACGACGATCCCGCGATCCGTGCGCGCTTCGGGGTGACGGACCCCCTGGACTGGAACCTGCGCGTGTTGATGCAGCTCGCGTCGGCGCTCCACTTCGCCCACGGGCGCGAGATCGTGCACCTGGACCTCAAGCCCGACAACGTGATGATCGGCCCCCTCGGCGAGGTCTACCTCGTGGACTGGGGGCTGGCGATGACGCTCGCCGACGATCCTCGGCTCCCCCGCGCCCGGGACAACACCGACGTCATCGGCACGCCCGCCTTCGTGGCCCCGGAGATGCTCGCCGGGGACGGCACCCGGCTCGGCGCCCACACCGACGTGTACCTGCTCGGGTCGACCCTCTACTCCATCCTCGCCGGGCGCCCGCCGCACGACGGCGAGAACCTCTACGCGGTGCTCTTCCAGGCGCTCGAAGGCACCCCGGATCCGCTGCCGGACCAGGTGGCCCCCGAGCTCGCCCGCATCGTGGCCCGCGCCATGGCCCGGAGCCCCCGGGACCGGTTCCCGTCGGCCGACGCCTTCCGGCTCGCGCTGCAGGAGTTCCTCGAGCATCGGGGCGCCCTCGCCCTCGTGCGGCGGGCCGATCAGCGGGCGGCGCAGCTCGAGCGTCGCCTGGGCGACGGCGCGGTCGACGGGGTGGTCGCGGCGGCCTCCGAGGCGCGCTTCGGGTACTCCCAGGCGCTGGCGGCCTGGAGTGACTGCGAGGCGGCGCGGGTGGGCCTGGATCGGGTCACGGCCCGCTACGCGGTGTGGTGCGCCGAGCGCGACGAGCTCGCGACCGCGGAGGGGCTGGCCACGCAGCTGACGGAGGAACACCCGGAGCTCGCGCGAGCGATCGAGGCGGCCCGCGCCCGGATCCGCGCCGGCGCCGAGCGGCTCGCCGAGCTCGAGGAGCTGGGGCGCGACTACGACGCCGCGACGGGTCAGCGAACGCGGCTGCTGATCGTCGGCCTGGTGGTGCTCCTCGCCGGGCTCGTCCCGATCGCGGCCCCGTTCGTCCCCTGGCTGCTCTCGTACCAGGCCGTCCTGCTCTTCCCGCTCGTCTGCGCCCTGATCATGGCGGGGCTGGCGGCCTGGGGCAGCGAGTCGGTGTCGGCCACCCGCATCAACCGCGGCGGCGTCGCGACCATGGTCGTCATGATGCTCGGCCAGTTCCTCATCACGTACAGCGGCTACCGCGCGGGCCTGCCCGTGGGGACGACGATGTCGTTGTCGTTCCCGCTGTGGGCGCTCACGGCGTCGAGCCTGGCGGGGATGGTCGAGTGGCGGCTGTGGCCTTCCGCCGTGGGGTTCGGGCTCGGCAGCGCCGTGGTGGTGTTCCAGCCCACGTGGTGGCTCGCGCTCATCGCCATCTGCAACCTGACCGCGTTCCTGAACCTCGTCTGGGTCTGGCGCCCCGGGCGTCGGAGAGACTAGGCGTCGAACATCTGCTTGACGGTCTCGGCGGCCTCCTCGTCGGTGGCGCGGATGTCGTCGCAGATCTGCTGGGCGGTCTCGGCGTCCCGGGCGTGCACGAGGACCCTCCCGAAGCCCTGCGCGTCCGCGAAGATCAGCGAGAACTCGGTGTCCCCGGCGAGGCGGATCGCGTGGGGGATCCCGGCCTCTGCCAAGGCCTGCTGCACGAGGTCCCGCTCGAAGCCGTCCTCGAGGGTGTGGACGGACACGAATCGACCTGCGTCGAGGCCTTCCTTGAGGTACTCGGGGCTGCTGCGTTGCTCGTCGGTCATCGGGTGCTCCTCCCACGTCGAGCATACGATTGTCGAGCCGAGGCGTCGCGATTCGGCCGGCCGGAGGCCCCTTCAGCAGCCGGCGTCCGTCCCGCTGAGGTTGCCCACGGGGCAGCCGCAGGCCGCGAGGAGCGCGTCCACGGAGCTCTGGCAGAGGAGCGGGTTGCCCACCACGTAGACGCTGCCGCCCACGGCGGTGAGATCCTCCAGCGGACCCAGCGTGGTCAACACGTCGTTGTTCTGCACGCTCACCAGGCCGCCCACGGACGAGAGGGCCTCGAACCCGTCGAGGTCCGGGAGGATCGGGTTGTTCAGGATGTAGAAGGACCCGCCCACGGACGTCAGCCCCCCCAGGGCCTCGAGCGTGGTGAGCGAGGGGTGCGAGTCGACCTCGAAGTGCCCCCCGACGGACGCCAGCGCCTCCAGGCCCGCGAGGTTCGGGAGGGCCGCGTTGTGCTCGATCCGCACCCGGCCGCCCGTGGACGTCAGCCCCGCGAAGCCCGCGATGCTGGTGAGCGCGTCGTTGTAGCCGACGTACAGGCGCCCGGGCAGCGACGCGAGGCTCGTGAGCCCCTCGATGGCGGGGAGGGCGTCGTTGGCGGTGAAGACGAGGGCCGCGCCCGGCGACGTGAGGCTGCTCAGCGCGTCGACGCTGGTGAGGGCGTCGTTGTATCGAATCCAGAGTCCGCCCCCGCCGCCGCTGCCGAGGACCGCGAGGCCCTGCAGGCCGTCGAGGCTGGTGAGGGCGTCGTTGTCGTCGATGCTCAAGGAGCCGGACACGACGGTCAGGGCCCCCAGCCCCGCGAGGGACGACAGCGCGTCGTTCCCGGAGATCCAGATGCTGCTCGAGGTGGACGCGATGGACGAGAAGCCGCCCAGATCGTCCAGGGAGTCGTTGTCGCTGAGGCTGAACGACTCGCTGAGCGCCACGTGCCCCGCGAGGAAGTCGATGTTCTCGAGCACCGGGTTGCCCCCGATGTCGACCTCGGGGACCGCCTGGAGGCCGGAGAGGCCGTCGAGGTCCCGCAGGAGCGTGTTTCGCTGGACGTCGAGCGCGCCGCGCACGGTCGTGATGCCCTCGAGGCCGTCCACGTTCGGCAGCGCGTTGTTGCCGCCGAACGTGAGGTTGCCCCCCACGGTGCTCAGGTTGCTCAGGCCCGACACGTCCACGAGCAGCGCGTTGTCCGCGATCACGAGGTGCGAGCCCACCGAGGCGAGGGTCGAGAGGCCCGCGAGGTCGCGCAGCCCGTCGTTGTCGAGCACGCGCAGCATTCCGCCGACGGTGGCCAGGCTCGAGAGCCCCTCCAGGGTCGTCAGCGAGGCGTTGATGTCGATGAAGAGGTCGCCCCCGACGGACGTGAGGTTCGCCAGGGGCGCCAGGTCGGTGAGGTCGGTGTCGACGATCGTCAGGTCGCCCGGCAGCGTCTCGCACTGCTCCAGGGCCGTGAGCTCCAGGAGCGACGTCACGGTGGTGTCCCCCGTGCAGGGCTCTTGGACCGCGTCGTCGTCGTCGGTCGCGTCGTCGTCGTCGGTCGCGTCGTCGTCGTCGACCGCGTCGTCGTCGTCGGCCGCGTCGTCGTCGTCGGGGGACACCGGGTCGCGGATCCCCGGTCCGAGGTCTCCCTCCTCGCACGCCGGCACCGCCACGATCAGCAGCGAGACGACCCAGATCGAACGGACTCCAAGCCTCACGAACCCTCCGCCCCCAGGGTAGGCGAACCGGCCGGACGGCACCCCGTTTTCCCCGGCGGCGGGCGACGGGTTGGTAGAGGCATGTCCCTTCGTCGCTCGGCTGCGTCGCTCCTGGTCGGAGCCTCGTTCCTCCTCGGCTGCGGTCCCCACGGCAGGGAGCCGTTCGACCGGTACTCGACCCGCGTCGACGCCAGGATCGCGCTGGTGGACGGCGACGGCGAGCCGATCGACGAGCTGGACTTCGGCTGGGTGGACGTGGGGGCCGAGACCACGGCGCGGTTCGCGATCCGGAACGTGGGGACCGACACCATGCAGGTGCAGGACCTGATCCTGTCCGAGGCGGCCGCCTTCGAGCTGCGCGACGTGGACGAGATCGCGCCGCTCCTCACCCCGGAGCAGTGGACCTGGGTGCACGTCGCGTTCGTCCCCGACACCCCCGACGGCTTCGCCGAGACCCTGAGCGTCGACTCGAACGACCGCACCCGGCCCCGGGTGTCCGTCGACCTGATCGGGGACGGCTGGGACCCCGGCACCCTCGAACCCTGAGCGATCGAGACCCCGGGGCCGCCCTATCTCGACACGAGCACCGGGCAGTGAGCCCGCCTCATCACCCCCTCGGCGACGGAGCCGAGCAGCAGCCGCTGCACGCCGGAGCGGCCGTGGGAGCCGAGGACGATCAGGTCGCAGTTCCGCTCCATCGCGACGCGCGCGATGGTGTCGGCGGGCTCCCCGTCGGCGACGACATCCGACCAGTTGGTGAAGTCCTTCGCGGCGACGGCCATGTCCTCCGCGAGCTGGTCCCGAATGCTGCCGTTGCGGTCCGCGAGGAGCTCGCGCATGCGCGCCGGGGTGGGCTTCGCGCCGGGGGGCAGGTCCGGCGAGATCGGCTCGGCGACGTGGACGAGGATCAGCTCCGCGTCGGTCTCCTGCGCCAGCTCCGCGCCGTACGCGAGGGCGCCGCGGCCGAGGCTCGAGAAGTCGCAGGCGACGAGCACCTTGGTGGGAGGGAAGGCGTGCGTCATGGGGACCTCCGGGGGCTTGCCGTGATCACAAGCAATCCGCGTACCAAACGAGGCCCCTCAGGGGCGGTTTCGGAGGTGGATCGTCCAGTAGACGAGGCCCACCAGGACGGCCCCGCCGACGATGTTGCCGAGGGTGACCGGGAGGAGGTTCCAGAGCAGGAATCCGCCCGCGGTGAGGCTCGAGTGGTCCCCCGCGGTCGAGCCGATCGCCTGCCAGAAGTCGTCGGTCGCGCCGGCCCGAATGAGCAGGGCCTGGGGCACGAAGTACATGTTCGCCACCGAGTGCTCGAAACCCGCGGCCACGAACGCCGCGATGGGCGGGACGATGGCCGCGATCTTCCCAGCGACCGTCCGCGCGCTGAACGTCAGCCACACGGCGAGGCAGACGAGGGCGTTGCACAGGACACCCAGCGCGATCGCCTGCACGAAGCCGAGCCCCATCTTGGCCTCGGCGATGCTCAAGGCCGTCGCCCCGACCGTGCCCCCGCCGAAGGTGTGGTGCCCCCCCACGAAGACGAGCGCGGCGGTGCCCACGGAGCCGACGAAGTTGCCCGCGTAGACGATGGTCCAGTTCCGCAGCAGGCGCCCCGTGTCGACCTTCCCCGCGGCCCACGCCATGACGATCAGGTTGTTGCCCGTGAACAGCTCCGCGCCGCCCACGATGACCAGGACGAGGCCCAGGCTGAAGACCGTGCCCGCGAGCAGGCGGACGACCCCCCAGGCCAGCTCTCCGGTCCCCGCGACGACGGTCGTCGCGAAGACGGCCCCCAAGCCGATGAACGCGCCCGCGAGCACGGCGAGGAGGAAGGTGGAGAGGCCGTCGAGTCCGGCCTTGGCGACCCCCACGGCCTCCGCCTTGCGGGCCATCTCCGGAGGGAGCAGCGCGTCCACTAGATGTCCGCGGCGGAAGTGGGGCACCGGTCTCGGCGGGTGTGCGCGAACGCACAGATCGGTCCCCCTCGAGGTGTGGTCAGGAACACAGCAGGTCTCGCATCGCCCGCAGGAGATCCACCTGGGTCACGATGCCGATGAGCTTCCCTGCATCTCCCACGACCGGGAGGGATCCCACGCGGTTCTCGAGCATCAGGTCGATCGCCTCCCGTACGTCGTACTCGGGGCCCACGAAGAGGACGCTGCGCTCGAAGTGCTTGGCGACGGGCTCGTCCAGCAGGAGCTTCCTCACGCCCCCCTCGCCCCACTTTTGCGCCTGGAGGAGGGCGCTGCGCCAGGGTTTCAGGGATCGGTCGGACAGAATCCCGATGAGCGCTCCGTCCTCCAGGACGGGGAGGTGGCGGATCGGGGCTGCGTCGAGGGCCGCCAGGGCGTCGCCGATCGTCCGGTCCGCGCGAATCGCGGTCGGGTTGGGGGTCATCACTTCATGGATCTGCATGGGATCTCCCTGTCGTCGGGGAGAGCACGGAGCGTGCCGGCGGGGGTCAGCCCGCGGCGCGCTCCCCGGGCGTCGCGCCGAGCTCCCGTCCGCGGGCCAGCTGCGCGACGATGCTCTCGATCGCCGCGAGCCCGAAGGTGATCTTCTTGAAGAAGCTCGGGTTGTGCGGGACGAAGACGAAGCGCTCGTGTCCGTTCCACAGCGTCCGCAGGGACTCGTCGAGGGCGCGCGCCGTCTCCAGGTCTTCGATGCGGGTCGGGTTCCCGCCCTCGATCGCGAGGCCGGCCGCGGCCGCGGTCTCGAAGAAGATCACGGCGTCGTAGCGCGCCAGCTCGGTCTCCAGCGTCGTGTTCTGCGCCGCGAAGAAGTCCCCGGCTCCGGCGGGCCAGTAGGCGGATCCGTCGATGGTCCCCCGATCGCACAGGAGGATGCGCCCGGGGAACTTCGCTGCCTGGATGTCCTCGAGCCCCCGCTGGACTTGGAAGATCGCCGACTGGGCCGCGCGCGAGGCGAGCTCGTTGTCCACCCGGGGGAACCCTCCGGAGAACAGCATCGTCGCCGCCTCCGGCACGACCACGACCTTGTCCCCGATCTCCCGTCGGAAGAGGTCTGCTGCGGTCGTCTTGCCCCCCCCGGGGCCTCCGGTGAGGGCGATGCGGACGCGGCCGTTGGTGGGGACGAGGCGAGCGGGCGAGAGGTTGGTCATGGCACGGAGGAGGGAAGCATCCCCCGTGCCGGCGGCGGCGAAGCGGCCGTTTAGGGGTAGAGCTCGGTGCGCACCCAGCCGCCCTCGGTTCGCATGTGGCGAAATCGCACATGCAGCCGGAAGCGCCGGTCCTCCCAGAACTCGAACGACCGAGGACGCACGGTGTAGCCGCCCCAGAACGGCGGCCTCGGGATCGGACCCACGGCGTACTTCGCGGTGAACTCCGCCACTCGTCTCTCGAGCTCGAACCGCCCCTCGAGGACCTCCGACTGGCGGCTGGCCCAGGCCCCGATCCGGCTCTTCCGGGGACGACTGGCGAAGTACTCGTCCGCCGCGCGGTCCGGCACCCGCTCCACGTCGCCCGCGATCCGGACCTGGCGTCGCCGGGACTTCCAGTGGAACAGCAACGACGCCTTCGGGTTGCCGGCCAGCTCCTTCGCCTTGGCGGATCCGAGGTTCGTATAGAAGGTGAACCCGCTCCGGTCGTGGGCCTTGAGCAGGACCATCCGCGCCGCGGGCATGCCGTCGTGGTCGACGGTCGACAACGCCATCGCCTCGGGCAGCGAGGGCTCGCCGGCGACGGCGTCCGCGAACCAACGGTCGAACTGGTCGAAGGGATCGGAACAGGGCGCCTCTCTCACGAAGTTCTCCTCTGCTCCGCGCTCTGCGGGGAGCCGTCGACGCTGACGAGGAGCATCAGGACCAGGGCGCCCACCACCGCCGCGCTGTCGCGTCGGAGGGCGCGGGGGGGGACGCGGATCGTCGCGACCAGCCCCGCGATGCCGAGCAGCAGGGTGATCTGGGACAGGCAGCTGCCCACGATGTTGCCGACGGCGAGGCCCGACACGTCCACGCCCGCCCGACCGCTGAGCGCGGCGGCCAGGTTGGTCGCGATCTCCGGCAGGGACGTCCCCACGGAGGTGACGGTGAGGCCGATCACCAACGGCCGCACGCGCGCGATCGCGGCGATGCCGAGGGCCCCACGCACGACGAGCATGCTGCCGACGGCGAGGCCCACGACGGCGAGGGCGAGCTGGAGGAGGGGGATCAGCACGGGTCGGCTCCGGCGGGTGCTCCTGCACTGCATGTGCCGGCCCACGGACTGTCCACCGAGGAGGCGGCCTCGCGGCTGTCGCGGTACGGCCCCAACGTCCTCCCCGAACAGCGCCGGTCGCTCTGGCGCTTGGTCCGCAACCAGCTGGAGGACGTCCTCGTCCATGTCCTGCTGGCCGGGCGGACAGCGTGCGGGGGTCGTCTTCGGCCTCCACCTCGTCGTGCTGTACACGCCGGCCGCGGACTGGTACCACCTCGCGCCCGTAGGGTGGAGGTCCTGGCCCCGGATCGTCGGGCTCGCGGCGGTGGCGATGGTGCTCATCGAGCTGGCCAAGGAGCAGGAGGAGTCCCCGTGAAACGCGAATCGAACGCGCCGCGGGTCCCCGGCCTCAGGGCCCGTCGGGGTAGACCAGGTTCACCGCGTCCGCCGCCCCGTTCATCACCCAGTCGGCGCGCTCGGCGAGGAACGCGCAGTGGCCCGCGAAGTCCTGGCCGGGGAGCAGCCCGCCGAGCTGGTCGCACCACCGGGCCATGTACTCGCCGTTGTAGGCCGTCTCGACGATGTCCCGCAGGTGGTCGTAGTAGGCGCGGTGATGCTCGGGATCGACGATGAGTCGCGCGAGATCGGAGTTGTTCACGATGGGCATGCGCGCGTTCCCGAAGAAGTCCATGTCGTGGGGGAAGTGCAGCACGCGCTGGTCCGAGGGTCGGACGTAGAACTGGACGTTGTGGCGGCTCCCCGCCCCGCCGTACTGGTCGTGGGCGCCGCTCAGGGTGGCGAAGGCGAACGCGCGGAGCCACTGGTCGACGTCGATCACGTCGTCCGCTTGCGCCCGGAACTCGTCGTCCGGCAGCCAGAAGACGCGGCACATGTCGATGAGGCGACCGTAGTCGTCCTCGCGCTCGTTGTTCTTGATGAGGAAGTTCCAGCGGTACGCCTCCTTGTCGTCGCCGTAGTAGGTGATCGGCGTCCCCACCACCTGGTCCGGCTGGGGCCGCTTGAGCCCCTCGGCCGTGCCGTCGTCGGTGGTCGTGGGGTAGTAGATGAGCTCGTACTCGAAGCGGGTTCCCGCGGCGCCGTTCTCGAACTGCGAGCCGAGCACGAGGCTGCTGAACCGGTCGAGCTGGAGCTCCGCGGCGCCCGTGTGCTCGCTCCGCGGGGCGATCACGTGGACGACGTCGTTGTACTCGCCGGACACGGATCCGGCGGCCGTCATCGCGAGGTTGAGGAGGACCTCGCGCTGACCGAAGCCGACGCCCTCGGACCGGTCGATCATCACGCTGCCGTGGCTCCCCCGGAACGGCTGGTCCCGGCGGAACGTCACCCCGAACCCCAGCCGCGGGACCCGCGGTCGACCGCGCTGGCTGCCCTTGCCCCGCACCCCCACGTCGTAGAAGACCTCCGCCTCGTGGGAGACCACCGTGGCGCCGACGAGGTCGTTGCTCATGAGGTTCACGTCGCGGTGGAACCACTCCGCGTCGGCCTCGGTCATGACGATGCGCAGGGTGGGCAGCCCGTTCGTGGCCGCGAGGCCGTCGTCGAAGGCGATCAGCGCGCGGGAGTCGGCCCCCGCCGCCGGGTGCGTGGAGCTCGCGCCTGCCCCGTCCTCGGCCTCCACGTACACCTGCACGACGGTCCCCGCGGGTCGGCCCTCGAGGACGGCGCCCCACCCGCTGGGGCCCGCCGTCATGGGCTGGGATTCGAACGGCGCTCCCCCCACCGACGACCACAGCGTCACGGCCTCGACGCCGTCGGGATCGCGGACGCGGACGCGGACCGAGACCGGCTCTCCCGCCGGGGGCACCGCCGGATCGTGGCGGAGGCCCTCGAACGTGGGGCCGAGGTTCCCGACCGCCGTGGAGTTGGGCGCGCCGGGGGTCCCCGACAGCTCGGGCCGGGCGACGAGCGTGGTGCGGGCGAGGCGGTTGAAGTAGAGCCGGCTGTTCAGCTGGTTGCTGCCCGCCATCCACCGGGCCTTGAAGGAGATCTCGTACTCGCCGGGTCCCACGGCTTGGAGGAGCGTCGTCTCGACGTGGTTGTGCATGTGCCCGGTGGGGCCCATGGCGACGAGGCGCAGGACCGGGTTCGCGGCGTCGTCGGGATCGGGGACGACCTCGCCGGCTCGGTGGGTGCCCAGCAGCCGCCAGGAGTCCGCCGCGTCGAAGCCGCCGTCGCGGATCAGCTCGACGCGGGCGCCGTCCGGGTCCGCGATCACGCTCACGTCGTCGAGCAGGACCTCGCCCGCGTCGAGCAGGCCGAGCACGAGCTCCTCCCACCGGCCGTCGGGCCCCACGGGGCTCGTGCCCGCCGGGCCTCGATGGGAGTAGGCGCCCCAGGCGGAGCGTCGCCCCTCGTCGCTCGCCGCCCACGCCTCCGCCGACGCGTTGTCCGCGTCGGGGTCCCGCAGCTCGAGGCTCGATCCGCCGCCGTCCGCCTCCTCGGGCCACCGGCCGCCGTCGAAGTACCGCACCTCGTCCACGGGGTTCCCCCGGGCGTCGAGCAGGACGATCCGGTCGGTTCGGTTGTCCAGGCGGCCGTCGTAGTCGCCCAGGACGTCGATGGACGGGTGCAGCGCCTGGACGGCCTCGGCGTCCCCCGCCACGACGAGGTAGGCGTCCGGCTCGAGGACGGTGCCCGCGGCGAACTCGAAGGCGACGGCGTCGACCAGCTGCGCGCCGCCGAGGTCCACGGGCTCGGCGCCGCGGTTGTAGAGCTCGATCCACTCGTGGTCGTAGTGGATCTCGTGGATCACGACGTGGTCGCCGATCTCGAACTCGTTGGCGCCCCCGCGCGTGGTCGCCCGCGGGGAGCGCCAGGGCCCCGCGTTCGGCAGCCGGCCCCGCAGCCCGCGACGCACCCGCGCGGCGTCGAGGAGGGTCTCACGGTCCGCCGAGTAGAGGAACAGCACGTCGTCCGGGGCGGGCGCGAAGCCCACGTCGTCGAGGACGAGGACCTCCCCCGAGGCGACCTCTCCGTCCGGGAGCACGAACTCGTCGCCGGCCGACGACGCGAGCACGAGGCCGCCCGTGTCCCGAGGGCCGGAGCCCGCCCCGAACAGCTCCACCCAGAAGGGCGACCGGGCGGCCGGGGGGAGCTCGTTCAGGACGATCGACGGGGCCCCGCCGGGCGCGCTCGGCCCCACCCGCGCGGTCAGCCCGCACCCGAAGGTGAGGTCCGCGTCGTCGGGCTGCGCCTGGTGGACCTCCACGGCCAGCAGGTTGTCCCCGCGGACCAAGGCGTCGGCGGGGACCGGGTCGACCGTCCGCGAGGCCTGATCGACGGCCGCCGCGGCGAGCGTGTCCGCGTCCACGGGGCCCTCGGGCATGTTGAGGCGCAGCACCTCCACGCCGTTGAGGTGTACGACGGCCCCGTCGTCGACGAGGCACTCGAGCGTGAGGTCGGTGGCCGCGGGGTCCGCGTCGAGCGTGAACCAGGTCCGGAACGCGCTCGTGGTGGGGACCGACGGAAGCTCCGTGTCGCCGCCTCCGCCCCCCAGCGGCGCGACGGTCCGGAAGAGGGCGTAGGTGCGGTCCACGTTCGTCACCGAGGTCGCGGCGAACGTGTCGGGCCAGACGTAGCTCGCGGCGTCGGTGAACGCGCCCCCCACCGCGCCGCCCCAGGGCCCCGACGATCGGGCCGCGACCGCGGCGGGCGCCGACCATGCTCCGTCGGCCTCGGCGGCCTCGACGAGCGCGCGGACCTCGTCCTCGTCGGGCGGGGCGGAGAAGGCCGTCGCGGGGGCGCCGTCCACGGGGCCCAGCACCCACTCGAAGGTCGCCGCGCCCGTGCCCAGGACGGCGTCGGGCAGACCCACCTCCGCGATGGTCATCTGGGGTCCGCCGTCCCAATCCGGGAGCTCCCACGCGGCGAGGTACAGGTGCTCGCCGGGGCCCGCGTCGAAGCCGAAGTCCTCGACCGTCGTCCAGGCGTCGTCCAGCTCCGAGCCCACGAGCCGCAGGTCGCCGCCGTCGGGCCCGCCGAGGTAGAGCGCGAAGTAGTTGTCGGCGGTCACCGTGACCGCCACGGGCACGTCCGCGGTGGGCGCCCCCGCGTAGAAGACGGCCTCGCCGACGGGACGGCCTGCGTCGTCGAAGTCCGGGTCGACCCAGGCGGGATCGGGGTCGCCGGACAGGTCCATGCTCCACGTCGACCCCTCGAGGGCGACGAGCTCGACGACGGTGGGCGGCACGAAGGGGTCGAGGCCGTTGGGCGCGCCCGGAGTCCCCCCGCGCTCGGCGCTCACCGCCCAGTGCTCGGCGTGGTCGCTCGCGGCGTCGGCGTCGCGCTTGGCGAGCGTCCAGCCCGATCCGTCGGGGCCCACCGGCCAGGGATCGTCGTCGCTGTACTCGACGGTGTCGATCCGGCGCCCGGTCTGGTTGCGCAGGTCGACGCGCCCGCCGTCGTCGGGGAGCTCCGCGTCCACCACGAAGTACGCGCCCGCGTCGACGACGGTCCCGGCCGCGAAGGTGTGCTCCGCGGCGCCCTCCAGCCGCCACCCCGAGATGTCCATGTCCAGGGCCATCGGGTTGTGCAGCTCGAGCCACTCGGGGCCGCCGTCCGGGGCGTGATGGTGCAGCTCCGTGAACGTCACGGAGCCCGGCGACGCCGTCTCCGAGCGGACCCAGGGGTCGAGGCGCTGGGAGCCGACGCTCTCCGGGGTCGGGGCGTCGTCGTCGTCCGACACCAGCGGGCCGTCGTCGCAGGCGGCCGAGAACAGCACGAGGCCCATCGCCCAGGCAGCGATCGAGCATCCGGGGGTGAGGGCGATCGGCGGCACGCGTACCATCATCCTGCATGCGCGACTCCTCCGCCGCCCCCTTGATCCTCGTCGTGGAGGATGAGGCCGACCTCGCCGCCACGGTCGAGTACAACCTCCGCCGAGAGCACATGCGCACCCGCAGCGCGGCCTCCGTGCAGGAGGCGTTGGCCGGGGCCGCGGAGGCTCCCCGACCCGATCTCGTCCTGTTGGACCTGATGCTGCCCGACGGCTCCGGAGTCGACGTGTGCCGGGCGCTCCGGGCGGATCCCGCGACGGCCGAGATCCCGATCCTGATGGTCACGGCGCTCACCGCCGAGGCGGAGCGGGTGGCGGGGTTCGAAGCGGGGGCCGACGACTACGTCACCAAGCCCTACTCGGTGCGCGAGCTCCTGCTCCGGGTGAAGGCGGTCCTGCGCCGCGCCCAGGCAGGTCGTGAGTCGGGGTCCGCTCCCGAGTCGACCTGGACGTTCGGGGTGCTGGAGGTCGACGAGGGCGCCCACCAGGCGCGGGTCGAGGGGGCCGTGGTGCCCCTCACGGCCCTGGAGTTTCGGCTCCTGCGCACGCTCGCGGATCGTCGGGGACGGGTGCAGACCCGGGACCAGCTCCTGGAGGATGTCTGGGGCTACTCGCCGGACCTGCGCACGCGCACGGTGGACACGCACATGAAGCGCCTGCGGCGGAAGCTGGGCGCGGCGGCCGAGTACATCGAGACCGTGCGCGGCGTGGGGTATCGGTTCAGGAGCCGCCCCGGGGGACCGTCGTGATCCGGTTGGGGGTGCGGGGCAAGCTCCTGGCCGCCTCCACCGCCTTGATCCTCGTGATCGGAGCAGTGACCGCGTACCGGCTCGAGTCCGGCCTGCGGACGCGCCTGGAAGAGGGGATCGAGCAGTCCCTCCTGCAGCAGGCTCGGCTCGCGCGCGAACTCATGGGCGTCGCGCCCTCCAACACGATCGAGGGCATCCAACCGCTGGCGGTCAGGGCGGGCCGGGCGGCGGAGGCCCGGGTCACGATCATCGGCACCGACGGGCTCCTCTGGGGCGACAGCGAGCTCTCGCCGCCGGAGGTGAAGGCGGCGGAGAACCACGCGACTCGGCCCGAGTGTGTGCAGGCCGCCGCGGAGGGATGGGGCACCTCGCGGCGGTACAGCGGCACGTTGAAGACCTCGATGCTCTACGTGTGCGTGCCCTGGCCGCGGGCCGATGGCGCGGCGAGCGTGCGGGTCGCCCTGCCCTTGACCGAGGTGGAGGCGACGCTGGACCGGGCGCGGTCCTCGATTCTCGGCGCCGTCCTCGCGGCCCTCCTCGCGGCGCTGCTCCTCTCCGGGCTCGCCTCTCGGCTCGGTCGGGAGTTGGATCGTCAGGTGTTGGTCCTCGCCGCAGAGCGCGACCGGTTCGGGACGGTGCTGGACGCGATCCGGGTGGGCGTCGTGGCGGTCGATCGGGCGGGGGAGGTGGTGATCGCGAACCCCGCGTCTCGCGAACTCCTGGGCGTCCAGGCGGACCCCACGGGCCGGCGCCTCGAGGACGTGCCGGGCATGAGCCCGCTCGTCTCACTCCTCGACCACCCCGCCGACGCGGACGGGGAGCTCGAGATCGCGGGCCCACCGCCGCGTTGGCTCGACGTCGCCGTGAGCCGCTCCCTCGCCGGGGGAGCCGTGGCCGTCCTTCACGACACGACGGAGGTGCGGAACATCGACCGGATCCGCCGGGACTTCGTCGCCAACGCCTCTCACGAGCTGCGCACGCCGGTGACCGTCCTGCTCTCGAACACCGAGACGCTGCTCGACGGAGCCCTCCAGGACGAGGAGATGGGCCCCCGGCTGGTGGAGGCGATGCACCGCCACGGGCAGCGGCTCGGGCACCTGCTGCAGGACCTGCTGGACCTCTCTCGCATCGAGGCCGGTCGCTATCCGACCGACATCGAGCCCCTCCCCGCCCGAGAGACGATGCGTGACGTGGTGCTCCGAATGAGCCCCGACGCGGCGAAAGCCGGCCTGGCGTTGGGGGTCGAGGAGGGGCCGGAGGTCATGGTCGCGGCAGACGAGGGCGCGCTCGACCAGGTGCTCGCCAACCTCGTCGGGAACGCCCTCAAGTTCACCCCTGCCGGGGGAGGGGTGCTGCTGCGCTGCGTGGAGCGCGCCAAGACCGTCCGCCTCGAGGTGTCCGACGACGGTCCGGGGATCGCCCCCGAGCATCGATCGCGGCTGTTCGAGCGCTTCTATCGGGTGGACGCGGGTCGCAGCCGCAGCCTCGGGGGGACCGGCTTGGGCCTCGCGATCGTCAAGCACCTGACGCAGTCGATGGGCGGGGCCGTGGGCATGGAGCCGAACGAGCCGACGGGGTCGCGGTTCTGGGTCGAGCTCCCGCGCGCCGGGGGACGCTGATCTAGAGCGCCCGCGTGGGCGGGTCGTCGCCGTCGAGGGGCAGCATCAGGCCCTCCTCCACCAGCAGCTCGAGGCCGGCGCCCAGCAGGATGAGGACCTCGGGCTTGGGGGACGGCTCACCTTCGGGGGCGCGACGCTCGACGCGCAGGGCCCAGCGGTCGAGCTCCCGGGAGTGGAAGCCGGAGAGGACCGCGTCGAGCCCGGGAGCGGTGATGCCGAGGAGGTCGGGGGCGTCGTCGCCGGGGGTCGACGCGATGCGGATCGACCGCCCGTCGAGGCCCAGGTCGATGGCGTGGCCGTCGCGCTTCACGTCGAGGACCTCGGCGGCCTCCCCCGCCTCCTGGAGGTGGTCGAACAGCCGGTCGAGGGCGGCGGCGACCTCTGCCCGACGTCGCTCCTGCGCCAGCTCCTCCGCGCGCTTCGCCTCGGCGCGACGGTTGGCGGCGCTGCGGATGCGGGCGGCCAGGCCGAGGGCGGGGTTGTCGCGGGATCGCTTCGCCATGCGCGGATTATGTCAGGGGTAGTAGACGGACAGCGTGAAGGCGCCCGCGGCCTCGGCGCACTCCATCTTCAGGGGGTCGCTCACGAGGCACTCGCAGGTGACGTTCGGCAGGCACTCCCTCGGGTGGTCGACGCACGAATGGACGATGTCGGCGCCCTCCACGCCGGGGTACTCCACGAAGCAGTACTGCGTGCTGCGATCGCACGTCAGATTCTCGCCGCACGCGAAGCTCGGATCCACGTCGTCGTCGTCGTCTGTCGCGTCGTCGTCGTCCCCGGCGTCGTCGTCGTCCCCGGCGTCGTCGTCGTCGGCCACGTCGTCGTCTGTCGCGTCGTCGTCGTCTGTCGCGTCGTCGTCGTCGGTGACGTCGTCGTCTTCGCCGAGATCGGGCGGGCAGGCGACGAGGAGGAGGGCGAAGAGGAGTGCGAAGCGGCGGAGGTTCATGGGGTCAGCCTACGCTCCGAGCGAGCCGCCGAGCACTCGCCCGTGGCGGCGCGCTCGTCCTCGGCCCGGGCGAAGAACTCGGCCGACGACCGCGATGTTACCGTCGGGGCCCGAGGAGACCTCATGAGCATCGACCGACGCCGCCTGCTTCAGGGGCTGGGAGCCCTCCTGCTGGGCGTGAGCCTGGCCCCCATGGCGCCCGGCTGCAGCCGTCGCAGCGGCGGCGGGGGCGGCGGGGGCCGAGACGACGACGACTCCGCCGACGACGACGACGTGAGCCCGGACGACGACGACTCCGCCGACGACGTGGGGACGGACGACGACGACTCGGGCGGCGGCTGGTGGGACGACGACGACTCGGGCGGCGGCTGGTGGGACGACGACGACTCCGGCGGCGGCGGCTGGTGGGACGACGACGACTCCGCGGAATGAGCGGCCTGATCGTCGCGCGCCGAGGCCTCAGAAGGTGAGCGTCGCGCTCGGGGTCACGAGCACCGAGCCCAGCTCCATGAGCTCCCCGCCCGCCTGGCTCTCGGGGACGTCCACCGACAGCACGTCGAACCCGTACCGGAAGGGGTCCCCCGACTCGAGGTCGTAGGCGCCGGGGCTGATGTCGTAGGCGCCGGGGCTGATGTCGTAGGCGCCGGGGCTGATCGAGAGGACGACGGACGACGCGCCGTCCGCCAGGTCGATGTCGCGCTCGATCTCGGGGGGCAGCCGGGCCACGAAGTCCTCCCCGGGGACGCCGCCCACCTCGCCGTCTCCGCAGAAGAAGCAGTCCGAGTCCGAGCCCTCGGCGGACGTGAAGGACCCCATGGGCAGGTAGTGGTCCTGGGTCCCCACCCACCCCGTGAACACCCAGCCCTCCGCGGGCGAGTCCAGCGTGAGGGCGGCCTCGGCGCCGTCGCCGACACGCTCCATGAACCAGGCGCCCTGGGTGTGGTTGTCGGGCTCGTCGTCGGTCGGAGTCCACAGCGTCACGCCGCCCTCGACCCGGATGTCCAGGGCGAGCGCGAGGTCCACGCCGTCCTCGGTCACCGTGCCTCGCAGGATCACGGCGGGCCCGGGGGTGGTCGGCTCGCGGAGCTCGACGGTCACGAACGCTTCGGACCAGGCGGACAGGCCCTCGGCCTCGAAGTCCACGCCCTCGTTGTCGCGGAAGGTCCCCGCGAGCTCGACGTCGCCCGCCCCGTCCGACAGCCACAGGGCGTACAGCCCGGGCCCGGTGGCGGGCAGGTCGGTCGTGGTCAGCGTGGCGGTGGACCCGCGATCGGTCGCTCCCTGTTCGGGGGCCGCGCAGGCGGAGAGCAGGATCATCAGGGCCGCGTGTCGAAGTCGCATGGGTCTCCTCGGGGGTCGTCTGCCGCGCTGCAATGGGGGATCATGACACCTCGACGGGCGTCCGCGCGTGCGCCCATCGGCCCGTCCGCCCCCGAAACGGTCTCCGAACCGGAATACTGCGCCCGTGTCCGACCCCTCCGACGACGGCCTGGCCTCCACCGCGACCGTCCCCCGCGACGTCATCGAGCGCACGCTGCGCATGGAGGTGGTCGACGAGGGCCCCGACGTGCCCAACCTCGCCGACCCGATCGGGCCGACGATCGCCGAGTCCTCCGTCGCGACGCTCGCGGGCGCGGCCGAGGGCGTGGAGGTGTTCGACGTCTTCGCGGAGGGGCTCGCGTCATCCGAAGAAGGCCACGGTCGGCTGGTCCCCGCCGCAGAGCTGGGGCGGGGGGGCATGGCGCGGGTGCTCGAGGCCGCCGACCCCGCGCTGGGTCGCGACGTCGCGCTGAAGATCGCCCTGGACGCCTCCGGGGAGAGCCTGCGCCGGTTCGTCCTCGAGGCTCGGATCACGAGCCAGCTGGACCACCCCAACGTCGTCCCCGTGTACGACGCGGGCATCACGGCCGACGGCGAGCCCTGGTACGCGATGAAGAAGGTCGCGGGGCGCACCCTCACGGACGTGCTGCAGCGCCTCCAGGACGGGATCGAGGATCCCGAGGAGTGGTCGCTGCAGCGCCTGCTCGGGGCCTTCGTGCAGATCTGCAACGCGGTCGCCTACGCCCACGATCAGGGCGTCCTGCATCGCGATCTCAAGCCCGACAACATCATGTTCGGGCGGTTCGGCGAGGTCCTGCTCCTGGACTGGGGGGTCGCACGGCTCATGGGCGCCGCCGACGATCCGGCGGAGCTCGCGGGCCCCGGCGAGGGCGACGGTCCGACCCCGTCCGAGTCCGGGACGATCGTGGGTTCGGCCGTCGGCACGCCCGGCTACATGAGCCCCGAGGCCGTCGAGGGGCTGCTGCACCTCCTGGACCCGTCCAGCGACGTGTTCAGCCTCGGCGCCGTGCTCTTCGAGATCCTCACCCTGGAGAAGGCCTACACCGGGAAGTCGGTGTTGCAGCTGCTGTTCGCGAGCACGCGCGGGGACGCCCCGGATCCCCGCGACCGAAAGCCCGACGTCGACCCCGAGCTCGCCGCGATCTGCATGCAGGCCATGCAGCAGAAGCAGGGCGAGCGCATCCCCACCGCGGCGGCGCTGGGGCGACGGGTGCAGGACGTGATCGAGGGACGTCGGCGTCGTCGGGAGGCTCGGGCCGAGATGAGACGCGCGACGGACGCCTGGGACCGCTGGAAGGGGTTGGGGGAGGAGCGCGGGGCGGCGCGAGTCGAGCTCCAGCGTCGCGAAGAGGAGACCCCGCCGTGGACGCCGCGGGAGCACAAGGAGGAGCTGCTGGCGCTCCGGCAACGGGCGCGGGACCTCGAAGCGGCGCGCACGACGGCGTTCAGCGAGGCGGTCACTCACGCGGAGGTCGCGCTCTCCCACGACCCGAGCCATCGCCCCGCGCACGACCTGTTGGCCGACGCCGCGTGGATGGCCTTCCAGGCGGCCGAGCAGGCGGGCGATCGACAGGCCGAGGCCGTGTGGGCGGCGCGGGTGGAGGCCCACTCCGATCGCTACACGGAGGCCCTGCGAGGCACCGGCTCGGTCGTCCTCGAGACGGACCCTCCGGGGGCCGAGGTGATCTGCGAGCGCTACGAGCGTCGGGGCTTGGTGTGGCCTCTGGCGGAGCGCCGGACCCTGGGCACGACGCCGCTGGACGAGCCCCTCGCCATGGGCAGCTACCGGCTCCGAGTGACGCTGCCCGGCCGCGCGGTGGTGACGTACCCGATCCACATCACCCGAGGTCGACGCTGGCACGCCGGGGTCCTCCGCCTGCCCGCGCTGGAGGACGTGCCCCCGGGCTCGGCGTTCGTGCCCGGGGGGCCCTTCCGGCGGGGCGGCGACGCCGAAGCTCAGGACGGGCGGCCCCGCGAGGAGGTCCGGGTCGCGTCCTTCGTCGCCCGATGCCTGCCGGTGACGACGGGCGAGTACGCCGAGTTCCTGACGGACGTCGCCCGCAGCGATCCCGAGCGAGCCTGGGCGATGGCGCCGCGCAACCCCAGCGGCGAGACCCACCTCGGCGGCCAGTACTGGGAGCGACCGGAGGCCGGATCGGCGTACGTCGTGCCCGAGCGCGACCGCGACGGCGATCGTTGGGACCCCCGGTGGCCGGTCATGGGGCTCAGCTGGGAGGACGCGACGGCCTACGCCACGTGGCGGGCCCGCCGCGACGGTCTGCCCTGGCGGCTCCCGACCGAAGACGAGTGGGAGAAGCTCGCGCGCGGGGTCGACGGGCGCCTGTACCCCTGGGGCGACGACTTCGACGCGACGCTCTGCAACATGCGGCACTCGCACCCCGGCGGTCCCACGCCATTGGTGGTGGGGGCGTTCAAGACCGACGTGTCCGTCTACGGCGCGCGAGACCTCGCGGGGGGGCAGAACGAGTTCTGCGGCGACGAGCAGTACGGCCCCAACGCCCGCATGCGTCCCACCCGGGGAGGCACATGGACCAGCGACGCCATGCGCTGCCGCCTCACCTGGCGCGCGGGCTACCGTCCCGGCGTGGTGAAGGTCGTCACCGGCTTCCGGCTGGTCCTTTCGTTCCCCTGACGGGTCACCCGGCCGCTTCCCACATACGGCGGATCCAGGCCATCAGCGCGTCGACCTCCACGTGAGGTTCGCGTCGCACAGGACCGCGACGGCGGCGCGCTCGGACCCCCAGGGACCCTCCGGCGTGTGCCCGACCCCGCCGAACGCGTGCCCGATGACGCCGGCGCTTGCCTCAGCCCACCGAGCCGGGGACGCTCCATTTCCAACTTCACGGGAGAAAACCAATGAGACTCGAACGCCTGATCGTCCCCCTGTCCCTCATCGCCCTCGCCGGCGTCGCCACGGCCGGGCCGGCCCCCAAGGTCGACGTCTGCCACCCCGCGGGCAACTCGGGCAACGTCCTCGTCCTCAACGTCAACTCGAACGCGCTGGGAGGCCACCTGGGCCACGGCGACTGACTCCCCGAGACCTTCTTCGCCGACGCCGACGGCGACGGATACGGCGACGCGGCAGGGGCCGCCGAGGCGTGCGTGGCGCCGGCAGGCACGGTCACGAACGCGGACGACTGCGACGACTCCGACGGGGCGGTGAACCCGGGCGCCGTCGAGGCGTGCGACGACGGCGTCGACGACAACTGCGACGGCCAGGTCGACGAGGGCTGCGTGGAGCAGTGCAACGGCGCGGAGTTGACCAACCACTGGACGCTCGACGGCGACGGCCTCGACGTGGGCGGGTCCGACTTCGCCACCTTCGGCAACGTCTCCTGGGTCCCCGGGGTCGACGGCCTCGCGCTGCGCATCAACGGCCAGGGCGGCGGCGCCTCCACGGCGGACCTGCTCTCCGGCTTCGGCACCGGGCCCTTCACCGTCACGGCCTGGGTGAACTACCACGGCGACTTCGTCGGGCACGTCCGCCACGAACACATCTTCTTCTCCACCGACAACGGCCGGCTCCGCGACGTCGACCTCTTCGCCGAGCGCGGGGGCGGACAGACCTACTTCTGGACGCAGGGCCTGGGCACGCAGTGGTACACGTTCGGGACTGCCTCCTGGATCGGCCAGCAGGACACCTGGCACCTGATCGCCCTGGGCCGCGACGCGAACGGCACGCAGTACCTGTGCGAGAACGGCGTCGTCACGGGCTCGGACGGGCGGTGGTCGAACTTCCAGCACGGCTCGGGCGCCGAGTTCTTCCTCGGTCGCAACCCCTACGAGAACGGCGGACGCAGCTTCCCCGGCGCGTTCGACGACGTGCGGCTCTACGACGACTGGATCGGCGCCGCGGGCTGCGACCAGCTCTTCACGACCACCACCTGCAATTGAAGGCAAGGAGCCGGGCCGTCCGTCTCCTCAGGCGGGCGGCTCGTCGCTCGGCGCGTGCCCGGCCCAAGCCCGATAGGCGCGCGCGAAGTAGGAGCGGCTGAGCCCCACGGCCGCCGCGACCTCCCCCACCGTCGCGTGCCGCCGCTCCCGCAGGGCGCGCCGGGCCTCCTCGAGCCGGGCCGCGAGGATGTAGGCCCCGGGCGCGCCCAACCCCAGCTCTCGCATCGAACGCTGCAGCGACCGCTCGCTCATGGCCACGCGCTTGGCGAGCACGGGCACGCGGAATGTCGGGTCCGCGAGCCCCTCGGCGACGGCGGCGTCGATCCGCTCGACGATCACCCGCTCGTGCGAGGGGCGGGGCGGCGGCGCGGCTTCGGGTCCCCCCAGAAGCTTCTCCACGCGCAGCAGCAGCTCCCGGGAGCTGAACGGCTTGGCGAGGTAGTCGTCGGCGACCTCGAGCCCCGCGACGCGGTCCTCCGCCTGGGTCTTCGCGGAGACGAGGAGGATCGGGAGATCCGCGGTGTCCGCGTCCGCCCGGAGCGCCCGGGCCAGGCTCAGGCCGTCCAGGCGGGGCATGCGGACGTCGCTCACGATGGCGCGGGGTCGGGCTCGAGCCACGGCGTCGAGCGCTTCTTGCCCGTCCGCGGCCTCCACGACCGGCCAGCGCCGGCGGAGGACGCCCGCGATGAACGCGCGCATCTCGGCGTTGTCCTCGACGAGCAGGAGCCCTTCGCCCTGGGCGGGCGCGGCCCGGGAGGGGAGCGGCGCGGCCTCGGGGCGCAGGTCGACGTCGTCCACCCGCACGTGGTCGTCGCCGAGGGGGAGGCGGACCTCGAAGATCGCGCCCTCGCCGTCGCGGATCGTCGCGTCGCCCCCGTGCAGCGCGGACAGCTCGGCCACCATCGACAGCCCGATCCCCGCGCCTTCGTGAGCCCGCTGGTCGCCGGTGCTCAGCTGCACGAAGCGCTCGAACACCCGCTCCCGCTCCTCCGTCGGGATGCCCGGTCCGGCGTCCTGCACCCGCAGGCAGGCGGTGCCCGAGTCGTCGCCCAGCCGCACGCTCGTGGGGCCGTCCCCGTGGCGCAGGGCGTTTCCGATGAGGTTCCCGACGATGCGGTCGAGCAGCTTCCGGTCGGCCCACACCACCAGCTCGTCGGCGACGTCCACGGTCAGCGTCCGGCCCTCCTCCTCGAACTCGCGGCGGAACCCCTCGGCGGCCCCGCGGACGAGCGACGACAGGTCGAGGCGGCGCATACGCGCCTTCAGGGCGCCCGCCTCGAGTCGCGCGAGATCGAACAGCTCATCGACGAGCGTGGCGAGCTTCTCGGCGTGCTTCCGGGCCCGCGCGGGATCCTCCGAGGGGGCCTCCAGCGCGCCCAGGACGAGGGTCAGCGGGGTGCGGAGCTCGTGGGCGATGTCGGCGAGGAAGCGGCGTTTGAGGTCGTCCAGCTCCCGCAAACGGGCCGCTTGGGCCGACACGGTGCGGTTCCGCCCGTCGAGCTCGCCCGCGAGCTCCTGCAGCCGCCGCGCGCGCTCCCGGAGCTCGGCGGTCTGCCGTTCGACCTCCGCCGCCAGCGCGTCCGCCCGCCGGCGAGCGAGCCGACCGCGCAGCAGGGCCCCCCCGAACAGCAGCAACAGCACGGGCGCGGCCACGACGAGGGGGAAGAACGCCCGCTCCCGGAGCGCCGGCGTGCGCTCCAGCTCGAGAACGGCGCCGTCCTCCCACTCGCCGAGGAGGCGGGCCTGGATCGTCAGGGTGCTCCGTCGCGGGGCGAGCCGCGTCAGCTCCAGCGTCGAGTCGGTCTCGCGCCACTCACCGTCGCCGAGCCGGTACCTGATCTCGGCCTGATCCGCCCACGCCAGGGGGGTGATGGCGAGGTCGACGCGCACCGGTTGGTGCTCCGCCGGGACCACGCCGTCGTCGGCGAGGGGGACGTCGCCCAGTCGAGTCCCGGCGACGGCGACCCCCACGCGCTCGGGGAGACGGAGCTCGTCGGGACGCACCTCCACGAGGCCGTCTTGGCTGGGGAACCAGAGCCGTCCGTCGTCGGTGGTCACGCCGGACATGCCGACGAAGCCGTTGAACTCGGGGTTCGCGAGCCCGTGATCGCGGCCGAGCCGGACGGTCGGGACCGACTCGCGTCGCCCGTCCGCGAACTCCGCGAGCGCCGCCCGCGTCGCCACCAGCAGGCCTCGGTTGGTGGAGATCCAGACGCGCCCGAGCCCGTCCGCCAGGGAGGCGTGGATCTGCGTCTCCGGGAACCCGCGCCGGCGGTCGAGGCACCGCCACGCGCCCTCGTCGACGGCCTCGACGTCCACGACACAGAGTCCGTAGCGCTCGGTCGCGATCCAGACCCGTCCGCCGTCCAGCCGGAGGTGGCGGGGTCGCACGCCGGGCGGCCCCGGCAGGGTCGTCGTCGCGCCGGTCTCGGGATCCGTCCGCGCGAGGCCGAAGATCGACCCGATCAGGACGCCGTCGGCGGTCGCGGCCATCGTCCGGACCTGTCGGCGCGGGGGCTCGCACGCCCCCGGCAGCTCCTCCCAGCGGCCGGCCCGATGCCGCCACCCCGGGCCCGCGAGCGCGCCCCCCTCGATGAGCAGGGATGCCTGGGTCCAGCCGTGGCAGGCGTCGAGGACCGACTCGTCCAGGACGAGCTCGGCCGCGCCCTCGGGCGAGAGCTCGCGGCGGATCCCGTCGCCGAGCCACCATCGGGCCCCGTCGACCCACAGGGGGGCGAGGCCCACGGGCGGGAGGGGTCGAGGCGAGCCCCCCGGCGACCGCCAGGTCGTGCCCGCGGGCGTCGGTCGCGTGGGGGTCCACCAGCCCTGCCGCTCGGGGAGCGCGGCCCACACCCCGCGGGTGCCGCCGTCCACGACCACGGCGTCCACGCGGGAGGGAGCCGGGGGCGTCGGGCGATGCACCCGCAGCGGGGTCGGGCGCGCGCGCAGGAGGCCGCCCCCCGCGGTGGCGATCCAGACGGTCCCGTCGCGCTCGACCGTCTGGGTGAACGGGCCCGGCAGCGGGACCGGCGTCCCGTCCAGCACCAGCTCGCGGTCCGCCGTCCACGTCGCCGAGGGGGACCCGACCCGTCGCCGGAGCTCGGCCTCGAGTCGAGCGGGGGGCATCGGCGCGGCCGTGAACTCCTCGCCGGGCGCCGCTCGATGGAGGGCCTCGTCGCCCACCAGCACCCAGGTCTCGCCGCCCCGCTCCATGACGAAGCGCGCGCCCGACGGGAGATCTCCGCGGAGGACCGGGTGCTCCCCGAGCTCGAAGACCCCGTCGTCGGTCACCAGGAGGGGCGGGACCGTGCGTTGGACGGCCCCCGACCCCGACACCGTCAGGTCGGGGAAGTCGGTCACGTCGCCGCCGCCTCGCCGCTGCACTCGGCCCGCGTCCGTGATCACCCACACGGGGCCGTCCGGCCCGGCGGACGCGACCACGAGGGGACGATCGTCCGGGGGCGCGCCGGGGTCGCCCACGCGCAGGGTCGTGAACCGACGTCCGTCGAAGATCCCGAGGCCGTCGGACGTGCCCAGGACGAGGCGACCGTGCTCGTCGAAGGCGAGGGCGTAGATCCCGTTGGAGGGGAGCCCGTCGTCCACGGTGAAGCGCGCGAACGCCCGACCGTCGACGGGCGACTGCGCGTGGGCGACTCCGGACCCGAGCCCCAGCACGAGGAGAGCGGCGGCCGTGAGGGAGGGACGGATCATCGTCGGTCCGAGGATAGTCGGCGGCGAGCCCCGGGCGGTCGCGAGGGCGTGCCCGGTCGCGCCAACCTTGCGACGGATCGCGCCGGCGCGATCCTCAGGGGAGGCGCGGGGTCAGCCGCTCCTCTCGATCCCGATCAACACCCACACCCGTGCGTCTCCGGCGGACTCCGCGTCGCCGCAGTACACGCTCCGTACGTCGGATTCCCGGGTCGGACCGGGGGCCCGGAGCAGGCGATTCGCGGCGACCCCGTGCCGGAGCAGGAACTGGACGAGCGCGTCGGCCCGCGCGTACGGGTCCGGGGGGAAGCCGAGGAAGGGCCCCTCCGGCCGGAGTCGAACCCACGCTCGGGGCCACCGCAGGAGGAGAGACGCCACCTCCGCCGCCGCGAGCCGCCCCCCGGGGCTGAGGTGATCCGAGTCCCGCTCGAAGTGGACACGGGCGAAGGCCGCCGCCAAGCGACTGAGCGGGCTGCCTTCGGCGGGGACCGTGGCGGTCGGGGGTCGGCGCATGCCGGGTCCGCTGCACCCACCGTGCCGGCGGGTCCCCGATCGGTGAGCGCCCTCCGACGGGCTCCGAGACCCCTCGCCCGGGGGCGCAGTCCGTGCGGGCTCCCGCGGGCAAGATTTCCCACGAGCGCGCCGCCGGGGTGGCCGGCCCGTCTGTAGTGGGAAATGCCGGCCACTCCGCCCGGCGCCTCGACCAGCAGCGCTGGTCCGAGCAGAGTGGGTCATTCGGACGCAGGTGTGCTCTTTCGATACATGCCCGGCGAGTCGATTCGGGACCTCGACGCGCGCGCAGCTCGCCGACGGGGGCGGGGGGGAGTCGCGCGCCGGGTCAGGGGAGGCGCTCGGTGTTTGTGGCGCAGTGCAGGCCCCCGAGGTTCACGTGGTACGTCTCCCAGGTGTCGACGAAACGCGCCGTCACGCCGCGGGGGAGGAGCAGGCGCCTCGCGCGCGCGAACACGTCCTCCTGCGACCCCGCGCCCGCGGGGCGGAGCCGGGGATCGGGCAGCAGGAGCGTCGCGCCGCGCTTCGTGGGCGCGGTGAGGCCGTTGAGCAGGTTGGGGACGAGCGACACGGCCCCGCAGTCCGGGTCATCCTCATCGTCGTAGAGCGCGTACATCGCGGGGAGCCCCACGATGTCCTGTGGCGTCAGCCCCAGTTCGGCCCGAAGCACCGCGCGGAGATCGGCGAGCGGCCCGGCCTCGAGCGCCATGTTGTACGCGCGCAGCTCGGCGTCGTCTCGCAACTCTCGGAGGGTCCGGTACGCGCGATCCGGGGTGGGGAGGTCGGCGTACGCGTCGATGCGCGTCCGGCCGTCGGCGATGCCGAGCAGCGTGTAGGCGACGCGTGGACTGGGGACCAGGACCCGGAACCCGGCGGGGCGGTCCGGGTCGGGAACGAACGCGACCAGCTCGTCCACATGCCCCACGCAGAAGCGGCTCGTGTCGATCGCGAAGGGGCGCTGACGTCCCTGGGCAGCGAGGAACCGGACGACCTCCGGCGCTGCGCCTCGAGGGCCGTCGACTCCGTAGTAGATCCGCCCCTCCGGAAAGCCGGGGAGCGGCGGGGTGACCTCGAGGTTCCCGAAGGAGTCGCGGCTCCCCCAGTCGTCCGCGTCGAGGGCGTACACGTACGTGTCGGGGCCGGACCCGAGGACGCGCTCCACGAAGCCGCCGCGGGCACCCCGGAAGCCGTCGCGCGGCGAGTCGAGCACCACCCGGAGTCGTCCTGTCTCTCCGACGGCCCACGCCACCTCGAACTGGTCTTGAGGCCACCGGTCGTCGCCGTACTGTTCGCCGGGGATCCACCTCATGGCGTCTCCCAGGACGTCGTCGAGGGCGTCCAGGAGCGCGATGTTTCCCGCGCCGCCCGGCTTCAGCAGCGGGACCACCCAGGCCCGGGAGATGGGGCGGAAGGGGTGCGGCAGCGTGACCGGGGCGGCGGCCAGGAGGACGGAGGTCACGACGCGGGGCCCGCGAAGGACCGTCAGCTCGAGGCGCGCATCGAACGCCCCCAGCTCCACGCGGAGGGGGCCGGGCGCCTCCACCCGCCACCGCTCGCCCGCGTACGCGTCCACCACGACGCGGTCTCCCTGCCACACCCGGTTGGAGCCCAGGTCGCCCCGCGCGACCACGACGTCGGCGCGGCGCAAGGGGAGGTCGAGCTCCACGAGGTCGGGGTCCTGCGGGTCGGACGCGTCCCAGTCGAGGCGCCCGTCCTCGTTGTCGTCGTCCAGGTTGGGGACGAGGAGGCGGGTCCTGATCCCGCCCGCCCGTGGCTCGGAGCAGGGGACGGCGGGGAGGGAGGCGACGGCCGCCACGCAGAGGGCCCACCCCAGGCGAGCGGCGCCCCTCGCCGGGGGTCGGTGGAGCCTCACCGCGCCCCTACTCGTCGGGCTCATCGTCCTTGTCTTCGTCCTCGTCCTCGTCCTCGTCCTCGTCTTCGTCCTCGTCCCCGTCCTCGTCCTCATCCTCGTCGGGGGTCGTGCGGCGCACGTCTGTCGTCTCGTCGTCGCGTTCCCTGGAGCTGTGCTCCTCCAGCTCCTCTTCGAAGCGGTCCAGCTCTTCAGTGCTCGTCGCCGGGGTCTTCTTCGTCCTCTTGCAGCTCGACAGCGGCGCGGCCGCGAAGACGATCAGCAGGGCGAGGGTCATGGCGGTCTTCATGGTGGGGTCTCCCGGAGTGCGTCGTCGCTCCTCCCTCCAGCGCGAGAGCAAGCGGCGTGCCGGGTCGTCCACGTTCCTGACGATCCGTGCGGGAAAGATCTCCCATGGGCGCGCCGCCGGGGTGGCCGGCCCGTCTGTAGTGGGAAATGCCGGCCACTCCGCCCGGCGCGGCGATCGTCAGGAGCGGGTCGGGCTCAGGGACACGCTCCATCCACGTGCGAGGTCCCGACGTAGGTGCCCGAGGCGACCGGCAGCGTGGGGTCGTCGGACCGCACGGTGAGGACCGCGGAGTCCTCCAGGCCCGCCAGGTCCGGGAGGTACTCCAGGGAGACCCAGGCGGGCTCTCCGTTTGGCGCCAGGACCGTGCTCGGGGGCAGGACGCCGTCCAGCGCCGTCGAGGTCGTCTGCAGATCCACGCCCGTCAGCGTGAGCGGCGCCCGCCCGACGTTGAAGATGCCGACGTCGAGTCCGTCGCCGCAGCCGGGGGCGACCGAGCCGAAGTCGTGGTCGAACGGGCCGAGCAGCAACCGCGGCGCGAGGCCCTCGGCGCGCAGCTGGAGAGTCGTCTCCGGCGTCTCTCGGTCGCTGGTCCCGACGATCAGGTCCTCGTCGACAGACTCGTCGGCGCGGGGCGTGTAGCGGATGCGGATCTCGGTCCGCTCCTCCGGCGCGAGCAGCCGCGTGACGTCGTCCCGGTCGAGGATCTCGAACGCAGTCGAGGTCACGCTCAACTCCTGGATCTGCAGGGTGTCGGTGCCGATGCTGTGGATGACGACCGTGCGCTCGAGGGTGTCTCCGAGCGAGACGTCGCCGAAGTCGACGACGTGGGGGTGCTCCCAGTCTTCGGAGTACACCTCGGCGACGGGGTCGGGGCGGGTGGGGTGCGCGTTGGAGCAGCCGAAGGGATCGTAGGGCGGGGAGATGCAGGCGGTGAGCGTCATGCAGGACGCGGCGAGGACGCATGGATGCAGCGGGCGGAAGGGCATGGGCAAGCTCCGTCTTCGGAGCGAGGGCCGTCCTCGGCCGCTCGCCACGAGTACCAACCGGTCGGGGCGGCTCGGGGAAACGTGACCCCCCACGTCGTCGAGCGCGGTCGCGCTCACGGGAGGTCGCCGACCCGTCGCCTGCTCCACCGACAAAACGTCTCGGATTTCCCGCCAGGAGCAGCCGCTCGCCGCCGATCCGAGACGTTTTGTCGAACCCGCGGGCCAGGGGTCCACCCGGGTGGGCGCGCGTTCCCCTTCGACTTCGCCCGACCGCAGGGAGTACGGCCGGTGGCGGATGGGTTCGTGAGAACCACCAGACGACCACCGGAGTTCCACCTGACGCCTCTCTGCGCCGATTCCTCGACGACCTCGGCCTGTACTTGAACGTGCACCTTCCACAGCCTGTGGCCGAGGGTGTCTGGAGGACGGCGAGGACGGGCCGCGGGGTTCGGCGCCGTGAAGGTCGGCCCGGACGACCCAGAGTGCGTGGCACGCATGACCACGACCGATGACCTCGTACACCACTTGACGGGACTTGACTTGGCCAGGGCTACTTCGGTCACCGTCGGCAGCCACACCTGCCGCTGCTCGGGGAGCAGGTCGGCGCCGATCGGGCCGATCAAGAGCCCGAGCAGGAGCAACAGGTGAGAGTGGGCGATGCCCCCCCCGGACCCGCGAGGAGGGCCGGCCGACGCCTCCGCGGGCCTCCTCTCGAGGAGTATCCTCCCCGCCATGCCGCGACGAGCGAGTCGAATCCTCCTGCTGGGCCTCGGCGGCGTGGGCCTCTACCTCGCGAAGTGGTTGACCCAGGAGGGGTTCTCCCTGACGGCGATCGAGGCCGATGGCGCGCGGCTGAGCCTCGCCGACGCCGAGTTGGACGCCCGCTTGATCCAGGGCGACGCCCTGGACCTCGATACCTGGGAGGCGGTCCGCGGCGAGCGCTTCGACTACGTGATCGCGGTCACCAGCCACGACGCGGCCAACCTCGCGGCGGCCGTGCTCGCCCGCCGGATCGGGGCGAAGCACATCATCGCCAGGGTGCGAAGGCTGCAGCTTTGGCGGCCCGACGGCCTCCTGCCGGCATCGGAGCTCGGGATCGACTTGCTGATCCGTCCCGACGAGCTGGCCGCTCAGGAGATCGCCCGTCTCCTCAAGATGCGATCCGGGGGCCTGGAGATCGAGATCGACCGGAGCATGCGGGTCCTCGGCGCGCACCTGGAGTCCTCTTCTGCCCTCGCTGGAAGGGCGCTGCGGCAACTCACCGACGACTTCGCGGGCCTGCGATTCCGCGTGGTCGCCATCGCCCGCGACGCCCGGACCCTGATCCCCGGAGGAGACGAGGTTCTGCGGGCCGGCGACCACCTCTTCGTGCTCACCCACGCCAACGACCAGGCCCGCTGCCGTCGCATCCTCGGCATCAGCCGGGAGCGAGCCCACCGCCTCATGATCGTGGGGGGAGGCCTGATCGGCGCCCGGGTCGCCGAGCTGCTCCAGGACACGATGCCCGTGCGAGTCCTCGAGGCCGACGAGCGTCGCGCAGAGGCTCTCACCCGCAGGCTGCCCGGGGTGAAGGTCCTGCACGGCGACGGCAGCACGGCCGCCGTCCTGAAGAGGGCGGGGGTGCGCGGCGTGGACACCGTCGTGACGGCAACCGGAGACGACGAGACGAACGTGCTCACCGCGGCGATGGCGAAGCACCTGCTCCAGAGCGCGCGCCCGGCGGCCTCGCCTCGGGGCCGGACGATCGCGCTCGTTCGCAAAGAGGAGTACCTGGTCCTCGCGTCGTTCCTGGGCTCCGACATCGTCCTCGCCCCCAAGGTGCTCGCGGGGAACCGCGTCCTGCAACACATCCGCCGCGGCAAGCTCCTCGCGCTCGCACATCTGCACGGGTGCGACGCCGAGGTGCTCGAGCTCGTGGCCGACCGCGGCGCACCGATCACGCAGAAGCCCTTGAAGGAGCTCGGGGACAGGATGGTCGGGCGTGCGATGATCGGGGCGGTGCATCAGGGCGGCGATTGGAGGATCGCCACCGGCGACACCCACATCCAGCCCGGGGACAAGGTCATCGGCATCTGCCTGCACGACGAGTTGCCCGCCCTCGAGAGCCTGTTCGAGCGATGAGCCGAGCCGCGATCGGGCTGGTTCTGGCGAAGCTGTTGCTGCTCACCGCCGGGGCGATGGTCCTGCCGATCCTCTGCGCCTTGGCCTACCCCGGCGAGGGCGACCTCCTCCCGCTGATCGAGAGCGTCGCCCTGATCGGAGGGACGGGCGGCGTCCTCTTCGCCGCGTTTCGACGGGCCCCGGAGCTCGGCCCCGGAGGGGCGGTCGTCTCGGCGGTCGCGGGCTGGCTCCTCGTGTCCGCTGCATCGACCTTGCCGTTTCTCCTGCACGGCGCCATCCCGACCTTCACCGACGCCTTCTTCGAGATGATGTCGGGGTACACGACGACCGGCGCGACGATCCTGCCCGACGTCGAGGCCGTGCCCCACGGGCTGCTCTTCTGGCGAAGCGAGACGCACCTGCTCGGGGGGATGGGCTTCTTGACCCTCATCGTCCTGGTGCAACCCCGAGCCCTGGATGGGCTCCGGCTCTTTCGCGCCGAGTCGAGCCCCGGCCAGGTGATCACCCGCGAGCGGCTGCTGCCGCGGACCCGCGACGTGATGGTGCGGCTGTGGGCGCTCTACCTGGGATTGGTCGGCTTGCACGTCGTGCTGCTCCGCGTCGGAGGCATGAGCCTCTTCGACGCGCTCTGCCACTCCTTCGGCACGCTCTCCACGTCGGGCTACTCCACGAAGAACGCCAGCCTCGGCCACTACGGCAGCGCGTTCATCGAGTGGACCACGATCGTGTTCATGGTCCTTGGCGGCGTGAGCTTCGTGTTGCTCCTGCAGGTCCTCATGGGCCGGGGGCGGGAGGTGCTGCAGAACACCGAGCTGCGTTGGTACGGCGCCATCCTCGCCGTCCTCTGCGCCGGGACCTCTCTGAGCCTCTGGGCCCGCGGCGGTCTCGGGGTCGGGGACGCCGCTCGAGAGGGGACGTTCCAGGTCGTCTCGCTCCTGACGACCACCGGGTTCACGACCGTCGATTACGAGGGGTGGCCGCAGGCTTCGCAGATGCTCTTGGTGGTCGCATCCATGGTCGGCGCATGCGCCGGTTCGACGACGAGCGGGATCAAGGTCGTGCACTTCGTGGTTCTGTGGCAGTACACGACGGCGACGGTGAAGAAGATGTTCTTTCAGCCCCTCGCGGTGATCTCCGTGCGGTTGAACGGCGAGCGGGTGGCCCCGGAGGCGATCCACCTGGCGGTCGCCTACTTCGCCGTGAACGTCGCGCTGATTCTGGTGGGAGGCTGTCTGATGACGGCGCTGGACGATCTGGACATCGGCTCCGCGATGAGCGCGGTGGTGGCGGCGCTCATGAACATCGGGCCGGGCTTCGGGGAGGTGGGGCCGAGCCACACGTTCGCCCCCCTGAGCGGCTCGGCGAAGTGGCTTCTGTCCTGGCTGATGCTCGTCGGACGCCTCGAGATGTTCACGGCCCTGGTCGTCTTCTACCCCTCGTTCTGGCGGCGCTGAACCACGGGGTCTCGAAGTGACCTGCCCCGGGTTGTCCTGCGACCTGTTTGCTCGAGCAACAGCCTGCGCGATCGGGGCGAAATGCCGCATGGCGGGGCTTTTTGCCCCAAGACGGTCGCGCGAGCGCCGCACGCATCGGCTGTGGCAGCGTGGGGATTGCCCGGGCGGGAGGCTGAATGGGCGCCGGCCCGTTGCCGTCGGACGCGTCTGGCACGTGATCTGCAGGCCCGGACACCAGCCACTCGCCCGGGTTGGCGCTGGATTTCGAATTCTCGCTTGTTCAGCAGTGGATTCCGCCTCGGGAGAACTCGGAGTTCCTTCAATGAGACAGTCCCTAACCGGCCTCGGCCGAACCTTCACCGCGCTGGCCCTCTTGAGCCTCGCGAGCGGGTGTCCTTCAACGGCCGACGACGACGACGCGGTGGACGACGACGACGCGGTGGACGACGACGACGCGGTGGACGACGATGACGTCAATGTGTGCAACCCGAACGACCTGGAGAAGCCGCCCATCTGGGAAGCGCTCGCAGACATCGACTGCGCGGATGCAAGCGTCCGAGTGCAAGCCGCCGCGGACGTCACTGCCGGGTCTACGGGAGACTTGACCGCCGAGCTGGACCCCATCGACACGCCGTTCGGCGACGTGGATGACATGTGTCCCGTGAATGTCCACTGGCACCTCGGCGCCGAGCACAGGAACACCGGGACCTACGACATTCCCGGTGAGGACTGGATGCACGACAACGATCCGGACGCTCACGGCGACGATGAGGTCGAGCCCGGCAATTTCTGCCCGGACTACGACGCCGAGGATCCCATCTTCACCACGGACTATGAGTTCGAGCACTGCTCCGAGCACATGAAGGTCGGCTACACCTACGAGATCCACTGGCCCCACTCCAACCTGGGCGCCTGCGGCACGGACTGGCAGTACCAGTCGCACTTCATGAACGGTGTCCTGTGCAGGGCCAACGAGGCCGAGATGTCACCCGCCGACGCTGTCGAGTCGGTCTTCGGGAGCCGGACGACGAAGATCGGCGTCCAGGCCCAGGTATTCACGATCGTGAACGATGCTGCCTATGACTACCCGAACTGGAGCACGATCGGCGGCTGGAACACGGACCTCGCAACCGACGTGGCCATCTACCAGGGCTCGACGACCGGCCAGCAGGACGGCAACGAGGTCTGTCGCGGCACCGGCGGCATGGTCACGTGGCAGGTGGACCGAGGCTGTCACCTGATTTCGGCCCACGCCGTCGATGAGCTCTGCAGGGTGATGAAGGAGCAGCGGGTCGACATGTCGGAAGACACTCACGCGCACAACGCGCGCGAGACCACCGACCCGGCGATCACGACCGACGTTCCGATGTGAGCCCATCGCGACGGGCTGGAGGTCGGTCGGACTCCATCCGACCGGCCTCTTCCCGTCGCTCGTGAGGGGGGCGGGGCTCGGACCGGGCTCGGACCCGGACCCTGGGGCGTCCCGAAGGGGCTCACGGGCAGACCTATCGGCCTGGGTCCCGCAGCGGCGGGAGTCCTCCCTGGAGTATTGATGACTGCCCTCCGCCGCTTCGTGGACGCCCCGGCGTTTCAGACGGCCATCACGTCCGCCATCCTCCTGGCAGCGGTGGTGGTCGGGATTCAGACCTATCCGGAGGCGGTCGATCGCTGGGGGCCGCTCCTGCACGCGGTGGACCGGCTCATCCTGTGGATCTTCGTGGGGGAGGCGGTACTGAAGATGGGGGCCGAGGGGGCGCGGCCCTGGCGCTACTTCTTCGACCCGTGGAACGTATTCGACTTCAGCATCGTCGCGGTGTGCTTTCTCCCCATCGGCGGCCAGTACCTGACCGTCCTCCGGCTCGCTCGGCTGCTGCGGGTCCTCAAGCTCGTGCGTGCGCTCCCGCGCCTTCAGGTCCTGGTCACGGCGCTGCTCAAGAGCATCCCGTCGATGTTCTACATCTCCATTCTGCTCAGCCTCCTCTTCTATCTCTACGCCGTGTTCGGGACCTTCCTCTTTCGCGCCAACGACCCGGTTCATTTCCCCGACCTTCAGACGTCGGTCCTCACGATGTATCGCGTCTCCACACTCGAGGACTGGACCGACGTCATGTACACCAACATGTACGGCTGCGACGAGTACGGCTATCGCGACATCTCCGAGCGCTGCACCCACCCCGAGGCTCACGGCTGGTCTGCGGCCCTCTTCTTCAGCTCGTTCACGCTCCTCGCGACGATGGTCATCCTGAACCTGTTCATCGGGGTGATCATGACCGGCATGGAGGAGGCTCAGAAGGAACTCGCCGACTCCAACGCCGTCGGCGAAGGCGCCCGGCCCGGGCTCGTCTCGCTCCCTCTTCAGCTCGCCCGGCTCAGCGCTCAACTGGCCGAGATCCAGACCGAGCTCTCGGAGCTGGCGCGCCGTTCGGACGGCACCGGGCGCGACTGAGTCTCGGCCGTCGAGTCCTTACCGGTCACTGGGCGCGGAGGGTCAGCGCCAGGACCTCATCGATGAAGGTGCGCAGCCCGAACGGCTTCGAGAGCACCTTGGCGCCGAACCGCAGATGTGCCTCCGTGACCGTCCCCGCCTCGGGGAACGCGGTCATGAACAGGAACACGGTCTTCGGAAGGAGGGAGGCATACCCGTGCGCTACCTGCAGACCGGTCGCTCCCGGCATGCGTATGTCGGTGACCACCAGATCCGGGACGGCGGGGGCCGTCTCCCCGTCCTGCAGGCCGCGGCCGTCCCACGCCGCTTGAAGCCAGTCGCTGAGTTGGCGCCCGTCCCGCAGGACGACGACATCCAGCCCGCCGCTCCTCAACACCTCCGCCAACAGCTCGCGCAGGGCGTCGTCGTCTTCGGCGAGGAGAACGAGCGGACGTCGGGGTAGGGCGGCGGGCTCGGGGGTTTCGGGCATGAGATCTCCGATGTCTGAGCAGCCGCTGCACCGGCCGTGCCGGCGATCGAGAAGAGGCCGAATCCGAGTGGACCGCTCCTGCTACGGAGGTGTGGGGCGTCTTGCCCCGCAACGGGGCGTCTTGCCCCACCGCCTGCCCACGGCTCGAGGGGGCCATCACGGGGGGACGATCCACAGCCAGCCGATGAGACCGAGCAGCAGGAGCACTCCCTGTGCTCGCCCGAGCCGCCGTGTGAATACGAGGGTCGGCAGCAGGGCCAGGGTGGCGAGGGCCATGACCGCCAGGTGCGGCCCCCAGGTCGGGCTGCTCTCCGCGGGAGGGGGTCCGAACGCCGTCACCGGCAGCACGAGACCCAGGTTGTAGATGTTCGAGCCCACGACGTTGCCCACGGCCATCCCGGAGCGGCCCCGAACCGCGGCAGCGGCCGTCGTGGCGAACTCCGGGAGGCTGGTCCCGAGCGCGACCACGGTCAGTCCCAGCAGGCTGCTTGCCAGTCCCAGGCTTCCCGCCGTCGCCAGCGCCGCCCGCACGACGAGCTCCGCACCGATCAACGTCATCCCCAGGCCGAGCACGGACTGGGCGGCGACCGCGGGCAGCGGCAGGCCGTCGGCCTGATCGTCGGGCGGGGGCCCAGGGTTCCGCTTCGCGACGGCCAGGGTCAGTCCCAGCCATGTACACGCGGTTCCGGCCAGGGGGAGGGCCTCCCATGAGCTCAGCGCCCCATCTGCGAGGACCACCGCGGCGACGCCGGTGAGGAGCGACAGGGCCGCGGCGTCCAGGCGGAGGTTCCCCGAGAGCCCCGACAGCGGGCGTAGGAGCGAGACCGCGCCGAGGACGAGGAGGATGTTCTGGATGTTGGAGCCCACGACGTTTCCGATCGCGAGGCCTGGAGCGCCCCTCGCCGCGGCGAGTCCGCTCACCAACAACTCCGGCAAGGAAGTCCCCAAGCCCAAGACCAGCACACCGGTGAGGGAGGCGGGGATCGAGAGAGTCGCCGAGAGCCGGTCGGCGCCCGCCACCGCCATGTTGCCTCCCCGGAACAGGAGGACGACTCCGAAGACGAGGAGCGGCACCGAAACATCGAGTCCCATTGGCGACGGATCTCGCAAGCTCCGTGCCGTTCAGTCCTCCGTCGGCGACTCCAAGGCGTACCGCTCGAGCTTCCGGTACAGCGTCTTGCGATCGATACCGAGGATCGCCGCCGCCTCTCCCCGCCGGCCTTCGACGGCATTCAGCACCCGCAGGATGTGCTCTCTCTCGACCTCATCGAGCGGTCGCAGCCCGGTGTCCACGGCCGAAGATTCGACCGCCGAGCGGGGCGTCGCCCGAATCGCTGCCGGGAGGTCCTCGGGGACCAGGTCCCGATTGCTGGTGAGAGCCACTGCTCGCTCGATGCAGTTCTGCAATTCGCGGACGTTTCCCGGCCAGGAGTACGTGAGGAGCGTCCGGGCGAACTCCGGGGTCATGCCTTCCACTCGGTCCGGGGAGTCCGCCGCAGCTCGTCTCAGGAAGTGGTGGGCGAGCGTGAGGATGTCGCCTGTTCGGCTCCGCAGGGGGGGGATGTCGAGCTGGATGACGTTCAGCCGGTAGTACAGATCCCCGCGGAAGCTACCCTCGGAGGCGCGCACGGCGAGGTCCTGGTGTGTCGCCGAGACGATCCTGCAGGACACCTCCAACTCCCGATCGCCGCCCACGGGGCGGTATCGGCGCTCCTGAAGCACGCGGAGCAGCTTCGGCTGGAGTGCCAGGGGCATGTCACCGATCTCGTCGAGGAAGAGCGTCCCGCCGGCGGCCTGCAGGATGAGCCCCGATCGTGCGCGCTTCGCGTCGGTGAATGCGCCGCGGACGTGGCCGAACAGCTCCGACTCGAGCAGCGTCGCGGGGATCGCCGCGCAGTTCACCGCGAGGAACGGTCCGTCCCGGCGCGGCGAGGCGTCATGGAGCGCTCGGGCAGCCAGCTCCTTGCCCGTACCCGACTCGCCGCAGATCAGCACAGGGACGATCGATCGGGACGCGCGGCGGATGAGCGCGAGGAGAGCGGTCATCGAGGGGCTGTGCCCGATGAGGAGGGAGGGGGACGGGGTCGAGTCCTCGCGCAGCTCGGAGAGCCTTCGCAGGAGTCTCTGATCTTCGACCGCTCTCCCCACGACCTGGGCGAGCGTAGCCATGTCGATGGGTTTGGTCAGGAAGTCATAGGCGCCGGCGCGGATCGCTCCGATCGCCGCCTCCATGGTCCCGAAGCCGGTCATCATCAGCACCGGAATCCCCGGCGCCTGGACGAGGATCGACCTGCACAAGTCGAGGCCCGTCATCTCTTTCATCCGCAAGTCGGTCACCACTACGTCGGGCTGGCCCGTGCGCACCAACTCGAGCGCGTCTGCAGGACGAGTGGTTGTCGTGACTTCGAAATCTCGAGCTTGAAGGGCCTCCCGCACGAGATCGCACATCACTTGCTCGTCGTCGATCACCAGGACTCGACCCGTCACGCCGGTGTCCCCACAGGGATTGTGACGACGAAGCGGGCCCCTCCACCTTCCCTCGGCAGGACCGCCACCGTGCCCTCGTGATCCTGAACGATCCCGTGGACGATCGACAGTCCCAGTCCGGTGCCCTCCCCGACGGGCTTGGTGGTGAAGAACGGATCGAAGACGGCCAGCCGCAACGCCTCGGGGATTCCGGGGCCCCGATCACTCACCTCCAGCCGAGCCTGCCGCCTCCCGGCCGAGACGTCGAGCTCGACCGCCGACCCCGGCGGGGCCGCCTGGAGGGCGTTCAGGAGCAGGTTGGTCACGACCTGCTCCATCTGCAGCGTGTCGACTCGAGCGGGCACCCAATCGGCGGGCGCCCTCACGAGGAGCTCCACGTCGCGACCCTCCGCTTCGGGTCCGAGCAGCCGGCACACCCGCCTGCAGAGTCCGACCATGTCGGTGGCGGTGCGGGCGAGATTGCCCCGTCGCGCGAACTCGAGAAGCCGGGCGACGAGTCGAGTCACCCGCTCAGCTTGCTGCTGGATGATCGTCGCGTTCGCGGCTGCCTCCGGGACCGCGTCGGCGATGAGGGTCGCGCGCCCGGAGATCACGTTGAGGGGGGTGCCGAGCTCGTGCGCCAGGCCCGCCGCCAGCCTCCCGGTGGTGGCCAGCCGCTCCGTGTGTCGGAGCTGGGCTTCGGCATCTCTCGTCGCTGCGATGGCCTCCTCCGTCTCCGTTCTGGCCTCGTCCAGTTGCTCGGTCATGCGATTCACCGCCGTCATCAAGGCCTCGACTTCGTCCCCTCCGCGGGGTCGCAGTCGGACGTCGAGTGAGCCCCGGGCGACCGCATCGGCCGCGCCGATCAGCTCGTCGATTCTGATGCCGACGAGGGCTCGGCCGAGTATCAGGGAAATGGCCGACGCCAGGACCACGATCGCCGCCCCGGCCATTGCGGCGCTGCCCAGAGTCCTGCGAACGTACGCTTGGGCCGGTTCGAGCGACTCCCGCACAGAGACGGCGCCGAGCAACGACCCGTCTGCGGATCGCACTGCGGCGACGGCCGTCACGTCGGCTCGGTCTCGGTGAAGCACCGGGTACGAGCCTTCCGGAGTCGCTTCGAGCGATGAAGGGGGAACCCACCGCACCTCCAGCGAGTCGCTCCTCGGGACGCGTCCCAGCAGGCTCTCCGCGTCGGCGCCGGAGCCCTCGACCTTGGGGAGAACCGCAGCCAGGCTCGTGGCGACCAAACGAGCATCGCGTTCGATGTCGGAAACGAGCAGCGCGCGTTCGCTCCGAATCCCGATCGTAGTAGCGAGGAGCAGGACGAGGGCGACGAGCCCCACCAGGATGCTCGCGACCTTCACTGTGACCGTCATGGTTCTCCTTCGGGGCATTCCTCCCCATGATGGGGCAGATCGCCCCGCCAGCGCGAGCTGGAGCGCGCCCCTCCACGCACCTTCATGCTTCGTGCCGGCTGGAACGAGGCTTGCAGCCACCACCAGCCATCCAGAGGAGCGGCGGCGAGGTCGAGGTGGCCGACAGCTGGGAGTTCCCGGGCTGGGGCTCCTCAGCACGCATCGACGATCTGGAGCCCCAGGAGGATGGAGCGTCCCGGGAGCCCCGCCGACCGGCGAAGCTGAGCGCCCTCGCCGCGACACGACGAACAAGCGCCTGGCCGCCTCGGCGGCCTGTCTGACACTCCTCTCGTACGTCGCCACGGCGGTCATCAGCGCGAGCGAAGCGATGCACTACGCCCACCACCTCGTGCCGAGCCTGCCCGTCATGGCCGCCACCGTGGCCCTGCTCCTCGCCTTCGCGGCCCTCTCGCTCCTGGGCATCACCGAGTCTTCCGTGCGTCTCGATCCTGTTCGTCACCGGCGGCGACGTCGCGACCCTGGCGGGCGTGTACACGCTCGCGTTCCTTGCGGTCATGGCGTTGTTTGCGCTGGGCAACATGCTCTTGAAGCTCCGCCGGAGGCGGCTGCCGCGGGCCGTTCGGGCGGGGTGGCCGACCGTCGTTCTCGCCTTCGTAGCGGTGGTGGTCGGACTCGTGGGGAACGTGTTGTTGGACCCGGCCTCGGTGCAGGTGTTCAGCGTCTACTTGGCCGCGACCGGCGGCATCGTCGCCGTGATGTTCCTCCGGCTGGCCCTGCTTCGCGGGGCCCTGCGCGCCGTTCGTGGCGCGCTGGAGCGGCTCGCGGTCCTCGGCGTGAGGATGCAGGGCGCCGTGCAGGCGTCGATCCAGGGGATCCAGAGCCGATCGGTCGTCTACTTCACCCCGGGCGACGCACCGGCTCAGCTCAACCGGGCAGCGCTGTATGTCTTGGAGAACGAGCAGACGGATCGCCTCGCGGTGGTTCACCTCTTCGAGGATCCGGAGGGGATTCCGGATCAGCTCGCGACGCAACTCTCGACCATCGATCACCTCTACCCCGAGCTCCGAATCGACTTCATCGCCGTGCGGGGTCGCTTCGGGCCGGAGCTGATCTCCGCCCTCTCCGAGAGGCTCGGTGTTCCCCGGAACTACATGTTCATCGGGACCCCGAGCGCGTCTTTCGGGCACCGCGTAGAGGAGTTGGGTGGAGTTCGCCTCATCCTCTGACGTGACGCAGCTTCGAGGCCGGCACGGAGCTTGCTCGCTCGTTGCGCGTCACGCACGTCGCCCCCGGAGGCCTTGATGGAAGCAGCGCCCGCAACATCGCCGAAGACCCAACGCGCGGCCGCCCCACGCCGAAGACCGTGGCCGGTGGTCGCCCTCTCGCGGGAGGCCGGTGCGGGCGGCGAAGACGTCGCCAGACGTGTCGCCTCCAGCCTGCACTTCTCCTGCTGGGACCACGAGCTGGTCGAGACGGTGGCCGAAGGGAGCCTGCCCATCACCGGACTCCTCGACGGTCTGGACGAGCACCCGCGCTCAGAGCCGAGGTATCTCCTCGAGGAGCTCATCGGGAAGCCGGGGTTCGGCGAGGCGGACTTCGTGGCGCGGCTTCGACTCCTCACAGCGCAACTCGCCGAGTACGGTTCCGCGGTCCTGGTGGGTCGAGGCCTCCACGCGCTGTTCCCTTCCGGGGAGGCCTGGCGGGTGCGGGTGATCGCGGCGGAAGAGGAGCGCTCGCGCAGGCTCGCCGAGGAACGCGGCGTCTCGCTCCGGCAGGCTCTGAGGTTCGCGCGGCGCGTGGATCGAGAGCGAACTCGCTGGTCGCGACGCCACTTCGGGGTGGATCCACGGGAACCGAGCTACTTCGACCTCACTGTCAGTACTTCGAGGGAGGGCGTCGGCGGCGCTGCAGCGACCATCGTCGCCGGCTACCACCGAGCCTTTCCGAGCCTATCCGGCGGTGTCGTCGCCGACCAGACCGGACGGAGCGGAGCATGACTGCCCTTCAAGCAGGAGAAGCGATCCTGGCCCTGACCCTCGGCTCGGGCTTCTATCAGTCCCGCGCAGCGCTCTTGCCGAGCGTCCGATGGGCATCGCGGGCCGTTCTGATTGCCCTGGCGGTGGTGGTGATCGCTGGACTTCACCCCTCCGCGGCGGCCCTCTTCGGCGAAGCCCGCCTCCTCGGCCCCGGGATCGTCGCGGGGCTGCTGGTCGTCGCCCTGGCCAACGACTCGCGGAACCTCTCCCACAGCCTCACGTCCTACTTCGTGGGGCCCTTCGTGGGGTTCGTCGTGCTCTTCCCCACCGTGGCCCCCGAGCCCGGCCCGCTGTTCGCCGCGTTCTGTGCCGGGTTCGTAGTCGGCCTCCCCATCGTGTTCCTGCTACGGCTCATGATCGCGGCGATCCGCGGAGAGTCGCTCGGCGAGCCTGTGTCGCGAGCGGCTGGTCGCTGAGCACCGCAGTCGCGGAGACACACAACCCGCCCGGCGACTCGAGACCCGAAACGCTCGATCTCCACTCCCCGGGTCGATCCCGCCACCTCCCCCCTGACCACGATGAAGACGGGTGGGGTGCCTGACCCTCCCGAACGAGCACGCCTTGCTCAGGGTGGCGCTCGACGTGCCCGGCGGCGAGCACCTGGGAGAGCCTGCGCGGACGTCCTCACCGCCCTCGCGCTCGGCGAACGCGATGAGGCTGGAAGCGGAGACCACCGGGTCACCGCCCTCGACGACCGCCACCGGGTCGATCGAGCCATCCTGCGCGCCGACCGCTCGGCTCAGGGTGCGCCGTTGTCGGAGGGTCCATCGATCACGAGCGATGTGCGACAGTGTCGGACACGGCGGGCGCGGAAAACCCTTGAGACGCGTCCGCGAAACGCTTGACACGCGTTTCGTGCTCCGTATCCTTCGCCACCGCTCAAGACGGACCTGCGTCTGAGCATGATGGAGCAGAGCATGTACGCCGTGATTCAGGCCGGTGGCCGCCAGTACAAGGTCGCAGAAGGCGACACCATCTCCGTGGACTACTTCGAGGCTCCTGTGGACGCCGAGGTCACGTTCGACCGCGTGCTCATGACGGGCGGCGACGCAACGAACGTGGGCAAGCCCATCGTGGACGGCGCCTCCGTCGTCGGCACGGTCGTCGAGCAGGGCCGGGGTCCGAAGCACATCATCTTCAAGCGACGGCGCCGCAAGGACAGCCGGGTCAAGCGGGGCTTCCGGGCCCACCTGACCAACGTTCGCATCGACAAGATCATCGCCTGAGAGGGACGAAGAAATGGCGCACAAAAAGGGTCAGGGCTCTACTCGCAACGGTCGGGACACCATCGGCAAGCGCCTCGGCGTGAAGACCGGTGACGGCCAGCTGGTCTCGGCGGGCTCCATCCTCGTCCGCCAGCGCGGCACCACCTTCCACCCCGGCACTCACGTCGGCGTCGGCAACGACTACACGCTGTTCGCGAAGCTCGACGGCCACGTGTCCTTCGGCCACGACCGCTACGCCCGGAAGACGATCTCGATCATCCCCGTGGCGACCGGCACGACCGCCGAAGCGTAAGGCACCCCTCACGACAAACCGCCTCGCTTCGCTCTCCGGTTTGTCGCCGGGGGCCCCGCGGTACCTCCTCGAACTCCGCTTCACTTCGTTCCGCTGCGCGCGCTGAGGCGCTTGCGGGCTTCCACTCCAGCCGCCGCTCCGCGCATCGCCCGGGCGGCGTCGCTGCTTGGGTCCCACGCCATGTCCTCCCCCTCCTTCATCGACGAGGTCCGCGTCTTCGCCCGCTCCGGCGCGGGGGGCACGGGCATGGTCTCGTTCCGGAGGGAGAAGTTCGTCCACAAGGGCGGCCCCAACGGGGGCGACGGCGGCCGCGGCGGGGACGTCGTGTTCGTGGCCACCACCGGGCGCACCACCCTGCTGCACCTGAGGTACCACCCTCACCTCCGCGCCAAGCCCGGGGTCAACGGCAAGAGCGCCAACAAGCACGGGGCGCGAGGGCCCGACAAGCTCGTCGAGGTGCCCGTGGGCACCGTGATCTCCACCCTCGAGGGCGAGCGGTTGGTCGATCTGGACACCGACGGCGCCCGGTACGTCGCGGTCGAGGGGGGCATCGGGGGCAAGGGCAACGCCCGGTTCGCGACGTCCACCCGCCAGGCCCCCGACTTCGCCCTGCCGCCCGGGCCCGCCGTCGAGGTCGAGTTCCGACTCGAGCTGAAGCTGCTCGCCGACGTGGGCCTGCTCGGCTTCCCCAACGCGGGCAAGTCGACGCTGATCTCGCGGCTGAGCGGCGCCAAGCCCAAGGTCGCCGCCTACCCCTTCACGACGCTCGCTCCGAAGCTGGGCGTCGTCCAGGTGCCGGGCGGCTACCGCACCTTCGTCATGGCCGACATCCCCGGCCTCATCGAAGGCGCGTCCGACGGCGCGGGCCTCGGTCTGCAGTTCCTCCGCCACGTCGAGCGTTGCCGCGTCCTGCTGCACCTGGTGTCCCTCGATCCCATGGAGGACGACATCCACGGCGACGCCGAGTCGCGGTTTGATAAGATCAACGCGGAGTTGCGGAAGTTCGATCCCGGTCTCGCCGAACGCCCCCAGGTCGTGCTCTTGAGCAAGACGGATCTGGTCGACGAGAGCCGACTGCGCGAAACGAGCGCCGCCTTCGAGGCGCGCGGCCTGCGCACCCTCGCCGCCAGCTCCGTCACCGGCCGGGGACTGGACCAGGTGGTGCACGCCCTCGTCGCCGTCATGGACTCCCCGGAGGCCGACGCGTGACGCGCCGCTCGCCGACCACGGCGTCCCTCCTCTCCATCTCGTGTTGCCTCGCCCTCGTCTTCTCCGCTGCGTGTGATCGCGACGAGAAGGACGCGGACACGGGCGACGGCGACGCCGTGATCGCGGCCGAGCTCCCCCCGGGCATGTCGCCCGGGACGCTGCGCGGGCTCGGCCCCCACGTCTTCGAGGCCACGTTCGACCAGGCGGGCGACCGGCAGGGGGCGTTCGGGTCTCGCGACAACGCCGTGCGCCTCGCGTGGTCGGACCTGGACAGCTACTCCTTCCGCGAGATCGGCGGGGGGCGCGTGGTGCGCGAGGAGCTGCGGGTCGGAGCGGACGTGTATCGGCGGGGCTCGGACGAGTCGCCGTACGTGCAGCAGGCCGGCGTGCCCGGGGACTCCCTGATCCTCCAGCGGACGGTCCAGATGTGGGAGTCGGCGCTCGCGCCATTCGGCTCGCAGGTGGCCTTCGACCCCCAGCCGGACAGCACGATCGAGGGGCGCCCCGTGAAGGTCTGGCGGCTCACGCTGGTGCCCGCCGCGTCGCCCGGCACGGACCTGCCCGCCGACCCCCAGGCCGCCGCCACGATCCTCGGGCGCACCACCACGCCGCTCTCGCTCAGCGGGCTCGTCTCGGTGGACGTCGCGACCGGCAACCGCCTCCTCGCGGAGCTCGAGGGGCGCTTCCTGCCCCGCGCCGACATCGCGGGCGCCGAGGTCACCGACGAGGTGCACATCACCTACCGCGAGCGCCGCATCCTGCTCGACGTCCCCGAGGACGTGTTCCCCCCATCCCCCGATCAAGTCCGCAAACGACAATCCGCCCCCGCCCGATTCCACCCCCCCAAACCTGTCCCCAAGGGCTTGCTCGGCCGTGGCTGATCCCGACCGAGCCCCTGCACCATCCACCCCGGAGTCCCCCCTGGACACCCTGCAGTTTTCGCTTCGCATGGCGGCCGCGGCCCTCGACAAGAAGGCCCTGGATCCCATCCTCCTGCGCGTCGAGGAGCTCGTCTCCTACGCGGACTACGTGCTCATCCTCACCACGACGTCCCCGCCCCACAGCGAGGCCGTGGTGCAGGAGTGCGTCCAGCGCGCGAAGGCCGAGGGCATCAAGCCCCTCGCCGTCGAGGGCCGCGGCAAGTCGTGGTGCCTCGTCGACTTCGGCGACATCGTCGTGCATGTGTTCCTGCAGGAGTATCGCGGCTACTACGACCTCGAAGGCCTGTGGCACGACGCCCAGCGCATCGAGATCCCGGGCGTCGATCCGGTGCACGAGCCGCTCCCGTTCCGAGTCTGATGCACCCCGGGGGCGCCTGATGAAGCTCGCGGTCGTCGCGGTGGGGAAGGTCCGCGACAAGGGGCTCGCGAGGCTCGCGGACGACTACGCAGCTCGCATCGCCCGATTCGGTCCGTTCGCCGTGCACGAGGTCAAGGACGGCCGCGGCAAGGGCAGCGACCGAGTGAAGCGCCTGGAGGGGGACCGCCTCCTGGAGAAGCTCCCCGCGGGGGCGCGCGTGATCGTCCTCGACGAGCGCGGCGAGGACCTCACCAGCGAAGAGATCAGCCGACGCCTCGACCGCTGGGCCGGCCGCGGGGTGCGCGACGTGCGGTTCGTGGTGGGCGGGCCCGACGGCTTCGATGATCGCGTCCGAGATCGGGCCGACGCGGCGTGGCGGCTGTCGTCGCTGACGCTGCCCCACGAGGTCGCGCGGGTCGTCCTCCTCGAGCAGCTGTACCGCGGCTGGACCATCCTGCGCGGCATCCCGTACCACAAGGAGTGAACCCCTGGCCCTCCGCGATCTCCCCTCGCAGCTGCTCGACGTGCTCGCCCCGCCCACGTGCCCGGGCTGCGGCGCGCGAGAGTCCGACGGGCGCTTCTGCGACGGCTGCCGCGCCGAGGTGCGACGGATCGAGGAGCCGTGGTGCGAGGTCTGCGGCCTCCCGCGCCCCGACGGCGACCCCCGCGACCGATGCGACCGATGCCGCGGCGGCCGCTCTTTCCGGCGCGCCCGGGCCTACGCGCGGTTCGAGGGCGTGTTCCCCGACTGGGTGGCCCGGCTGAAGTACCGGGCAGAGCGTCGGATCGCGCCCGCGCTCGGGGAGCTGGCCCACGAAGCGGGCCGTCGCGCGCTGGACCTCGCCGCGTACGACGTGGTCGTGCCCGTGCCCCTGCACCCCGAGCGGCTGCTGGCGCGGGGGTTCAACCAGTCCTTCCTGATCGCCGAAGGCGTCGCGGAGGCGGTGGGGCTGCCGGTGCTCCACGCCCTCGCCCGGGTCGCCGCGCGGCCCGCCCAGGTGGGGCTCGACGACGAGGCCCGGCGGGACAACGTGGTCGGGGCCTTCGCGCTCGACGACGCCGACGGCCGAGACCTCGCGGGCCTCACCGTCCTGCTGGTCGACGACGTCCTCACCACCGGCGCCACCGCGGACGCGTGCGCCGAGGCCCTGCTCCGAGGGGGAGCCGCGGCGGTGGACGTCCTCACCGTCGCCCGCACGCCCTAGAGATCCGCGCCCCCCCCGCCGTATACTGTTCCGCCGGTCTCCCACCGGTCCCCAAACACCCGTCACGCGAGCCGCAGCCCCCATGCCCTACGCCATCGGCATCGACCTCGGCACCTCCAACTCGGTCGTCTCGGTCATCCACGACGGCAACCCCCTCGTCATCGCCGACGAGGGTGGGAACCGGACCCATCCGTCGATCGTGTGCTTCGGGCACGGCCAGAGCGTGATGGTGGGCGACAAGGCCCGCGATCAGATGGTCTTTAACCCCACGGGCACGATCTACTCGGCGAAGCGGCTGATCGGTCGCACCATGGGCAGCGAAGAGGTCACCCTCGCCAAGCGCGTGGTGCCCTACGAGATCGTCCCCGGCCCGCACGACGACCCTCGCATCCAGGTCCACGACCGCGTCTACACGCTGCAGGAGATCTCGGCGCACATCCTGCGGTGGATGAAGCAGCTCGCGGAGAGCTACCTGGGCGAGGAGATCGAGTACGCGGTCATCACCGTCCCCGCCTACTTCAACGACAACCAGCGCCAGGCCACCCGGGACGCGGGCACCATCGCCGGGCTCGAGGTCCTGCGGATCATCAACGAGCCCACCGCGGCGGCCCTCGCCTACGGCCTCGGCAAGGCGAAGAACGAGTACATCGCGGTGTACGACCTCGGCGGCGGCACGTTCGACGTCTCGGTCCTGCACATCATGGGCGACGTCTTCGAGGTCGTGTCCACGGGCGGCGACACGTTCCTCGGCGGCGACGACTTCGACAACGTGCTCATGGAGTACCTGCTGTCCCAGCTGGACACCGATGAGCGCGCAGGCGTGAGCCGGTCCCCGTCGGCGCGGCTCAAGCTCAAGCAGGCCGCGGAGCTCGCGAAGCGCGCGCTGTCCGAGGAAGAGGAGACCACGATCGTGGTCCCCGGCATCGTCCGGGACGACCGCGGCGTGGAGCAGGACTACACGTCCGTCCTCAACCGCACCCAGTACAACCAGCTCGTCTTCCCGCTGGTGAAGCGCACCTTCGAGGTGTGCGACGAGGTGCTCAACGCCGCGAAGCTGCATCCGCGGGACATCGCGGCGGTCGTGCTCGTCGGCGGCATGACCAAGTCGTTGATCATCCAGGAGGCGGTGGAGAACTACTTCAACCGCATCCCCGAAGGGGGCGTGAACCCGGACGAGGTCGTCGCCGTGGGCGCCGCCATCCAGGCCGGCAACCTCATGTCCGCCATGGGCGGCACGGCCTCGGGCGACAACTCGCTGCTCATCGACGTCACGCCCCAGAGCCTCGGCATCATCACCGTGGGCGGGTACATGGACACGCTGATCGCTCGGAACACGGCCATCCCGGTCACCGAGAAGAAGATGTTCAGCACGTCGGTGGACGACCAGACCGAGGTCAAGATCGAGGTCTTCCAGGGCGAGGGCCGCATGGCCTTCGACAACGAGAAGCTCGGGGAGTTCATCCTCGAGGGGCTGCGGCCCGCGCCCCGGGGCGAGGTGCGCATCGTCGTCGCCTTCGACATCGACGCGAACGGCATCGTGAACGTCACGGCCGAGGACCCCGACACCGGGCAGGAGGCGAGCATCCGCCTCGAAGCGAGCTCGGGTCTGACGAGCGATGAGGTGGAGGATCTCCGCTTCGACGGCGAGGACGACCTCGAGTTCTGATGCCCCCGCTGCGGGCGGGGTGGAATACTGACCGAAGGAGGCCGACATGGCTTTGGACTTGAGACAGCGCGTGGAGGTAGAGGTCGTCGCCGGGATGCTGGAGGACCTCGACTACTACCGGATCCTCAAGCTCAAGCCGGGGGCCCCCGTGGGGGACGTGGAGCGCGCCTTCACCGACCAGAGCAAGGCCTTCCACCCCGACCGCTTCTTCGGCGTCCGTGACCCGAAGTTCATGCGCATGGTCACCGCCGTGTTCAAGCGCGTCCAGGAGAGCTACCAGGTGCTCCGGGACCCCGAGCTCAAGAAGATGTACGACCAGAAGATGGGCTTCCGGAAGGGCAAGGACGGCAAGATGGCCCGCAAGACGGGCCACGTCGGCAAGGCGGACCTGGAGAAGGAGAAGGCCTCCCTCGACAGCGAAGACCTGGTCGGCGACAAGCGCGCCCGCAAGTACTTCGACCTGGCCCAGATCGCCATGATGAACCGGGACTGGAACGGCGTGGTGATGAACCTGCAGTTCGCCATGACGTACGAGAAGGACAACCCCGTCATCGAAGAGCAGCTCGCCACCGCCAGGGCCGAGCTCGAGAAGAAGAAGCAGCAGGAGATCAACCCGTACAAGATCAAGATCGTGTGATCTCGACTCGGGTCGGGCTGCTGGGCGGCCTGCTCCTCGGCGCGTGGGCGCGCGTCACCGCACACCCCAAGGTCTTCGTAGGCGGGGAGGTGTTCCCCCAGGGCGGGGACTCCTCCTACCACCTGCGCCGCAGCCTCCTCACCGCCGAGTCCTGGCCGTGGGTGCCGGTCCACGACCCCCTCATGAACTGGCCGAGCGGCGGGCCCTGCCACTGGGCGCCGGGCCTCGACTTCCTGGTGGGCACGGGGATCCGCGCGCTGGGCCTCGAGGGGCACGCCGCGGCGACCTTCGCGATGTTCGTGCCCGTGCTGCTCGGGCTGACGGTGCTGGGGGCGGCGTGGGTCCTCGCCCGGCGGCTGTTCCCCGACGGCCCCGGCTCCGTCTTCGTGCCCACCGCGACGGTCGTGCTCCTCGCGCTCATCCCCCAGTCCGAGGCCGTGGGACGCGTCGGCCGCCTCGATCACCACGTGGTGGAGGTGCTGACCATGACCCTGCTGGGCCTGTGGGTGCTCGCCGCGCGCGCGTCGCGACGCCCGTGGGCCTGGGAGCTCGCCGGGGCCGCGATCCTGGCGGGCGGGACGGCCTTCTTCGCGGGCGCGGTCCTGTACGCCGCGATCGCGGGGGCGATGCTGCTCGCCGTGGTCCTGCGGCGCGACGAGGGGGGCTTCGTCGGCTCGGGCGCGCCCGCCTACCTCCTCGCGGCCGCGGCCTGCGCCCTCCTGTACGGCGAGCCCGCCGCGGACACCTTCAGCTACGTGTTCCCGTCGCGCCTCCAGCCGCTGCTGCTGGGCGTCGGGGGCGTCGTGCTGGCGTCGGTCCCGATGGTGCGCCGGGCGGGCCCCGCCGGCTGGATCGGGCTGCTCTCGGCGCCGCTCCTGGTGTTCGCCGTGCCGGGGGCGCGCGCCCAGGTCCTGGCGGGGCTGGCGGGCTGGCTCGGCAGACAGGACCCGTGGCTCGCCGCCATCAGCGAGTTCCAACCCATCCTCACCGAGGGGCCCGGCGTCCGCGCGCTGCTCGCGTCCCCCGGATTGCTCGCCGTCGTGACCGTCCCCTGGGCCTTGCGCGAGGTGGTGCGACGGGATCGGGCGACGGGACTGCTGTTCGCGGGCTGGACGGTCGCCCTGCTGGCGCTGACGCTGTGGCAGATCCGCTTCGGGCGGCTGTTCGCGGTGAACCTCGCGCTGTGTACGGCCGTGGCCCTGTGGAGCGTCGCGTCGCGGGCGGGCGCGCGTCGCGGGTGGGTCGCGGCGGCCTCGCTGGTCGCGCTGGTGGCCCTCTCGCCCGGGCTGCGCAAGCCACTGATCCCCGCCGAGGCGAGGGCGGCCGGTCCCGTGGAGGAGGCGGCCCTGGCGCTGCGGCTCCCCGCCGGGGAGGCGGTCCCGACGGGGGAGGGCGCCGGGGTGTTCCTGCCCTGGGACATGGGCCACCCCATGCTGCAGATCTCCGGACGGCCGGTGGTGGCGACGGGCTTCGGCACCTACCTCGACGTCGACGGCTTTCGAGAGGTCGAGCGCGCTCCCTACGGCACCGAAGCGGAGCTCGTGGCGTGGATGGAGGCGCGTGATCTCGGCTTCGCGGCGGTGGGAGGCGCCACGTTCCTTCAGCGCGTGCGCGACTCCCGCCGAGGGGGCCCGCTCGTGCGCGGCGAGGACGGGCTCGGTCGGCTCTCGCCCCAGTACTTCCGCGAGATCCCCCTGGCGACGCTACTGATCGGAGGCTCCGCGGTCCCCGGAGTCGCCCCCCACGTCGAGCGCTTGCGCCCCGTCTTCGCGTCCACCGCCTCCGTGCGGGGCGCCGCCATGCTCGTCCCGAACCTCTGGACCTACCAGCGCGTCGACGGGCGGGTCCTGAGCGGGGAGGGACCGCCGGGGGCCCCCGTGGCGATCCACATCGACCTCACCGTCCGCGGCCGCGACGTCCCCTGGTTCGCCGGCGGGACGGTCGCCCCCGACGGGGCGTGGCGGGTCGTCGTGCCCCTCGAGCCCGGCTCGGATCACGGCTCGGTGCAGGTCGGCCCCCGGTTCCTCGTCTCCGTGGCGGGGGCCCCGCCCGTCCCCTACGCGGGCCCCTGACGCTCGGCCGCCCACCTCTGACCGGTGCTCCAGCCAACCGAACAGGCGGCGGGCGTCGTCGTGGGCGAGGTCCCGCGCGCTGAAGGTGCGGCCGAGGGCGCCGGACGCCACCACGACCGAGGCCGTCGCCAGGCTCCGCCGACGCTGAAAGGGCCCGGCCACGACGTCCGCCGTCTGCACCCGCCGCCGGGGGAAGAGGACGGTGGTGCGCTGCAGCCCCCGGCTCACGATCCTCCCCATGCCGCCGCGGCTCCCGAAGCCGGTCTCCTGAAACGCGCGCAGGGCGATCCAACACGCGGGGAGGAGGAGCGCGAAGGCGAGCGCCCCCGCGGGCCGGAGGATGGTGAGCATCGTCGCGATCGCGGTCCAGAAGAGGATGGGCTTCCCGAAGAAGCGGATCGCGGCGCGTCGCGGGGGCGTGACGAGCTCGGCGTCCAAGGCAGGGAGAAGCTCCGGCGCGATCTCGCTCAGGAAGGGTCGCACCGACGCGCGCTCGAGGATGGGGTGGAGGCAGGTCGAGACCCCCTGCTCCTCCTGGTGGCCGACGCTCTCCACGTAGACGGCGACGTACCCCAGGCGCAGGAAGGCGGGCCCCTCCACGAGCCGGATGGCCTGGAGCCGGTCGGCCGACAAGGAGACGCGCCGCTCCTCCAGGAGCCCCCGACGGACGGTGATGCGGTCCGCGCTGCGTTGCACGTCGAAGCGGGCCCAGCGGATGAGCGTGTCGACCACCGAGAGGATCCACGACGCGCCGAGCGCGAGCACCCCGATGGCGATCCAGATGAGGGGCTCGGTCGACGAGTCCAGCGCAGGGGCCGCCTCGGCCACCCGGCCCACCCACTCGGTGACCCGCTCGGTGGCCGCCTCCACGACCTGCCCGAACACGTAGGCGACGGCCCCGAGCAGGAGCCCGAGGCGCTTGCTCAGGGCGCCCAGCAGGAGGAGCCGGCTCGGCGCGAGGGTCCAGTTTCGGGAGACCGCGCCCGAGGCCCGCTTCACGGTGCGGCCGTCGTCCAGCGCGCGTCCGGTGGGCTCCGCCTCGGGGGCGGGTCGAAGGGCCGCGATGAGGCGCTCGGCCTCGGTCTTGGAGACGGCGCTCAGGTCCACCTGCGTGCCCGCGGCCGCGCTCTTGATCTGCACCTTCACCACCCCCAGGAGGCGATGGAGCACCCCGGCGCTGACGTCGATGGCCTGCACCCGCTCTCGGGGGAGGAACACCTCGCGACGGAGCAGGAACCCGCTGGAGACCCGCAGCTCGTCGCCCTCGAGCCAATAGCGCGTCCGCCACCAACGCCCGACGCCGAAGACGCCTCCCACCACGAAGAAGACGGGGATCAGGGTGGTGAAGAACGAGGACGACTCGGCCTCTCGGCCCGCCCCCAGGAAGCCCAGGACGAACAGCCAGACGAGGTCCCGCATCCCGGCCAGGGTGGTGTGCACCGCGGCCAGCGGGTGCATGCGTCGCAGGTCAGGCGTCGCCACGGGCCAAGCGCGCCAGCTCGGCGATGCGGTCCCGCAGCTCCTCGGCCACTTCGTCGGCGAGGGCGGGGATGGTCATCGTGTTGGCGGCGGTGGAGACGGCGACCTCGCTGAGCCCGAAGCGGCGCGCGATCGGGCCCTGGATCGTGTCCACGTTCTGGACCCGCACGAGCGGGATCAGGGTGCGACGGACCACGAAGAGGCCGCGCTGGAGGAAGAGCTGCTCCTCGGTCACGCGGTAGCGCCAGAACCGCCACCAGAATCGAGGCGCCAGGACGACGCGCACGACGCCCACCGCGAGCACGAAGAAGGCCACGACCTGGACGTGCGTCCAGAACTCGAACTCGAGGGCGACCGAGAGCCCCACGACGGGGAGGGAGAGCAGCCCGCCCAGGAGGAGGCTCGCGGGCACGCCGGAGGCGCGCCAGTAGCCGACGGCGCGGGGATCGAGGCGCTGCAGCGGTGCTTCCAAGGGCGCTCCAAGGCGCGCGGTCGGCCCGCGCCCCCCGGATGCTACGCCTTGGGCCGTCTACAGGCTCTTGAGGTAGGCCTCGAGGTCGTCGAGCTCGCCGCCGGACAGCATGCCCGTGTCGCCCATCTCGCCCTCCTGGACGGCCTCGAGCAGCTGGCGCAGCGTCGCGACGGAGCCGTCGTGCAGGTACGGCGCGGACGCCGAGATGCCGACGAGCGAGCGGGTGAGCACCATCGGCTCCCCGAACATCGCGTAGGGGGCGTTGTCGGTGTAGGCGACGCCCGAGTGGCAGTCGGCGCAGCCCACGTCTTCGCGGTTGAAGATGGCCTCGCCGCGGGCGACGGCGGGGTCGAGCGAGCCCTTGAGCACGCTGTCGACCTCGGGGGTGGAGTCGATGAAGGAGGCGATGCGCTGGGCAGCGCTGCGACCCAGGGCGCTGCCGCCCATGCGGGACGACGACGTGATCATCGCCTCGTCGGCCACCGTGGCCACGGCGTCCGTCCACGTGACCGGCTCGGTGAGCGAGACCTCGCCCGCCAGCGACGGGGTGTTGCGGTCGCCGTCCTCGAGCGGCCAGGAGAGGCCGTCGTTGCGGCCCTCGAAGTGGCAGGTGCTGCAGGAGACGCCCGCCCCGGACGCGGCCATGCGCGTGTCGGTCGACGAGAAGAAGAGGGCACGCCCGGCCTCCTCGTCCGGGGTCAGCGCGGACTCGGCCACGACCACCGGGCTGCCCGCGCGCGGGCGCTCATCGATGTTGTACGTCACCTCCGTGGAGGGGCTGAGCACGTCGTGGGCGCCCGACGCGTCGATGCGCGCGAGCGTGCGGTCCAGGAAGTTGTGGACCCAGGCGCGTCCGTCGGTCGTGAAGACGATGCCCGTGGGGCCGGCGTCCACCTCGATGGGGAGGATGGAGCGCAGGCTCGCCGTGCTCCCTCCGGAGACGGGGCGCATGCCGCGATCGACCGCCGAGGTGCGGCTCTGGGCGGCCGCGGAGGGGCCGATGCCGGTGGACGCGCCCCCGGTGCGAGTGAGGCTGAAGGCCACGACCGTCGAGGCCGTCTCCATCGTCGCGTACACCGTCTCGCCGTCCGGGGACACGGTCATGGAGGTCACGTAGCTGTTGACCACCTCGCGGCTGCTGATCTGCGTGGCGAGGTCCACGGCCTCGGCCTCGGACGTGACGGGCGCGCCGCCGTCGGTCAGGGGGACGATGACCGCCACCGGGTTGAAGCGCGTGGAGCCGTTCCCGGCGCCCGCGTAGTACTGGACCGTGATGCCGCCGTTGCCCGCCGAGGCGCCCGACTCGTTGTCCACGTAGAGCGTGGGCACGAGCAGCGTCTTGCCGTTGGGGGCCACGGTGATGTCCCCGGTGACCCGGGGGATCAGCGTGATGGGGTCGCCGCTGACGAGGTCGTTGCCGCCGAGCTCGGGCAGCACCATGGGCACCACGTCGTCGGTGTCGAGGTCGATCCAGGACAGCGTGCCGCCGAAGGCCGACCCGACGTAGAGCGACTCGCCGGTCGGGTGCAGCGCCAGCCACCGCGGCTGGTCCTGGACGCGCCAGGTGCGCAGCTCTTCGTGCGTCGCCCCGTCGAGCTCGTGCACGGTGCCGGAGATGGACGAGGAGTAGTAGACGCGGGAGCCGTCCTCGGACGCGATCACGCCGTAGGGCTCGGCGCCCGTGGGGATGCGGTCCACGACCTGCATCTCGCCGCCGCGATCGTCGACGACCGCGATCTCGCGCTGCCCTCGGAGGGTCACGAGCAGATCGTCGCCGGCCCGGGCCACGCGGGTGGGCTGGGCGCCGACCTCGACGTTGCGGACGGAGTCGTCGTCCACGTCGTATGCCGCCAGGGTGCCCCCCTCGGTGTCGACCGAATAGACGATCGAGTAGTCGGCCGAGGCCGCGACCGTGGAGCTCCCGGTGGAGAACCGTCCGTCCTCCACGCCTCCCGTGGTGCATCCCATGACCAAAAGGCAAGCAGCCGACGCCAGCGTCTTCTTGAACATTCGTCCCGTCCTTCCCCCGAGCGGTTGGATCTTCAACTTAACGGAAGGATCGCGAATCGCGGCCGGGCATCTCGCGGCGTGCCATGACACAGATGTCGCTGTGGCGACATGACGTCACTCATCCCAGGCGAGAACCTTCATGGAGATCATGACGTCGAGGCGCCCGGCGAACTCCCGCATGGACATGCCGGAGTGCATCGATCGAACGACGGCGAACGTGCGCGGGGTGGCCATCGCTTCGGCCAACTTCGCGTCGCGCGGGTCCGCGAACGCGGGCACGGTGGGGGGCACCAGGCGCAGGACTCGATCGCCGCGGGCCTCGGGGAGGATGTCGGCCAGCACCTTGCGCTCGGCGAAGTCCACCCAGGTCTTCAGCGCGGCGTTCCGCGGCTCCATGCGCAGGCCCATCTCCAGGATCGCGAGCGCGTCCTCCGCCTGACCCGCCTCGAGCAGCTCGCTGCCGCGGCTGAGCGCGTCGTCCACGGTGAGGGTGGGGATGTCCGGGTAGGACATGTCATGGCCGCGGGGCTCTTCGCGGCGGGCCTCGCTGCTCGCGGCGGAGCTGCGGGCGGGGGCGAAGGGGTCGTGGGAGGCGAGGCCCCCGATGGAGTCGTCGCTCGCGAGGCCCAGGGGCGACTCGCTCTCTCCCCAGGTGGAGAGCCCCATGTCGGCGACGCTGTCGTGGGTGAAGCCGACGTCCATGTCGAAGGTGCCCGCGGCCCCCAGGAACTCGCTCCCGGAGGGCTCGGGCGCGACCGCGGGCATGTCGAACGCGCTCTGCCCCTCGAAGCGGGGCGGCTCGTAGCTTCGATCGGCTCGGCGCTCGGTGGCGAGGTGAGGAGCCTCGGCCGCCGCGTCCTCGGGTTCTCCCCAGAAGGAGTCGGAGTTGAAGTCCCCGCCGGAGCCCTCCCCCGCGAGGCCGAAGTCGTGGTCGGACTCGGGCTTCGGGGCCTCGATGGACGAGCTCACCGGGTCCGGCGGCACGGGCGACGGGGGAGGGGGCATGGGCGCGCCGGCCCGGAAGGCGTCGGCCCCCGCCGACTCGGCCCAGGGGTCGTCCTGGTCCAGCGCGTCGTGCGACGTGGAGATGGCGGAGATGCGATCCGCGGACCGGACCCGACCGATCTCGGTGCCCGTCTCCCGGCCCACGGCGGCCATGCGGGCCTTCGAGCCGGCGCCCGCCAGGCGCGACGCGGTGGGCACGTTGCGGTCGTGCTTCGACGTGGGCGCGGCGGGCCCGATCTCGGTCTCCACCTCCCACGGGGCGGGGTCCGAGGTCTCCGTCGACTTGCCGAACAGGCCTTTGCGTTGCTTCTTCATGAGGCTTCGGACCCCGAATTCTAGCAGGGGTGCCCGGCGTTCAAAGGCCGAGACCGAACTCCAGCGGCCAGTCGGCCGCGCCCGGGCAGAACGCCGTCTCGAAGGTCCCGCTCACCCCGTCGTCTCCCGCCGCCTCGAGCTCGAACCCCACGCGCCCCACCAGCTCTTCGTCCTCCGCGTATCGGGTGACCTCCAGGGACCCGCCCGTCGCGCGGTGCAGGGTGGGGGTGTACTGGCCCGACCCCTCGAACTCCTCGGCGCAGGCCGCGAAGGTCGGGGCCGGGTAGCGGGCGACGTCCGCGTCGAAGACCGGGGCGTCGTTGAGGCGATCGCGCGAGAGCCAGGGGTACTCGCCTTCGACGCCGGCGTCCGCGGGCCGGGGCTTCGAGCGGAGCGAGTAGCGGGCCATCCAGAAGGGGTCCAGGCCGAGGTGCTCGCTCCACACGGCCTCCCACATGTCGCAGTAGGCCTGGGCCTCGAGGCTCTGCTCGTCGATGGCGCGCCGGGCGGCGGCCAGGTCCGCGAGGAGCTCGGGGAAGACGGCGCAGGAGTCCTCCATGGGCATCAGCCACACCGCCAGGTCGTGCTGCTCGATCCCGTCCTCGGTGTAGCGCAGCTCGAAGTAGACGCCGTCGGCGAACTCACCCACGGACAGGTCGTCCACGGTGCCGCCTATGCGGTTGCCGCAGCCCGCGCAGAGGACCACGAGGAGAGGGAGGATCGTTCGATTCACGGCAAGGCCTCCAGGGCGCGTCGGGTGGCCCAATGGGCGGTGTCGGGGCGGTCCATGAACTCGAGGCGGAACGCGGCCAGATCGTCCGGCGTGTCCACGTCCAGGAACTCGTCCAGGGCGACCACCCGCAGGCCGCGATCCTCGGCTCCCGCGCGCGTCTGTTCGTAGACGGACGCGGTGGACATGGTCCGCGGGAAGACCCCCGCGTGGGGGGCGTCCATGCCCACGAGGTAGTAGCCGCCGTCGAGGTCGGGGCCCAGCACAACGGTGCCTGCCGCCCCCTCCACGGCCTCGAACGCTTCCCGAAGCAGGCGCGGCGGGAGGTGCGGGGAGTCCGAGTTCCGCATCACCACGGCCCGGTGGCCCCGCGCGAACAGGGCCTCGAAGATCTGCTCCATGCGATCCGTGAGCGTGGCGCCGTCCTGCCGGATCATGCGGAAGGGGCCCTCGAAGAGGCGGTGCAGCGAGGGGGCGTCCCCGTCGTCGTCGGCCCAGGCGAGCCAGAGATCGCAGCTGCCGTCCCAGCGGGGGAGCTCGCGGGCGAGATCCTCCAGGAACGCGGCATAGAGCGCGGCCCCCTGGGTGGGCGTGAGCGCCGGGCTCAGCCGGGTCTTCACCCGTCCGGGGCGCGGCTCCTTGGCCATCACGACGAGCGCACGCGGGAACATGTCCGGCTTTATATCCGACCGCGGTGGACGGTCCGCCTCCCGGCGTGTCGAATGCGCGGCATGTGCGGCTTCATCGGAATGGTTGCGGACGGCCCCGTCGCGGGGGCGCTCTCCACGGGCCTGCAGGCGCTTCAGCATCGTGGACAGGACTCCTGCGGGATCATCACGGCCGACGGCGGACGGTTCCCGACCCACCGCGGCGTCGGCCTCGTGCGCGACGTCTTCGATCGGGAGGTGGTGGAGGCGCTCGTCGGCCAGGGGGGGATCGGCCACGTCCGCTACCCCACGATCGGCAAGGGCGTGCTCGCGGACGCGCAGCCCTTCTTCGACCGTCGACCGGGCGTGATCATGGCCCACAACGGCAACGTCACGAACTACGACCGCCTGCGCGCGCGCCTGGCCGATCACTCGATCCACCTCCTGTCGGCGTGCGACGTCGAGCCGGTGCTCTGCATCTTCACCGAGGCGCTGATGGAGCGTCGCCGCCGCAACCACACGATCGACGACGTGTGCGCCGCCCTGCGCGACACCGTGCGGGTGGTCGAGGGCGCCTACACCCTCGCGATCCTCCTCGAGATCGACGGGGTGCCCACCCTCGTCGGGTTCCGCGATCCCCACGGCATCCGCCCGGGGGTGTGGGGCCGCCGCGGCGACGCCTGGATGGTCGCCTCGGAGTCGGTGTCGCTGGACGCGCTCGGCTTCGAGTCGCGCGGGGATCTCCCGCCGGGCCGGGCCGTGTTCCTCCAGGCCGGGCAGGAGCCCCTGGTGCGGGACGTCGAAGTGCGGACGCCCGCGCCGTGCATCTTCGAGTCGATCTACTTCAGCCGCCCGGACTCGGTCGTCGGCGAGGCCACCGTCTACGAGGCGCGCCTGGCCATGGGGCGGCGCCTCGCGGCGGAGTGGAAGGCGAAGGGGTTCGAGGTCGACCGCGTGATCGCCGTGCCGGACACCTCGCGACCCGCGGCCATCGCCTTCGCCGAGGAGCTGGGCGCGCCCTGCCGCGAGGGGTTCATCAAGAATCGCTACTCGGGTCGGACGTTCATCATGGGCTCCCAGGGGGCGCGGGACGCCGCCCTGAGGCTCAAGCTCAACCTCATCCGCAGCGAGTTCGACGGGAAGCGCGTCGTGATCATCGACGACTCGATCGTGCGCGGATCCACCATCCGCCGCCTCCTCGACATCGTGCGGGCGCAGGGGCCCACGGCCGTGCACTTCGCCATCCACGCGCCCCCGGTCCTGAACCCGTGCTTCTACGGCATCGACATGTCCACCAAGGACGAGCTCGCCGCCCGCCGCTACCTCGATCCGGGTCGGGACGACGACGCCCCGGTGGGGCGCGAGGAGCAGCGGCGGATGGAGGCTCGCTGGGCGGACGACCTCGGCATCGACTCCCTCACGTTCCTGTCGGTGCAGGGCCTCGACGCGGTGCGCCCCGGAAAGCGGTGCGCCGCCTGCTTCGACGGCGTCTATCCGCTCCCGATCCCCCGGGCTCAGCGCGACGCGATCGCGGCGGATCGCACCCAGCGGGTGTGAACCCCGGGGCCTCCGCCCCCGGTAGGATCCCGTCAAGTAGAGTGGAGATCAGCCGATGATCGGGGCATGTCACGTGCCTCATCCGCCGCTGTCGCCGTTTCACCCCCCTCGGGAGGTAGCGCCCTGTACGCCTGCCCGGTCTGCTCCGGCGAAATCGAGATCACGCCCGGGCCTCGAGGGGCCACGCGGGTGTGCGGGAACGGCTGCGGACGGGCCGCGACCATGGAGGTCCTCCGGCGTCACTGCACACCCCAGGAGGTGGGCCGCGGATGGCAGACCGCCGCCGCGGGTGAGGCCCCCGACGGGCGCCCCTGCACGTCCTGCGGCAACGCCTCCTGCCTCGTTCGGATCGGCGACTCCGAGGCCGCGCAGGTGTCCCTGTGCACGTCGTGCCACCTCGCCTGGGTGGACGCCGACGCGTGGACCGCGCTCCCGCACCGCCCCCCGGACCCGCCCAAGCGGAGCCGGTTCGCCTCGATCCCTCCACGTCCCGCCGCGGCCGCGCGCGAGCCCACGGCCCCCGCCCCCGTCGCGCGCCCGGCTCCGAAGCCCGCGCCGCCCCGGGCCGCCATCGGGCGGACGAAGCCCGAGGCCCCCGATCCGTCCCTCGACACGCCCCTGCCGCCGCTCCCCGTCGAGCCCGCGCGTCGCAACGATCCCGCGGCCCTGCGCGGCCACCTCGAGCCCACCGACGACGCCGCCCCCTACTCCTTCGCGAGCATCCCCGGCATCCCGGACGCCCGTCGAGGCATGGTCACCTGGGGCGTCATCGCGTCCCTCGCGGTGGTGGGCGCCACGACCATGACGCTGCCGGGCGCGGCGGAGACCTTCGGCTTCAAGCCCGCGCGCCCCCTGGCCGGGGCCGGGCTGCCGCTGGTCTCGTCCTTCTACGTGCACGTGACGCTCGCGCACCTGCTGGTCAGCGTCTACTTCCTCGCGGCCCTGGGCGATCGCGTCGAGGCGATGCTCGGCACCCGCCGCTACCTGTCCACGCTGCTCGCGGGCACGGTCTTCGGCTCCCTCGCCTACGCCCTCGGCGGCCCGACGTCCGAGGCGCCGCTCGTGGGCGCGGGCGCGGGGATCACGGCCCTCATCGTGCTCTACGGGCTCTCCGTCCCGCGGGCGCGCATCAGCTTCCTGATCTTCTTCGACCACCCCCGCCTCTCGGTGTGGTCCTTCCTCGGCCTCTGGACGATGGTCCAGTTCGTGGGCGACTTCGCGATCTGGGGCGCCGGCAGTCCGACGCCCTACTCGCTGCAGCTGGCCGGCGGCGTCGTGGGCTTCGTCGCGTGGTTCGGCGTGCTCTTCGAGGGCCCCGAGCGGGGCCGACCGGGGGCCCCGTCCCGCATGGTCACTCGACGACGACGGTGAGGTCGTAGCCCCAGGCCGGGGCGAAGGTGTCGAACGGCGCTCCGAACAGGCCCACGGCGAGGTAGTAGCGGCCCGGGGCGGGGGGCGCCCACGCGTCGATCAGCTCCTCTTCGCCGCCCAGCCCGTCGTCGGACGACGCCTCCTCGATGCACGACGTGGCGTCGCCGCAGTCGCTGAGCACGAACAGCTGCAGGTCGTCGAGGGCGTCGACGGTGTTGGCCGTGGCCGTGAGCGTCTCGCCGGCGCCGATGTCCACGGGCAGGAACACCTCCGGCCCGTCCGTCCCCCAGGTGAAGCAGGTCGCGTCGGGCATGGCGGTCGTGGAGCCCACCGCCCAGCCGGTGAAGCTGCCCGACGTGACGGGATCCGCCACCAGCGCCTCGCCGCACGTGTCGAGGGAGGGCCAGCCGGTGACCCAGAGGCCGTCGGGGTACTCGGCCCGGTCGCCGATCGTCGGGGACACGACGACCTCGCGGGGGCCGGTTTCGGCGCCGGGCGCGGCCGAGGCGGTGACCTCGAGCACGGTCGGGTCCGGGAGGATCTGCACGGCGTCCGCGGTCAGGCCGGCGCCGAGCTCGACGGACGCGGTGGTGACGCCCTGCCACGGCGTGTCCGCGACGATCGTCTGCACCCGGCTCGTGCCGGGGACGATCCACCCCGGGTCCAGCAGGGTCGGGATCAGCTCGCCGTACGCGACCGTCAGCTCGTAGGAGATGTCGCGCGTGCCGTAGCCGGCCACGGTGTAGGCGTCCACGACGAGGTACCAGGTGCCGTCGCGGGGGGCCTCGAAGACGATCTCCTCGAACTCCCCCGCGAACCCGACGTCCGAGCACAGCACGGCGCTCGCCGGATCCCCGCACACCTCGAGCAGGATCAGCGCGCCGTCCCCCGGCTCCGGCGCGTCCAGCCAGGCCACGAAGTCCTCGCCCTCGAAGAGGTCGATCCGGTACACCGCGTCGTTGCCGTTGAGCGTCCACTCGAGGCACGCGATGTCCGAGCTGATGTCGTTGGACAGCCCCTCCGTCGACGACGCGTACACCTCCACGCCGAGGGGGCCCAGGGCGTCCGCCCCGGCGCAGTCGTCCACGGGCGGCAGGTTGTAGATCCAGAAGGCGACGTCCTCGGTGTGGAAGTCGTCGCCGTTGAAGATCTCGGCGCTGCGGAAGCCCACCGGCGCGTCGGGGAGGATCGTGAGGTTGACCAGCGCGCGGCCCGGGACCCCGGCGTCCGGGAAGATCGCGCTCACGTTGATGCCTTCGCCCAGATCGAGCGACGTCCCCTCCGTCCACTGGCCGGTGAACCAGTCGACGGTGTACTGGCCCACGGTGCCGGGCTCGCCGAAGCCGGGGGTGATGAGGAGATCCGGCAGGAGCTCGACGGTCGCGCGCGCCTCCTCGCGGGTGCGCAGCACGATGTCGCCCTGGGGGTGGTCGAGGATCGCCTCGAGGTCCCGCGCCACGATCACCTCGTAGGTGCTCCCCGGCAGCTCGTCGTGCAGGACGGTCGACGGGATGGTGTGCGCGCCGGAGTCGGCCACGGAGGCGACGTACGCGGGTCCGAGGTCGGACACGAGCAGGACCATCACCGAGGCGCCGTCGGCCGCGGGCGTCCAGGAGACCTCGAGGTCGTGGGCGGCGGGGCTCTCGATCGACGTCCCCTCCGCGGGGGAGAGCAGGTCCACGGCGGCGGGGAACGCGATGGCGTCGGGGAACGCGGCCGCGACGACGTCCGGGCCCCCCGCGATCTCGAAGCCGACGCGTCCGCCCGCGGTCCAGGCGGCGCCGCCGGGGCTGAGCGGATCGTCCACGGCGTAGGCGAGCACGGAGGCCTTCTCGTCCTCGCTCGTCCAGACGAACCGGGACGACAGGTAGTTGCCCGCCGCGACCGCGTTGCCCCCGTCCCACCACGTCTCGTCCGCGGGGACCCAGGGCAGGTACTCGAGCAGATCCACCACTTCGGCGGTGCCCTCCGCGGGCACCGGGTAGCCGCCCAGGTCGTAGCGGAAGGTGCTGACGCCCAGGTCGAAGCCGCCGAGGTACCCGCCCGGGGCGAGGGTGGCGAGGTCCACGCCCGCGAAGGTCCCGAAGGCCCCGCTGAAGTCGACGTACGACGATCCGTCGGGCTGCACGACGTTGATGAGGTTGAACACCCCGATCGTCTCCGCGAGGGGATCCGGCGTCGGGGTGGGGGTGTCGTCGTCGTCCGGCGGGACCGCGGTGTCGTCGTCGTCCTGCGCGGGGCAGCCACAGACGAGCCCGGCGACGAGGACCAGCAGGAGAGCCCGGAGGCCCATATGACTTCTCCTCACGATTGAGGTAGGCATGCGACGACTCGCGCCCGGGACCCCTGTCTACCGCGCCCGCCCCGACATCGACAAGGTTCGCTCATGCCCTCGACCCTCCCCCGCCGCCTCGCCACCACGCTGCTGATCGCCGGCCTCGCCGCCGGCACCGTGTCCTGCAAGACCCCCGAGCAGAAGATGATCGAGCAGGTCGAGAAGCTCCGCGAGCAGGGCAAGTACGACGCCGCGCTCGGGTACCTCGAGAAGTACCTGGGCAAGTACAGCGACAGCCTCGCGGGCTGGCGTTTCCGGGTCCTCATCCGGCTCGATCAGGAGAAGCGCCCCGAGGCCGCGGCCGAGTACTCGGCCCTCAACGGCGCGCTCGCCCGGCACGAGCCCGAGGTCCTGCGCGAGGTCGTCCTCGGGGCGGGCGGGCGATGGCTCGTCTCCGACTACGCGTCCCTCGCCCGCTGCGGCTCCGCGAGCCTCGCCGGTCCCGCCTTCTTCCAGGACGTGCTCACCCCGAAGCACCTGGGTGAGGGCTCCATGACGAAGGTCGCCGTGCGCTCCTCGGAGGTCGCCGCGGTGATCGACGCGCTGCCCGGCAACCTGGACCCCAACGCCACGTGGGACATCGTGAGCGGGTTCGGCGGGGACGCGAACCCGGATCTGCAGGCGCGCACCGTCCGCGCGGCGGGCCGTCACGTCGCCCGCGGAGACTTCGGCCAGGAGAAGGTCGCCGAGGCGATCGCGCTCATCGCGACCGCCGCGTCGTCGTCGTCCGAGGAGCTGCGCGAGGCCGGCCTGCTGGCCGCGATTCGCCTCCCGGACGGGCCCGGCAAGGAGGAGTTCCTGGGCGGCGTCGTCACGTCGCTGGCGGACGCGGGCGACGTGCATCGGGCCACCGCGTTGGCGCTCATCGGGCCGGACGGCGCGGGCGTCGGGGGCTGGACGGGGGACCGCCTCCAGGGCTGGGCGGAGACCGCGCCCGGCCCCCTGCGGGTCCTCGGCGTGGCGGGGATCACGGCCGCGAAGCCCGACCGCAAGCGCATGAAGTTCCTGAAGAAGACCGCCGCGGGCGGCACCGCGGGCGAGAAGTTCGCCGCCGCCGCCGCGCTCCAGCTGCTGCCCGACGCGGGCTGGGCGGATCCCAAGGCCGCGTGGCAGGCCGCGGACGTGGAGGGGCGCCGCGAGTGGGCCCCCGTGCTCGTCCGAGGCCGCGGCAAGGACCGGGCCGCGTGGGTCATGGCCGTGCTCGCGGACGACGACGCGCTCGTGACTCAGGCCGCGACCGCCGCCCTCGCGGTGCCCGGGGTGGGCGCCGACACCATGGTCGACCGCGCCCTCGAGCAGGCCCTCTCCGTGGGGGACTCCGCCACCCGCGCGGGGGCCGCCGCCGCCGCCGTGGCGCGCGGATCGGACGGCCTCGGGCTGGCGATCCAGGGGCTCTTCAGCCAGGGCGACGACCGGGTCATGAACGACGTGCTGCAGGCCATCGTTGCGGACGGCGGCGCCCAGTGGCGCAGCGTCGTGGAGCTGGGCCTCAAGGCCGAGATCCCCACCGTCCGCGAGCTCGCCGTGGACGCGGCGGCGGCCACCTGCGCCGAGGAGAACAAGCCGCTCATGGAGCAGCTCCTCACGGACGAAGACCCCCACGTCGCGGTGCGCGCGGCGGCGGCGCTCTACCTGCTGGTGGGGTCGGGCGCGCCGACGTCCTGAGAACTACTCGCGGAGCGCGGTGATCCGCGCCTGCGCCGCCTCGATCAGCTTGCCCGCCTCGTCGAGCCGGGCGGTGCGGACCACCTTCGGCGTCACGCCGGACTCGTGGCTCCCGGTCACCCCTTGGAGCTCCTGCTCGGCGTTCTTGAGCTGCTGGTAGATGGCCCCTACTTCCTCGGCGGCGAGGGGCGGCCGCTCGGGCCAGTCGACCGCGCCGAGCTTGCGCTCCCAGGCGACGACCCACTCGTCCCACTCGAGCTTGATGGCGGTGGCCTCGGGGGAGTCCGCGGTCACGTCGCCCGCGATCTCGCCGAACGTCTCCGCCTCGAGGCGTCCCTTCTCCAGCACCGAGTGGAGCTCGCCCGCCACGAGGGTGATGAGCGTGAGCTGCATCTTGTCCACGCCGCCGGTGCGGGAGCGCTGGAGGTCGTCGAGGTCGCCGGTGGCGATCTTGAAGAAGGGCTCGGGGCGGAAGTTCGCGTCGCGCAGGGTCTGCCACGACTTGCGCGCGCTCGAGAGGTCCATGGCCACGTACCCGGACTGCCCCTGCACGTCGAACGTCGCGACCCAGCCCCTCACGGCCTCGGCGGCCTTCTTCGAGGGGCCCGGGGGGCGGCCCGCGTCGAGGCTCCCCGCGAGCTGCGTGGCGGTCTTCACCACGGCCTCGGTGGTCTCCACCTTCGGCGGCGACGGGGCGTACAGCAGGTTCTCGAGCGCCTGGATGTAGTCGCGGTGGGGCCGCGGGTCGAGGTCGAAGTCCTTCTGCTCGGGGCAGCCCGTCAGGAGGCCCGCGAGCATGGCGACGAGCGCGAGGAGGAGGGGACGACGCATCAGCGGACTCCAGTCAGGACGTTCAGGCCGACGCCGAACATAGCGCGCAGCGTGGGGCGGGCCGCGTCGAGATCGGCGGGGCTCTTGATGGGCAGGAAGCGGCTCCTGGGGACCTCCACGAAGGACGTCTCGAGCGACCAGCTGGCCTGACCGACGAGCCGCTCGAACTGCACGACGCGCCCGCCGTCGACGGTCTTGCGGACGCAGTACCAGCGCAGGGGGACGTCGCGGTCGATCGCGTCGGCGCGGAACCAGAGGGTGTTGGTGTTGAACACGGGCAGGGAGGCGTGGTCGAAGCCGTCCGGGAAGGCGAACCCTTCGACGATGACGGTCCGGCCGTCCACGTCCGCGGGGGCGCCTCCCACGTCGTCGGGGAGCTTCGGGGCGGCCTCGACCATCATGGCGTGACCGCCCGCGGCGAACGCCCCCAGCAGGCGGGGATCGAGCTCCGCGGCGAGGTTGTCGACGTTCGCCATCAGCAGGTACTCGACGCCCCTCGCGCGCGCCCACGCGAGCGCGCCCGTCCTCCGCAGCGACGGCAGCAGGTCGCCGTGCCCCGGCCCGTAGATGGACAGCGCCCGGGACGCGTCCCGATAGAGGCTGCCGTCCTCGTTCAGCCGCGGCGCGCCGCTCTGGCGGAACAGGCGCACGTCGGACGGATCGAGCCCGAAGTGGTCGTTCGCTTCGAGGTGGGCGCGCGTGGGTCCCTCGGTGGCCCGGGAGTTCATGATCAGCAGCGGGATCTGCGCGCCGAGGCCGGCCCCCATGCGACGTAATCGGTCGGCTTGGAGCGCGAGGAACGACCGCCCGGGGAGCGCGTCCACGACGCCCTTCACCCGGCCCCCGAAGCGGGTGGCCATGCCCCCGTTGAGCAGGATGAGGGCGGCCCGGCCCGAGGCGAGCAGCTGGGTCCCGGCGTCCGGGAGCGCGTCGCCCTGCCACGATCCCGGGGGCGGGAGTCGGCGGATCGCGCCGGGGCCGGGGGCCTGCACGGTCGCGTCCAGGGCGTTGGCGGGGAAGCGGTCCTCGCGGAGCTGCGCCGCGAGCTCGGAGAAGGCGGTCGCGTCGAAGTCCACGTCCTCGAGATCGGCCCGCTCCTCCGCCGTCGCGTCTCGGAGGGGGGCGGTCGCCCACGGGTCGGTCACGCGTCGCCTGCGCGCTGGGACTCCGTGCGACGGAGGGCGGTGGCCGTGAAGGACGCGCCGCAGGCGCCGCACCGGTTGGGTCGGTACAGCGCGACCTCGATCGGCTCCGCGCACGCCGGACAGACGCCCTTCGCGAGCATCGCCGCGAGGGCGCGATCGAAGGCCTCCCAGGTGGGGTCCCGGCGGTCCTCCGTCAGGTCCGGGTTCGCCTCCGCGGCGGTCAGGAACTCGAGGTGCCCGACGATCTCGCCCACCCGCACGTCGCCCGGGCGATCGGCCGCGAGCTCGCGAAACACGGCGAGGCCCTGCTCGAGGCGGCCGTCGTTGAGGTGCGCCACCGCCACCTGGAATCGCGTCGAGGCCTCGACGGCGTCGCGACGGTCGGCGAGGCGCGGGTCGTCGGGGGAGCCGGTGTCCGGATGGACGGCCTCCCGCCGGTCGGGGCGGGCGGCGCGGTAGGTGACGCCCTGCTCGGCGAGGTACGCGAGGATCCGCACAGCGCGGTCCGTCGAGTTGAGGACGCCGGCCTCGGCCAGCGCCGCGCAGAAGCCCTGGAGCTCGTCGAGGGGCATGTCGCGACCGACCTGGTTCCGGTACGCGCCTTGAACCTCGGTCTCCGACGACACCCCGTCGAGCAGGGTGAGCAGGTACCAGCCGTCGGAGGTGAGGCGGAACAGCTCGGTCCCGCCTTCGTCGAAGATCACGAACTGCACGGGGCCTTTGTCCGTCGTTCGACGCACGGAGAGGGTGTCGCGGAGGCGGGGGACGGTCGTCACGGGGCGGTATTGTAAGCAGGTTGCCGCCCCCTCCGCAGAAGCCCCCGCAGTCCTCTCCCGACACGCTCGCCGCCGGGGTCGTCGCGCTCGTCGCCGCGGCGCTCGTGCTGCCCACCCTGACCGCGCCGCTCCTCGTCGACGAGCGGGTGATGGCGTTCGAGGCGATCAAGTGGCTGGGTCTCGATCCGCTCGCGCCGTGGAGCCTGCCTCTGGGCGGCTCGGGGACGTGGCGACCGCTGCTCCCGTACCTCTTCCGCCTCGACGCGGACGCCCCCGCGTGGGTCCGCCACCTGGGCTCGGGGACGGGCTACGTCGTCCTGTGCGTGGGCGTCTTCGCCTGGCTCCGGCAGCGGTTCGCCCTCCCCGCGGCGACCCTGGGCGCGGCCTGGTTCGCGGCCCACGGAGCCCACGTGGCGGTGGCGGGCTGGGTCGGGGGTCGGGCGGACCTGGCGATGGGGATCGCGGCCGTGATCGCCCTCATCGCATGGGATCGCGAGCGGGTGGGGATCGCGGCGGCGGCGGTGGCCGTGGCGGTGCTGTGCAAGGAGACGGCGATCGTCCTCCCCGCGGTCCTCTGGTGGATGAGGCGCGACCCGCGCGCCTGGATCCCTGCGATCGCGGCGGCCGCGCCGTTCGCGGTGGGGCTGGCGATCCAGGAGGTGGACGCTGCCTACCTGCCGGGCCCCGGCGCGTGGGCGAGCGCGCTGCCGATTTGGCCGCTGTACGCGGTGGAGGCGTTCGTCCCGACGTTCCGGCCCCTCGCGGTTCCCCGGGGCCCCGATCTCCTGGGGCTGGTGGTGGCCGTGGCCGCGACCCTGGCTTGCCTGCGGGGCGCCGCGCCCAAGGCTCGTCTCGCCCTCGGCGCCGCGGCGGTGGCGGCGGTCCCCGTCCTCCACGTGCTGCCCAACGACGGCGGCGACTGGTACCTCCTGCTCCCCACGATCCCCCTCGCGGCGGCCTGGGCCTCCATCGCCGAGCGTCGCCCGCGGGCGGCCGCGTCCGTCGTGGTGGCGGTCCTGGCGGTGGGGATCGCGCGGGGGTGGACCTGGCACGTCGCGTCCACGGAGGTGGCGCGCACGATCGACGCCGGGGACGCCCGGTCCGAGCCGCCGCCGCGGCAGGATCCGAGGGACTGGCCGCACGTGGGGCCGTCGTTCTGTTGCGGGTTCCCGTACCAGCTCTTCGCGGATCCCCGCGCCGAGATCAGGCCGCCGTCCCCTCCGGAAGCGTCTCCAGCCGACTCCCGGTGATCTCCTCGGTGCCCCGGATGGGGGGACGCGTCTCGTGCACGCCGGACGCGAACGCGGGCTCGAGGGCGTCGAAGGACGCGCTCGCGCCGGGGTGGTCCTCGATGTCGCTGAACAGGTCCCGGGCGGGCGGCTCGGCCTGCAGGACGGCGTCGACGAGGCGACGGGGCGGGGACGCCGGGGCGACGGCGACGGAGGACTCGGGATCGTCGTCGCCCTCGTGCACCCGCTCCACCGAGTAGATCGACGACGGCGGCGGGCGCTCCTCGGGGAGGGTCCAGCCCTTGCTCATCCAGCCCTCGTCGGGCGTCGCGGAGGCGCCGTGCCACGGCTCGTCCTCGTCCCCGAGCGTGACGTCGGGGATCGCCTCCACGGCCTGGCGCTCGTCGGCGTCGTCCATGGCGTCGTCGATCTGGAGGACGTGCGGCTTCGGCGGCCCGGACGGTGTTCCCTGGGGGGACGGCGAGGGCGCGAGCTCCATCGTGGGTCCGTCCTCCCCGAAGTCCGGCGCGGGCATCGAGGACGTCTCGCCCAGGAGGGGGAGGCCGCGCTCGAGGCGGGTGAGATCGTCGAGCCCCAGCGCCTCGTCGAGATCCGAGTGGCGGAACATCCGGTCCACGAGACCGGTGAGGGCGTTCTTCAGGGACATCGACGGCGACCTCGCGAGGGTTGACGCCCCCTTCATCGGCCGGGGGGCGCTCGACTTGAGCCGGGGTATGCTGCGGCCGTGGCCTCCCGCGCGCTCCGCTCCGCCTTCGTCCTGCTCCTCGCGCCCACCTTCCTGGGCGCGGCCTGCGAGGACTGGCCCCTGTTCGCCCACCTCCCCGAGGAGGAGGGCCCTCCCCCGCAGCCGTCCCGGCTCACGGTCACCGAGGACGCCCTGCCGGAGCGCACGATCCAGGGGATCGGGACGCTCCTGCCCCTGTCGATCGTCACGATCTCGGGCGCGACCGACGACTGCGGCTTCGACGAGTCGGAGGACTGGCCCACGTGGCCCGACCATCCCCTGGACGTGGACGGCGACGGGGTCACGGACACGCAGCAGCCCCGCTTCTCGGGCTGGTTCACGGGCGAGACGGACTTCTTCTCGCTCACCTCCGACGTGCCCGTGTCCGTCGAGATCGCGCTCACCTGGACCGAGCGCCCCGAGGGCGACTTCAACGCCCCGTACCAGCCCACCGAGGAGGACGGCGCCTGGGCGTCGGAGTCCGATCTGGACTGGGTGGTCTTCTCCGTCGAAGACGCCGCCCCCGACTCCGTCGTCTCCGACGCGGGCTTCTCCACCGACTATCCGCAGGTCGGAGCGCAGCGTCTCCTCCTCGACCCGGGCCGTCCCCTGGCGCTCTCGGTGGCCTGCCACCACGCCCTCCCGAGCGCCTACTCCGTGGTGCTGGACGTCCGCGCGCGCTGAGCCGAAGTTTTTTTGGCGGGATCCGAGCGAGTCGGGCACGTCTTCGCATCTGGACGGAAACGAACGATGCGGGTTAGATTCCTGCCGATTCGGAAGTTCCAGCTCGGGGTCCCTGCACCCTGTCGAGAGGTCGACGATGCGTAAGTCGATGATCCTGTGCCTGCTCTCCTCCCTCGCCCTCGGCGTCGGCTGTCCCTCCGAGGACAACCCGGACGAGTGCCCGGTCCCGATCGCGGACCCGGGGATCACCTGCGAGGAGGCCCAGCAGCAGGCGCTGGCCAACGCGGTCATCGAGCTCGGCGACATCTTCATCCCCGAGCGGCTCATCGAGATCCCGGTGCTGCCCGGCGGCACGGAGCTGGTCAACGAGGTCCACATCCACAACGCCGGCGACCAGGATCTCGAGATCCTCGAGGTCGGCCTGAACTACCAGTCGGACGACAACTGGGAGCTCGTCCAGGAGACGGTCCCGTCGATCATCGGCCCCCACGACTTCGCCATCGTCGAGGTGCGGTACACGGCCGTCGAAGGGCTCGACACCTTCGCCGCCCTGGACATCTACTCGGACGACGTCGACGAGGCCGAGAAGACCGTCGCGTTCGTCGGTCACTCCGCCACCAGCGGCCCCGACGCCCGCGTCAGCGAGACGATCGTCGACTTCGGGTTCCGCTTCACCGACACCGAGCACCGCCAGGTCGTCGAGGTCCGCAACGAGGGCGACGACGACCTCTGGATCACGCAGATCGAGCTCATCCAGTCCGAGACGCAGCCCGCGTTCGAGCTCACCTGCCCCGGCGCCGACCTCCCGCAGTACGACGAAGAGGACAACCGCGTGGGCGGCTGCAACTTCTGGGAGGACGGCTCCTACCAGGTGCTCCTCGACGAGCCGATCCTGGCGGGCTCGGCCTCGCTCCTCGAGGTCGCCTTCACCCCCCTGAACCTCCAGGGCGTGTCGGCCCAGCTCAAGATCCACACCTCGGACCCCATCCGGCCCGAGTTCACGATCTTCCTGCTCGGCAACGGCGAGTCCGCGCTCAACTGCACCCCCCCGAGCATCACCGTCACGTCGCCCTCCACCGCGACCTTCTTCCACAGCTGGCAGCAGCTGCAGGTGAGCGCGCGGGTGCTCGACGCGGAGCAGCCGCCGAACTCGCTGTACGTGCAGATGTTCCTCGGCGACCTCCTCATCGAGGACGAGTTCCCGGACGAGAACGGCCGCGTCACCTTCGACGTGGACATCGACGAGAACAACCCCCCGGTCCCCGGCGGACTGCAGACCCTCACGCTCACCGTGAGCGACGGCTGCCCCCTGAGCTCCTCGGACGTGTTCGTGGCGGCCATCGACTTCCCCCTGTCCCAGGCGGACACGGACGGCGACGGCTACGACCCCAACCAGGGCGACTGCGCCGAGGGCAACCCCGACATCTTCCCCCAGGCCATCGAGGTCGAGGACAACCTCGACAACGACTGCGACGGCACGGTGGACGAGCACACCGGCGTGTGGGACGACGACTGCGACGGCTACTGCGAGGACGACTCGGTCTGCAACGGCCCGCTCGCCTGCATCGACGGCGTCGCCGCCCCGTTCGGCGACTGCAACGACAGCGACGCGGACCTCGACGGCGACTTCATCTTCGACGGGTTCGAGATCAACCCCGGCGCGGACGAAGGCCTCAACTTCATCGACGACGACTGCGACGGCACGGTCGACGAGGACACCACGTACTTCGACGACGACGGCGACGGTCAGACCGAGGCCACGGGCGACTGCGACGACGCGGACCCCGACGTGTTCGAGGGTGCGGTCGAGTGGTGCAACGGCGTCGACTCCAACTGCGACGACATCATCGACGGCAACCAGGACGGCTCGCAGTGCATCGACCCGTCGACGCCTCCCCGCATCATCGGCGGCGTCATCACCGACACCTTCCAGGTGCCCCTGGGCGGCTCCGTGTGGGCCGAGGTGCTGGTGGTCTCGCCGGACGAGCAGCTCAGCTACGTGTGGTCCACGGACCGCGGCAGCTACCCCGACAACAGCATCAGCTCCCGCGTGCGCTGGCTCGCCCCCACCGAGGACGACCCGAGCGTCTCCCAGCTGATCGGCTTCTTCCCCACCATCATGGTCACCGTGACGGACAGCCTCGGCCAGAACGCCTACGGCTTCGCCAACGTGCTCATCGCCGACAACCTCGAGACGAGCTACTCGCCGATCACGTTCACGGGCAACCAGGGCGGCGGGGGCGGCTGCACCGAGTCCATCGCGGCCTCGGACGAGGCCCCGGGCGCGGGCTGGCTGATGGCCGGACTGCTGGTCGGGGGCGCCGTGCTGCGACGCCGCAACAGCTAGTCGACGACCCCGTAGGCCTGGAGCGCGGCTCGGTAGCCGTCGCAGTCCGAGGCGGCGACGAGGTCGTCCGCCAGGTCGCCGCACTGGCCGATCTCGTCCGCCCGGGCCTCGGACTCGAGGCCGTCGAGGTACATGTTCCAGGTGGCCGTGCAGGTCTCACGGTAGTCGTCGCGGTCGTCCGCGCCGAGGTCCCGCCACTCCTGTCCCCAGTCCCGCAGGCAGGCGTCGTACGCGTTCGCTTCGGCCCGGCACGCACGCTCGCACTGGGTGCAGCCCCCGAGGCCGAGGACGGTGAGGATCAGGGCGGTCCGGAAGATGCGCATCAGTCGAAGTACTTCTCGACGATGACGCGTCGGGTGCGGGGGTTCAGGCCCTTCTGCTTCATGAGCTCCACTCCGTCGGTGACCATCCGGCCGTTGCCGCAAAAGTAGATCTGCATGTCGTCCACCGGTAGATCCCACTCGGCGAGGTGCGCCGTGACCCGTCCGGTCGCGCCCGCCCAGCCGGGCTTGGCGCGCGACAGGGTGGGCACGAAGGTGAAGTCGGGGAAGTCGCGCGCGTACCGCTCGAACTCGTCCACGGAGAACAGGTCGTCCTGGGTGCGGACGCCGAACAGCAGCGTGGTCTTCACCCGCCGCAGCTCGCCCGAGGCGCGCATGTCCTTGAGCATCGCCCGGAAGGGCACGACGCCCGTGCCCGTGGCCACGAAGTAGATGTGTGGGTGCAGGGGACGCCGGAGCACGAAGCCGCCGAGGGGCCCCACGAACTTGAGGGGCGCGCCCACGGGGACGTCCCGCATCCACGACGTGCAGCGGCCGCCGTCGACCATCTTCGCGACGGTCACGACGTACTGGAACTCCTCGGGGTGGTTCCACATCGAGTAGGGCCGCAGCTCGCGCTTGAGGCCGGCGCCCTCGTCCGCGTCCAGCACCACCGAGACGTACTGTCCGGGGTGGAAGTCGAACATGCTGGCGCCGACCGGCTCGAACCCGATCTCGAGCGTGTCCGGCGTGACCCACTCCCGGCGGACGACGCGGGCGTCGTACTCGACGGCCTTGAATCGCTCCGGCTTCTCGAACTCGAATCGCACGACGTCGGACATGGCGGCGCACTGTATACCGAACGTGGCAGACTCGCGCGGCCATGCCCGACGCCCCAGATCTCGTCCTCGCGCTCGACTCCGGCTCCCAGTCGTCTCGCGCCCTCCTGTTCGATCGTGACGGCGCGGTGGTCGCCAAGGCCGCCCGCGCGCACCAGCCCATGCGCCACCCCGAAGAGGGTGCCGTGGAGCAGGACCCGGTCGACATCCGCGACTGCTTGTTCGGCTCGGTGAAGGATCTGCTCGCGGCCTGGGGGGGCGACCCGGCCCGCATCGCCGCCGCGGCCCTCACCACCCAGCGCAGCGTGATCGTGGCCGCGGACGCGGACGGCACCCCCCTGAAGGACGCCGTGTCCTGGCTCGACCGTCGCCGTCCCCGCATCGACTCGGAGCCTTGGGCGCCCCTGCGGCTGGGCCTGAAGGTGATGGGCGAGGACGGGCTGCTCCCGCGCCTGCTCGGTCGCTCCATGCCGCGGCTGTGGCGGGAGCGAGCGCCCAAGCTCCTCGACTCGGCGCACTGGATCGTGCCCATCGAGGCGTGGCTGCACCACGAGCTGTGCGGGCACATGGCCGTCGCGCCGGGGGGCCTGCCGGGGGCGTGGCCGTTCGACGTGAAGGGGCGGGACTGGTTCGACGGCGGGCCGATGTACCGGCTGCTGGGCTTCGAGCGACGCTGGCTGGCGGACGTGGTCGAGGCCGGGACCGAGGTCGGCCGGGTGCACGCCGCGGGCGCGGAGGCGACGGGGCTGCCCGAGGGCCTGCCCATCTACGCGTGCGGCGGCGACAAGCAGGCCGAGGCGCTCGGCGCGGGCGTGCGTCCCGGCTCGGCGCCCGGGGCGGCGGCCGTCAGCCTGGGGACCGGATCGTCGATCTGCGTGGTGACGCGGGAGCCCCACGAGAGCCCCACCTACAAGTGGGTCTGCAACGCGTTCGTGGAGCCCGGGGCGTGGACCGAGGAGTACATGGTCTTCCTGGGGATGTGGACCGTCGGCTGGTTCGCGCGGGAGTTCGGTCGCGACCTCACGGCCCAGGCCTACGAGGAGGGGACCGTCGTGGAGGCGCTGCTGTGCCGCGAGGCCGAGGCCGTGGCCCCCGGCTCGGACGGCGTGCGCAGCTGGCCCCGGTGGGCGCCGGGCCTCCAGAACGCGCACGAATCCGGGACGTGGACCGGCCTCCGGCAGAACCACGGGCGGGCGCACATGTTCCGCGCCCTCCTCGAGGGCATCGTGCTCGACCTGCGTCGCGGCCTCGCGATCCTCGAGAAGGGGACGGGCGAGCGGGTGACGTCCCTCCGCGTCGGGGGCGGCGGATCGCGCTCCGACCTCCTGGTGCGGATCCTCGCGGACGCCACCGGGCTGCCCGTCCACCGCCCCCCGTCCGAGGAGCTCGCGGCGCGCGGCGCGGCCCTGGTGGCCGCCGTCGGCGGCGGCGTGCACCCGTCCATGGACGCCGCTTGCGAAGCGATGGTCCCCGAGGCGCCCGTCACCACGCCGGATCCCGAGGCGCGGGCAATGTACGACCGGATTTACAAAGAGGTGTTCGCCCCCGGCTTCGGGGACCTGCGCCGCATCTGGAAGCGCGTGGGGCGTCGCGGCCGGTAGCCTCGGGGAGCCGCCCGGGAACCTCTCCGAAGAGGGGAGGTCTGTGGTTGACTGCCACCCTGGAGGACCCCGATGACCCGATCCCTCTTGGCGCTGCTCGTACTGACGACGGCGTCCACCACCCCTCGCGCCTGCACCGAGGATCTCGAAGACATCGACGAGACCCCGGGCCCCGAGGCGACCCCCACGGACACGCCGAAGATCACCGGCGGCGAGGGCCCCTCCAACGTCACCGGCGGCCCCCCCGCGAGCGGAGACGCCGGCGCCCCCGGCCCCCTGACCGCCAAGGTCCCCGAGGCCTGGACCGATCAGGCGACGGCCCTCGGTTCTGCGGCCGGCGCGGACGCCGCCGTGGCCGCGTTCGTCTCCGCGGGCGCCGAGGCCTGCCCCGTCCTCTCGGGCATCGCCATGGACGACGGGGACCTCTCCCGTCGCGGTCGCGCCGTGCAGGCCCTGACCTCCATCGACGCCCCCTGCGCCGAGGACGCCCTCCTGCAGCTGCATCGGGTCCGCTCGCTGCCCGACCTGATCCGCACCTGGGCGGCCGCCGGTCGCGTGAACCGCGCGAAGTCCATGGACGACCTCGTCTCGGTCGCCGCGCTGGTGTCCGAGTTCCCGGCCCTGCAGCGGCCCGTCGGCATGCGCGCCGAGGCCCTGCTCGACGGCGACGTGGAGGCCGGTCACCTCGTCGCCCTCTCCATCGACGCGCCCCCGCTCGCCGGGTCCGTCCTCCCCCTCATCCGCAACCGCCCCACGTCGGAGCTCACCGCCGTGATGCTCGAGGACGGTCGTGATCCGATCCGCCGCCAGGCCGCGGGCTACCTGGGGACGCTCGTGGGCGAAGACCCCACCCGCGCCGCCGACGTCATCGCCGCCTACACCTTCAAGAGGGGCGCGAAGAAGCCGCTCTGGTCCGGGGGCGCGCTCTACGTGCCCGCGGCCCGCTGGGACAAGGACCAGGCCCGCACGCTCTATCGGCACCTCCTGTCCTGGCAGATCTTCTGCGAGGAGGAGGGGCTCGACGGCGAGAAGCGACAGATCAACAACAACCTGCGCAGCGTCGGCATCTGGCGGGTCGCGGGGTACTCGAACTACGACTACGACACGTTCGCGGCGGTGAAGAACTACGGCCGTGACGAGGGCCCCGAGGCCCTGCGGTCGCTGCTCGCCGAGCACGGCCTGGTCGGGGACTCCCGCTACGGCGCGGGCCTCGAGGTGACCCGATGAGGCCGCTGCTCGCCGCGGGCCTGGCCGCGCTCATCTCGCTCCCCACGGCCGCCCTGGCGGACCCGTGCGGCATGGTGCCGCCCATCCACCTCCCGCAGCAGATCACCGGCCCCGCCATCGAGCGGACGGGGGTCCAGCGCACCTACGTCGCCTTCAAGGACGGCGTGCAGACCATGGCGCTGCGGCCCGAGTTCTCGGGGAAGGTGTCCGAGTTCGGGATGCTGATCCCGTTCCCCGCGGTCCCCGCGCTGCGCAAGGTCGACGATGCCCTCTTCGCGCACGTCGAAGGCGCCATCGATCCCCCCGTCGTGCGGGTGCAGGTCTACGAGCACCGGCCCTACCCCAGCGCGGTCGCCCTCGGCGGGACGCGCGGCGCCATGCGCAAGTCCTCGGGCGCGGCGATGGACTCGCTCAAGCTGGAGCGCGAGGAGGTCGTCGTGCTGAAGGAGGAGGCCGTCGGCATGTACGAGGTCGCCGTCCTCGCCGCGGGCGGGGCCGACGCCCTGAAGAGGTGGATGGACGAGCACGAGTACCGCTACCCCGACGGCATGGGCGCCGTGGTGGAGGACTACGTGGGCCTGAAGTGGTGCTTCGTGGCCATCAAGACGAAGGTCGGCCAGGCGACGGGCGCCCACGCGTCTCCGGGCATGCGGGTGGCGGACACGTCCTTCCCGGCCGGCTCCGCCTTCGACGGCGCCGTCCAGGGCATGGGCTTCCGCTTCCGGGTGGACCGCCCCGTGGTCCCGATGCGGCTGTCGGTCTTCAACGGCCGCGACCCTCACAACGTCGTGTACATGCTCGGCGACGAGCCCCTCGCGATCGAGAACATCCCCGCGGATCTCGTGGTCCGGCAGGTCGGCGGCGCGGAGCTCCTGGCGAACGTCACGGCCCCGCTGCCCGTCGAGTTCTCGCCTCCGGGCTCCGAGAAGAAGCTCGGCCCGACGGGGAAGGCGCAGGTCGCCTCCGCCCGCGACGCCGACCCGATCAACGGGGTCGCGCGCGACCTCTTCGCGTCGGACCTCCTCGCCATCGGTTCGAGTGAGCTGAGCCTCCCGTTCGAGGAGGAGGAGAAGGAGCTGCTGCGCATCAGCGAGGCCTTGGGCCTGCGCGGCGAGCAGGTCGACGCGCTGCACTCGAGCGCGATCGACGCCCAGCGGGCGGAGGCCCTGAAGGGGTCGCTCGAGTCCCTCGACGCGATGACGATGACGGTCATGGACGGGGTCTTCCCCGGGGACGTGCTGGAGAAGGAGAACCTGACGTTCGCGGCCTTCCGGCTGCCCGCCGCGAAGAACGCCCGTCGCGACAGCGAGATCCGCGTGTCGGCCCCGTCGCTCACGCTGTACGAGGGCCAGTGATGCGCGCGCTCGCGCTCGCGCTCGCGGTGGGCATCCTCGGGCTCCCGGGGTCGGCCGTCGCGGGGGACTGCGCCACGGACGCGTGCTCGCCCGGCGGCGACGACGGGTTGGACCTCGCGACGTTCGACCGGCTGATCGAGGACTGGAACGCCGAGCCCATGGAGGCCGCCTCGCTCCCGCTGGAGACCCTGCTCTTCCACGGCGATCGCACCCGCGTCTTCCTGGCGACCGTGCCCGAAGAGGCCTTGTCCGAGGAGCGCCGCGCGTTCCTGGAGCGCGAGCTGGACCGGGACTCGGTGACCGTGGAGATGCGGCTCGTGGACGCCGACGGCAAGGTCCGAGGCGAGGCGGGCGCTCGCGACATCCCCCTGGTGAAGGGTCGTCGTCTGGCCTTCGAGGGGACCGGCGACCTCGGCTTCCTCGTCACCGGCGGCAAGGTGAAGCGGGTGGGCCTGGAGCACCTGTGGTCGCGGTGGTGACTGGAGGGTCCGCACTTCGCTGCGGGGCCGTGGTTCACGGTGACGACGACGACGGATCGATGGACGACGCTGGGCGAGGTCCAGCTCTCGGACGGCAGCGGCGGCGAGCGCGCCACCCTGCAGTACCGCGTACGACTGGAGGAACGACGATGAGGACGCTGCCGTTGGTGTTGGCGTTGACGCTGCTGCCCGCGACGGCGGCGGCTGATCCCTGCGGCATGGTGCCGCCCATCCAGGTCCCTCAGGGGATCACCGGGCCCGCCATCGAGCGGACCGGCGCCCAGCGCACGTGGGTCATGTACAAGGACGGCGTCCAGACCATGGCGCTGCGCCCCGGGTTCGCGGGCAAGGTCGAGGAGTTCGGGATGCTCATCCCGTTCCCGGCCGTGCCCGCCCTGCGCAAGATCGACGACGCGACCTTCGCGCACATCGAAGGGGCCGTGGATCCGCCGGCGGTGACCGTGCGGTTCCAGGAGCTGTACCTGTACGACGTCATGGCGTCCGCGGGCATGCCCGTGGAGGAGTCGGCCGACGACGGGGACGGGCTCGCCCTGCGCCGAAACGAGGTCGTGGTCCTCAAGGAAGAGGCCGTCGGCATGTACGAGGTCGCGGTGCTGGCTGCGGGCGGCGCGACGGCGCTCGAGGGCTGGATGACGAAGCACGAGTACCAGTACCCCGAGGGCATGGACGCCGTGGTCGAGGACTACGTAGGCGAGAAGTGGGTCTTCGTGGCCATCAAGACGAACGTCGGGCAGTCGGGCGGCGCGCACGCGAAGCCGGGCATGCGGTCGGCGGACGTCTCGTTCCCCTCGGGCTCCGCCTTCGACGGGCACGTGCAGGGCATGGGCTTCCGCTTCCGCGTCGACCGTCCGGTGGTGCCGATGCGGCTCTCCGTGTTCAACGGCCCCGACCCCCGGAACGTCGTCTACATGCTCACCGACCAAGGCGTGAACATCGAGGGCGTGGACGAGTCGCTCGTCGTGCGGCAGGTGGGCGGCGCCGAGCTGCTCGCGAACGTGACGGCCCCGCTGCCCGTGCGGTACGAGGGCGGCGACGCGAAGGACGTGGGCGACGGCGAGCAGCCGCGGATCGACGCCGCGCGCGACCCCGACCCCATCAACGGCGTGGCCCGCGCCCTGTTCGCGTCCGACCTCCTGGCGAGCTCCGGCGGCGCCCTGAGCCTCCCGTTCGAGGAGGAGGAGAAGGAGCTGCTGCGCATCAGCGAGGCCCTCGGGCTCCGTGGCGAGGACATCGATCGGCTGCACAGCCTGAGCATCGATGCCCAACGGGACGAGGCCCTGGCGGGCGCGCTGGAGGGCCTGCGAGACATGACGCTGACGGTCATCGACGGCGTGCTGCCGGGCGAGCTGCTGGCGAGTCGCAACCTCACCTTCGCGTCGTACCGCCTCCCGCCGAAGCGGAACGAACCGCGGACCGACGCCATTCGACCGACGGCGCCCACGGTCTGGGTGATGAAGAAGTAGTCTCAGGGGGGCCGGGGGGCGATTCAGACCAACGTTGAGATTGAAGTTGATACTCATTCTCAATGAGGCTACGTTCACTCTCGATGATCGTCTGTCACTGCCACGCCGTATCCGACCGCGCCATCCGCGCCTGCGTCCGTCGCGACGGGGCTGCGTGCGCGGACGACGTGGGCGCGCTCTGCGAAGCGGGCACCGGCTGCGGCGGGTGCGTCCCGGTGGTGGAGGAGATCCTCGAGGCGGAGGGCGCCGGAACGCGCGTCGCCTCGCACGCGCCGCGCCGCCGTACGTCGGCTCGACTCGAAGTCCTGTAGAGAGTCCTCCAGAGCACCGATCAGATAGTCCCTCGGTCGCCTCGCTCGCTCGGCACCACTGGGCCGTCGTTGCTCCTCTTCGCGTGTCCAGACACGCGTCATCGTCGCGCCTCGCCCCCGCGGCGCCGCTCTTCGCGATGCTCGGTCGCGACTACCTGATCGGTGCTCTAGACTCCCGCTCCCACCCCCGGAGCGCAGGCATGTCGAGTTCTTCCCGCAAGGGCACCCCCCAGATCATCGAGTCCCTCAACGAGGTGCTCACCGCCGAGCTGACGGCGATCAACCAGTACTTCATCCACGCGAAGATGCTGGCGAACTGGGGCTACGCGAAGCTCGCGAAGGACAAGCACGACGAGTCCATCGACGAGATGAAGGACGCCGACAAGGTCATCGACCGCATCCTCTACCTCGACGGCATCCCCAACATGCAGCGGCTGAACCCGGTGCGCGTGGGCGAGACGATCACGGAGATGCACACCGTGGACCTCGCCCTCGAGGTCGGGGCCGTGGCGCGGTTGAACAAGGCCATCGCGGCCGCGCGTGACGCGGGCGACAACGGCACGCGCATGATGCTCGAGGACATCCTGACCGGCGAAGAGCACGCCGTGGACCACCTCGAGGCGCAGCTCGGGATCATCGAGACCATCGGCGAAGCCGCCTACCTCGCCGAGCACATCCACGAGTAGGCGGGGCCGGAGGCGCGCCCGGCCTCGAGCCGGCGAAGACCGGGGATCGATTCCCACCGGAGGGCCGCCGGCCGGGCCGGCACGTCGCTAGTGGGAAATCTTCCCTGTTTCGGGCCTCCGACCCGCCCGCTCTCAGGCGCGTCGGACGACCTCGGTGACCAGGGCGTCGATGCCCTTCCACACGTCCGCGACCCAAGGCCCCATCATGTAGGCGCCGGTGCTCACGACGTTGTGGGCGTCGTCCACGGTGATCGAGCCGACGTCCGTCTCGACGTGCGTGGCGCCCATCGCCTCGATCGCTCCCGAGGCGTCGCAGCTCGCGCCGAACGTGAGCGTCGCGCCGGGGATCAGCTTCGCGGCCAGGGCGGGCGTGATGCAGATGAACCCGATGGGCTTCCCGGCCGCCCGCATCTCCCCGACGATGCGCTCGACCTGGGGATCGACCGACATGGCCGTGCCGTCGAACGCGAACGTGCAGAGGTTCTTGGCGCCCCCGAAGCCGCCGGGGAAGACGAGCGCGTCGAGCTGATCGGCGGACACGTCGGCCAGGTCGGAGATCTTCCCGCGGGCGATGCGCGCCGACTCCACGAGCACGTTGCGCGTCTCGTCCATCTCCTCGCCGGTGATGTGATTGAGGACGTGCGCCTGGTCCCGGTTCGGGGCGGCCATGACCGCCTCCGCGCCGTTCTGCTGCACCGACAACAGGGTCAGCACAGCCTCGTGAATCTCCGCGCCGTCGAACACGCCGCACCCGGACAGAACCACACCGATCTTCTTGCTCATTTCCGCTCCCGAAGGGGTTGAGGGTCGCGAGTATAGGGCGGTCCGCTCCGAAACATCCCCTCACTCCGCTAGGGTCCGCGGGTGGCGACGCTCGGACTCCATTGGTTCCTCGAAGGGCGCGGCGCGGACGCGTCCAAGCTGGCCGACCCCGACATCCTCGCCGCCGTCCTCCAGGAGGTCCCCGCCGCCCTCGGGCTGACCGTGCTGACCCCGCCGCAGCTGCAAGAGTACGACGGCGGCCGCGTGGGCATGGTCCTGCTCGCCGAGAGCCACTTCACGGTGCGCGTGGTCCACGACGGAGCCGAGCTCTTCGCCGACCTGTTCAGCTGCCGTCGCGTCGACTTCGGCCCGGCCCGGGAGCGCCTCGTCGCCGAGTTCGGCCTGCGCGAGGTGTCCGACTCGACGGTCGAGCGCGAATACGATGACTGAGCGCGTCTCCAGCCACATCCTGGGGACGTTCGAGGGCCGCATCGGGGAGCCGGGCGATCCGCCTCCGGAGCCGCGGGCGGTGCTCGAGCGCATCGCGGAGCGCCTGGAGCGACGGACGCGCACCCACCTCGACCACCGCTTCGAGCCGCACGGACGCTCGACGATCGTGGTCGGCGAGGCGTTCGTGGGGGTGCTCCACACGTGGCCGGAGTACGAGCGGTTCACCCTCGACGTCACCCGCAGCGGACCCGGGCCGGACGTGGAAGGCGCCCTCCGCGCCACCGCCGATGAGCTGGGGTGGAGGCCCGTGCGGCTGCACCCGTCTCCCCACGCCCGCGTGGCCGCCCTCGCCCTGGCCGCCGGGGGGGTCGCCCTCCTCGCGTCCACCCCCGCGACGGCCGTCGCCTACGTCGGCCCCGGGGCGGGCATCGCCCTCCTCACCGGCTTCGCGACCCTGTTCTTCTCCATGCTGCTCGGCCTCCTGTCGCTGCTGCTCTACCCGCTCCGCCTCGTGCACCGGCGGCTCACCAAGAAGCGGGCCCCGCAGCCCGCCCGCATCAAGCGCGCGGTCGTCATCGGGCTGGACGGACTGGACCCGGAGCTGGCGCAGCGCTTCATGGACGAGGGCAAGCTCCCGACGCTCGCCAAGCTCGCCCGGGAGGGGATGTTTCGGCCCCTGGCCACCACGACCCCCGCCATGTCCCCCGTCGCCTGGTCGTCGTTCGCCACCGGCGTGCACCCGAGCAAGCACGGCATCTACGACTTCCTCACGCGCGACCGTCACACCTACATGCCGGACCTGTCCTCCACGGACATCGGGCCGCCCGCGCGGGTGCTGAAGCTCGGAGCCTGGGCGCTCCCGCTCAGCAAGCCCCGCATCAAGCTGCTGCGTCGCTCGACCCCGTTCTGGAAGATCCTGGGCGAGCACCGGATCCCGTCCGCGATCCTCCGGGTCCCGATCACGTTCCCGCCCGACCACTTCGACGGGATCATGCTCTCGGCGATGTGCGTGCCGGACCTCCAAGGGAGCCAGGGCACGTTCACCTACTGCTCCTGCGACGCGGCGGACGGCGAGGCCGTCGGCGGCGAGCACGTGCGGTTGGTGGCGGAGGAGGACCGTCGCCTCGGCTCCCTCCCGGGCCCCGAGCACCCCCTCAAGAAGGGAGAGCGCCTGCGCCTCCCGTTCGTGCTCGAGCGCGACGGGGACGCCTGGGCCATCCGCCTGAACGGGGCCTCACCGGTCGCGCTGCCGCTCGCCGAGTACACCGAGTGGGTCGAGATCGCGTACCCCCTGGGGTGGGGCCTGAAGCTCCGAGGCATCTGCCGTCTCCGGCTGCTCGAGGGCGGCGACCGGCCGCGGCTGTACGTGAGCCCCGTGAACATCGACCCGGCCCGCCCGGTCATGCCGATCAGCCAGCCGTTCGTGTTCTCGATCTTCCTCGCGAAGCTCATCGGCAAGTTCGCCACGCTGGGGCTGGCCGAGGACACCTGGGCGCTCAACGAAGGCGTGCTGGACGAGGAGGCGTTCCTGCAGCAGGCGTGGGCGAACCACGCCGAGCGCGAGGCGATGTTCTTCGAGATGCTCGACCGGACGGACGAGGGTGTCATCACCTGCGTCTTCGACGGCACCGACCGCATCCAGCACATGTTCATGCGCTACCTGGACGACGGTCACCCCGCCGCCGCCGCCGCCCCGAACCACGCGAAGTACGGCGCGGTGATCGAGGACACGTACGTGCGCATGGACGCCATGCTCGCGAAGGCCCTCGAGCAGGTGGACGCCGACGACCCCGAGCAGCTCTTCGTCGTCCTCTCGGACCACGGCTTCAAGACCTTCCGACGTGGAGTCAACGTCAACTCCTGGCTCATGGAGCAGGGCTACCTGGTCCTCAAGGAGGGGGCCACGGCCTCCGGGGAGTGGTTCGCCGACGTGGACTGGCCGCGGACGCGCGCCTTCGGGATCGGGCTGGCGGGGCTCTTCCTCAACGTGCGTGGTCGGGAGGCGCAGGGGTGCGTGGAGCCCGAGGACGCGGCGGGGTTGGCGGCCGAGATCGCGGCGGGCCTCACGGGCCTCGTGGACACCGATCTCGACGCCGTCGCCGTCTCCCGCGCCTGGGCCAAGGCCGAGCTCTTCACCGGCCCGTACGCGGATGAGTCGCCCGACGTGGTGGTGGGGTACGCGCCCGGCTGGCGCGCGTCCTGGCGGGGAGTCCGGGGGGTGGTCGACGACGTCGTCTTCGACGACAACACCAAGGCCTGGTCCGGTGACCACTGCATCGATCCGGCCCACGTGCCGGGGGTGCTCTTCGCGAACCGCGCGCTGGGCGAAGGACGGGACGAGCTGTCGATCACGGACCTCGCGCCCACGCTCCTCGACCTGTTCGGCATCCCCGCCCCGCGCTGGATGGACGGGTCTTCGTTGGCGCCCTCCGCGGCGGGGGAGGCGGCGTCGTGATCGGGCTCCTGCGGGGCGGAATGGAGCTCCTGTTCGCGCCCCTCGACCACCTCCCCGAGGGGCTCGCGCTCGCGATCGTCTCGGTGATCACGGGGGTGTTCGCGCTCCTGGTCGTGCGCGCCACGACCGACCAGAGGGCCCTCGCGGTCGCCCGGGACCAGCTCGCCTCGGCCGTCTTGGAGATCCGCCTGTACCTGGACTCGCCCCGCCGGGTGTGGAAGGCCCAGGGGCGGGTGGCGGTCTGGACCGCCCGATACGTCGCCCGCGCGGCGCCCGCGCTGCTGGTGATGATCGTCCCCTTCACGCTGGTGTTCATGCACATGTACGTCCGCCACGAGGTCGCGCCCCTGCCCGTGGGGGAGGACGTGGTGGTGCGGATCGAGACGACGTCCGAGGATCTCCGGGTGACGTCGGCTCGGGACTTGGAGCTCACCGCCCCGGTCTTCCACTCGCCCGGCGTGGGCTGGTACGCGCGGGTGCGACCCCGGACCGCGGGGGAGCACGACCTCTCGATCGAGATCGCCGGCCAGGTGGTGGTCAAGCGCCTCCACGTCGGCGAAGGACGCCTCACGTCCCCCGAGCGCCGGTCGGGCCTCGCGGCCCTCTGGGCGCTGTCGTCCGAGGGGCCCGTCCCCGGGATCGTGCGCGGGATCTTCGTGGAGCACCCGCCCGCCCGACGGTCCTGGCTGGGCATGCCCTGGTGGCTGGGCTGGGTCCTCGCCTCGACGGCCGCTGCGTGGCTGCTGCGCAAGCCCTTGAAGGTGGTGATCTGATGGCCGTCACCGTCGTCTCCGGGCTCCCTCGCTCGGGCACCTCGCTGATGATGCGGATGCTCGAGGCGGGGGGCGTGCCTCCCGTGAGCGACGGGCTGCGCACCGCCGACGAGGACAACCCGCGCGGCTACTACGAAGACGAGCGGGTGAAGAAGCTCGCGAACGACGACGCGTGGCTGGACGGGGCGTCGGGGCGCGCGGTGAAGGTCGTGTCGGCCCTGCTGCCGCACTTGCCGGAGCGCCACCGGTACAAGGTCGTCTTCATGCGTCGCGACCTCGACGAGGTGCTCGCCTCCCAGGCGAAGATGCTCGAGCGCCGGGGCGAGCTTGCGGGCGACGACGCGCTCCTGCGGCGGGCGTTCGTCAAGCACCTGGAGGCCACCGAGCGGCGCCTCGCGACGGCCCCGAACATGGACGTGCTCTACGTGAGCTACCGGCGCCTCGTGACCGCCCCCGACGCCCAGCTCGCGCGGCTCGGTCGCTTCTTCGAGGGCGCGCTGGACGCGACCGCCATGGCCTCGGTCATCGAGCCGGGGCTGTACCGGCAGCGTCGGGAGGAGCGCGGATGAGGCTGGACGTCGCAGGCGAGAACGTCGGCGAGCGGCTGGGGCTGCTGGCGGGCCTCGTGCCGTACCCGCTGGTGCAGGTGTCGATGGGCATGGGGTACGCGCGCGGCATCACCGCGGGCGTGCGGCTCGGGGTGTTCGAGGCCCTGGTGGACGGAGACGCCGACGTCGCCGAGCTCGCCGAGCGGACGAGCTGTAACCCCGACGGCATGCGAGGGCTCGCGAACACCCTCGCCGGGTTCGGCCTCCTCCGCCGCCGCGGGGGCCGCTACAGCCTGACGAAGCCGTCCCGCAAGTGGCTGGTGCGGGGCGCGAAGGACACCCTGGTCGACGCGGTGAAGTTCCTCGGCTACTGCAACGAGCTGTCGGCGACGCTCGAGCAGGACGTCCGCACCGGCGAGGTCGTGCGCATCCACGACATGGAGCACCCGCCCGAGTTCTGGGACGCCTACATGAGGGCCCTCGCGGGGTTCGCCAAGGTGATGTCGAAGGAGCTGTTCTTCCGCAGCGGCCTCGAGGCCGGGACTCGCATGCTCGACGTGGGCGGCGGCCACGGCCTGTACGGCGGGCTCCTCTCCGAGCGCATCCCAGGCCTCGAGACGACGGTGCTCGACCTCCCGGAGGCCTGCGCGGTGGGGCGCGCGATCGTCGAGGAGGAGGGGTACGCCGACCGCATCACCCACGTCGAGGGCGACTTCCACACGACGGAGTGGGGCGACGGCTTCGACATGGTCCTGATCTCGAACGTGCTGCACAACGCGACCCGCGAGGAGGGCGCGGCGCTGGTGGCGAAGGCGAAGGCGGCCCTCGCGCCGGGCGGGACGCTCGTGATCAGCGACGCGGCTCACCCCGGAGGCGACGGCCGCGTGAACGCGACGGCGGGCTGGAACGAGCTCTTTTTCTATCTCGTGAGCGGCGCGGGTGCATGGCCCGAAGAGACCATGGTCCAATGGATGGAAGACGTGGGGTTCGCGAGCGTCCGCACGAAGCGGCTGATCTCGATCCCCCAAGTCGTGATTCTGGGAACTGCCTAGTGGTGAAGTCGACCGAAAGCAATCCCCTGGACGCGTACCTCCGCGAGGTGCGACGCCATCCGCTGCTCACGATCGAGGAGGAGAAGGACCTCACGAAGCGCTACGCGGAGACCCAGGACCCCGAGATCGGCAAGAAGCTCGTGGAGTCGAACCTTCGCCTCGTGGTGAAGCTGGCCCGCGACTTCGCCCGCGGCCCCGTGCCCATGATCGACCTCGTGCAGGAGGGGAACATGGGCCTCATGCACGCGGTCGAGAAGTTCGATCCCGGCAAGGAGGTCCGCTTCGCTACCTACGCCGTGTGGTGGATCCGCGCGCACCTGCTCCAGTACCTCATGGCCAACCAATCGCTGCTCCGCTACGGCAACAGCAAGACCCAGCGCCGGCTCTTCTACAACCTCAAGAAGGAGCAGGCCCGCCTCGAGGCCAAGGGCATCCGGCCGACCGCGAAGGCCGTCGCCAAGGAGCTGCAGGTCGACACCATGGAGGTGTTGGCGGTGCAGGCGCGGCTCAGCCCGCGGTCCCAGGTCTCCTTCGACGCGCCGGTGGGCGGGGAAGAGGACGGGCGTTCGCTGTCGGACGTGCTGCCGGACTCGGCCCTGAACGTCGAGGAGATCGCCCAGCGCGCCGAGCAGCGGGCCCAGCTGCACGCCGAGCTCGATCGCTTCGCCGAGACCCTCGACGGCCGCGACCGCATCGTATGGGACAAGCGCATTCGCTCGGAGTCGCCGGTGACCCTGCGCGTGCTGGGCGAGGAGGTGGGCGTGAGCGGCGAGCGCGTGCGCACCGTCGAGCTGCGGATCCGCAGCAACCTCAAGAAGTGGCTGCGGCGCAACCTGCCCGACATCGAGGATTGAGGAGGGGGCCTACCCCAGGAGCTGCTCCACGAAGCGGGGCAGCAGGGCCGTCGCGTCCGGCGTGGGCTTGAGCGAGTCGAGCACGCCGTCGATCTCCTCGGCGGCGCTCCCCTGGTAGGCGCTGATGTAGGCCTCGAAGCGGTGCCGGTTCCCGTGCTCGTCGAGCTCCGGATGGAACTGCGTCGCCACGATCGGCAGGTCCTTGACCCGAACCGCCTGGAAGGGGACTCGCTCCGATCCGGCGAGGTGGACGAGGTCCTCGGGGAGCCGGCGGGCGCGGTCCTTGTGGCCCAGCTGCGCGGGGAACCTCGGCGCCAGCGGCCCGAGCAGAGGATCGGCCGCCCCCGCCTCGGTGAGGTGGATGTCGAAGGTCCCGACCTCGGCGCGCAGGGGGTCGTAGATGACCTCACCGCCGCCCGCGACGACCAGCGCCTGGAAGCCGAAGCAGCTCGCGAACGTGGGGATCTCGTGAGGCACGACCACGTCCGCCAGGAAGTCGATGAACTCCCCGACGAACGGGGCGTCGTCGAGGACGCCGTAGTCGCCCGACCCGCCCACCAGCAGGACGTCCAGGGAGCGCAGATCGGCCTCGGTGGGGACCCCGCTCAGCAGGTCGTGCACCGCCACGTCCTCGGGCCGCACGCCGAGGGCGTCCGCGAAACACACCCGCTCGTGGTGCGCCATCACGTCGCCCGGATTCCGAGCCTGCAGCAGAAGGAACCGCGGCTTCAAGATTCCCAGACGTCGCCTTGGTGGAAGAGGTCCTTCAGGCTCGGGGCCTCGCCGCCCGTGGGGGCGCGCGCGGCCTCGATCTGGGCGTTCATCGCCTCTTCGTACGACGGCGCCTCGACCTTTCGGAAGACACCCACCGGCACGGGGCAGTCGTCGCCCTTCATGGTGGCCAGCAGCGACGCGAGCCCGTGGTTCGGGCGGTGGGCGTCGTGCACGAGGCAGTCGGCCTCGGTGAACCCGTCCTTGAAGTCGATGACCTCGGGCGTGAAGTCGGCTCCGATGCGGACGCCGCGGTCGCGCTCCTTGCCGAACACGAGCGGCTCGCCGTGCACGAGGTCGACGGTGCGGTCGTGCTTCACCTGCTTGGCGACGTCCTGCTCGAAGGCGCCGTCGTTGTAGATGATGCAGTTCTGGAAGATCTCCACTACGGAGCAGCCCTTGTGAGCGTGGGCCTGGGCCACGACGTCCTCGAGGTGCTTGCTCCACAGGTCGACGGACCGGGCGACGAACGTGGCGCCCGCGCCGAGGGCGAGCTCGACGGGGTCGAAGGCGCGGTCGATCGAGCCCATGGGCGACGACTTCGTCTTCTTGCCGACGCCCGACGTGGGCGAGAACTGGCCCTTCGTGAGCCCGTAGATGCGGTTGTTGATGATCAGGATGTTGATGTCGACGTTCCGCCGCATCGCGTGGATGAGGTGGTTGCCGCCGATGGAGAGCATGTCGCCGTCGCCGCCCACCACGAAGATCGACAGGTCCGGGTTGGCCATCTTCGCGGCCGTCGCGAAGGCGGGGGAGCGCCCGTGGATGGTGTGGAACCCGTAGCACTCCATGTAGTACGGGAAGCGCGCCGCGCAGCCGATGCCGGAGATGACCACGAGGTCGTGCTTGGCCTTGCCGAGCTTGGCGAGCGAGCTCTGGACCGACTTGAGGATGGCGTAGTCCCCGCAGCCGGGGCACCAGCGCACCTCCTGGTCGCTCTGCAGGTCCTTGCGCTTCAGCTGGATGACGGGAAGCTCGGTCATGGTCTAGGCCTCCCCGTACAGGGTGTCGTCGATGGCGCTCAGCAGCTCGCTCACGGCGAGGGGCTGGCCCGCGCACTTCGCGAGCGACCTGCAGTCCACGAGGTACTTGGCGCGCAGGACGTGCACCAGCTGGCCGTGGTTCAGCTCGGGCACCAGCACCTTGTCGTAGCGACCCATGATCTCGCCGAGATCGGGCGGGAGCGGGTGGATGTGCCGGAGGTGCACGGCGGAGACGTTCTTGCCGTTCGCGCGCGCTTGCTCGACGGCCGTGGTGATGGACCCGTAGGTGGAGCCCCAGCCCACGAGGAGCAGGTCGCCGCCGGTGGCGTCGCCGACCACCGAGGTGGGCGGGATCTCGCGGACCATGCCGTCGACCTTGTCCGCGCGGTAGCGCCCCATCTTGTGGTGGTTCGTGGGGTCGTAGGAGACGTTGCCCGTCTTGTCCTGCTTCTCGAGCCCGCCGATGCGGTGCTCCATGCCCGGGGTGCCCGCGGGCGCCCAGGGGACGGCGAGGGTCTCCGGGTCGCGGTCGTAGCGCAGGAAGCCCTCGGGGTCCGTGGCGAAGCTCGGGTCCATGGTGGGCAGGGTGTCCGGGTCCGGGATGAGCCACGGCTCGGAGCCGTTGGCGAGGTAGGCGTCCGTCATCACGATGACGGGGGTGCGGTACTTCACCGTCCAGCGCACCGCCTCGAAGGCGATGTTGAAGCAGTCCGCGGGCGTCGACGCGGCGAGGATCGGCAGCGGGGAGTCCCCGTTGCGGCCGTACATCGCCATGAAGAGGTCCGACTGCTCGACCTTCGTGGGCAGCCCCGTCGAGGGGCCGCCGCGCTGCACGTCGACGATGATCATCGGCAGCTCGGTCATCAGCGCCAGCCCGATGGCCTCGCCCTTGAGCGCCAGGCCCGGGCCGGACGTGGTGCACATGCCCAGGTTGCCCGCGTAGGACGCGCCGATGGCGGCGCAGGCGGCGGCGATCTCGTCTTCGGCCTGCAGGGTGCGCACGCCGTGGGCGCGCATGGCCGAGAGGTGGTGGAGGATGTCGGAGGCGGGCGTGATGGGGTAGCTGCCGAGGAACAGCTCCAGGTTCGCCTTGCGCGTGGCGGCCACGAACCCGAGGGCGAGCGCCATGTTGCCGGTGACGTTCCGGTAGACGCCGGGCTGGATCTTCGCCGACGGCACCCGGAACTGGCTGTGGAAGACCTCGGCGGTCTCGGCGTAGAAGAAGCCGGCCTTGAGCACGGCGATGTTCGCGGCGAGCACGTCCGGCTTGTTGCCGAACTTGCCCTCGAGCCACTCGAGCGTGGGCCCCAGCTCGCGGTCGTAGAGCCAGTACACCATCCCGAGCGCGAAGAAGTTCTTGGAGCGGGTCTTGTCCTTGGAGGACAGCGGCGAGTCCTTGAGGGCCTCGCGGGTCAGCATCGTCATGTCGACGGGGACGAGCTGGTACCGGTCGAGGCTGCCGTCTTCCAGGGGGTTGCCCTCGTAGCCGGCCTTCTGGAGGTTTCGGTTGCTGAACGCCGCCTTGTTGACGATGACCAGGTCGCCCTGGTCCATCAGGTCGATGTTCCGAGCGAGCGCCGCCGGGTTGAACGCGACGAGCACGTCGGGCTTGTCGCCGGGGGTGCGGATCGTGGTGCCGCCGAACTGGAGCTGGAAGCCGGACACGCCGAAGAGGGACCCGGCGGGGGCGCGGATCTCGGCCGGGTAGTCCGGCAGCGTGGCGATGTCGTTGCCCGCGAGCGCGGTCGTCCGCGTGAATTGGCCCCCGGTCAGCTGAATGCCGTCTCCGGAGTCGCCCGCGAAACGGATCACCGCGCGGGTGAGGTCCACGGGCGCCGACGCGGTCGGGGTCTGGGTGGTGACGCTCAAGGTCTTCTCCGGGGGACGGCCCGTGGGGGCCTGGAGTTCGGAAAGGTCGCCGGGTCGGCGACGGCGGCAACGTAGCAGGGGATCGGGGAGCCGGCGCCCTGAATGAATGGGCGCTCAGGACTCCGCGTGGGTGCCGGGGCCGCTGGGGAAGCAGGCGTATCGCCCGGTGCCGACCGCCATGGTCGGACCCCCGTCCAGGGGGGAGAGCAGGATGCGGGGCACGTCCTCCCGCGCGTCCGCGGCCAGGGCCGAGGTGGCGCTGACCACCGGATCCGACGGGCGCCCCGCCCACACGACGGCCGAACCGTCCGGGGCGAGGAAGGAGCGCCCCCGCGTGACCTGGTCGAAGAAGTGGAGCGAGACGAGGGTCTCCTGCGAGGGCGAGAAGGCCGGCCCCACCGGGCGGCCGGCGCCCTGCTCGTCCACCCGGACCCAGCGCAGTCGCCCCGAGGCGGCGTCGGCCGCGCACAGCAGCCACCCGCGGCCCTCGGGCAGCCAGGCCATGGCGAGGAACGGCTCCTGGTACACGGTCTTCGAGGTGCCGCGGTCGATGTCCAGGATCTCGAGGGCGAGGAACGCGCCGGTGCCCTCGGGGGAGATGGGGACGGCGAGGCGCTGACCGTCCGGGCTCCACAGGAACGCGGCGCGGCCCGGGTATCCGATCAGCTCCGAGAGGGCGTGCCCGTCGGGGGCGGCGAGCACGATGCGGTCTTCGCGCTCGCCCGCGGCGCCGTAGACGAAGGAGCTGCCGCTCGGGTGCCAGGAGGGAGCGTAGAAGGAGCCCGCTTCGTCCACCGTGCGGACCGGGACGTCCTCCAGGGGGCGCGCGATCTGGAGGACCGGGGCCGAGGCGCCGGGCTCGACCACGCGCAGCGCGAGGCGCGGGCCGTTCGGCTGCCAGGCCCAGAAGAGGGGCGCGCCGGACGCGATGTGGCGGGGCTCCTCCTCGGCCGGGTCGAGCAGGTGCAGATCGAGGGTCTCGCCCGCCTGGTGCAGGACGAGGACGTGCTCGCCGTCGGGCGACCAGTCGAGGTGGATGGGCCCGCCGTCGTCGAAACCCCAGGCCTCCCAGACCCGCACGCCGTCGCGGTGCATGACGTACACGCGGGCGCCCGGCCAATAGGTCGTCTCGGTCGGGTCGTCGGGCTCCACGACGGCCCCCACCGGCACCGCCACGATCTCCCCCTCGGGCAGCGACACGGGCAGCAGCCCCGGCCCGGCGACGTCGTCCTCGTCTCCGTCCGTGGGGACCCAGAGGGGCTCCTCGAATTCGCCGGAGTCTTCGGCGTCGGTGAGGCCCTCGATCGCGTCGAACACCTCGGCGAGCTCCTCGACGGTCTCGAACTCGTCGTCCTCCTCGAGCTCCAGGAGCTCCTCCTCCGTGGCGGGGAGCAGCCCGAACGCGGCGACGCGGGTGCCGTCCGGCGACGGGGTCGGGTGCGCGAAGTGCCAGTCGTCCTCGAGGTCGCCCGCGCTGCCCGGGAGGGCGGGCATGCCCGGGATCATGGAGAAGTCTTCGTTCTTCCAGCTCAGGCGGCGGGTGTGACGCCCTTGATCCTCGGTCGTGTAGAGGTGCCCGTCTTCGCCGGTGTACAGCACCGAGGGCCCGCGGGCGGCCGTGACGCGGCGGGCCGCGGGGGAGGAGGAGGTGAGGCTGGGGTCGTGCACGGCGCGATAGGTAACACGCGCGCGAGGGACTGTCACCGGACTGCTCGGATCGGGGCACATGGTCGAAACCCAGCGCCGGAGTCGTGCCGGCGCTGGGGGTATCCGGGCCCGCCCGGCCCGGATCGGTCAAGATGAGCGAGTGAGCCCGCTGCGACTTCGAGCCCTCCTCGCGATCGCCGATCATGGCTCTGTGGCCGCCGCGGCGAGGAGCGAGCGGACGAACCGGACGGTGATTCGCCGGCGCGTCGCGCAGCTGAGCGAGGAGCTCGGCGTGCCGCTCATCGAGACGCAGGGGTTCCGCACCGAGCTGACGCCGGCGGCGCTGTCGGTCCTGAAGCCGGCCCGCGAGTTGGTGCGGCGCTCCCAAGAGCTGCGCGGACTCTTCGAGCGCTCCCGACGGCTTATCGGGCACTACCGGTTCGCGGCGCCCCTGGGCCTGCCGCCCGTGATGATGGCGCGCGCCCGGGCGCTCATGTCCCGCACCCTCCCCGACGCGACCCTGGAGCTCGTCGTCTGCCACGACCCCGTGTCCTTGCTCGGCACCGAGGCGGACTTCGCGTTCGCGTACGGCCCCGTCCTCCCGGAGGGTCCCTGGCGGACGACGGCCGTCGCCAGGATCGACGAGCGGTTGATCGCCGCGCCGGAGTACTTGGCGAAGCACGGGACGCCCCGCACGCTCGACGACCTCGCGCAGCACCGCATCCTCGTCTGGCGGCGGCCGGGCGCGTCCGCGAGGACGGTCCCCCTGCGCGGGGGCGGCGCCCATCGGGTGAACCCTTGGCTCGTGGGCAACGACGCCTGGCTCCTGCACCGGTGCGCGGACGACGGCGAGGGCATCGTGCTCGTCTCGGTGGGGCCCCTCCCGGACGGCGCGGCGCGGTCGGACATGGTCCACGTGCTGCCGGACGTCGTTCATCGCGACTGCACCCTGCAGGTCGTCGTGCCGACGGGCGCGTTCAGCCTCCCGCGGCTGCGCACGCTGTGGTCTGCGGTGCGCTCCCTCATCGCGGAGATCTGATGGAGTTTCCCGGGCTCCGCACCCTCGTCCTCGTGGTGGATCGGGGCTCGTTCGCGTCGGCCGCCGAGGCCTCCGGAGTCCCCCGCTCGACCCTCGCGCGACGGCTCGATCGGCTGGAGAGCGAGCTCGACGAGCAGCTCGTGGTCCGGTCCGAGATGGGCGTCCACCCGACCCCCGCGGGCGCTCGACTGCTGGAGCACGCGCGGGGGATCGTCGAGGACTACGACGCGTTGGTGAAGCGGATCAGGAGCGAGTGAGGCCCGCCGACCCGAGGGCTCGGCGCGGCCCGGTCCGGGGTCGGTACAGGGGCTGACCGGGTTCGGGTCAATCGAAGCGCGAGGACCGCGGATAGCCTCGCGGACATGAAGTCCTTCGCCGCCGTCCTCCTCGCCCTCGCCGTCGCCGCACCCGTCGGGTCGTCGTTCGCCCAGGCGCCCATGTCCACCCTCGCCGCGATCGAGACGACCCACGAGGGCCCGAGCGCCGTCTTCGCCGCCGACATCGACGGCGACGGCGACCTCGACGTGCTGGGCTCGGCCGCGGACGGGCACGACGTGACGTGGTGGGAGAACGACGACGTGGCGGGCCCCGGCACGGGGGCCGGCGGCTCCTGGACGACACACCTGGTGGACGGCTCCTTCACCGGAGCCCGGGCGGTGCACGCCGCGGACGTGGACGGGGACGGGGACCTGGACGTCCTGGCGGCGGCGCAGGTCGCGGACGAGGTGAGCTGGTGGGAGAACGGCGACCTGGCGGGCCCCGGCACGGGGAACGGCGGGTCCTGGACCAAGCACGTGGTGGACGGCGCCTTCGACGGCGCTCGGTCGGTGTACGCCGCGGACGTGGACGGGGACGGGGACCTGGACGTCGTGGGTGCGGCGCAGGTCGCGGACGAGGTGACGTGGTGGGAGAACGACGACGTGGCGGGTCCCGGCACCGGCGACGGCGGCTCCTGGACCGAGCACGTCGTGGACGCTTCCTTCAATGGCGCGTGGGCGGTGCGGGCGGCGGACATGGACGGGGACGGGGACGTCGACGTGCTCGGCGCGGCCTCGGGCGCGAACGACGTCACGTGGTGGGAGAACGACGACGTCTCGGGCCCGGGCACGGGGGACGGCGCCTCGTGGACCGAGCACTTGGTGGACGGCGCGTTCAGCGGAGCGCGATCCGTGCACGCGGCCGACGTGGACGGGGATGGAGACCTCGACGTCCTGGCGGCGGCGAACTTCGCCCACGACGTGACGTGGTGGGAGAACGCCGACGTCTCGGGCCCGGGCACCGGAGACGGCAGCTCGTGGACGGAGCACCTCGTCGACGGCTCCTTTCAGGGCGCCCGGTCGGTCCACGCGGCGGACGTGGACGGGGACGGCGATCTCGACGTGCTGGGGGCGGCGTACGTGAGTCACGAGGTGGCGTGGTGGGAGAACGGGGACGTCTCGGGTCCGGGCACGGGGGACGGGAGCTCGTGGACCGAGCACCTCGTAGGGAGCTCCTTCTACGGCGCGCAGGCGGTCCACGGCGCGGACCTGGACGGAGACGGGGACGTCGACGTGCTGGGCGCGGCCTTCACCAAGGACGACGTGACCTTCTGGGCGAACGACGACGTCTCCGGCCCGGGGACCGGGGACGGCGGCTCGTGGACGGAGCAGCTGGTGGACGGCTCCTTCCGCGGCGCGTCCTCGGTGCAGGCCGCGGACATGGACGGCGACGGCGACCTGGACGTGCTCGCTTCGTCGGCCCTGGGGCACCGGGTGGCCTGGTGGGAGAACGACGACGCCTCCGGCCCGGGGACCGGGGACGGGAGCGCGTGGACCGAGCACAGCGTGGCCCCCTCCTTCGTGGGCGCCCGGTCCGTACACGCCGCCGACGTCGACGGGGACGGGGATCTGGACGCGCTGGGCGCGGGGTACGGCGCGGACGCCGTGCGTTGGTGGGAGAACGAGGATGTCACGGGCCCGGGCACCGGAGACGGCGGTATGTGGACGGAGCACGTCGTGGACGGAGCCTTCAACGGCGCCTGGTCCGTACACGGCGCCGACGTCGACGGGGACGGGGATCTGGACGTGCTGGGCGCAGCCTACGGCGCGGACGACATCACCTGGTGGGAGAACGACGACGTCGCGGGCCCCGGCACCGGGGACGGCGGCTCCTGGACGGCGCACGTCATCGACGGGGCCTTCGACGGGGCCTCCTCCGTGCGCGCGGCGGACATCGACGGAGACGGGGACCTGGACGTGCTGGCCACGGCGCGGCTCGCGGACGAGGTGATCTGGTGGGAGAACGACGACGTGTCGGGTCCGGGCACGGGCGACGGCGGCTCCTGGACCGAGCACGTCGTGGACGGTTCGTACAACGGCGCCGAGTCGGTGCACGCCGCGGACGTGGACGGGGACGGGGACCTGGACGTGGTGGCCGCGGCCTTGGTGTCCGGGGACGTGACGTGGTGGGAGAACGACGACCTGTCGGGCCCCGGGACCGGGGACGGGGGTTCGTGGAGCGAGCACGTGGTGGACGCCCAGTTCTCCGGCGCCTCGTCGGTGCACACCGCGGACGTGGACGGGGACGGGGACCTGGACGTGCTCGGCGCGGCCTCCAACGCTGACGACGTGACCTGGTGGGAGAACGACGACGTGACGGGCCCGGGCACCGGCGACGGGGGCTCGTGGACCGAGCACGTGGTGGACGGCGCCTTCCTCGAGGCGACGGCGGTGCACTCGGCGGACATGGACGGCGACGGGGACTCCGACGTGCTCGGCGCGAGCTACGGGGACGGAGTGGTGGGCTGGTGGACCAACCTGAACGACCCGCCCACCGCCGCCACCGGGGGCCCCTGGACCGTCGACGAGGCCGCCGTCCTGGCGCTGTCGGACGCCTCCACGGACGACGGGACGATCGTGGCGTGGCTGTGGGACTTCGGCGACGGTTCGACGTCCACTACCCAGAACCCGACCCACGCCTACGCCGACGACGGGACCTTCACGGTCGCCCTGACGGTGACCGACGACTTCTCGATCTCCGCGAGCGCGACCACGACCGTGACCGTCGCCAACGTGCCGCCGACGATCACCTCGACGCCGGCCGGGGCGGCGACCGAGAACTCGGCCTGGACATACAGCCCCACCGCGACGGATCCGGCGGGGACCGCCGATCCGTTGAACTGGAGCCTCGACGCCGGCGCCCCCGCGGCCATGACCGTGGACGGGAGCACCGGCGCCCTGGCCTGGACGCCGGTGTACGCCGACGTGGGCAGCCTGCCGGTCACGCTCACCGTGGACGACGGGGACGGCGGCGCCGACAGCCAGACGATCACGATCGTCGTCGCGTTCCAGGACGACGACGGCGACGGCATGCCCGACACCTGGGAGACCGCCCAGGGGCTCGACCCGACCACGGACGACGCCGCCCTCGACGGCGACGGCGACGGGCTGTCCAACCTCGACGAGTTCCTCGGCGGCACGGACCCCGCCGCCTACGACGGCCCGTCCGCGCCGGCGGCGGCGGCTCCCCTGGCGGGCTCGGAGGTGGACACCCCCACCCCGGAGCTGAGCTGGACGAGCGCGACCGACCCCCAGAACGACACCTTGACCTACGACGTGGAGGTCTACGAAGGCGCGGCCCTGACGAACCTGCTCGCGGCGGCGGGCGACGTCGCCGAGGACGGCTCGGGCACGACCTCCTGGATCGTGGACGTCGCGCTGCCCGAGAACGTCGACGTCACCTGGCGGGTCCGGGCGGCGGACCCACACACGCCGGGGCCGTGGTCCGGCCCCCAGGAGGTCTTCGTCAACGCGGTGAACGAGCCTCCCGCGGACGTCGTGGCGTCCGCTCCCCTGGAGGGCGATCGCGTGGACACGTTGGTGCCGACCTTCGCGTGGTCCGAGTCCAGCGACGGCGATCGCGACGACTGGACCTACGACGTGCGGGTCTGGAACGAAGCGGCGGACCTCGTCGTCCGCCAGGTCACCGGAGTGCCCAGCGGGCTCCCCAACGCGTCGTGGACGGTCGCCGCAGCCCTCGCCGAGGACACCTTCTACGCCTGGCAGGCCCGCGCGGTGGACGAGCACGGCCTCGCCTCTCCGTGGTCCGACGCGCACGGCTTCCTGGTGGACACGGACAACGCCGCGCCGGGTGACGTCGCCTGGATCGCGCCCGCCGACGGGGCCCAGGTGGAGGCGCAGTCACCGACCCTGCGGGCGACGGAGTCCATGGACGAGGAGCGCGACACGATCACCTACGAGATCGACCTCGACTCCGTGCCCACCTACGACTCCGGCGCGGGCTACTCCGCCGCCGTCGCCCACGGCGGCTCGGGCGAGGTGGTCCTCGAGCTGAGCGCGGAGGGCGTGGAGCTCGACGAGAACACGACCTGGTGGGCTCGCATTCGCGCCGTGGACGCGACCGGCGCAGCCTCCGCCTGGGCGGAGATCGCCTTCTTCGTGCGCGGCCCGAACGACGCCCCCTCCGTGCCCGGACTGCGGTCGCCGGAGGACGGGCTCGTGATCGCGTCGACCGCCGACCTGCCCGCGTTCGTCGTGGCGCACGCGACGGACGCGGAGGGCGATCGACTCACGTACGACTTCGCGGTCGCCGCCCACCCCGAGATGACCGAGCTCGTCTTCCTGGTCTCCGACATCGCGGCGGGCGGGGGACCGCTCGGCGACGACGGCCACGCCTCCTTGGATGCGCCCTTCGCCATCGAGGCCGGCACCTGGTACTGGTCGGCCCGCGCGACCGACGACCGGGGCGCCGAGTCGGGGTGGGCCGCGGCCTCCTCGTTCACCATCGATGCCGCGCCCGCCGCGGACGACGAAGACGACGATGAGGACCAGACCGTGGCCTGTGCGTACGAGCGCAGCCTCGCCGGTGGAGCGCCCTCGGCCGCCTTCCTCGCGGCCGTCTTCCTGCTCGCGATGCGTCGTCGGCCACCCGGGGGTTCGGGGATGGACGCCGCCGATGGGCCGTCGCTCACCTGGGCGTGCCGATGAGGACGAACGGGGCCCAGTGGAAGGGGTGCTCCGTGGCCGCCGTGGCGAGGAGGCCGCGCTGGGCGGCGGCGAGCGCTTCGGGGGGGCGACGGCCCTCGGACAGGCCCTCGTAGAATCGGACCATCAGCTCCTTGGTGGAGGCGTCGCCGACCTGCCAGAGGGACGCCACGAGTCGGGGCACGCCCGCGCGCCGGAACTGGTTGGCGAGGCCGGAGATCTCGAGGCCGCCGCCCACGACGCCGCCCTCGGGCGACACCGGGACCGCCGACTCGCAGGCCGAGAGCACCACCATGCCGACGTCTTCGAGGGACGCGTACAGCCCCGGGATCGCCGAGTAGTGCAGCCGCCCCTCGGCGCCGCCGAGCACGATGTAGCTCGCCTCGGGCGCCGCCGCGTCGAGCACCCCATGGGTCGCCAGGTGCACGACGCGGCGGCCGTCGGTGCCGGCCTTGAGCGCCTCGAGCGTGGCGTCGGCCCCGTGCAGGACGGCGCCCTCGGGGAACAGGGCGCCGATCGCGTCGACCTCCACGTCGGCGGCGGGGAGGGTGCCGTCGGGGTTGCCCAGGGCCAGCAGCGAGCGCGACGCCAGGCGCAGGGCCTCGTCGTCCCGACGCTTGAGGCTGCCGACGTTGGTCACGTTGACCACGTCGTGGTCCTGCACCAGCCAGCGCCCGTCGTGGCGCAGCATCTGGAACGGCAGGTAGCGCAGGACCCCCGACGCGGCGACCACGACCGTCTTCTTGCCCGCCAGCTGGTCGGCCACCGGCGCGATCAGCCACCCGCCGAGCGTGTCCAGCCGGCCGATCAGCTTCTCGGGCCGCTGGAGCCGTCGGGACTGCATCGTCTTGAGCACGCGGCCGAGGGTGGAGCTCAGGTCCGCCTCGGTCACCGCCGCCTCGCGGACGACCAGCGGGCCGGACGAGAACACGAGCAGGGCGACCCGATCGGGCAGGACGATGGGCTGGAGGACGACCTCGTCGGGGCCCAGATCCCGCTGGTAGGCCTCGATGTCGGTGGGATCGACGCGCACCAGGCGATCGAAGTCGGCGTGGGTGGTGCGCAGCTCGTCGACGGCCAGCGAGAACGCCGCGCGCGAGTCGGCCAGCCGCGCCTCCAAGGCCGCCGCCCGCTCGGCGTCCTCACCGCTGCCGGCGAGCGCGTCTTCGAGGAGCCGAGTCCGTCGATCGAGCGCGGCGAGGCGCTGCTCTGCGGGATCCCCGGCCGCCCCGCCCGCCATCTCCGCCACCCGCAGGCGCTCGCTGTAGAGCAGCGCCGAGGCCCCGTCGCCCGCCGCGAGGAGCGCGTCGATGAGGTCGCGATAGACGTCGGCGCGGGCGGCGACCCAACGCCGGGCGGCCCACACGTCGAGGCCCTCCAGGGACCGTCGCCCCTCCTCCAGGCGCGTGACGGCGGCCCGAAGATCCGGGAGCGGGTCGTCTCCCAGGGCGCGGGCGGCGCGGGCGCGACCGTGCAGGGCCCGCCAGGCCACGTCGCCGCGGGGAGCCGCCTTCCGGAGGGCCCACCCGAACCGCTCGATCGCCCGGTCGGGGTCTCCGGCGTCGATCATGAGCTCGGCGAGGGCCACGTGCGCGGCCGCCGCCACCTGCGGCGGGCCCGCCTCGGCGAGACGGAACGCCGCGTCCGCGTCTTCCAGCCGGCCGGCTCGGCGGAGGGCCACGGCTCGGTTCAGCTGCAGCCCGCTCCACGCGTCCTGCGGGGCGCTTCCCATCGCCCGGTCCAGGATGTGGATCGCTTGTTCGGGCCTCCCCGCGACCAGGTGCAGTGAGGCCTGCGCGGCCGCCGTCTCCCAGGCGTCGTCCAGCAGCCTCTGGGCCCGCCCGTAGAGCCCCAGCGCGCGCTCGTAGTCGCCGAGCTCCGCGTACACGTTCGCGAGGTTGTGCAGCGCCGCCCCCTCGCCGTCCTCGGCGTCGTCCGCCTCGCCGTAGGCGTCGATGGCGCGGCGGTGAGCCTCCACCGCTGCCGCGTATCGGCCGATCTTCGCGAGCGCAGACCCGAGGCCCGTGCGCGCGTCGCCCAGCCCGACCGCGTCGTCGGTCGCCGCATAGAGCGATGCCGCGGCTTCGAACGCAGGCAGCGCCTCGCCCGGGTCCCCGGCGGACGTGAGGGCGACCCCGATGTTCACCGCGGCGGCCGCCGCTCCGAGGGGGTCCTCGGCCTTCTGGTACGCCTTGAAGGCCGCCCGATGCTTCTTCACCGCCCGGTCGAAGTCGCCGAGCAGCCACGCCTCGGTGCCCAGCTCGATGAGCGACGCCCCGACGTGCGAGCCGCGGCCGAGGCGTCGGTCGATCACGAGGGCGTCTTCGAAGTGACGGCCGGCGTCGGCGTGCCGTCCCAGGGCCCGGTGTACGCGCCCCAACGCGACCAGCGCGTCGGCCTCTCGGGGCGCGTCCTTCGCCGCCCGGAACCCCCGCAGGGCCTTGCTCAGCGAGACCAGGGCGACGGCGTGCTCCCCCCGGGCCGCGGCCGCTTCGCCCGACGTGAGCAGATCCGCGGCCTCGTCAGCCGCCGCCGGAGCCGCGAACACGAGGAGGGTGAGCAGCGCGAGGGCCGCCCGGCGCCTCAGAGAGTGATCTCCGAGAGCGCCGCCCGGGCGTCGTCGAGCGTGGGATCGAGCTCCACGGCCCGGCGGAGCGCGTCACGGGCCCGCGGGATGTCCTGTCGGTCGAGGGCGTCGAGCCCCTCGGAGAAGGCGAGCGCCGCCCCCAGGGCGTCCACCGGGAGGCCCGGCTCGGCGACCGCGTCCGGCGCCGCCTCGGCCGCCGACCCCTCGTCGTCCGCGGGCTCCGACGCGGACTCGGCCACCACCGGCGCAGGTCGTCCGCTCGCCTTGGACCCGGTCGCGCCGCCTCCGCGCACGGCCCCCCCGGCCCCCTTCTTGGGCTTCTCCCGCTTCTCCTCGGTCGCCTCGGGCTCCTCCTCCGACGACTGCCCCCGCAGCGTCGGCAGCAGGCCCGCGACGAGCTTCGCCTCGAGGTCCAGGAACTCCGCCTGCTTGCCCTGGGTGCGGAACCCGCCCACGACGAGCCCGGTCTCCACCGCCACGATCTGCGCGCCCACCACGAGCGAGTCCACGGGCTCGAAGTACAGGTAGTAGCCCTGCACGAGGTACTCGACCCCCAGCACCTTGCCGATCCGCACGGCGGAGTCCGGGTCGACCGTCGCCGTCTTCTGCAGCTCGAGCTCGCCGAGGATCTCGTTGAGGCGCGTGCGCTCGACGACCTCCAGGTCCGGCTGGGGCGCGAGGTCCGTGATCAGCATCTGCGCGAGGCCGAGCTTCAACATCTCGAGCTCGGGGTTGCCCTGGTTCTCGAAGTACAGGACGGCGATGCGCGTGCGATCCCCGGCCGCCGCGGCGAGGGACGGGAGGTACGCGAGGAGCGCGATCGCGACGATGAGGAGGCGTCTCACTTCGGAATCGTATCCAACATGCTGCGCATCGCGCCCGCCATGTCGCTCTCGGGGAATCGGCGCAGGCCCTCCTCCCACGCCTCGCGGGCCTCCTCGTTCAGGGCGGCCTGCCGGTACGCGTTGCCCGCCAGGTAGAACGCGGTGGCGGCGGGCATGTAGACGTTCGCGCCGTGCTCCTTCGCCAGCCGCAGGTACGCGTCGCCGGCCTCGCGGTACTGGGCCGCCTCGTTCATCTTCTGCCCGAGCGTCAGCAGGCCCAGGGCGTCGGCCTCGCGCACGTACTTCGTATCCTCGTCGTAGGACCGGACGCGCCGCGCGGTGCCCGGATCGACCTCCGCGCCGTGGGCGGCGGCCCCCTCCCATCGCGTCAGCCAGGCCTGCGCCGCGCCCGGGTTGCCGTACTCCAACTGGTAGACGACGGCGTCGCGGTAGGGGCGCGCCTCGCCGGGCCACTGCGCCACCGCCTCCTCCAGCAGCGCCATGGCCTCGCTCAGTCGGCCGGCGTCCTCCAGGTCGAACGCGGCCCGCGCGTAGTCGTTCACGGACGCCTTGCCGTCGAGCTTGCGCTTCTCGAGGCGGGCGACGGCCTTCTCCGCGTCGTCCGCGTCGCGCCTCGTCTGTTCGAGCACCTTGCCCACGTCCTGGGCCTGCTCGCCGTACTTGTCTCGGGCCAGGGCCGCGAGGTGCAGCCGCTCGATCTCGTCCACCAGCCCCCGCCGGGCCGCCGCGCGGGCCCACGCCTCCTCGGCGTCCTCGTCCACGGCCACGCCCGCCGCCTGCGCGTCTTCGACCCACGCGCGGCACGCCTCGAACTGCACGACGGGGTCCCGCTCCAGGCGACACTTCTGCTCCAGCGCGGCGCCCATGGCCTCCACCCGGACCTTCGCCACCTCGCCTCGCCCGGCCTCCTCCTTCTTCATCTGATCGAGCATCGAGTTCATGAGGTTCGACACCACCAGCGCGAAGGTGGAGGCGGGGTAGCGCGACAGGAAGCCTTCTCCGTACGTCAGGAACTCCGCCCGACGGCCCAGCGCGTGGCAGGAGAGGACGTACTGCGCCATGGCCCACTCGTTGATGGAGATCCACCCCTCGGGGCCGCCCATGCGCAGCTCCTCGGAGAGCTCGAGGTCCATGAGCTTGCCGCCGAGCGCGTAGAGGTCCTTCGCGTCCTGGTAGTAGGACAGCGACTGCACGGCCAGCAGCTCCTTCTGCAGGACGTCGTAGGGCCCGCCCGCGTCGACCAGGTCGTTGACGTGCCTCAGCAGCTTCGCCGTCCGCTCGGACACGATCTCCTCGCGCTTGCCCCGCAGCAGATCCACGCGCTTGGCGAGGGCGTCGAGGGCGTCCGTGGCCATCGCGAACCGGTCGTCGTGGTCCAGGGCGGCCTGCAGCGACGCCTTGGCCTTCTCCAGCTCGCCCCGGTCGAGGGCGTCGAGGCCGCGGGACCACGTGAGGAAGGCGTCGAAGGACTCCGTCGCCACCCGCCCCATGCGGGCGTGCTCCCGGGCCGACACGTCCACCTTCAGGCCCTCGACGATCGAGCCCGCCAGCTCCTTCTCGAGCAGGAAGAACTCGTCCACCGGGCCCGTGACCTCGGTGGAGTGGAGGATGGTCCCGTCCTCCACCGACACCACCCGCGCGTCGATGCGCATCGTGGGCGCGATGGCCGCGAACGCCCCCGTGAGCACGTACTCGGCGCCGAGCCCGCGCCCCATCTCGGCGGCGGTGGACGGGTCGATCCACGGAGACCTCTGGAGCTCGATCTCGGACATGATCTCGGAGACGCGGGTGCGCTCCACCAGAGCCAGCCCCTCGATGTTCGAGAGGTCCGTGATCAGCATCGCGGCGAGGCCGCGGCCCAAGGGGTCGAAGTCGGGGTCGCTCGAGTTGTTGTCGAAGAAGGTGACGGCGAGGGTGCGCCGGCCGCCCGCATCCGCGGCGGACGTGGGGAGCGCGAGCAGCGTGAGCAGGCCGAGGACCGCGGGCCGCGACCTCAAGGGTCGTTCACCATCGTGAACTTCACCTCGCCGATGGTCGAGTCGAACGGATCGTCGGTCACGGCCCACACCTCCAGGCGGTAGGACCCCTCGGAGAGGTTTCGAGGGGCGACCCGCGGCAAAGCGTCCGGCGCGAAGGGATTGTTTTCGTCCGCCACACCCGGGAGCGGGGTCTCGCCGAAGCGCACCTCACGCAGGTCCGGGTCGAGGTACCAGACGTTCCACCAGTCGTCCGCCCGGTCGTCCCAGTCCGAGACCTTGATCGCCCACCACGCGGGGTCCCGGTCGTCGCGCAGGCACAGGACGTCCCACCGGATCGTCGGGTCCGAGTCCGTCTCCAGGAAGAGTTCGCGCATGCCCTCGTCGGGGTCGCAGCGAGACGTGAACACGTCTACGGCGATGGTGCCGCTGATCACGATCGTCTCTTCCTCGGGGCAGCCGAGGATCAGCAGGGCGAGGGGGACGGCGAACAGGACCTCAGTTCGAGCCACCGGCCTCGCCTTCGGACTTCTTCTTCTTCTTCTCTGCCTTGCGTGCGGCCTCTTCGTCGGCCTTCAGCCGCCTCGCCACCTCGGCTTCGCGCCGCTCCCGCTCCTCCTGCGAGGGCTTCGGCATGACGGACAGCTGCCGCGAGGCCTGCCTCGAGAGGCGGTCGTCGGGGCCCAGGGTGACCTCGAAGAGGGACACGCCGGCGGCGTCCGGACGCTCGAGGAAGAGCAGGCAGTAGGCCACCTCGAGCTCGATGAGCTGCTTGTTGGGGCAGACCTTCTCGGCCTCGCCGAAGAGCGCGATGGCCTCCACGTAGTGCTCGGCGTTCTTCTTCTTCCAGGCGCGGTCCATGGCGCGCCCGCAGGGCGAGTCCCGGAGCTTCCCGTCCCACTTCTGGTACGTCGTGGGGATGTTGCGTCGCCAGTCGAAGGGGTCCCAGTCGTCGCCTTCGCTGCACCAGTGCGGGGCCTTCTCGCCCATGCCCGCGAGCCGCTCCTCGGCGAGCTCGCGCCAGGACTCGTCGGGGCCCAGGCGCGCCAGACAGAACGCCTCGCGGGCCTCGTGTCCCCGCAGCAGCTCGAGCAGCAGCCGGCCCAGGTCGTAGGCGTGGCGCTGGCCGCCGCCCCCCAGGCGAAGGGCGGTCCAGAGCGCGTCGACCGCGCCCGCCAGCTCGTGCTCGCCTTCGAGGTAGTAGGCCTCGTCCAGCCAGCGCTCCGGGGTCCAGGTGTGTCGCGGCCCCTTGCTGCGGCGCACGGGCCCGTCGGGGGCGGGGGGCTGCATGTTGGGCTGGTCCGTGAGCGCTTCGTCCTTCGAGTCGTCGGCGAAGGCGGTGGGGACGCAGGTCAGCAGCGCGATCAGGGCGGGGATGAGGAAGAAACGCATCCTCGCCAGTCTACGCGTTCCTCAGTCGACTGGGCTTGCGGCGACGTCGGGGGGCGTCGCGGAGGGCGGTTCGGTCCACGTGAGAGACCACGTCGTCGATCAGCTCGGCGATGACGCCGATGTCCTCCAGGGGGTCCGTCGCCTTCCCCGCGAGGATGGGCGTCAGGACGGCCTGCGCCGAGTGGGGCAGGCGCCGGAAGCGCAGCGTCGTGTTGGGGTAGGGGAACGTCGCCGCCTCGGCCACCGGGCCGGAGAACAGGTCGCTGTCGTACCACCACTGGACGTCGACCACGAGGAGGGGGAGCGCGAGCTGGGCGCACGCGGGGATGACGTCCTCCGGCCTCGCGTCGTCCAGGGCGTCGGCGGCGCCCGCGAAGTCCTCGGGGCCCAGGTCGTGCACGTGGGCTGCGAGACCCCAGCGGGCCACGGGGACCCGCGACGGATCGGTCGGGACGGCGGCCCGCGCGGCGACGGCGTACTCCTCGCGGGCGGTGGCCTGGAACGCGGCCCACGCCGCGGCGCCCGCGCCGAGGTCGCCGGGCGCCGGGTTCGTGGGGGTGGCGTCCAAGGCGCGGCGCAGGACGGCCTCGTTCCCGGTGATTCGCCAGTAGCGGAACAGGCCCGGGACCGCGTCCACGTCGTCGACGACGCGGGCGAGCCAGGCTTCGGCGGCCGCGCGGAAGGGGCCCGTGGCGCGCTGCACCCAGCCTTCGCAGCACGCGAACAGGAACTCGAAGGCCGGGTCGTCCGACGCCTCGGGGGTGCCGCAGGCCTCGACGCCGCGGGTCGCCTCGTCGATCCAGCGCGTGCCGCGACGCACCTGCTGGAGCACGAGCCGGGCCCGCAGCTCCGCCGCCGTCTGGGCCTGCGGATCGTGCTCGGCGAGCTCGTCGGCGGCCGCGCGGAACGCGGCCTCGAGCCGGGGGAGGACGCTCACGACGACCCCCGAAACTGCACCGCGCACCAGTCGTCCTCGAGGAGCTCGCGATCGACGGTCAGCCCTCGCTCCGCGAACGTCCGCACGACGGCGGCGCGCTGCTTCGCGAGCAGGCCCGAGACGATCAGCACGCCCCCCGGCGCCACCCGCGCGGCCAGGCCGTCCGCGAGGCGCACGAGGAGGGGAGCGATGAGGTTCGCGAGCACGACGTCGTAGGTGCCGTCGGGCCCGTGGTCCACCGATCCGGGGTACACGTCGAAGCGCGCGCCGACGTCGTTCAGGTCCGCGTTCTCACGCGCGGCGGCGACCGAGTTCTTGTCCGGGTCCACGCCCACCGCCCGGCCTGCGCCGAGGCGCAGGGCCGCGATCGCGAGGATGCCGGTGCCGGTGCCCACGTCGAGCACGGAGGCCCCCGCGCGGTCGGCCAGGCGCTCCCTCAGCAGGGTCACGCACCGCGCCGTGGTGGGGTGAGTGCCGGTGCCGAACGCGAGGCCGGGGTCGAGCCGGAGCTGAAGTTCGGCCGCCGCCTCGAGGGGCGCCTCGCACCAGCTGGGCACGACCCACACGCCGTCGGCGATGCGCGTGGGGCCGAAGTTCTTCTTCCAGGTGGAGTTCCAGTCCTGATCCGGGACCACCTCGAGCCGGGGCTCGTCGGTCTCGCCGATGCCGTCCAGCACCGCGGTCAGGCCCGCGTGCAGGGCCGCGGCCTGGCCCTCGTCGGGGAACCATCCGGTGATCTTCACGCGCGCGTCGGGCGCGGCCGGAGGGGGCGGGCGCCACTCGGAGGGTTCGCCCGACACGAGGGGGCCGTCGCCGTCGTGGAAGTTGAGGTCGTCGTGGTGTTCGGTGAGGCCGTTCGCGCCCTGGCCGAGCAGATAGGAGGACACCGCGGCCTTGCGGGCCTCGGAGACCGTCGCGCTCAGGGAGAGCCAGTGGGAGGGCATGGCCGAGGCAGCCGTCGGCTCAGGAGTCGCCGAACAGCGCGTCCTTGTCCTCGGGCAGGTCGGTCACCCCGAGCGCCTTGAGCTCCGTGCGCAGCGCCGCCTCGATCATGAGCGGGTGCGGCGACGGCAGGGCCTTGCCGTTCACGTAGAAGGCGGGGGTGCCGGAGAGGCCGAGGGAGCGGCCCTGCAGGACCTGGGTCTTCACGTCGTCCCAGGGGCCGGGGGCGTCGAGGCACTCGTTGAACCGGTCCATGTCGAGGCCGATGCCCTTGGCGATGGACTTGATGGTGCGCTTGCTCAGGCCGCCCTGGTTCTCGAACGTGCCGTCGTGCTGCTCCCAGAACTTGCCCTGCCGCCCCGCGCAGACGGTGCCCACCGCGGCCCGGCAGGCGTTGGGGTGCACGTCGTTCTGGAGCGAGTCGTTGCAGTCCTTGCCCAGGGGGTAGTTCTTGAAGACGAACCGCACGTCGGCCCCGTACCGGTGGACGAGATCCTGGGTGTAGAAGGCCGCGAGCTTGCAGTGGGGGCAGTCGAAGTCCGCGAACTCGACCACCGTGACCTTCGCGCCGTCCTTGAGGCCCTTCACGCCGTCCCAGGCGAAGATCTCGAGGTCGTAGGGCTTGAGGTCTGCGTACTGCGTGCGGAACTGCGCGATGGCCTTGCGGGCCTCGACCTTGGCGGCCTCGAGCTCCTCCGGCGACAGCTCCTCGGGCGGCTCGCCGTGGCCGTGGCCGTCGTGCTCCGAGTGCTCGGCGGCCTCCTTCTTCGCCTGCTTCGCCTCGTCCGTCTTCTTCGGCTCGGGGGCCTCGGCGGACTTCGCGGTCGTGGAGGGGGTGCTGGTGGCCTCGGTCCCGCTGCACCCGGCGAGGGCGAGCGAGGCGGCGGCGAACATGATCAGGAACCTGCGCATCACGTCTTCTCCCGCAGGAGCTCTTCGACCTCCTGCACGACCCCCTTCACTCGCTGGGGGGTGTAACCCAAGTGCTTGCGGCGCACGACGCCGCGCTTGTCGACGATCACCGTCATCGGGATCGAACGAGCACCCCAGGGGTCTCCGACCTTCCCCCCGCCCTCGTCGAGGACCACGGGGTAGGTGACCGGAAACATCTTCAGGAAGCCGTCCGCTGCCTCCGAGGTGTCGTCCACCGACACCCCGAGGATGACGGCGTCGCTGTCTTGAAGCTTCTTCCACGCGGCCTCGAGGGCCGGGATCTCGCGGCGGCAGGGGCCGCACCAGGACGCCCAGAAGGTCACGACCACCACGTTGCCGCGCAGCTCCTCGAGGCTCACCTCCCCGTCGCCGTCGAGCCGCGGGAGCGTGAACATGGGGGCCATGTGGCCGATGTCCGTGCCGATGGGGCGCTGGGGCGTGGCCTCGGCCGCGGCCTCTTCGGCGGTCGTCACCTCGGTCACCCCACCGCACGCGGCGACGAGGAGGGCGACGATCATCCATGGGAGGGCTCGGCTCATCGGCGCGCGAAGTTCCCACGGGTCCCGAGGGGTGTCAATGACCCGTCATCGACGACGGGCGCGGTCCATCTCGCGTTTCACGTCGCGCTCTTTGAGGTCCTGCCGCTTGTCGTGGAGCTTCTTGCCCTTGCCGACGCCGATCTCGAGCTTGACCCGCCCGCGGTGGAAGTACATCGCGACCGGCACGAGCGTGTACCCCTGGCGCGAGACCTTGCCGAAAAGCTTCGTGATCTCACGCTTGTGCAGCAGGAGCTTCCGCTTCCGCATCGGCTCGTGGTTCTGTCGGTTGGCCTGCTCGTACGGCGAGATGTGCACGCCCACCAGCCAGGCCTCGCCGTCCTCCACGCGCACGTACCCCTCCTTGAGGTTCACCTTCGCGAGCCGGATCGACTTGACCTCGCTCCCCACGAGAACGAGGCCCGCCTCGAGCGTCTCTTCGATGTGGAAGAGGCGCCGCGCCTGCTTGTTGACGATGCGGGGCGTGCCCGCCTTCTTGCCGTCCTTGGCCATGGGGCGCGGAGTATAGGCACGATGCGTCCCATGACTCGGGCCGCCCTCCTCGTCCTCGCGCTGGCCCTGCTCCTCCCCACCTCGTCCCAGGCGCGGTCCCGGGCGGGGCTGGAGCGCGCGCCTGTCCCCACCGTGGTGCGCGGGGTCCACGTCTTCGAGGCCGAGACGGGTACCCTGACAGGGCCCTTCGACGTGGTGCTCGACGGGGGCCGCATCCTGACCCTCGAGGCGCCCGGGACCCGGCCGGTCGGGAAGGGCGTGCGCGAGGTCGACGGCGCGGGCAAGACGCTGCTGCCGGGCCTCGTCGAGTCTCACGCGCACGTGCTCGGCGACGGCGACATCCACCCCAACCGGCAGCTCCCCGACGTGCAGCTGGCCCTCACCTCGGCGATCGCATGCGGCGTCACGACCGTCGTGGACACCGCGGACTGGGAGCGGCCCCTGCTCGCTTGGCTCCGCCGCCTCGATCGGGGTGCGGCGGGCCCGAAGCTCTACATCGTCGGGCGCATGGTCACCGTTCCCGGCGGTCACCCGGCGGCCCTCATCAAGGAGTTCCTGCCGCCGTCGCTGCACGCGTTCGTGGACCGCAACCTGGTGACCCAGGTGGGGTCGGTGGAGCAGATCCCATCGCTCGTGGAGCAGCGGGTGGCGATGGGCGCGACGGCCCTCAAGGTGGCCCTGGACGACCTCCCCCCGGGGGTGCCGCAGATGGACGACGCGACGCTCGCCGCGATCGTCCGGGAGGCGCACGCGCGCGAGCTGCCCGTGTGGGCGCACGTGGGGGAGCCCGAGGACGTGACCCAGGGCCTCGCGGCGGGGGTGGACCTGTTCGTCCACATCCCCAATCGCGGGGTGATCCGCGACGAAGACGTGGCCGTCCTGGCCGCGCGAGGCGTCCCCGTGATGACGACCCTGCACGTCTTCCGTCGCATCGCCGAGCTCGCCCGTCGGGACGTCGCGCTGTCGGATCTCGAGCGCGCGCTCGCCCACCCGCGGCCGCTCGCGGCCTACGCCGAGGGGCTCGATCACTACGAGATCCCCGAGGCCATGCGGGCGTTCGCGGAGGCCAACGCCGACGGCCAGGCCGCGATGCTCGAGTCCGTGCGCAAGCTGCACGCGGCCGGGGTCCCCCTTCTCGCGGGCTCGGACACCTCGAACGTCGGCTCGTTCCTGGGCCCCGGCCTCCACCACGAGCTCGACCTCCTGGTCGAGGCCGACCTCACCCCGGCCCAAGCGCTGACGGCGGCCACCTGGACGCCCGGGACCGTGCTGGACGAGGAGGCGCTGTTCGGCGCCGTCCGACCCGGCTGGCAGGCGGACCTTGTCCTGGTGGAGGGCGATCCGACGCAGGGGCTCGCCCCCGTCCATCGCCCCCTGGCGGTGTGGGTCGACGGCCGGGCGGTGCGTCTGCCCGTGATCCCGTCCTCCGAGGGCAAGTGAGCGGGCGACGCCGAGGCCTCCGCGCCGCGGCGGTGTGCTTCGGGCTGGCGGTCGGCCTGGGGGCGGCGGAGGTCGCCTTGCGGACGTTCGATCTCGGGCCCTGGAGCCGAATCCCGCGGCCCAACACCGTCGACCCGGAGATGGTCTTCCACGCCCATCACCCCGATCCCGAGGTCGGCTGGACGCTGCGCCCGGGGGCCGTCGGGACCTTCCAGCGCACCCCGGTGCGGGTGAACACGCGGGGCTGTCGCGGGGCCGAGCCGAGGGCCCGGGACGCGGTCGACCTGCGCGTGCTCGCGCTGGGGGACTCCATCACCTTCGGGGCCGGGGTGGAGGAGGAGTGGACCTTCGAGGCGCGCCTCGAGACCCTGCTCGCGCGGGAGAACCGGACCGCCGAGGTGTTGAACTGCGGCGTCAGCGGGTTCAACCTCGTGCAGTCGCTTCGCCGCTACGACACCGACCTCGCGACCCTGCGCCCGGACGTGATCGTGGTGGGCCTCTTCGTCGACGACCTCACCGCCCCCTACCGCATGCACGACCGCTCCCTCGCGACCCGGCTCCGGGGGCGATCGGCGGCGTGGCGCGCGTTCGAGCTGGGCGGCGCGTGGGTGTTCGGGATGGGGCTGCGCGATCTCCCTCCGTGGGCGGAGACCGACACGGACTACGAGCGGGCCAGCGTGGCGCGGTTCGCGGAGTTCACGGCGGCGCGCGCGGCGGAGGGCGTCGACGTGGTGGCCGTGGTGCACCCGCCGCTCATGAACCTCGACGTCATGCCCGGCCTCGAGGCCCACCCCGAGCTGCTCGACGTCGCCCGGATCGCGACGCGGTGGGTGTCGATGCAGCCGGCGTACGAGGCCGCGGTGGGGGTCGACCTGCCCCGCCTCTCGATCACCCCCGAGACCTCGGATCCCCACCCCGCGGCCCAGGGCCACGGCCTCATCGCGGCGGCGCTGCTCCCCCTCGTCGACGTCGCACGCTGAGGGCGAGCAGGGCGATCAGAGCCCACCCCGGCGACCGGGGGGAGGCCGTGGCGCAGGTGCACCCCTCGGCGTCGCTCTGGAGCCCGGCGGTGGCGTCGGGGGCGAAGGTGGGCTCCCCGATCCGGGCGACGGGCCGCTCGCGATCCTCGGCCGCCACCACCCCGTCGGCGCCCACGTCCTGGAACAGCGTGCTGTCCTCCTCGATGGCGCCCGCGAGGGCGTCGTGCTCCGCCGACTCCTCGCCGACCACCAGGTCCTCGCCCGCGACCAGCCCCAGCGCCTCCGCGTCGAGCCAGTCCGGGGCGGCGAGCTCGAGGACCAGCACGTCGTCGTCGAGGCGCACCGAGCCGCCCTCGGGGGCGAGCCCGAGGGTGCCGGGGGCGAGGGTCAGGTCCAGGGATGCGGGGTCCCCGCCGTCGCTCCACTCCGCCGAGACGCGCACGGGTCCGCCGAAGTCGACGAGCAGCGCGCAGAACGTTCCGGGGCGAAGCTCGACGGCGTCGCCGAGCAGATCGACCTCGCGGTCCAGGGTGTCCGCCGACTCGCTCCGATCGCACGACGTGTAGCGGATGGACGCGATCGTCGCGGTGGCGGAGTCGATGGTGAACCCGTCTCCCCCCGCGATCGCCATGGTGGTGACGGACGGGTTGCCCACGGCGGTGCCGTCGTCCACCGGCTCGGACGGGCAGCCCACGGCGAGGACGGCGAGGACGGCGAGGACGGCGGCGGCGGGGCGCTTCATGACGCCTCCTCGGCGATGGACAGAGGGAAGAGACAGAGGTGCAGCTGGTGGACCTGCTCGGCGCGGTCGACCTCGGCGTCGCACAGGTCCAGCAGGCGCTCCTGGAACGCGTCGAGCTCCTGCTTGAGGCGCGGGACGAGCGATCGGGGGATGCAGACGGTGACCGCGCTCAGGTGACGCTCCGTGCCGGGGAAGCGCTCGATGGAGTCGCGCGCGAGGCCGAGCATGCCCCGGTGGTAGTTGCGGACCGCCAGCGACGTGACTTCGTGGGGGGTGACGACGCTCCCGTCGGCGGGTCTGGTGCGTCCGTCCGCGTCCTCGAGCATGCCCATGGCGCGGAGCCGCTCCAGGGCCTTGCGCGCCTGGGAGGGGGTGATCCTGGGCCGCAGGCGGCGGGCGATCCACTCGGGGTCGGCCTCGAAGTCGGCCCGCCAGGCCAGCTCGCGGATGGCGGGGTAGTACCACTTGGACAGGTAGTCGAACCCCACGCCCTCGATCTCGCGCGCGGCTCGGAACCGGCGCGACGCCGAGATGCGGCTCCATGCCTCGTTGCGCTCCTCCTCCGACCGCGCCTGGTCCAGCGCGACGAGCCGCGTGAAGAAGCTCGCGCCGTCCCCCGTGAGCGAGAGCGCGCCCACGAACGCCTCCACCGTGGCGGGGGTCAGGTTGCGCTTCCCGGCGATGACCTGGATCAGCAAGCTCGGCGACGACTGCCCCGCGAGGCGGGCGAACAGGCGGTGGCTGAAGCGGGGGTTGGCCGCCTTCTTCGCGTCGAACCAGTCGCGCAGGTAGAGGCGGTAGTCGAGGTATCGGAACACGTCCGGGCCGGTCGATTTCGACGTCATCGAACAGGAGTTGAATACACCTGGGTCATGACCGCAAGGGCAGATTGCATCGACACACATGTATTCGTGTTGGATTCGTATCCGCGTTGGAAACGGTTCGTGCCGTATCGATTCGAAAGTTGAATACGCTTCCGCGATCGGCCGGCAGCTTCGACGGGTCGGCGGACGACCCGCCCGGAGGACCGACCATGACCCGCTTCCCCTTCGCCATCACCCTCGCGAGCGTGCTGCTCGCCCCCACCGCGGCGTTCGCGTGCGGCGGGTTCTTCTGCTCCGCGGTCGACCCCGTCCTGCAGTCGGGCGAGCGCATCCTCTTCCAGGTCGGCGAGGACGACGACGGCGCGACCACCGTGACCACCGTCGTGGAGATCCAGTTCGAGGGCGCGGCGAGCGACTTCGGTTGGGTGCTCCCCATCCCCGAGGTCATCGACACTGAGGACGTCTCGACCGCGCCGCCGGGCCTGTTCGACGAGCTCGAGGAGGCGACCGCGATGCAGTTCGTCACGGCGAGCGAGGGGACCGCGGGCCTGATGATGGCGGACGAGGCCGCCGGTTGTTACGGGCCCCCGTCGCCGTTCTGGTGGATGGAGGAGGACTCGCCGTCGGGGGGTGGTTCGTTCACGTTCGACCAGGTCGACGTGGTGGGCGAGGCGGTCGTCGGGCCCTACGCGATCGAGATCATCACCTCCGAGGACGCGTCCCAGCTGACGGGTTGGCTCCAGAACAACGGCTACTCGATCCCGGGGACGGCGTTCGAGCCCATCGCGCACTATGTGTCCAGCGGCTCCGCGTTCCTCGGGCTCAAGCTCCAGCCGGACGTGCCGGAGGGCCCCATCGACGCGCTCCGGTTCACCTACCGCGCGGAAGATCCGTCGCTCCCGCTCCATCTGACGTCGGTCGCGGCGGCCCAGGACATGGAGGTCATCGCCTACGTGCTCGCGGACGAGCGATACCTCCCCGCGGGCTACGACGACGTCGACTTCGACTACGGCCTCGTGTCCTGGACGGACGAGGGCACGGACTACGACGAGCGCCTCGGGGCGGCGATCGACTTCGCGGGGGGGCGGGCGTTCCAGACGGAGTTCGCGGGAGCGGTGTCGAACCTGCCCGCGGGCGAGGCGTCCGCGGACCTGCTCTCCGGAGGCACCTACCTGACGCGCATGCGCACCTTCGTCTCTCCCGAAGAGATGACCATGGACCCGGTCTGGCGGCCCGCCCCCGAGGCCCCGGACGTGTCGAACGTGCGCGTCATCGGCGGGTCCGAGACGGCCTCCCGGGGAGCACCCTCGGCGCCCGCCCGGGCGACGATGCCCGTGGCGCTGGCCTTCGGCCTCCTGCTCCTGTCCGCCCGCCGCCGCGCCTGATGCGCGTCGTGCTCGTCCTCGCGGCGCTGCTCGTGGGCTGCGGCCCGGCGGAGCCGTGGGTGGAGGTCGGGACCGGCACGGCGGGGGTGTTCGAGTCCATCGACGACGGCGACGTGCTCCTCGCGGAGGCCGGCTCTCAGGGCGGTCGCCACGTGTGGGTGGGGATGCGGGCCGACGGGGTGGAGCCCGGCTCGGTCTCGGACGCCGACGCCATGCGCTACGGCGATCGTCCGCGGGTCGACTTCCGACTGGAGGGGCCCGACGGCGTCTATTCGCTCGACGTCGCCCGGTACGTCGCCCTGGACGAGCGCGGGGGGGCGCTCGCATCGACGGGGTGGCTGCTCCCGTTGCGGCTCTACGCGGAGCTTCCGGAGGGCTGGCAGTCGACGGACTGGGCGGCGGTGCAGGAGGACCTCGAGGAGCGACCGTTCGACCTGGTCGTGACGCTCAAGGACGCCGACGGGATCGCCCTGGAGGACCGCCGGTCCGTCTTCATCGACTTTCCGTGACCGTCCCCACGAACCGCTCCACGGCGCGCATCACCGGCAGGCCCCAGGGGCCGATGAGGTTGGCGTCGAGCCCGTGCTTGCCGCCCGGGATCTCGAGCAGGAGGTGCGGCACGTCGAGCTCCGAGAGGCGCGCGTCGAGGCGGCGGGCGTGGACGGGGGAGACGAGGCGGTCGGCGGTCCCGTGGACCAGCAGCATGGGAGGGGGATCGGCGAGATCGGCCAGCGGAGAGGCCGCGCGGTACCGCTCGGGGTGCTCGTCGAGGCTGCCGCCGAGGTACGCGCGCAGGGTGTCGCGGCTGTGGAAGCCCGGGAGCTTGGAGGGGTTGCGCCAGCTCCAGCGGAGGTCGACGGGGGCGTAGAGGACGACGACGCCGCGCGCCCTCGGGGCGGCGAGGGGGGCGGCGGAGAGGGCGAGCTGGCCCCCGGCCGAGCGTCCCAGCAGGACGAGGCGAGACGTGTCCAGGGCCCACTCGTCGGCGCCTTGGTCGAGGCGCGCGATGGCGGCGAGGACGTCGTCGCGGGCGGCGGGGAAGGGGTGCGCTGGCGCCTTGCGGTAGTTGACGGCGGCCACGGCGACCCCGCGCGAGGCGAGGCGGCGGTTGAGGTCCGGCAGCTGCGTCGAGTCGCCCCGCTGCCACGAGCCTCCGTGCACGACGACCACGACGGGGAACGGCCCGTCGCCCTCCGGACGCAGCAGATCGAGGGTGAGGCCGTCGCCGAAGGGGACGGTCTCGAGGGGGAGGGGCGGACCTTGAAGCGACAGGGCCGCCCCCCGGCCGAAGGCGTCGTCGAGCCGCTCGGGGAGGTCGCGGGCGAAGATGAGGCTGCGGACCGTGGGGACGAGGAGGAGGGCGGCGGCGACGACGGCGATCGCGCGGGTGGCGGTGGGGGCGCCCCAGGGCAGGGCGAGGAGGGCGAGGGGGACGAGGAGGTGGCCGTAGACCGAGGCGCCCACGGAGACTCTCCAGACCGCGTCGTGGACCACCGGCAGGGCGGAGGCGAGGCCGAGGACGAGGAGGACACCGGCGAGGACGGCCTGGGCGGGGCCGATGGGGAGAGAGGCCATCCCGTCGAGGATGGGTGATCGCCGGCGGGAGCGCTACTGGGGGGGCGGGTGAAGGGCTCTCGGATCGCCCGCGGGGAGCTCCGGACGCAGGACGTAGAGGCCGAGGTAGCCGGAGCCCTCCTCCCTCAGGTAGCGGGGGAGTGAGGTCTCGACGACCTTGCCCGCGAAGTGGTCGCCGACGACGAAGGTGCGATCGGGTCCGCCGGCGTAGAGGCCGGTGTGCCACACCCACATGGGGGTGCCGGCGACGGTGGCGAGGGCGGGCTCGGCGGGGTTCTCGGTGGGGTCGAGGAAGAGGAGGACGTCGCCGGGTTCGAGGGCGTCGTAGGGGAGGGAGGAGGAGAGGACCCCGGCGAGGCCGTCGGGCGCGGACCCCAGCTGCTCCTTCGCGACCATCTTGGTCGGGTACACGGAGATGGCCTTCCACGACGTGCCGGTGACGTCCTGCCAGGCACGGAAGACGAGGCCCAAGCAGTCGAGCTTCGCGCCGCGCCCGCCCCACGCGTACGGCCGGTCGAGGTAGGTGCGGGCGGCGGTCACCAGCGAAGCGCGGTCGGCGCTCGGAGCGACCGCGGCGGGGAGGGCGAGGAGGGCGGCCAAGGCGGCGAGGGCGAGGCGCATGGGGGTGGGACCGGCGCGGGGGGCGGAGGTTCCCGAGGGTGGTGGGCGCGCATAGGTCGCCGGAACGGTCCATTCCCCCGCGCAATGCTCACCCCGGCGCGCA
>CAZUHI010000010.1:15049-161667 GCA_964620495.1 uncultured Rickettsiales bacterium | reverse complement strand
CAGGAGGACCGCAGCGCTCAGCCGGCGGTGACGAGCAGCTCGTTCACCTTGCCGCGACGCGTCGCCTTGCTGTTGATCGACCGCGTGGCGCGGACCACGTGCACCTTCAGGTTCGGCGCCTTCAGCCCCTCGTAGAGGCCGCGGACGCCGGGCGCGTCGGAGTTGCTCAGGACCACCTTCACGCCGCGTCGCGCGAGGCGCTCCATCGTCTTGGCGAGCCGGTCGTGCTGGGGCCGCCCGAAGCCGCCGGGGCGGTAGTCGGTGAAGTTCGCCGTGGCCGACATGGGGATGTACGGCGGGTCGAAGTACACGAAGTCGCCCTCGCTTGCCCCCTTCACCACGGCCTCGAAGTCCCCGCAGCGCAGGTCCGTCTCCTGGAGGAAGCGGGAGCAGGCGCGGATGTTCTCTTCGTCGCAGATGAGGGGGTTCTTGTAGCGCCCGAACGGGACGTTGAAGCCGCCGCTCTTGTTCACGCGGTACAGCCCGTTGAAGCCGGTGCGGTTGAGGAAGACCGTGCGAGCGGCGCGCTCGATGGGGGGCAGGTCCTCCGGGCGCAGGGCGCGGACCGAGTAGTAGTAGTCCTTCTCGTAGACGTGTACCCGGAGCGCCTCGATGAGGGCGTCGGGCTCGTCGCGGACGATCGACCAGCAGTGCACGAGCTCGGGGTTCGCGTCGCCGAGGGTGGCGGTCGACGGCCCGAAGCGGAAGAAGAGGGCTCCGCCGCCCACGAAGGGCTCGTAGTAGCGGTCGATCTCGTCGGGCAGGTGAGGCCCGATCCGGTCGAGCAGTTGAGTTTTACCACCGACCCATTTCAGGAAGGGTCTGGGGACCGCCCTCCCGTTCCGAGTAAGGCGATGTCGTGCGGTTGGGGCAGCGCGAGATACAAAGGCAGCAGGCATGACCCACGAAAATTACCGTAGGTGATCTCGGGAATCCAGGCTGAAAACAGAGGTTTACCCATATTCGCGCCAATATTGGCGCGATGTCGACGCCCGCACGGCGATCCGGATCGCCTCAGGGGCAGTCCACGACGTCCGCCAGGACGGAGCGCAGGACGTCGACGTACTCCACGGGGATCGACTCCGTGCCCTGGGGGTTCAGGTGCACGCCGTCGAGGTACTCCTTCGCCCGCGTGCCGGACCGATCCAGCTCGATCATGAAGGTGCGACCGGAGCGGTTCTTCAGACGGACGGAGTACCCCTGGGCGGGCATCAAGGCGCGCAGCGGCGACAGGAGGCGCCGTCCCAGGAGCGCCCCGGTGGCGCGGCCGTAGTCGCGATCCAGAGCCGCCGGCAGCTCCGGCTCCCACAGCGCCTGCACGGCGCAGGACGTGAGCTCGGCGGTCAGGATCAGCCGCTGATCGCAGCGCAGCGGCTCGTCGGCGGGGGTGCCGGGGGCCCGATCCGCGGCCTGGAGGACGGCGGACGGCTCGCGCAGGCCCGTGTCGTCCCGCAGCTCGCGCACGAACCGTCGGATGCGCGCCTGGGTCTCTCCGCGGGGGCCCCACTCGGTGCCCAGCGGGACCCCGTCGGTGCCGCACAGGTAGTACCCCTCGAGCCGCACCTCGGTGCCCCCCAGGAGCGACGTTCGCTGCTTCTGGAGCCCGACGGAGCCGGCGTCGAGTTCGTCCTCCCAGGTGTCCAGGGCGAACCGCGCGACCTTGCTCTGCAGCTGCGGGCGCTCGCCCGCGATCCACCGGCGCTGGGCCTCCACGTCGGAGAGGGTCCGGGCGGCCCCCAAGAGCCGCCGGTTGGTGCGGATCCAGGCCACCTCGGCGTCCTCCAGGCGATCGAGCTGATCGGCCACGAACCGGGCGCGGGAGGGGTCGTCGTCCACCGCCGCGAGCCGGTCGAGGTCCCGTCGCACGTCGGCGAAAGCGCACTCCTCCGGGGCCGCCCGGCAGGCCTCCACCCGGTCCTCCACCCCGTACTCGGTGCTGCGGTGCAGCCCCCCCAGCAGCCCCCGAGCGGCCGTCTCGTCGTACCGGGAGTCGGGGGGCCACATGTTCAGCGCCTCCTGGAGGATCTCCTCGGCTCCGAGCAGGTCGCCCCGGGCCGCGGCGTCCGTGGCGGCCTGCAGGTCCCGCACCGACGCCCGCGTCGCGTGCAGCACCCGCCCCGCCTCGGCCGACGCCGAGCCGCACTCCGGAAGGGTCCGCGTGACGTTGGCCCGGCGGCGCAGGTCCGCTCGGTCGACGGCCCTCCAGTCGGCCGGCCACTCGGGGGTCAGGGCCGCGGACAGGATCGCCGCGCAGGTGGCGTCGAACTTCGGGGGGGACGCGGTGCCGAACGTGGTCTTCCAGCGGTCCAGGGCGATCCGGAGGTCGTCCACGGCCCCGATCGCGTCCGTCCGCGCGCGCTCGGCCAGCACCCGTCTGTCGGCGTTCCAGCGGTCGACCTCGTTGCAGCGGCGGCGGGCGTCGTCGAGCCCCCGCAGGCGCTTGCGCAGGGCCTCCACCCGGTCCAGGAGCCTCTTCCTGCCCTCGAAGACGACGGCCGCGGTGTCCGACGTCACCCCCACGTCCCGCGCGAACGCCACGTACTCGCGGCCGGCCACCTCGTCGCACCACCCGTCGCCCGCGGCGGCCAGCGGCTCCCACGCCTCGGCGAGCTTCTCGAGCCGCTTCACCTCACCCTTGAGGGCCCCCACACCCCCGGGCGCGGCGTGCGCGGGCAGGGCCGTGGCGACGGCCAAGGCGAAGACCAGGGCCCTCACAGGACGGAGTCCGATCCTTCGCCCTCGCTGCCCCGGATGAGCCGACTGTTCCGCTCGAACGTCAGGTAGTTCCACGCCCACTGCATGAGGACCACGAGGCGGTTGCGGAAGCCCACGAGCGCCATCAGGTGCACGAACAGCCACGCGAGCCAGGCGAGCAGCCCCCCGAACCGCAGCCCGAAGAGGTCGGCCACCGCGCGACGTCGCCCGATCGTGGCCATGGAGCCGAGGTCGAGGTACCTGAACGGCCTGCGGGGGGCGCCCTTGCGGTCGGCGGCCAGGTTGCGGGCCACGTGCTTGCCCATCTGCAGCGCCACCTGGGCGACGCCGGGCAGGGGCTCGTCCCGACCGTGGGCGAAGTGCGCGATGTCGCCGATGACGAACACGTTCGGCCGTCCGGGCAGCGACAGGTCCGGCTCCACGTGCAGGCGGCCCATGCGGTCCGTGGGCGTGCCCAGCGTCGCCGACACCGGGGCGGCCGCCACGCCCGCGGCCCAGAGCACCGTCGCGGCCTCCACGCGCTCGTCGCCCAGGTCCACGCCCCGGGCGTCCACGGACGTCACCCGCTGGTGGAGCATCACGTCCACGCCGACCTTCTGCAGCGCCCTCAGCGCCGTGTCCGGCAGGCCCCCGCCGAAGCCCGGGAGCACCTTGTCGCCGCCTTCGACGAGGATCACGCGGGCCTCCTCGGGTTGGATCGTGCGGAAGTCGCGCCGCAGCGTGTGCGAGGCGATCTCGCGCAGGGCTCCGGCGAGCTCCACCCCGGTGGGACCCGCCCCCACCACCACGAAGGTCAGGAGGCGGGCGCGCTCGGCGGGGTCTTCGGCCCACTCGGCGCGCTCGTAGGCGAGCAGGATGCGGCGACGGATCTCGAGGGCGTCGTCCAGCGTCTTGAGGCCGGGGGCGGTGGCCTCCCAGTCGTCGTTTCCGAACCAGCTGTTGGTCATGCCCGCGGCGAGGATCAGGACGTCGTACTCGACGGTCCCGCCGCGCTTCAGGTGCAGCCGCTTCGCGTCGGCGTCCACGCGCACGACGTCGCCGAGGAGCACGCGGGTGTTCTCCTGATCCGCCAGCAGCGAGCGGATCGGCTCGGCGATGTCCCCGGGCGACAGGGCCGCGCCCGCCACCTGGTAGAGCAGGGGCTGGAAGAGGTGGTGGTTTCGACGGTCGACGAGCGTGATCTCGACGGGATGGCGACGCAGCGCGCGAGCCGCCGAGAGGCCCCCGAATCCGCCCCCGACGATGACGACGCGCGAGGTCACTCGAACTGCACGACCTTCCAGGTCCCGCTCGTGAGCGCGTCCTCGCCGAAGACGAGGTCGTCGAGCCACTGCAGGTCCAGGCCGTCCTCGCCCAGGAAGCGCTTGTAGGACTGCGCCAGGGCGTCGCGCGCAGACCACAGGATCACCTTCTTGCCCTCGCGGAGCAGGGTGTCCACCACGGCGCTGAAGTCGGCGTCCCCCGTGGCGATCACGAAGACCTTCACCGTGGGGTGCTCGCGGAGCACGTAGTGGATCTTCTCGCGGAGCACGTGGTCGGCCGCGTCGGCCTTGTGATCGCCCGCGATGTCGGTCCAGAACCGGGCCGTCTTGACCGCCCGCTGGTCCCCCGAGAAGGACGGTCGATCCCAGGCGGCGACGGCCCAGCGCTGCTGCACCAGCCCGTGCTGGCCCGCGAGGTCCACCAAGCGCAGCGCCAGCGCCTCGGGATTCAGCAGCTCCCGGAGCTCGCCGAGCCGGTGCGTGGGCTGGTTGTCGAGGGCCTTGATGAGGGAGATCTTCACGTTCTCCCAGTCCACCATCAGGGCTACGGGAACCTCCGTGGTGAGCCCGGGCTCGTCGGTGACGGCCGGGATGCCGTCCTCGGACACGACGATCTCGATGTCGTCCGCGTTCGGGTCCGAGTCGGGCAGGGGCCGCACCTCGTCGTACGACGTCTCGGCCGCGCGGAGCTGCTCGACGCGCGGGTCCGCCTCCATGGTGGCCCCGACCCGACGCACGTCCGCGGGCCCGACCACCCGACGGCGTTCGCGGCCGATCGCGTCGATCACGCTGGCGAGCGCCCACTGGGTGAGCCAGGGGTGGCCGTCCGTCAGCTCCCACAGCTCGTTGCGGGCGAGGGGGAGCCAGCGGATGCCGTCCGACCGCACCGGCTCCACGGCGAGGTGGTCGACGTCCTTGCGGGTCAGGGGGCCGATCTCGAGGGGGCGCACGTCCGCCCACAGGTGGTGGGCCGAGAGGCGGGCGCGGGTGGTGTCGAACGGCTCGTTCCCGGCGCACACCGGGAGGAGCGGCTGACGGGTCTCGATGAGGTCCCGCAGCCAGTCCAGGAACGACGCGTCCAAGGCCTCCGCCTCGTCTTCGGCGCGGCGCACCATCGCGTCGACGCCGTCCATCGCGAGGACGAGCCGGTGGGCGCCGGCCTGCTTGCGGACGAGCTCGAGGAAGTCCTCGAAGACCGTCCACGGGGGGTCGAGCTCGAACTCGGCCGGGCCCGGCAGGGGGAGCTCCACCCCCGGCAGGTCGGCGCGCGAGCCGAAGTCGCGGGAGACGCTGCGGCAGAGGCGACGGACCGCCTGCTCGGCGGTGAGCCCGGGCGTGGACGGCAGGGAGCCGAAGTCGAGGATGACGACCTCGTGGTCGTCGAGCTCCCGGGCTGCGCGACGCAGCAGGGACGACTTCCCGATGCGCGGGGGGCCGTGCAGCCAGCGCAGCGAGCGGAGGGTGCCCCCGGCGAAGGCGTCCTGGATCGCGGCGAGCTCGTCGGTGCGGCCCACGAAGAGGGTGCCCTCCACGGACGGGATCGGGCCCGTGGTCATCGTGCGCAGGGAGGCACGCGGGGGCGACCAGCCCGTCACGAGCTTGATCGTCGCGGGCTGCTCCAGGGGGCGGCTGCCCCGCTGCTCGGGGCGCAGCTTGAGGCGGATGCGCACGGCGTCGCCGCCCCCCGCCATCACCTCGACGGGGATCTCGATGACCGCGCGCTTGCCCGGCTCCAGCGCGGGCACCGGCGTGGCCGCCCCGGGGAACATGAGGCCGGGCTCGTCCGCGAGCGCCTGCAGGGTGAGGGGCGGCAGGGCCTTCTCGTCCCCGTTGCAGAGCTCGACGAGGATGCGGGACCGATAGGAGTCGCCCGCCTCGGGCTGCTGGAGCTCGACGCCGAGCTCCTCGGGGAGCGTGATCTGGAGCTCGTTGAGGGAGCCCGAGGCGTCCTCGGACCGGGCGACGGGGGGGGTGCCGAGCCGCTCCTCCCACAGCAGGACGTCCGCCTCCTCCATGGAGGTGTGACGCCAGCCCTCGGCGAGCACGCTGCGGCCCTCGCCGCCGAAGCCGTTCTTCTGGGCCCACGCGAGCAGGTTCCGCAGCGCCGCGCCCTTGCGTCGCGGGTCGAGGCCGCGCTGGCGACGGGTGCACTCCCACTGCCGCACCCGGCACGTCCACGACGCGGGCAGGTCTCCGGCCTCCTCGTTCAGCCGGGCCGCGCACTCCCAGTTCTTGAACATCCGCCGCGCGGTGCCGTAGGACAGCCGCTGGCGGAACCACTCGACGCCGGCCTCCACGCGCCCGGCCTCGATGCACTGCCTCGTGAGGCGGTCCAGGTCCGAGAAGGAGAGCTCCTCGCGCGGGTCGGGGAAGGTGTGGTCGGGGTCCTCGATGATCCGGCTGACCCGCCGCAGATGGGACAGCAGGCGTCGCTCGGTGAGCTCCCGCCCGGAGCGCCCGTCGCGCAGGGCCGCGAGCAGGTGGGCCTCGTGGTAGCGCGACCGGAGGAGGAGGTCGTCGAGGATGGCGTCGCGCTCGCCCTCGAAGGCCCACAGCAGCGCCATGTCGAGCGCCTCGGCCGGGTGCTCGACGTTGTCCAGGACCGGCAGCAGGACGTCCAGCGCCTCGGCCTCGCGGGTGTTCACGCGCCGCAGCGCCGCGGCGAGGTTCCAGTGCGCCGTCCACCCCCGCGCCATGCGGAAGTACGGCGAGTTGATGGTCGCCTGGAGCAGGTGGATGATCTCGTAGATGTCCGTCGGCCGCCCGTAGCGGGACAGGGCGTACGCGTACCACTCCTTCGCGGCCGTGTGGGTGCGCCGGTGGAAGTGGATGTTGCGGAACTTGTCCAGCGCGCGCGGATCTCCGCGGAGCAGCAGGCCCTTGGCCTCCTCGAAGAACCGGTCCGTCTGGTTGCGGAACCGCAGCTCGGTCGCGGGCTCCCGAAACATCAGCTCGTCGCCGAGGCGGAGCTTCAGGTTGGAGATCAGCGCCTCTTCACGCGGCTCCAGCGCCTCCGCGATGGCGGCGAGGCTGCCCTCGTTCGCGGCGGCCCGCAGCCCGCTCCAGTTCTCCTCCGGGAGGAGCGAGGCCAGGTCCGTGGGCCGCTGGATGACGGCGACGGCCCGGAACGTGGCGGTGGGCGCCATGTCCTGCCCGAGCCACTGCCAGTGGTCCCGGATCTTGCTCATCCGCGAGGGGGCGTCGAGGGCGAGGACGTGCTCCACGTTGGCCCGCACGAACTCGGTGTGCTCGATGGGCTCGCCTTCCATCGCGGTGCGCGCGGTCTCGACGGCCTCGAGGAGCTTCTCGTCGATGCTGAGCATGTACTGGGGCGGGGTGTTGCCCCAGGCGGAGGTGACGAAGCCGACGAGGTCCTCCTGCAGGCGGCCCAGGTCCATGCGGCCCGCCACGACCTCCGCCATCCCCAGGGGCACGAGGCTCGCGAGCGCGTTGCCCACGGTCTGCTGCATGGGCCGCGAGGCGCGCATGGCGGCGTTGCCCTGGCGGAAGAACTCGTGGGCGCCCCGAAACATGTCCACGGCCCCGGCGTGGTCGTCCCGAGACGCGGACCGACGGCCCAGCACGTCGAGCGCGAACGCGACGGTGGCGACCTCGCCGCGTCGGATGCCGTCCCGGATCTCGTCGGCGGTGGGGGGGTGCTCGCTCAGGCGGGCGACGGCGCGGAGGTTCTTCTCGCGGTGCTCGGACTGGAACTCGTCGATGCGCTCGACGATCTCGCGGCAGAAGCGCGGGAGCTGTTCGATGACCTGCTCGACGGCCCAGAGAGACCACGAGACGGGGAAGACCACACTCAAGACTCGACTGCCTCCAGCACCGAAATACTCGGCGCACGCCGTCCATTCCGTTCGATCGGTCGAACCGGGCGCGCCGGGGTTCAAGATAGGCCCCCGGATGGGGCCTGTCGACCCGGGGCCGGGGCGGCGCTTCAGTCCTCGGGGATGCCGGCGACGTAGTCGAGGTTCGGCACGAAACGGGCCCCCGTCATCGCCGACATGGGGATGTTCGGGCACACCCACTCGCGCGCCCCGCCGCAGGTGAATCCGGACTCCTTCTCGGAGGCGGGCGACGGGCGGAAGTCGGGGTGCTCGGTGTCCGCGGCGGTGGGGATCCGCACCTCGGTGCAGGCCTGGGAGGGGTCGAACTCCAAGAGGAGGAACCCGGGATCGAAGCGCCCCGGCGTGCGGCGGCAGGACCACTTCGCGAGCCCGTAGGAGTCCAGCCGGCGGGACGAGCTCTTCTCGTGCTTCGCGAGGTCCGCGCCGGACAGGAAGAAGGCCGGCTCCTTCTTCACATCGCCGCCGCGCGAGTGGTAGCGGGCGTAGGAGTCGGAGATGAACTTGTCGTGGATGGTGTAGCCGCCCACGAGCGCCTTCACGAGGCTCTGGACCTCGCCCCCGAACTGCTCCCGGGCGTCGGGGCGCAGCCGCCGGAGCAGCCGGTCGTCCACGGGCACCACCAGCAGCCCCGTGCGGGGGGGCGCCACCCGCGGGCCCTTCAGCCGCAGCTCACCGAGCAGGTTCGACAGGCGCTTCTGGAAGCAGTTGGGGCAGCGGTAGCCGAACTCCTCGGGGGGCGGGCCCTCGTCGAGGAGCTTCCGCAGCACGTCGGACACGGCGCCGGAGTCGAGCCGCGAGTCCGAGGCGAGGTCGGCCACGACGTTGAGCGCGCGGCCCTGGTCCCGCTCCGTGAGGTTCGAGAAGAAGTACCCGAAGTCGCGCAGCGTGGGGGCGGGCGAGCCGCCCTGGTCGAGGTCGATGTCGTCCTCGGACGACGCCGACAGGGGGACGACGAGCAGCGCACAGACGAGGAGCAGGAGTCGCTTCAAGGGGTCACCTTCGGTCCCACCGCGCATCGGAAGCCGCGCCCCGGCCCGGAGCGGGTCCCCGTCATCCAGACGCGCGCGGTGCTCTTGAAGTAGCGGTCCATGGCCGGGTGCTGAAGGTAGCCGCTGGCGCGGACGGCGCGCGTCCCTTTCGTGCGCGCGGCGGGGACGGCCACCGGATCCACGTCGGCCTCCGAGGGGACGCCGGCCCAGACCTCCTCCTCGTCCACGCCCTCGGGGCCTTCGTCGAGCACCCACTCGGACACGGACGCGGTGAGATCGAGCACGCCCTCAGGAGTGGTGTCCCTCGGCGTCGTGCCCGCGGGCGGGGCCTGGGCGGCGCCCGCGGACTCGAGATCGGCGGGGAGCTGGTCTCCCAGCGGGAACGTGCGGCCCGGCTTGCCCGTCCCCCGCGCGGCGCGCTCCCACTCGGCGTCGGTCGGCAGCCGGGAGGTCCAGCCCTCGGGCACGGCCGCGTTGCGGTACCGCCACTCGCAGTAGGCCTGCGCCTGGAGCCAGTCCACGTGCTCCATGGGCGACGCCCCCGCGGGCGCGTACCCGACGTACTCGCCGCTCCGGTCGGGGCACACCCCCGCCGCGACGCACCTGCCGTAGGCCTCCACGGTCACCTCCGTCCGCTCGATCCCGAAGGCCGACACCACGACCTTCCGATCATCCGGACCGTAGAGGAACGCGCTTCGGTCGAACGCGACGATCCCGGGCAGCTGCTGGAGCGCCCCGAGCACGGCCGGATCGCCCCCGCCCAGGCGCGGCCCGGCGAGGGCGAACCAGAGGACCACGGCGACGGTCAGGATCCCCAGCCCGGCCGCCACCACGGGCAGGCGCGGGTCCCGGCGCGGGGGCCCGGACTTCGGGTTCTTCGTCTTCTTCGTCTTCTTCGCCTTCTTCGGGGGGAGCGTCGGATCCTTCGCCCGCCGGCGCCGGATCGCGGCCTCGTCCTCGGGGTGCGTGAGCTCGTTGACGCGGCCGAAGCCCCCGGGGACCGCCTGCGTGGCGAGGTCTCCCATCACCAGCGGGGCCCCCTCGAACGGCACGGTGCCCGGGGCCGGCTCGGAGTCGGGCTCGTCCTCCCACCCGTCGTCCTCGGAGACCTGCGACGTCTCCCGGTGGGGCCCGGCGGGCAGCGGCGCGCGCACCCCCGCGACGGACTCGGACTTGGACTCCTCCATCGCCCAGTTCAGCGCCCGCATCACGGCCTCGCAGGTCGCCAGGCGCTGGTCGACGTCGAGCTCGATCATCCGCTTGAGGACGTCGATGACGGCCTGGGGCACGCCCTTGTCGCCGAGGTCGTCGACCATCTCCGGCTCGAGCCGCCAGCCGCGCTGGCCGATGGGACGCGCGCCCTTGCCCGCGAGCATCTCCCAGAAGGTGACCCCCAGCGCGTACACGTCGGCCCGGGCGTCGAGGGCCTCCATGCCCTCCATGATCGCCTCGGGGGCCATGTACACCGGCGTGCCGATCGACATGCCGGTCTGCGTCAGCCGCTCCTGATCCACGAGGCTCGCGATGCCGAAGTCGAGCACCTTCACCCGGTTGTCGGCGTCGACCATGATGTTCCCGGGCTTGATGTCCCGGTGCAGGCAGTTCTGCTGGTGGGCGTGGTGGACGGCCACGAGGACCTGCCGGAACAGCAGCAGCGCCAGCGCGATCGGCATGGGCGCGTCGTCGTAGTCGTTCATCACCGCGCGCAGGGTCCGGCCCTCGACGAGCTCCACGACCAGCGCGCAGGTCTCGTGCTCCTCCACGAAGTCGAGGATCCGCACGATGTTGGGGTGATGCAGCCGCACCAGCGCCTGCGCCTCGACCCGCAGCCGCGCGCGCAGCTTGCTGTCGATCGCGAGGTGCGGGTGCAGCTTCTTGACCGCCGCGGTCATCCCGATTCCGGAGACGTGCACGCCCCGATAGACGGTCGCCATGCCGCCGCCCCCGAGGACCTCCTTCAGTTCGTACTGTCCGACGACCTCGCCCATGCGCCGTGAATCATAGAGGGCGTATCATCCGGGGCCATGCCCGACCCGTCCCTTCGCGAGCTCCAGCGCGCCTTCTTCCGAGCCCTGCGAGACCGCCCGCTCGACATCAGCGACCCCAAGGACGCGGCGCTGTACGAGCCCCTGCACGACGAAGCGCACGACCCCGTCATGCGTTTGTTCGACAGCATCGACTTCAGCGAGGTGCAGTCCGTGCAGCTCGTGGCGGGGTTCCGAGGCACCGGAAAGACGACCGAGTTCTCGCGCCTGGAGAAAGTCCTCTGGGAGAGCGACTTCGTCGTGATCCGCGTCGACCTCGACGACTACCTGGACATGAACAGCCCGGTGGAGGTCAGCGACTTCCTGCTCGTGCTCGCGGGCGCGATCTCCGATGTCCTGGAGGACGAGCGGCTGCTCGGGGCGGGGCGCGCGAAGCTGACCGAGTTCTGGGACCGCGCGAAGACGCTGCTGGAGTCGGAGATGACCGTCGCGCCGTCGTTTCGGGGCCCCGGCGGGGTGTCGCTGCGGGTGGGGCTCAAGGGCAACCCGAGCGTGCGCCGTCGGATCCGCCAGGCGCTCCAGGGCCAGCTCCCGCGCCTCGTCCAGGAGGTCCGCGCCTACCACGACGAGGTGCTCGCCGCCCTCCGATCGCGGCACGGCGACGCCACGCGGCTGGTGGTGATCATCGACTCCCTCGAGCACCTGCGGGGGACGGGCGAGAGCGTCGAGACCGTGCGGCGGAGCGTCGAGGAGCTGTTCATCACCCACGGCAACCACATCGGCCTGCCCGAGACGCACATGGTGCTGAGCGTGCCCCCGCTGCTCGCGCTCAAGGCCGAGCGGCTCCAGGCGGCGTTCGTGAACGGCGCCGTGCAGGCGTGGCCCGCGTGGCAGGTCCAGCGGCGCGACGGCAGCCCCAACGAGGACGTGGTGGGCCGGCTCGTGGCGCTGGTGGAGCGTCGCGGGCCGTGGAACGCCATCCTTCCGGACCGGGCCGCGCTCGAGCAGCTGATCCTCGCCTCGGGGGGCTACATCCGGGACCTCCTGAACATGCTGATCGAGGCGATCCACCTCGCCGGCCGGGGCGTGACCCCCGACACGGCGGATCGGGTCGTGGCCGTGGTGCGTCGGGGCTACTACCCGCTGTACGCGGACGAGGTGCAGGTGCTGCGCAAGATCGCGATCGCGAAGGACCTCGGGGCCGTCGCGTCCATCGAACAGCACTACCTGGAGCGCTTCCTCGATTCGCAGCTGGTGCTCTGCTACCTGGACCTCGAGTTCTGGTACGACGTGCACCCCCTGGTGCGGGACGGCGTGCTGTCCGCGGCGCCTCCGGGGACGCCGTGAGGAGCCCCGGCGCGCTCCCGGACATCGAAGAGGCCCTCGACCGCATCCGCTTTCAGTGGGACCACGCCGAGGACTTCTGGTTCGGCATGGTCGTGAGCAACGACCAGATGGCCCGGGACTCCCTGCGCGCGGCCGTGGCTGCGGCCGTGGCGGAGGACCACGGGGACGTCGTGATGCACCGCCTCGACCCCCGGGGGGTGGAGCAGACCGCGGTGCGCCTGCTCGACGCCATGGAGGACGGGCACCTGCACTGGGTCGTCGTAGGCGGGCCGGACGAGCCGAAGGAGACCTGGGAGGGCGCCGCCGGTCGCTTCTTCGCGGCCCTGAACGAGCGACGCGAGGCGTTCCGTCACCGCGTGGTGGGGGGCCTCGTCGTGGAGGGGCGGGAGGCCCTGAAGCGTCGGCTGCGGACGATGGCGCCCGACCTCTTCTCCATACGAGCGTTCGTCGTGGAACCCCGGAGCGACGCGGGCTGGGACGAAGGGGGCGGCAGCAGCCCCGCCGTGGAGCTGGAGGACGAGAGCTTCCCCGGCGACCCGGACCAGGAGCTCCAGCGCCTGGAGCGCATCCCCCAAGGCAGCCCCAACCCCGGGGCGCGGCGGGCGCGGCTGGCCGCCCAGCAGCGGGCGATCGACGGCCTCCTGTCCACCGGGCGCACCGGCGAGGCGTCGTCGCTGGTGGACGACAGCAACGCCCTCATCCGCACCCTCACGCACGACGACCCCACCGACGCCTGGGTCGCCTCCGCGCGCTTCGCCGCCCACATCCAGCGCGGCCGCGTGGCGCTGGACACCGGCGTCCTCGCCGCCGCCGCGGCGCAGTTCACGGACGCCCTGCGCCTCGCGCAGGCCGAGCCCCCCACCGCCCGTCGCCTCCGCCGCCTTCGCACCGCCCACGACTGGCTGGCCGCCGTCGCCGTGGATCTGGGCGACGTCGAGGACGCGGTCTCCCACGCCGGCCGGGCGCTGGAGGCCGCCCGCGCCTGGTCCGAGGAGGCGCCCGACGATCCGGAGCGGCTCCGGACCCTCGCGATCGCCCACAACAAGCTCGGCGACATCCTCGTGATCGCGGGACGTCGCCGGGACGCGCGGGCGGCCTTCCGGGCATCGCTCGCCCTGCGCAAGCGCCTGGTCGCGGAGGACGCGCCACACCCCGTGTTCCGCCGCGACCTCTCGATCTGTCACGACAAGCTCGGCGATCTGGCGGCCCTGAACGGGGACCTCGCGGACGCCGAGCGCCACTTCCGTCGCTCCCTGACGCTCCGGGAGGAGCTGGTGGTCGAGCGCCCCGCCGGGGATCGGGCGGGGACCAAGGCACGCCGGGATCTCGCCGCCGTGCACACGAGGTTGGGGGCGCTCGCCCGCCGCGCGGGGGATCCGTCGGCCGCGTCGCGTCGGTTCCGTCAGGCGGTGGGGATCCTGCGGGAGCTCGCCGGGAGCGATCCCGAGCACGCGGGCGTGAAGGTGGACCTGGTGCGGACGACGAGCGCCCTCGGGGAGCTCGCGCGCGATCGCGACGACCCCGGCAAGGCCCTCGTGCACTTCGACGAGGCCCTGCGCCTGGCCGGGGAGCTGGCGGCCGAGGACCTGGGCAGCGTGAGCCGGCTCGACGCCCTCGCGGCCGCGCACGAGCGGCTGGGCGACCTGCTGTGGGGCATGGAGGACTTCGAGGAGGCGGGCACCCAGCTCCGGGCCGCGCTCGACGTGCACGGCCGCATCGTGGCGGTGCGTCCCGACGATCCGGCCGCGGGCGAGAACCTCGCCGCCGCCCACCATCGACTGCAGGCCGCCGCCGAGGCCTTCGGGCGCGACGAAGAGGCCGTGAAGCACCGCGACGCCGCCACCGCCGAGCTGGTGCGCGCGGAGCGACTGCGCGGGCGCGCCTCGGGGGCGGGGAAATGACTCGATTCCTTCCCCTCCTGCTCCTCCTCGTCGCGTGCGGCGGCTCGGCGCCCCCCACGCCCACGCCCGCCCCGACGCCGCGCGCGGACGTCCTCTCCGAGATCAAGGCCCGCGGCACCCTCCGCGTGGGCACCGAGTTCAACTCCAAGCCGATGGTCTACGTGGACGCGGCGGGGCAGCAGACCGGGTTCGAGTACCGCCTCATGCAGGGGCTGGCGCGGCACCTCGGCGTGTCCCTCGAGCCCGTCGGCGGCACCTTCAAGAACCTCCCCGAGACCATGGGCGCGGGCGCCGTGGACGTGGTGATCGGGGGCTGGATCCCCTCGCCGGACGTGCCCGCTGCATTCAGCACCTCGTACCTGGAGACCGGGCTCTGCCTCGTGGTCCGCGACGGCTCCACGATCCGGTCCATCGACGACCTGGCGGGCAAGAAGGTGGGCATCTACGCGGATCCGACGGTGGAGGGGTGGGCCGCCCGGGCCCTCGCCGGGTCGGAGGTGCGGGCCCTGTCCGACGGCTACTTCAAGCTGCTGGTGGGCGAGGATCTGGACGCCGTCGTCTACGACTACCCCTACGCCGTCGCCGAGCTGGAGCCCTACCGCGAGCAGCTCCGCGTCGTGCAGCTGAACCTGTCCGCGATCCGCTACACGGTGCTCGTGCCCCGGGGGAACGACGCGCTGCTCGCGGCCGTGAACGCCTACGTCGAGGGGCTGCGGGGGTCGGACGAATACCGCCTGCTCCTGGAGGAGTTCCTCAGTACGGAGACCGCGCCCCCGGCCGCGACGCCCCCCGAGGGAGCGCTCGTGCACACGGCGGGGGCGGGCGCGTCGCTCCAACGGATCGCCGAGGAGGTCTACGGCGACCGCGACGGGTGGAAGCGGCTGTGGAAGGCGAACAAGGACCACGTCGCGTTCCCGGAGCTCGTGCCGGAGGGCACCCGCGTCCTCGTCCCGTGAGCCTCACGCTCGACGTCGCCATCGCTCCCTCCATGGGGGACGTCCCTCCGGGCTGGGACGCGCTCGCCGACGGCCTGCCCCCCTTCCTGGGGCGCGCGTGGCTCGAGGCGACCGAGGAGGACGGACCGCCCGCCCTCGAGGAGGGTTGGCGTCCCCAGCACGTCCTCGTGCACGAGTCCGGAGAGCTGGTGGCGGCCGTGCCGATCTATCTCCGGGACCGGAGCGACGGGGAGTTCGTGTGGCACGGGACCATGGAGGAGGTGCTGCACACGCACGGGCTGCCCTCCATCCCCCGCGCCGTGAGCACGATCCCGGCCACGCCGGTGCCCTCGCCGCGGCTCCTCACGAGCCCGGGCTGGGCGGACGCGGCGGGGCGTCGCCGGGTGCTCGACGGCCTCGTGACGCTGGGCGATCAGCTGGGTTGGGCGTCGACGCACCTGCAGTTCTGCGAGGAGGAGGAGGCGGCGGCCGCGGGGCCCGAGTGGATCCACCGGCTGTCCCGCCAGGCGCGGTGGCGGCGACGCGGCGCGACGACGATCGAGGAGTGGCTCGCCGGCTACCGACCGAAGCGACGCACGTCGATCCGGCGGGAGATGAAGGAGCTCGGCCGGCAGGGCCTCACGCTGCGCTTCGTGCCCGCCGCGGACGCCCCCGACCGGCTTTTCCACCAGGCCGCCGAGCTGTACGCGGGCACGGCCCGTCGCTACGGCGAGGCCCCGCGCTTCGGTCGGCGCTTCTTCGAGGCCCTGTCCGAAGCCCCGCTGCGGGACCACGCGCTCTTCGTCACGGCGACGAACGCGGCCGGAGAACCGGTGGGCATCGCCACGAAGGTCGTGCACGGCGGGGTGCTCTACGGGCGGCTCTGGGGGGCCGTGGAGCGGGTGCGGTTTCTGCACTTCAACGTCGCGGTCTACGGCGGGATTCGTTACTGCTTGGAGCACGGCCTCGATCGATTCGAGCCCGGCCACGGCGGATTCCACAAGGAGCGCCGCGGGTTCCCGACGGAGCCGGTGCACAGCCTGCATCGGTACCTGCACCCGGGCGCGCAGGCGGCGTTCACGGACTGGGCGCGACGGGAGCGGGACTGGATGCGGGAGCGGATCGAGGAGAGCGAAGGGGAGAGCGGGCTGCGATGAGCGAGATCGAGTCCCGAACCGACGAGGAGCTGCTCGCGTTCGCCCGCAACCGCGGCTACGAGCGGCTGGCGTCGCGGTTCGGGTGCCTCGCCGCCGCCGCCGCGTCGACCCTGCCCGCCGCCTTCGCGGCCCAGGCCTGGACCGCCGATCTCGAGGGCCTCCTGGGCTCCGCGGCTCACGGCCTCGTCTTCGCCCTCGCCGCGCTCTGCTCCTTCCCGTTCGTGGCCCTGCTCTTCGGTCCGTTGCTGATCCTGCGGCGGCTCCGGGCGGGCAGGACGATCGATGAGCTGAAGCGTCGGTGGGGCCAGGCCGAGCTCTCCACGTACGAGCGCCGCGCCGCGATCATGCTCGCGGGGGGCGGCCGCGACGACGCCGGGCGCCTTCCTCCGGACTACGTCGTCCTGTTCCAGGGGGGCGAGATGCCGCACGGCATGCACCGCTTCCTGCGGGTGGACCTGTGGGGCAAGGAGCTGCCCACGGCGGAGGGAGAGATGCGGCGCGCGCACCCGGTCCTCGACGCCGCGGACGCCGATCCCCAGGGGGCCGTCAGCCTCATCCGGGGCGACCTCCCGAGTACGCTGGCCCAAGCCCTCGCCGACCACCTCGACGCGCTCGACGCAGACCTCCCCGCGGGGGTGCCCGGCAAGGACGGCCTGCCCTGCAAGTGCGCGGTGCTGCAGCGGAACCCGCCCGACGTCTTCCACGCCGAGGCGAACCTCGCCACCACGCCGTCGTCCCACCCCGCCGCGGCCCTGCTGGGTCTGCTCATGGCGGCGACGGAGGCCCTCGCGTCGGTTCAGTCCGTCGACGGGGCCGACGAGACGACGTAGACCGCGCCCTCGCCGCCGTTCGCCCCCGGCGCGCCGATGAGGATGTCCGCGCAGCCGTCCCGGTCTTCGTCGCCCACCGCCACGGCCGTGCCCGCGCGGGTGCCCAGCCCCCGCCCCTCGTAGATCCGGTCCGCCTCCGCCAGGGGCTCCCACGCCGCGATGGGCCCGAAGACGACGTACACGGCGCCCGCCCGGTCCGCGTCGGTGGTGCGCAGGGGCGCGCCGAGCACGAGGTCGGCGTCCCCGTCGCAGTTCACGTCGCCCACGGCCAGGGCGGCCCCGGCGCGGGCGTTGATGCCCGGCTGGGTCGCGCCTGCGAGGGCGGCGTCGGCGTCCCAGGCGTAGTGGTCGCCGTCCGACGGAGCCGAGAACATCCACGCGCCGCCCTGGCGCTCGAAGTCCGAGAACTCCGGCGAGCCGGTCACCAGGTCGAGGCTCCCGTCGCCGTCGAGGTCGCCGGTGGCGACGGCCCAGCCGTGATCGTCGTGCAGCTCGCGGCTGCCCTGGCCGCCCGCGATCGTCAGGTCGGCGTCGGCCGAGGTCAGCTCCCCCTGCGGCGGGTCGCGGAAGACGTGCACCTCCCCCTGGGCGAGCTGGTTGATCCAGTCCCCGCCGAAGTAGTCCGGCGCCCCGGTCACGGCCGCGTCGCCCATCCACGCGACGCTGTGGCCGAGCTGGTCCCAGGGCTCCGCTCCGTCGACCGTCGCCACCGGCGCGCCGCGGTCGATCACCGTGACGGCGCCGGGGCCGAACACCAGCATCGGGCGGGGCAGGGACTCGTGCTGGAAGGCCTGGCTGCCGCGGCACGGCGCCCCGGCGAGGACTCGCCCGTCGTCCGCCACCGCCACCGAGGACCCGAAGCAGTCGCCCTCCCGGCCGAGCCACGAGGACCCGTCCTCGAGGTGCACCGATCCCTGCCCGATCTCGGCGGCCGCGATCACGACGCGATCGCCCCGGTGGGGGGCGCCCACGACCCAGCCCGCGGGCCCGACGTCCACCGAATGGCCTGCCCGATCTCCGGGCGCCGCGCCCTCCACGACGGTACGGACGATGCTGCCCTCGATGAGGAAGGCCGCGCCCGCCTCGGAGCCGGTGCCGGGGGCGCCGACCAGGAGTCGACCGTCGTGGTGCGCGAGGGAGAAGCCGAACTCGCGGGCGTCGTCGGGGACGTCGATCGCGAGGGCGTCGCCGAGCACCGTCGGGCCCGCGGGGGTCTCCTCGGGCGGCTCGGCGCTCGGGCAGCCCGCGACCAGCGCGGCGACGATCGCTACTGAGGGGCGCAGAAGGGCTGGATCCCGAGGAAGGTCTCGTTGACGAACGTCTCGCCCGCCCCGCCGCCCGCGGGGACCGCCTGGCAGGAGCCGGACGTCGGGTCGAGGTCGACGGACACCGCGGGGCCGCAGCCGACGACGATCACGGACTCGCCGCAGCTCCCGTCGGCGCAGAGTCCGCCTCCGTTGGCGCGGATCCGGATCTCCGACGCCTCGCCGGGTCCCAGCCGGATGTCGAAGTCGAACGTCGCCGCCGGGTTCGCCGCGGACGGGACGTCCTTGTAGCGAGTCGTCATGCGGTCGGGCTCCACCGAGATCTGGATCTCGCCCCCCAGCTCCGGGTTGAAGTCGTGCCAGATGCCCGCGAACGGAGCCTCGGCGCCGACCTCGGCGAGCGTGGGTGTCTGGTCGAAGAATGGCGCCTGCGGGCTCAGCGTCACGAACCCGTTGCTGGAGACGAACGCGAGGTCGTGCGTGCCGCCGCAGAAGGCGAGGGGGTTCTGGATCGGCACGCCGGTGACCCAGTTGTTCGTGATCGCGCCGAGCGGGTAGACGACCGTCTCCTCGTTGGCGTCGAGGGTGTCGATGAGCGCGTCGCAGTCGTTGTCGATGCCGTCGACCATGAGCTCGGGGGCGCCCGGGAAGACGTTCGGGTTCGTGTCGTCGCAGTCGCCCTCGCACTGGTCGAGCAGGTCGCCGTCGGTGTCGATGCCGTCGAGGTCCGCGTCCACCACGCCGTCGCAGTCGTTGTCGATCCCGTCGTCGCAGATCTCCATGTTCCCGGGGAACCGCAGGACGTTGTCGTCGTCGCAGTCCTGGAGCACGAGGCCGAGCTCGTCGCAGTCGCCCGCGAACACGCCGTCTCCGTCGCTGTCGAGCTCGTTCACGGTGCCGTCGCAGTCGTTGTCGATCCCGTCGCAGAGTTCGAGCGCGCCCGGGAAGATGTTCACGTTCGTGTCGTCGCAGTCGATCGTGTCGCCGCACGGATCGAAGCCGTCGCCGTCCACGTCGTTGTCGAGCAGGCCGTCGCAGTTGTTGTCGAGCCCGTCGCACAGCTCGGGAGCGCCCGAGAAGACGGTCGGGTTCGTGTCGTCGCAGTCCTCCGGGAGGACCTCGGGGAGGATCTCCGAGAGGTTCCAGTCGAGGGCGCAGATCGACTGCGAGTCGCCGTCGGTCTGGTCGCCCGTGAAGACGAGGCGGGGCGCCGGGATCGCGCTGCCGCTGGTGCCGTTGCAGCCCGTGGCCAGCCCGCTGATGTGGTTGATCTTCAGGAAGGCCAGGTCCGAGACGAGGGCCTGCAGGGACGCGAGGAACGCGAACCCGAGGAGGGGGGACTGGTCGTCCTCGTCCGACAGGATCAGGAGCGACAGGCCCGCGCCCGGGCGTCGCCAGTCGGGCTGCACGGCCAGGGACTCGACCGCGCGCAGGAACGGCTGCTCGATGTTGTTGCCGTCGTTGCCCTGGGCGACCTGCGCGGAGAACTCGGCGGACGCGTCCGCCGAGGCGGGGTTCACCTGGACGATGAAGTTCGGGTCGGTGGTGGTGATCAGCGCGATGTTGAAGTCCGTGTTCGCCGCGATCAGGTCGTCGAACAGGCCGGGGGCGTTGCCGGCGAGGGCCGCCTGCTCGTCCTCCATGGAGCACGAGTCGTCGACGATCACGAGGATGTCCACGAGGCCGCTGCCGCCGCAGTTGTTCGCGAAGCCGTCCCCGTCGGCGTCGATGCCGTTGTCCACGAGCACGTCGCAGTTGTTGTCCAGGTCGTCGCAGATCTCGGGGTTGCCCGGGAAGATGGCGGGGTCCTCGTCGTCGCAGTCCACGCAGCCCGCCGACAGGTCGCCGTCGAGGTCGTCGAAGCCGTTGTCGAGGACGCCGTCGCAGTCCTGGTCGACGCCGTCGCAAAGCTCCTCGTTGCCCGGGAACAGGTCGGGGTCGTCGTCGTCGCAGTCGCCGTCGCAGGTGGTCACGCCGTCGCCGTCCGCGTCGACGCTCTCGTCCACCTCGCCGTTGCAGTCGTTGTCGATGCCGTCGGTGCAGTCTTCGGCGGCGTCGGGGTTCACGGCCGGATCGGCGTCGTCGCAGTCGTCTCCGTTGTCGACGTACTCGACCCCCGGGGGCGTGCACGAGCGGACGACCGTGTCCGGGTCGCCGAAGCCGTCGCCGTCCACGTCCAGGAACCACTCTGCCTCGCCGCCCGTGGCCTCCTCGTCGATCTCGCCGTCGCAGTCGTTGTCGATCCCGTCGCAGATCTCCGCGGCGCCGGGGAAGATGCTCGGGTTCAGCTCGTCGCAGTCGAGCGCGTCGGGGTGGCCGTCCCCGTCCGTGTCGACGGCGATCTCGTTGCAGCCGCACAGCGCCACGAGGGCGACGAGCACGGCGATCCAGGCCAGGGAAGCGGGCGTCTTCATGCGCCCGATGCTACCAGCGGCTACCGTCCCGCGGCCGTGCAGTACTTCGTCATGAACAAGCCCCCGGACTGCATCTGCGCGCGGCGCGACCACCGCGGTCGCTCGACCGTCTACGACCACGTCCCCACGCACTTCCCGGCGCTGCCGCACGTCGGTCGCCTCGACTACGACACCGAGGGCCTGCTGCTCTTCACGGACGACGGTCGCCTGGCCCAGGGGCTGCTGAACCCGACGTTCAAGGGCCTCGCGGACCCCGCGTCGGTGGCGCCGATCGAGAAGGTGTACCGCGTGAAGGTCCGCGATCGGCTGCCCGAGGACAGCCCCCGCGCGGCGCTCATGAGGAAGCCGCTGAAGTACCGGTCGGGGGTGCTCACGAAGCCCGCCCGGGTGGCCCTCGTGGAGCACCGGACGAGGGCGACGTGGCTCGAAGTCACCATCTCCGAGGGACGCCACCGGCAGATCCGAAACCTGTGCGCCCGCAGCGCGCTGCAGGTGCTGAAGCTGCGGCGGGTGCGGATCGGTCCGCTCGAGCTCGGAGACCTGAAGATGCGCTGGTGTCGGCCGCTCACCCCGGACGAGGTGGCCGCCTGCTACCGGGTCGCGCTCCCGGAGGATCCCCCGGCGCCCTACGCGCCGATCGACGACTCGACGGTCGCCCGGGCCGCCCGCCCGCCGCAGCGGGCCGACTGAGCTACGGCGCCAAGGCCTTGGCGGTGGCGGTGAGGGACTGCCAGGTCACCTCGGCCTTCTCCATCTTCTCTCTCGCCTTCGCGGAGCCGGACTCGGCCTTGCCGCGGCTCGTCACGATCTTGCCGATCTCCTCGTCCACGTCCGCGGTGTCCTCGACGGACGCCTTGTAGGTGACCCACACGGCTTCCTTCAGGACCACGTCGAGCCGCGACTGCTCGGCCTTGATCCAGCCGATCTTGGCCTGCACGTAGGTGATCCGCGCCTTCGCGGCGTCGAGGCGGGCCTTGCGCCACTCGCGGCTGGCTTCGGAGCGCACCTGCTGGGTGGCGATGCGCTCGAGGTCCGGGACCCGGGCGGCGGCCTCGGCGGCCTTGCGCTCGACCCCGATCGCCTTGAGCACCGAGCCCGACGCGTCGACCCAGGACTTCGCGGCGGCCTGGTCCTTGCGGCCGATGTCGAGGTCCTTCTCGGCCTCCGTGAGGCGCGCGTCCGCGTCGGCCACGTCGCGCTCGGCGGCGTCGATGCGCCCGCGATCGGACTCGGGCAGGCGGAGGACGGCTTCGTCCACCTGCTTCTTCGAGGGGGCCTTGGCGAGGCTCGTCGCCGGGAGACCCAGGGCGACGAGCAGCCAGAAGGCGAGCACGGCGGCCGGCCGTGGACCGCGGGCTGCGGCATGATGGGGGCGCGGGCGGGCCATCGAGGGCGTCATGCGTTCTCCTGCCGCCGAGCATGGACGATGTCGACTCCTCTGTCCCCCCCAGAGCCTGATCCCGCGGTCCCGAAGGCCGACGCGTCGGGCTCCCCCGAGACCCCGCTGGCCGTGCCGGGGTACACCGTTCTGCGCAGGCTGGGCCGGGGCGGGATGGCGCAGGTGCACCTCGCGGAGAAGGTCGGCACGGCGGGCGTGCCCGTGCGGTGCGTCCTCAAGACGATCCTCCCCGAGCACAGCGAGCGCGCGGGGTTCCAGCGCCGGTTCCTCGACGAGGCCCGGATCATCACCCACCTGCGTCACCCGAACGTGGTGTCCACGGTGGACGTGGGCGTCGCCGGCGAGCAGCTGTACCTCGCCATGGAGTGGATCGAGGGCATCGACGCCGCGCACCTGATGATGGGGATCCAGCGTCGCAAGCAGGAGATGCCGCTGCGACACATCCTGTTCATCCTGCGCGAGGCGCTGAAGGGCCTGCACTACGCCCACACGGCCACGGGGGCGGACGGGGAGGCCCTCCGGATCGTGCACCGGGACATCTCCCCCGGGAACCTGCTGATCAGCCGGCAGGGGGCGGTGAAGCTGGCGGACTTCGGCGTGGCCCTCGGCGCGCCCGCCCAGCAGGAGAGCAAGACCGCGCGCCTCGCCGGGAAGGTCCACTACTTCGCCCCGGACCTCTTCCGCGGAGAGCGTCGCGCGACGCCCGCCACGGACGTGTTCAGCATGGGCATCTGCCTCTACGAGATGCTGACGCTCAAGCCGATGTTCAGCCGTCGACTGAAGCTCTACCAGCTCAAGGATCGGCTGCTGCGGTTCGATCCGCGCGCGCTGCTCGAGAACGAACTCACGGTGCCCGACGACCTGGAAGAGATCCTGCTGCGGGCCCTGGCGGCCAAGCCGGAGGATCGGTACGCGACCGCGCTGGAGTTCCTCGAGGACGTGAACGACTACGTATACGAGGGCGGAATTCGTCTGCTCGATGCACACTTCGCCAAGTGGATCGGCGACGTGCTCGCCCTGGCGGCGGAGGAGAAGGGGTAGTGGAGGAGGAGTACCTGCCGCCGCTCCTGGAGACGGTGACCGCCGCGCTCGACCGGCTCCACGTCTCGCTCGGCCACGCGAAGCTGTACGGCTACGAGCACACGCGCACCCTCGAGACGCTTCGGGAGACGATGGGGCTGTTCGACGACGTGCTCGCCGAGCGCGGGACCCTCGAGCTGGTGACCCACCCCGACGGTCTGTACTGGGACGGGGTCCTGGCCCGGCAGGAGACGGACGATCGCCCGGGGCTGGGGGGCCTGCTGCATCGGGAAGGCATCGCGGCCGTGGCGTTCGAGTCGGGGCTGCCCCTCGAGGAGCTGGCGGGGCTCATGGGCGTCCTGCGGATCAACCTCTCGCTGCCCGAGAACGAAGAGGAGACGCTCGACTCGCTGCTGTGGCAGATGTCCTTCTCGCACATCGCCTACCGCGCGGTGCACTCCCTGGCCGAGGCCGAGGCCCTGTCCGGGGGGCTCGGGCAGGAGGCGGGCGGGCTCGAGGGAGAAGGAGGGGTCGAGGACCTGCTCGAGTACTCCCCGGGCGCGACGATGGTGGACGGCAAGGCCAAGCACCTCAGCGAAGACGCCCTGACGCGGGCCGTGGCCGGATCGGATCTGGACGACCTGGGGCCGAAGGCGGACGAGGTGCTGCGGGGCCTGCCCGACCGGGAGTGGGACCGCCTCTTCTCGGAGGAGTCCGAGGACCGCGAGCTGATGGCGAAGATGAGGGCCGACCTCGAGCGGGAGAAGCCCGGAGATCTGGCCGCGTCGGTCTTCTACGTGTTGCTTCAGGCCGCCGCCGAGGGCCGTCAGGAGCTGCACACCCCCAAGGCGTTGGGGCTCGCCACGCAGCTGCTCCACCAGCTGGGCGACCGCGGCGAACTGCACGGGATGGGCCGGATCCTCGGCGAGCGGCCCGGGTTCAGCGCCGACCCGCGCCTGCTGGGCGCGCCGAGCTACGCGCAGGTCGCGCACTACCTGACGTCCAGCCTCGACACGAACAGCATCACGCGCGTCCTGCTGCGGGTCCGCCCGGGGCCCGATCTCGACCTCCCCGGCCTCGACCGCCTCCTCCAGTCCCTGCCCGACGATGGGCTCGCGGCCCTCGTGCAGGCGGCCGTCGACGACCCCGACGAGGCGCGCCGCGACGTCCTCTTCGCGGCCATGGGGCGCAGCGTGCAGGACCGGGTGGAGCGGTTCGTGACGGGCGGCGACATGATGAGCGCGGAGCGCGCCCTCGCCACCGTGCTGCTCCTTCGCGCGCTGCAGAGCGAGCACGGGCGGAGCGGCCGCAAGAACCTCCTGAAGCACGCGAACGCTCGGGTCCGCGCCGCCGCCGCCGACTGGTATGGGGACGACCTGCCCGACGCCGACGTGGACGCCCTGCTGCGCGCGGTGCTGGACCGGGATCGAGACGTCCGCCGCGCAGCCACGGCGGCGGCCGCGACCCATCGTCCGTTCCGCGCCCTCGCGTTCTTCCGCAAGGTGTTCGCCGTCGAGCTCGACAAGCTCGAGCCCCCCATCCGCAAGGAGGTGTGCGTCGCCTGCGGGAAGATCTGCGGCGACCGCGGCATGGAGCTCCTCGGGCCCCTGTTCGAGGCGGAGTCGTCGGGCAAGGGTCGGGACAAGTCGGGCGCCACCCTGGAGGCGGCCGCCTTCGGGCTCGCGGCGTTGGGCTCGGTGTCCGCCCTGGCGATGCTGCGCAAGGGGACGACGGGCTGGAATCGGGCCCGCAAGGCGGCCTGCAACGCGGCGCTCGCGAGCGTGGGGCACACGAAGTGAGCGACGACACCAAGGACGTCCCCTGGGAGAACGCCCCGAAGCCCGCGAAGAAGCCGGACCGGCTCGGCGCGACGGGGCGCCTGTCCGTGCCCGGGGCGCCCAAGCCCACGCGGCCCGGGCCCGCCACCGTCGAGATCGAGATCGGGGGGATCGGTCGCCTCTCCACGCCCGGATCGCCGCGCCCCCGTCCCCCAGTCGAGCGCCTGTCGACGCCCGCGTCGCCGCCGCCGGTGCAGCGCCTCTCGACGCCCGCGGCGCCCCCGCCGGTGCAGCGGCTCTCGACGCCCGCGGCGCCCCCACCTCGTCGGTCCTCCCCCGGGACGGCCGTGCCCACCCGACGCACCAGCCCGGGGACCACCCTCACGCGCCGGACGGCCCCCGGAGAGCCTGCCCCCGAGCGCCCCGACTTGGACCGCGACGACCCCGAGTTCCAGCGTCGCCGCCGGATCGCCCACAACGCCCGGGAGTTCCTCGTCCACATGGACAACCTGGCCCGTCAGCTGGGCGTGCACGACACGACCAACGAGGCGGTCAAGCGGAGCCTGCGCCTCGTGATTCACGACGTGCGCTCCATCCAGGAGGACGCTGGCGACCTCTCGCTCGTCTTCGCGGACGGGCACGCCTTCGTCAACGGCGTCTGGGTGCGCGCCTCGAAGCGGGTGTGGGAGGCGGGCGTCGCCCTCACCGAGCGGCTCGAGAGCATCGGCTGGCGGGGCATGGTCCTGGACCGGGGGGCCGAGGCCGCCGCGCTGCTGCGCCTGTCCCAGCTCCTGCGCAACGCGGACGTGGACGAGGGCGAGGACCCCGGCATCCCCAACGTGCGCCTCCTCCCCATCCCGTCGGCGGCCGACCGCGCGCGAGCAGGGGAGCCCGGGGAGAGGGCGAAGAAGCTGTTCAAGGAGGGCATGGCGACCCTCTCGCGATCGGAGCTGGCGGCCCTCGACCTCACCATGCGACGCCGGCAACGGGCCCTGGTCCAGGGGCTCGTGCAGCTCGCGGAGGACAACCCGGAGTACCTGCTCGCCCTGACGACCATCCGCGACCCGTCGCTGCCCGCGGCGGCCCACAGCCTGATGGTGTGCATCTACTCGATCGCCCTGGGCCGGATGCTGGACCTCGGGCGTCGCCTCCTGCTGCAGCTCGGGGTCTGCGCGCTGGCTCACAACCTGGGCGAGGCGATGGTGCGCTCCGAGCTGTTCCACCTGGACCGGAACCTGCTCGCGCACGAGCGGCAGGAGATCGAGTCCCACGCCCTGCTCGGCATGAGCCACCTCGTGGAGCACTACGGGTTCGGGGAGCGGATCCTCCAGCGCGCGCTCGTGGCCGCGGAGCACCACCTGCACTACGACGGCGAGGGCGGCTACCCCTACGCCGCCGCCCCGCGGCACCTCTTCTCGCGCATCATCGCGGTCGCCGACATCTTCGACGCGCTGTGCTCCGCGCGACCCCACCGCGCCGCGTACCCGCCCGACCAGGCCGTGAAGCTGGTGTGGCGTCAGGCGGGCCGGCAGCTCGATCCCGTCCTCGTGCGCGCCCTGGTGCGGGTGATCGGGCGCTACCCCCCGGGCTCCCTGGTGGAGCTGGACACGGACGAGCTCGCCGTGGTCCTGGGGCCGGGCCTCGGCCTCACCCCGCTCAAGCGGCCTCGGGTGATCCTCATCACCGACGAGCACCGGCGGGAGCTGGAGGAGCCGGAGCTCGTGGACCTGGGGGATCGGTACCGCCGCCGTCGCGCCTGGAAGCGGACGATCGTGCGCACCCGCGATCCGGAGCGCCTGGGCGTGTTCCCCGCGTCCTACCTCTTCGCGCCGCGGGTCGAGCACCCCCCCGAGCAGCTCGACTGCGACGACATGTCCCTGCTGGCGCGCGCCGACCTGTAGAGCACCGATCAGGTAGTCCCTCGGTCGCCTCGCTCGCTCTGCACCACCGGGCCTTCGTTGCTCCTCTTCGCGTGTCCCGACACGCTTCATCGTCACGCCTCGCCCCCGCGGCGCAGTTCTTCGCGATGCTCGGTCGCGACTATCTGTTCGGCGCTCTAGCGACGCCCGACCCGAGAGCGCCGGCGCCTCGGTCCTCGCTGTTGACGCACCACTCGGCCACCGGCTCGGTCCCCTCGCTCGCTCCGTCGCGCAGGCTCCTTCCTCACTCCTCGTCGCGTGTCTCGACACGCTTCCTCGTCCTTCGTCGGCCCTGCACCCCGGTTCTTCGCGAGGCTCGGTCGCAAGCTGGCGAGCGGTGCTAGAAGCCCTGTCATGAATCGACTCCCGCTCCTGTTCGTCGCCCTCGCCGTCGCCGCCGTGCCCGCGGTCGCGCACGCCGATTCCGTGTGCGTCGCCGCCGACTCCGTGCCCATCCGTACGCCCGGCACCAAGGCGGACGTCGGCACCCTCGAAAAGCGCAGCTGCGTCGGGATCCTCGAGCGCCTCGACGACGGCCTGCGGGTGTGGGTGACCAACGACGTGTTCCAGGGCGAGTCGCTCCTCGACGACCGCTTGGTGCTGAACCTCCTGGTGGACGACGTGGACCTGCTGCGCAAGGCGGGCGGTGAGTCGTACGGCCGCGTGCTGTCCGGCACGCCCGTCATCGTGACCGAGCACAACGGCGACACCGTGCGGGTGAAGACCGTCGAGGGCCGCGTGGCGGTGGAGTTCGTGACCGAGTCGGACGCCGTGTTCCCCACCGGGCAGTGGCCCCGCCCCGACCTCGACGAGGAGCCCCCGGACGACTGGCCCGTCGCGGAGCGGGTCGTGCCTCCCAAGGGCGGGCGCGTGACGGCGGACTCGGCCGGGTTCAACCCCCTCGCGACCGTGAAGCGACAGGTGTACGACATCCGCGAGGTGCTGCTGGACCCGGCCCAGGGGCGCATCGGCTTCTCGATGGTCGAGCAGACGGACCTCGACGCGAAGGTGAAGCTCATCACGCCCACGATGTGGGTCGAGGGATACGCCGGCGACCTCGAGTGGCGCGAGGAGCCGCCCGCCACCGGTTGGAACCCGATCGAGGGCGTCGCGCCCGTCGCGCCGTGGGTCCCGGCGCCCCGGCAGATCGGGTCGAAGGACGCGCCCCTCAGCGCCGAGGTGAAGGGCGAGCCGTTCGGCAAGCTCGTCGCGGGCGCCCGGGTCTCGGTGGGAGACGAGGAGAAGGGGTGGTTCCCGGTCACCGCCGCCTGGCAGGGCGGGAGCGTGCAGGGCTGGATCCAGAAGAAGTTCCTCCTCAAGGAGGGCAAGGAGGAGCTCGTCGGCGAGACGATGCGGCCCCTCGCGACCGTCGCGATCTGGCAGATGGCTCGCCAGTGGGAGGACGTGACGGGGCACGAGGAGGAGACCGAGGAGGGCGTCATGGAGACGACCGAGCCGGACGTGGACCTCGACTCCGTCCGCCGCCAGCTCACCGACCAGTTCGGCACCCTCCAGGTGCTGTACGCCCAGCTGCTCTCCCGCAAGCCGGACTCGGTGGGCACCCTCACCGGGCGCGTGGTGGTCGATCCCGAGGGGACGATCGTGCAGGCCCACCTGCCCGAGGGCTCCCTGCGCGAGGTCGAGCTGCAGCAGCGACTGGTGGAGATGCTCGAGGGGCTCCAGTTCGAGGAGCGCGAGATCCCCAAGCAGAAGAAGAAGCGTCGGAAGAAGGGCGAGGAGGAGGAGCCGGAGACGAACTGGAACGTCCAGCTCTGGATCCAGTTCTCGTTCAAGAACTCCGCTAGCTGACCACCCTGAGGCCCCCGGAGCCGTCGGGGCTGATCACGACCTGCCGGGCGCGGGCGTAGACGTCCGCCCGCACCTCGTGGTCCCCGGCCCGCGCCGTCACCACCATTCGATACCCCTCGGGCACGTACCAGTGCAGGCGCGTGAGCGTCCCCTTGGTGGGCGGCGCCTCGGCGGTCTCCCAGGAGGCGTCGCGGAAGTCGACGCGGATCTGCAGCTCCCGGTAGAGCTCGAAGCGCGAGCGGTTCACCACCTCGAGCAGGCGACCATTTCGGGCGGTGGCCAGGCGCAGGGACTCTGCGCCGTCGTCGGTCGCCTCGAAGTAGCGGACCACCGTCTCCTTGCCGCGCCACTCCCAGGAACCGTCGGCGGTGCGGTGCTCGGGCTTGCCGAGCTGCTTCAGGGTCCACTTCCAGTTGTCTCGGGGGTCCTTCAGGGGGAAGTGCAGGGTCGCCGCGCGCAGGTGGGGGGTCGGCGCGGCGGAGCGGCCGTCGGCCATGCGCAGGTGAGCGCCGGGGACCTTCGGCAGCCACGACTGCTTGAGGGGCTGGCCGTCCTCGAACTCCAGGGTGGCCCGCATGATCCGCTCGCCGAACTTCAGCCGCGCCGTGGGTCGCCCTTCGACCTCGAGGGAGAGCGCCCCGACCTTGCCGAGCAGCCGCTTCGCCTCCCCCAGGGGCGTGTGCCACGGAATGACTTCCCCCGAGTCGCCCAACGGGAGGGCCTCGAGGAGGGGCTGGCGTCGGGTGACGAGCCGCTGGAGCCAATCGCGCACGGAGCGGACTCTAGCAACCTGCCCCCGGCCGAACGTGACGAGGGCCCCCGGCGATCCGATCGCGGTGTCGCCCCGTACCCACTTCGATGAGCGCGCCCGCCCTTTGCTTCGCTTCGTTTCTCGTGGCATACCCGGCCGTGGTGACGGCTTCCTCTGCCCGGGTCGCCCCTCGATGGGACGACCTCGACGACGCCCGGCTCGTGGACGCCATGAGTCGCGGCGACCGAGACGCGCTGGCCGCCCTCTACGACCGACACAGCGGGCTCATGTACGGCGTCGCCCGACGCATGCTCCGGGATCCCCAAGCCGCCGAGGACGTGGTGCAGGACGTGGTCCTCGAGGCCTGGCGACGCGCGTCGACCTACTCCTCCGCCCGCGGCTCCGTGCGCACGTGGCTGATGATGCGCCTGCGCAGCCGCGCCCTCGACCGGATCCGATCCGCCCCCGCACGCCGCGAGGTGGCCGTGGAGGATCCTCGGGCGGTGGCCGTCGCGAGCGCCGACGATCCGCAGCTGGGCGTGGACCGTGCGCGCGTCCGGGAGGTCCTGGCGACCCTCCCTCCGGACCAGCGTCAGGTCTTGGAGTTGGCCTACTTCCGCGGGCTCTCGTCCCGCGAGATCGCCGTGCAGGTCGGCACCCCCGTGGGGACGGTCAAGTCCCGCACCCGGGCCGGGCTCGAGAAGCTCCGCGCGGTGATGGGAGAGGGAACGTGAGCCACGTCGTCGAGCAGCTGCCCGACCTGGTGGTCGGGTTCCTCACGGACGCCCAGGTCGCGGACGTGGAGGCGCACCTCGCGGGGTGCCCGAGCTGCTCGGCGGAGCGCGCTGCGCTCGAAGATGCCTTGCACGCGGTGGCCTTGGGCGGGCCCGACGAGGCGCCTCCGGAGGGGCTGCGCGCCTCGATCCTCGAGGTCGCCGGGCGCGATCGGTTCGCCCCGCTCGTGGAGCGGCTGGGCGCGCTGTTCGACGTCGCCGTGGAGACCGCCCGCGACTACCTGGGTCGCCTGACGGATCCGGAGGGGTGGGTCGACCTCCTGCCGGGCATCACCTACCTCGATCTCGAGGGCGGACCCGCCGCCGCCGGGGGTCGAGTCGGGCTGGTGAAGATGGACGAGGGCGCGCGCTTCCCGGTCCACCGGCACGTGGGCGTCGAGCGGGTGTTCGTGCTGCAGGGGGGCGTGAAGGACGCGTCCGGCGACGAGGCGTGGGCGGGGGACATCGTGGAGATGCCCGACGGCTCCGAGCACTGGTTCGAGGCGATGGGCCCCGACGGGCTCATCTACGCGGTGGTCGTCGCGGACGTGCAGATCCTGGGGCCGCCCCCCCTCGACTGACTGCTCTAGGAGTGCGGCTAGGAGTGGCCCCGCATGCCGAGGGCCATGCGGGCGATGTCCATCGGTCCCATCTCACCGCTGGCGAGGAACCCCAGGTCGTGGTTCCACTGGAACAGGCGCTCGTAGAGGGCGTCCCGCGGCTTGTCCGCAGCCCCTCGCACGGCCGACTCCAGGAACGGGAACCGCGCCGCCACCGGCAGCAGCCGCCACAGGGCCTCGCACTCGGGGAACAGCGCTGCGCCGGGCTCGTCCGCCATGAGCAGGGCGTGAGCGTGGGCGGGGCGCAGGGCGACCGACATCGCGAGCGTGGCCGCGGCGGTCTCGGGGGTCTCGGCGGGCAGCCCGAGGAAGGCGACCGTCTGCACGCCGATCCCGCGCTGCTTGAGGCCGTCGACCGCGGCGCGCACGTCGTCGTCCGAGACCGCCTTGCCGACGACCTGCTCCCGGAGCCCGGGGTCGCCCGACTCGATCCCGAGCTTCACCATGTCGCAGCCGCCGTCGGCGAGGGCGTCCATGACCCGGTCGTCCAGGAGGTCGACCCGACTCACACACGAGAACGGCCGCCGAATCTCCTCGCGGTAGCGCGCCATGAGGGCGACCAGCCAGTCGGGATCGAGGGTGAAGGTGTCGTCTCGGAAGGCGACGCGTCGGTAGAACTTGCGGCGCGAGACGGCGAGGTGGAGGGCCTGGATGGCGCTCTCGACGGTGCGCCTCTCCGCCCCCGCGAATCGACGACCCAGCTCGGCCTGCGTCATGCGGAAACCGGCGTGCAGGTTCTCCTGCGTGCCGCGGCCCAGGGCGATGCTCAGGGTGCGCATGGCGCGCACGAAGCGGTACCGCCGGTAGATCTCGAGGTCCAGCTGCGGCCACACGTCGAGGTCCAGGGGCTCGCGCGGGGGATAGGCGGTGAGGGCGCCGTCTTCCCAGGCGACGGTGCCCGGCACGTCCTGCAGGGGGCGGTCGCGCTCGATCAGGAAGAGCAGGTCCGGGATGGTCTCCTCGGCGTCGCCCTGCAGCACGAGGTCCACGGCGGGGTCCTCCACCACCTCGGGGAAGTCGTCCGCGTGCTGGCCCACGAAGAACACCGGCGTGTGCCCGGTCACGGCGCGCAGGGCCCGGGCCTGCTCGAGCGCCCAGTCCTCGAACCCCGTCCACACGTTGAACACGAGGCACGCGGGCGCGTACTCGCGGACCGCCTTGACGAGCTTGCGCTCGGCCGCCGGGATGAAGACCCGGGCCCGGTGCCCCCGAAAGATCGCCGCCGCCGCGAGCGACATCGCCCGCAGGTCCGGCATGGGGTCTTTCTGGATGAAGGCGATGCGCACGGGCAGGGAATGTAGCCGGGGAGCGACGAGGCTGCCGGCGAGGGCGTCCGGGCCCGGATCCCGCAGGCGTCCGGGACGGGCGCGGCGTCAAGACTTGGACACCAGGACCGCGTGGATGCCATCGACGAGGGCTGGGTGTCACGTTTTGGACATGGAGCGGTCGCCGTCGGCGGGCTCGGCGAGCCTGGGGTGGGCGAGGCAGAGGAGGGTCGCCTCGATCACATGCTCGGGAACGCTCGCGGACCATCGGTAGGCCTTCCGGAGCGGGACTCCGAGGTGGCGGGCGGCGGCCTTCACGGGGTGGCGAACCCGCCGCGCGACCGCCAAGAACAGCTTCCGGGTCTGCTTCGAGGGTCGGCAGACGGTGTCCCGCGCGGCGACTCGGGCGGCGCGACCGATCGCGTCCAGGGACGCCTCGAAGCCGGCCGGGAGCCGAGGCAGGTCGGCGGCGCGCGGGTCCACCGAGGGGTCCCCGGTCACGTAGGAGTGCATCCAGCCCGCGAACCCCGCGGCCCGGCGCCCCAACGCGGCGGCGACGGGGTCGGGCGTGACCCAGGGCTGCGCCACCGCGCCGATGAGATCACGGTGGGTCGACCACAGCCACGACGCGGGGTCGCGGGTGAGGGCGGCCCGGCACGGGTTCAGGGCGACATAACGGATCTGGCGCGCGAGCTTCCCGACGTCCGCGATCGGCTCCAGTGTCGGCGCCGAGCGCCAGCCGGGTCCGCCGAACCTCCGGGTGTGGTGCTGGAGGACCCGGGCCAATCGGTCGTCTTCGGCCAGGGGCGCGATGAGGTGGAAGTGGTCGGGCATCAAGCAGGCCGCGAGGGCGTCCGGAAACGCGCGGCGCAGGCCGGCCCAGAGCCACTCGGCGGAGGGGCCGATCAACCGACGGGAGCCTTGAAGAGTGCGAGCAGTCATGTGATTCATGGCCGGACGAGAGAGCAAGGGCCGTGCCGATCTCGCGACCGAGGCGACGGCCCTCGATCGGCGGCGGACGGCGGGCCCCGCAGGCTCCGAATCGTCGGACACTCTCGGACACGGATGGACAGTCCCGGACGGACACTCCCGGACACTCGCGCTGTCGCGATTGCGTCACCACGACCCCGTGGATGGCATCGACGAGGGCTGGGTGTCGCAGCTTGGACACCGCGGTCCGGGGGGGATCGTCGGGCGCCGGGGAGAGCTCCCGGGTGCGCGGTCTACTGGACGCGCAGGACCTTCTTGTCGTGCTCGGCCGCGGCGGGGTTCAGGAACTTCGGCCGGAACTGGTCGGCCAGGGTCATCGCCCCCTTGGCGATGTTGCGCGCCGCGATGGGGTCCGAGAAGAACTTGCGGGCCGTGCGACCGACGTAGCCGGGGTCCGTATAGAAGCGCCGATAGGCCCGCCGGAACGTCTCCTCGACGTGGCTCAGATCGTTGTACGTGTCGGGCACGTACACAGCCTGCTTCTGCAGCTTGAAGCAGTCGATGTAGTCCTGCGGCCCCCAGCCGAGCTCGGCGTAGGCGGGCGAGCCCGGGGGCGGGCGGTAGAGCGAGAAGACCGCGATGTCGAGCTCCTGCGCGAGCGCCGTGTCGACCGTGACCTCCACCGAGTCCGGCGACGTGTTCTTGACGCCGACCATGAACAGTCCGATGACCGAGATGTTCGCCTTGTGCGCGGCGCGGATGCAGGCCCCCGCCGAGGCGACGGTCAGGTCCTTGATCAGCTCGGTGCGCAGCAGCTCGTTGTCGAGCACCTCCATGCCCACGAGGACCTGGTGGCAGCGGGCCGCCGCCATGGCCTGGAAGATCGACTCGTCCACCTGCGAGGCCCGCACGTAGCAGGACCAGGAGATCGGGTTGCCGCGCTTCCGCAGCTCGCCGCAGAAGTTGTAGATCCAGTCCTTGCCGACCACGAAGTCGTCGTCCACGAACGCGACCTCCTGGACGCCGAACCGCTGGTGCATCGCCATCACCTTCTCGGCGGCGACCTCCGGCGAGTGGCGTCGGTAGCGGTTCTTGAGCCCCGAGGCGCTCGTGCAGTAGGAGCACTTCGCGTACGCGCACCCGCGGAACATCTCCATGTACACCGCGGGCATGTGCCGCACGCGCATCGGGGGGGCCGAGTAGAGGCTGAGGTCCGCCAGGTCGTACGCAGGCAGCGGCATCGAGTCGAGCTCGCGCTTGGCGATGCGGGGCTGGTTCTTGTGGATGGTGCCGTCTTCACCGCGGTAGCAGATGCCGGGGATCCCCTGGAGCGGGGCGCCCTTCTCCAGCGCCTCGACCAGCTCGACGCCCGTCTCTTCGCCCTCGCCGTAGCAGGACGCGTCGATGCTCGGGTTCGTCTCGAGGCACCACTCCGGGTAGAGGCTCGGGTGCGGACCGCCCACGAACACGGGCACGTCGAACGCCTGCTTGAGCGCCGTGCACATGGACGTCGCGGACTCCCAGATGATGGACGTGGACGTCACGCCGATGGCGTCGGGGCGGAACTTGCGGAGCTCCCCCACGACGGCCGCCTCGTCGATCCCCATGCCCGGGGCGTCCAGCAGGTGGACCTCGTGGCCCGCCTCCCGGAGACAGGCGCCGACGTTCAGGATCCCCAGCGGGACGGCGTTGTGGAACGCCCGCCGGTTCATCAGGCCGTACAACATGCGGCCGTAATCGAAGGGCGGGACGACGAGGGAAACTCTCACGATGGCTCCAGCCTGAGCGGTGGGCGGTCATCTTAGACGGCGTCCTGTGGGACGGCCACGGCGGGGTGGTTCGCCCGCTTGCTATCGTCCCGCTCCCTTCACTCGGGAGCCTCCGTGTCACCCATTCAGCCGCTCGCTCGCGCCCTCGTCTTCGGACTCCTCCTGCTGACTCCCACGGGCGACGCGGGGGCCGACGCTCCGGATCTCCAGGCCGACGCGCGCGGGGTCGACGCTCCCGACCGGACCGTCGACATCCAGCACTACGCCCTCGATCTGACCGTCGATCTCGACGCCGGCACGGTGGAGGGGGCGGCGACCCTGACCGTGCAGCCCCTGCGCACCGGGCTCGCCGAGATCGTGCTGCACCAGGTCGGTCTCGACATCCAGGGCGCGACGGTGAACGGCGTCGAGGCCTCCGTCGTGACCGGGCCCACCACCCTGGGGATCGCCGTCGCCGGGCTAACGGTGGGCGAGGACGCGACGGTCGTCGTGCGCTACCGCGCGGCTCCTTCGAGCGGGCTGCACTTCCGCCGGCCCGGCCTCGACTCGCCGGACACCTACGTCGAGGCGTGGACCCAGGGCGAGGACACCGACAACCGCCACTGGATCCCGGTGTGGGACTTCCCGACGGACCGGTTCACGTACGAGGGTCGCTTCACCGTCCCGGACCGCTACACCGCCCTCAGCAACGGCGTGCTCGAGTCGAAGGCGCCCGCCGCGCGGCCCGGCTGGACCACCTGGCACTACGCGCTCCGAGACCAGGATCTGGTGGCCTACCTGGTGATGTTCGCGGCGGCCGAGTACCAGGTCTTCACCGACACCTGGCGGGGGCGCCCCGTGGGCTACTACGTCTCGCCGGACTCCACCGAGGCCGAGGGCCGGCTGCTGCTCGGCAAGACGCCGCGCATGCTCGAGTGGATGTCGACCTTCTTGGGCGTCGATTACCCGTACCCCGCCTACAACCAGGTCACGGTCCAGCGGTTCATCTACACCGGCATGGAGAACACGACGGCGACCGTCCTCGATCGTCGCCTCCTGCTCCCGCCCGGGCCCCACCGACCCAGCAAGCACACCGAGTCGATCATCGCCCACGAGCTCGCCCACCAGTGGTTCGGCGACCAGCTCACCTGCCGCACCTGGGCCCACATGTGGCTCAACGAGGGCATGACCACCTGGACCGCCGACGAGTGGCTGCGCGCCGAGTTCGGCGACGACGAGTGGGCGGCGGGCACCTTCGGGCGTCACCGCGGCCTCGTGGGCGCCGACGATCGCGACCCTCGCCCCATGGTCGGCACGTTCTACAACCGCGCGGGGGGCCGGGGCGCGCACGTCTACACGAAGGGCGCGACGGTCACGCACATGCTCCGCGTGCTGCTCGGCGACGATGCGTTCTTCCGCGGCGTCACCCTCTACCTGACCCGGCACCAGCACGGCCTGGTGGAGACGGAGGACCTGCGTCGGGCCCTGGAGGACGCGTCCGGGCTCCACCTCCGCTGGTTCTTCGACCAGTGGGTGTACCTGGCGGGGCACCCGAAGGTGAACGTGAGTCATCGCGTGGACCCCGAGTCCGGGCGCCTGCGCGTGGCCCTGGCCCAGACCCAGTCGACCGACGGCCTGGTCCCCACGTTCCACCTCCCCGTCGACCTCGAGATCGCGACCTCCACGGGCACTCGGATCGAGCGCGTGCTCCTCGACGGCGACGAGACGGCCCTCTCCATGGATCTGGGGGGCGCGGACCTCCTGTACGTGGGCGTGGACCCCTTCGCGGGCGTGCTCATGGACCTCACGCAGAAGCAGACGGCGCAGGAGTGGACGAACCAGCTCCAGTCGGCGAACGCCTTCACGCGACGCCGGGCCATCGAGGGGCTCAAGCAGCTGAAGGGGACGATCCCGGAGGCCACTCGCGCGACGATCGAGTCCCTCGCGCGCGACACGCTGTCGCCGGGGGTTGCTCGACGCATGGCGGTCACGGTCCTGGGGGAGTGGCGCGACGAGGCGTCGACCGCCGTCCTCCTGGAGGTGCTGAAGGGCGAGGCGCCGGACGCGCCGTACTCCGCGCTGCGCAGCCAGATCGTCCAGGAGCTGGCGAAGGCCGAGGGGACCCCCGAGGTCGTGGCGGCGCTGGTCGGGGTCTTGGAGCGCGACCGCGATCACTGGGGCCGCGGGCAGGCCATGTCCGCCCTGGCGAAGCACGAGGAGCGCCGCGTGCGTCCGCGGGCCCTGGCGGTGCTGCGCGGCCCCGCGACCGACAGCCGGTGGGCGCAGCGGCACGCCGCCGACGCCCTGGGCCGGTGGGGCGAGCCCGAGGACATGGGGGCGCTCGCCCGGGCGTTCCAGCCGTCGGCCCCGGGCACCCGCATGCGCCACACCGCCCTGCGGGCAGGGGCCGCGTTGGCCGATCGGCAGCCCGTGGGGCCGGAGCGGGAGCGAGCCCGGGAGCCGGTGCGCGAGGCGGCCGAGGCCTGGTTGGACAGCCTCCACCTCCGAGACCGGCAGGTGGCGCTCGGGATCCTCGGGCGAGTCGGCGACGCGGGCTCCATCGATCGCATCGAGGAGATGCTCCGCTGGGACGACACGCCGTCGATGGCGGCTCGCGGCGCGTCGATCGTCGAGAAGATCCGGACGCGCACCGAGAAGGACGCGGACGAGACGACCGGGGAGACCAAGGCGAAGCTGAAGAAGCTCGAGGAGCGGCTCGAGGCCATGGAGAAGGAGCTCCGCGAGCTCCAAGAGCGTCGTTAGACCGGCTGGACCTCGACCCGGGCATCGTTGAAGCAGAGCCCGCCGCCGAGGTCGGTGAGCGCGTCCGGGATCAGGGCGTTGGCGGTGGTCCCGGACCGGGTGTGGCGGGCCCAGAGCCCCTTCGGCAGCGACACGACGCCCGCCCGCACGACGTCGGTGACCTTCGCCGCTACCCGGACCTCCCCCAGGTCGTTGAACACCCGGACGACGTCTCCGTCGGCGATGCCGCGCGGTTCGGCGTCCCCCGGATGGACCATGAGCCGCACCTCGGTCCGTCGGAGCTGCCCGAACGTGGACGAGACGGTGCCCCGCTCGGCGGGGGAGATCAACGCCAGGGGGTGCTCGTCGGTGGCGGGGTCGGGGCGGTAGTCGAGGAACTCGGGGCCCGTCTCCCGCGCCTCACGAGCCAGCTCCTCGGGGTAGAGGTCGAGCCTCCGGTCCTCGTGCAGCGGGAACGTGTCCACGAACTGGACGGGCCGTGCGCCCGCCGCCGGGGGCGCGGGGCGACCGTCGATCAGGGCCGCGCGCAGCTCCTCGCCCCGGCCGTGCCCGTCGGCGTCCAGCACGGCGTCGGCCATGGCGTCGGGCGTGCGCGGGTCGTCGTCGCGCGAGAGCCCCAGGCGGTCGCAGAGGGCGCCGAAGACTTCGTGGTTCGGGCGACTCTCGCCGACCCGGGGGGCGGCGGGCCGGATCCGGTGCAGGACCAGGTTTCCGTACCCGCGCGCGAGGTCGTGGTGCTCCAGGAAGGTGGTCGCGGGGAGGACGACGTCGGCGTACCGCGCCGTGTCCGTCATCACCTGCTCGTGCACGACGGTGAAGAGGTCGTCGCGGAGCAGCCCGCGCCGCACCGCCTCCTGGTCGGGGCAGGTCGAGAGCGGGTTGCAGTTGTAGACGAACAGCGCGCCCACGGGCGGGTCCCGGAGCTCGGTCAGGGCGCGCCCGATGCGGCCGAGGTTGACCCACCGCGTGTCGGGCACCTCCGCCCGGGCCGCCGCTCCTCCCGAGAGCTGCCAGGCGCCGGTGTTCGACATCGTGAACCCGCCGCCGCGGATCCCGAACTTGCCCGCCACGGCGGCGAGGGCGAGGACGGCGAAGGTCCCGGCGCCGCCGTTTCGACTGCGCTCCACGCCCCAGCCGCAGCGGATGAGGGCGGGCGAGGCCTCGGCGTACATGCGGGCCAGGCAGCGGACGTCGTCGGCCTCGACGCCCGCCACGGCCGCCGCCCGCTCGGGAGACCAGCGCATGGCGTGGGCCTCGAACGCCTCGACGTTTCGGCAGTGCTCCGCGAGGAAGGCCCGGTCGGCGGCTCCGGTGCGGAACAGCTCGTGGGCGACGGCGAGGGCGAGGGGCAGATCCGTCCCGGGGCGGAGCCGCAGGTGCAGGTCCGCGTGCCGGGCCAGGGGGATGCGTCGCGGGTCCACGACGATGAGCTTCGCGCCCGCCCGGCGGGCCTTCTGCACGCGCGAGACGAGGTGGATCCCGGTGGCCGAGGGGTTCACGCCCCACAACACGACGAACCGGCTGTGCGCCACGTCCTCGAGCGAACCGCCCACCATCTTCCCGCTCATGCCCGTCTGGGCGCGGGTCGACGGCATGGCGCACAGGGTCCGGGCGAGGTTGCTCGCCCCCAGGCGATGGAACAGGCGGGCGTCCACGGCGCCCTCGGTGAGCGCGCCGTTCGAGCCGCCGTAGCTGCACGGCAGGATCGCCTCCCCGCCCAGGGTGTCGCGGACGCGGGCCAGGTTCTCGGCGACGGTGTCGAGCGCGTCGTCCCAGGAGATCGGCTCGAACCGGCCCTCGCCCTTGGGGCCCGTGCGTCGCAGGGGCAGCGTGAGACGCTCGTCGCCGTACATGTGATCGGCGAAGGCGGTGACCTTGCCGCAGATCACCCCGTCGGTGAGCGACGACCGATCGGAGCCGCGCACGGCGACGACGCGCCCTCCCGTCACGTGGACGTCGAGCGTGCAGGAGTCGGGGCAGTCGAGGGGGCAGGCCGAGGGATGAACGCCGTCGACCACCATCGGCTCAGGCTTTCGGCTCGTCCGCGGCTTCGGCGTCGCCCGCGTCTTCGGCGGCCGCTGCCTTGGCCGCGGCCTCGGCGGCCTTCTTCTTCTTGTCGGGCTTCGCCGCGGGCCACGCCACGTCCGTGCGGACGGCGGCGCGATCGACCTCGATGCGATGGAGGTGCGTCGGACTCGAGACGAGGGGAACCTCGAGGAGGTTCAGGAGCGAGAAGAGGTGGCGTCGATGATTCTCGGTGGAGTCGCGCGTGACCTTGTTCGCGATCGGCAGACCGATGGCGACGCACTCGGGCAGGTCCGCGATGATGAGCCGCTCCCAGAGCGGTCGAAGGTGCATCGCGTCCGGGAGGGACGCGAGGAGGAGGTCCACGGCCAGCGGCTCCGTAAGGACCGCCATCATCACCAGGGACTCCGACTCTTCCTTAGCCATCCAGCGCTCCTTGTTGCCCGCGCGTCCACCCCCAGCGAGCAGAGGGAGAGGGTGGATAACACGCCCGACCGTGGCCCCGCAAGGGGCCGGCCCTCAACGAGCAAGCAGCGCGCGTACTTCGCCCTGGATTCGGCGTCCCACGCCCCGGGACCAGCCCTGGTGGTGATGACGCACCACCCCGTTTGCGTCGATGACGAAGGTGGAGGGGATACCCCTCACCTCCCACGGCCCCTGGGCGTCGGGGCCCACGTGTGCGGCCTCGAAGGTGTAGGTCGACGCGGCCATGAACTGCTCGGCCTCCTCCGGGCGCTGATCGACGGACAGCGCCAACACCACGACGTCGTCCCCGAGCTCGTCCTGGGCCTGCTGCAGCTCCGGCATCGCGCGCTTGCAGGGCGCGCACCAGGTGGCCCAGAAGTCGACCACCACGACCTTGCCGCGGAGCGACTCGCTGCTCAGGGCCGTGCCCGCGAACGTGGTGACGTCGAACGGGGGCGCGGGGCGTCCCACGAAGGGGTGCTGCTCCTTCGCGCCCGGGGCGTCCGGAGCCTCCCCCGCCGCCCGGAGCGAGCGCCGCCCGGCGGCCGCCGAGAGGAGCGCCAGCCACCCCAGGTCCGGGTCGCCGAGCGCGGGGTGCGCGTCGAGGAACCGGCCCACGGCGCGGTCGCGATACTCCATGGGCAGCTCCGTCACCGCCTCCCCGTCGAGGCGGGAGAGCCCCTCGAGGTCGGCCTCCAGAGCGAGCACCGCGTCGCCTCGCGCGGCGGCGAACTGGGCGAGCTCGATCCAGGTGCGGCCGTCCCCGTGGAGCCAGGCCGCGCGCTGGGCGAGGGGCCAGGCCTCGTCGTCTCGGCCCGCCGCGCGAAGGCTCCTGGCCTCGATCCCGAGCATCCGGCCCTCGTCCCGGGCGCGGGCGGCCGACCACGCCTCGAAGCTGGTGGAGGGACGCGTGGCGTGCGGTGACCACGGGAGCTTCGTGAGCGCCTCCCGCGCCCGACGGATGGAGGCGACGGCGTCGTCGTGGCGACCCTCCTGCGCGGCCTGCACGGCGGCCTGCTCGTGAGCCCACGGCGCGTCCGTGGCCGAGAGCGGCGCGACGTCGTCGCCCGGCAAGGCCTCCCGGATCCGACGCTGCGTCGTCTTCAGGGGGGGCGGCCGGCCGAGCCACCACCGGGACGAGGGGCTCAGCGTGAACCCGGGGTGGCGCCCGAGGATCCGGGCCACGTAGGCCGTCTGGAGCGCGGCGTCGAGCCCCCGGCGGCCGTAGAACTTCGCGACCTCGTGGGCCAGGACGACGTCCGAGAGGACGCGACGGCCCAGCTTCTCCACGTCCGCGAGCACGTCCGCGCGTGCCTTCAGGAGCGCGTCGGCGTCCTCCCAGAGCCCGCCCGAGAAGAGCATCGAGCACGCCTCGACGGCCCCCGGCGTGTCGCGGATCACGTCCCCGCAGATCCGCTGGAATCGGGCCGCGTCGCCCGCGTCGCGCGCGGCCAGGAGGGCGGAGACTCGGGACTGGAGCCGGTGGGGGAAGAGGTCGATCGCCGCGGCGCCGGCGGCCGCCGCGCCCGCCCCGTCCTGGAGCCGCATCCGCAGATCGCGGACCGCGATCCACGCCGCGTAGCGGACCTCCGCGTCTTCGTGGGACGTGAGGCTCCCCAGGGCCTCCAGCGACTCCTGCACCCACGGACGGTCGGCGACGACCCACTTGTCCTCGACGTGCCGCGCCAGCTCGGCGCGCACGGTCCACACGGTCCGGATCGGCTCGTCGGGCCGCGCCGCCGCGACCGCTCGGTACGTCGCCACCAGCTCGGTCCCGCGGCCGTATCCGACCGCGTGAATCTCCGCGAGGCGGCTGTGGGCGAAGCCGTCGTTCGGGGTGAGCGCGAGGACCTCGCCGAGCGTGGCCAGGCCGGCGTCGAGCTGGTAGCGCCCCAGCTCCTGCATCGCCCGGTTCAGCAGGCGGTTGGCCTCCGCCTCGGCCTTCTTCTTCGGGGCGGCCGAGGCCGTCACCGGGACCAACAGCAGGAGGGCGAGGAGGAGGCGGATCACCGGGCGGGCTCCTCGGTGGACGCGCCCCACAGGTCCTCGAACCACGCCTCGAAGGCGGCGACGGGCGCCTCCTGGGTCGTCCACGCGCCCACCTCCTGGTTGCGCTCGAAGCCGCTCGTGGAGAAGTTCGCGGACTCGACCTGGATGCCGTCGTCCGCCCGGATCACCTTCGCGTGAGTCACCGTCGCTCCGTCCTCCCAGCGCATGGACACGCCTCGGGCGCGCAGCCACTCCACGGCCTCCGCCGTCTGGGCGTTGAGGCCCTCGTTCGTGCGGGAGTGCTCGGCCACGCCCCGCACGACCACGCCCCGCGCCGCCGCCTCCTCGAACGCCGAGAAGACCTGCATGGCGGGGGAGTCGAGGTTGTTCGGTTGGAGATACGTCGCGTACATCGTGAAGTCCACCCGGCGGCGGGCCTCGCCGACGCGGTCCAGCAGGTGGGCGAGGAGGTCGTCGTTCACCAGGGCGACGACGTCGCCCGTGCCGCGGGGACCCGGCGGGGTGCGATCGGTGGCGTCCGCCCACACCCTGTCGAACCAGCCCGCGACGTAGGAGGGCGGGGCCCCGTCGCGCAGGAGGAGGTTGCACTCCCGGTTCCGCTCGATGGCGGAGTCCGAGCCGTTGGTGCTCCCGACGATCGCGGCGTCGTCGGCGGCCACGACCTTCGCGTGCATCGTCGTGTCCACCCGGTCGAGCCGCGCGTCCACGCCGCCGGCCACGAGCGCCTCGGCGGCGGGGCCGTTCTGCTCGACCTCGTCGTCCAGCAGCACTCGCACCGTCACGCCCCGCTCCGCGGCGTCGATGAGGGCGTCGCGGAGGGCGCCGGTGGAGGAGCCGGGATAGAGCGAGAACTGGGCGACGTTCACCGCGGTCTCGGCCTCCTCGATGAGCGACAGCGCGGCGGGCAGGAAGTCGCGATCGCACACGAGGGAGGCGGTGGCGGGGGCGGGGGTCCCTTCCACGGGGACCAGCGGGGCGCAGCCGACGAGGAGCGCGGCGACGATGGGAGCGCGGATCAGGGCTCGTCCTCCCCGGGGGGACGGCTGTGCATGGTCGGCACGTCCCCGAAGACGGGGCCGTCGTCCTCTTCGAGCGGGTCGTCGAGGTCGAGGTCCACCGCGTCGTCGTCGGGGGGCGCGCCGTGATCCGTGGCCGCCATCTCGGGCTCCACCGGGATCGGGGACGCGGGCACGGGCGCGGCGGCCTCGGTCTCGGGCGAGAGGGGCATGGTGTCGACCGACGCGGTCGGGGGCCCGTCCGGCGTGCGCTCGGGCGGCGGGGAGGCCAGCACCGACCGCAGCGAGTCTTCGTCCGCGTCCGTCTCGAGCAGCTGCACCTCGGCGAACCCGCGCTTGCGCCCGGAGATCTCCATCGCTCGGAGCTCCACGGCGTTGCGGGTCGGGTGCGTGGAGACCGCGAGGTAGGCCCGCGCGATGGCGGCCAGCGTCGCCTCCTGCAGGGTGATCACGTCCCCGCCCGCGGTCTCGATGCGGGCCCGGATATGCTGGTGGCCGTCCGGGACACCCACCAGGACACGAGAGACGTTGCGGTTGCGGAGGAGCAGGTGGAAGTCCATCACGTCGGTCGCCTCCGGCCGGGGGGAACACCTGTCGCGCGCCCCGGGTCCAACCCACCGCGGGCCGCGTGAGCGCGGGCCGAAGCTAACATGACGCCCTCCGCCGCCTGTGCTGCTCACCCCGACCGCCCCGCCGTGGGGACGTGCGCTCGCTGCGGCACGTTCATCTGCGTCGGCTGCACGGTCAGCGGCGATCTGTGCGGGCCCTGTCGATCGCGCCTGCACGTCGACGGCGTGGCGTGGACGGACGAAGAGAAGCACCGCGCCGTCGCGCGTCGATCCCTGAAGTGGTCCCTGCGGGCCATCCGTCTGCTGTTGGGGGCCGCCGGCTCGGGCGCGCTGTGCGTGGTCGCGGCCGTGCGGGGCGCGGTCCCGCCGTTCTTCCAGCAGGTGGGTTGGACGCTGCTGGTCGTGGCCGTCCTGGCCGGGATCGGAGCGGCGGTGGGGGCGGTCCGCGGCTACCGCGCGTCGAACGCGGGCAGGCCGGGTCCGGCGGTCGCGGGCGTCGTGTCCCTGGGGACGGCCGTCACGATCGGCGGCATCGGGCTGGCGCCCGCGATCCTCGGGGTCGTCCTGCTGATCAGCCGCTGATCGCTCTGCGCTGCGCGCGCTGCCGTGCCTTCACTCGTCGGTGGCGTCGGGCTCCTCGGCTCCGTCGGCGCCCTCTTCCTGCAGCTTCGCGAGCTTCTCCCACCGGGTCTCGCCTCGGTAGTGCTTCGTCCACGCGCGGAGCGCGTCCATCTCGGCCTCGGGGATGCCGTCGAACGTCTCGCCGCCGAGGTTCCGCTCGGTCCACCGGGGACCGCCCGGGAGGTCGACGCCGTCCGCCTCGCGGAGGTGCCGCTCGAGCCCGAGGATCGAGGACATGTTGTGCTGTACGAAGTCGTTGCGCACGGCGCTGTCGAGCAGGCCCCCGTTCCAGCCGCCGAAGGTCTTCGACTGGTTCCGCGGCCACCACATGTGGTCCGGGCTGTAGAGGCTCAGCAGCTCGTGGCGCACGGTCTCGATCAGGAGGTCCTGGACCCACCCGCACTCGCTGCCGGCCACCTTGCAGGTGTCGAGCACGGCCACGAGGCCCTCGCCTCGGGTGGCGGCGGGCGTGGAGCGCGGCGGGTCGTAGTAGCCGCCCCGGTAGTCGGGGTACTTCTTCCACGCCTTGCGGTTCTTCTCGTACTGGAACTCGACGGCCCGGGCGAGGTTCAGCGAGTGCGTCAGGTACCGCTCGTCCTTCGTGTACTGGTACAGGTACGACAGCGCGATCATGAGCCAGTGGTCGTTGGCCAGGCGCGTCTCGTCCTTGCCCTTGTCCCGCGTGTCGATGAGCCAGTCGGCGCCCCGCACCGCGGTCTCCAGCCAGAGCGGGTTGCGGTCGTAGGAGTACAGGCGGATGAGGCCGAGGATCGCCTCGCCCGGGTAGTACGGCGACGTCTGGTTCTTGACCGTGGTGCCGTCCACGTAGGGGTCGTGATAGATGAACTCGCCGTCCTCGCCCTGGCGGGAGACGATGAAGCGCGCGTAGCCCCGGGCCTGCTCCAGGTACTTCTCTTCGTTGCCCGTCACCTCGACGTACTGGTCGATCATCACCAGGGCCAGGCCGGCGCCGCCGAGCTTGATCGTCTTGCCTTCGGCGCGGCTGTAGACGAAGAAGACCTCGCTGTCCTCGAGGAACGGCCCGCTGCGTCGCCGCGTCTCGGAGCGCTCGCGCATCAGCCAGTTCATCGCCGTCTCGGCCGCCACCAGGTAGGGGCGGTACTTCGTGCGGTCGTAGGCCTGGAGGATCGAGTAGGTGGTGCCGCCGTGGCGCAGGACGTTGTAGCCGCCGCCGTCGCGGTCTCGGGCGGGGCGGTAGTTGTATCGAATCTCCCCGTCCGCGGCGACGGACGAGATCAGGTAGTCGGCGGCCCAGACCGTCGACTGCGCCAGGGAGTCGGGGTCCGCCTCCGGGAACTCCAGGGAGTGCAGGCGGTAGCTCCGAAAGATGCCGGGGCGGGAGTCGTCCATGACGGCCTTCTCCACCCACGAGACCGTGCGCAGCTTGTCGAACGTGAACTCCTGCGGGATCGGGCCCAGCCCGGGGTTGCGCTTCCGCATGGCGTCGAGCAGACGATCGCGCTGCACGCCCCGCTTGCTGCGCGCCTTCCAGTAGAGGTTCTGCTCGAGGACCTCCGAGGGGAGCACCCACCCCACGCGGTCCTCGGCGTCCTTCAGCCAGTACCCGTAGGTGGCGGTCTCTCGGGCGCGCGGCCGGTCGACGGCGTTGCGCCAGTCGGCCCGCCCCGTCTTCACGACGACGTCGATCTTGAGGCGCAGGGACCCCTTGTCGGCGGCGGCGAGCTTCTTGCCCCCCTTCTCCTCGAGGTCCGCGGCGGCGCCCTCGATCGACGCGGCGAGGTGGTCGCCCGCGGCGGTCCCGCAGATGTTCGGCGCCTCGACGCCGTAGACACACACGAACGCGCGGCGCCCGGAGGCAGCCTCGAGGTCGCCGAGGTCGGGGCGCTCCTCGCCGTACAGGATCGAGCGGACCAGGCCGAAGGCGGCGGTCATGCCCGCCTCGTCTTCGAGCACCTCGGTCACGCCGGCGGTGCCGCCCTTCTCTCCGAGGGGAGCGGCGTCCTTGGGGCCGGTGTCGCGGTTGCAGGCGAGGGCGAGGGTCGCCGTCGCCGCCAGGAGGAGCAGCGTGAACTTGCGGGTCATGGGTCTCAGCGTGGGGGGGTGTCGGCGACGTAGAGGCGGCCGCCGTTCTTGCGGAACTCGGCAGCCTTCTCGCGCATGCCGTCGGCGGCCTCGTCGGTCGCGGGGGTGCCCAGGGCCAGCTCGCCGGCGGCGAGGTCCCGGACGTCCTGGGAGATGCGGTACGCGCAGAAGGCGGGGCCGCACATGGAGCAGAAGTGGGCGCTCTTGGCCTTCTCCTGCGGGAGGGTCTCGTCGTGGTAGTCGCGGGCCGTCTCGGGGTCGAGGCCGAGCTCGAACTGGTCCTCCCAGCGGAACTCGAACCGGGCGCGGGAGAGCGCGTCGTCCCGGTCCTGGGCCCCGGGGTGGCCCTTCGCCAGATCCGCCGAGTGGGCCGCGATCTTGTAGGCGATGAGCCCCTCCTTCACGTCCTCCTTGTTCGGGAGGCCGAGGTGCTCCTTGGGGGTGACGTAGCAGAGCATCGCCGTGCCCGCGTGACCGATGATGGCCGCGCCGATCGCCGACGTGATGTGGTCGTAGCCCGGCGCGATGTCCGTGGCGAGGGGGCCCAGCGTGTAGAAGGGCGCCTCGTGGCAGACCTCCATCTGGCGGGTCACGTTCTCCACGATCTTGTGCATGGGGACGTGGCCCGGGCCCTCGATCATCACCTGCACGTCGCGCTCCCAGGCGCGCTTCGTGAGCTCGCCGAGGACCTGCAGCTCGAAGAACTGCGCGTCGTCGTTGGCGTCCGCGATGGACCCCGGACGCAGGCCGTCGCCCAGGCTGAAGCTCACGTCGTACTTCGCCATGAGGTCGGCGATGGCGTCGAAGTGGGTGTAGAGGAAGTTCTCCCGGTGATGGGAGAGGCACCACTTCGCCATGATCGACCCACCGCGGGACACGATGCCCGTCACGCGGTCGATGGTGAGCGGGATCGACCGCAGCAGCACCCCGGCGTGGATCGTGAAGTAGTCCACGCCCTGCTCGCACTGCTCCTGCAGCGTCTCCAGGTAGACGTCGATGTTCAGGTCTTCGACGACGCCGCCGACCTTCTCGAGCGCCTGGTAGATGGGGACCGTGCCGATCGGGACCGGGCTGTTGCGGAGGATCGCCTCGCGGGTCGCGTGGATGTTCTTGCCCGTGGACAGGTCCATGACCGTGTCCGCGCCCCACTTGAGCGACCACTGCAGCTTCTCGACCTCTTCCTCGATCGACGAGCTGACGGGCGAGTTCCCGATGTTCGCGTTCACCTTCACCAGGAAGTTGCGGCCGATGATCATCGGCTCGAGCTCGGGGTGGTTGCGGTTCGCGGGGATGATCGCGCGGCCCGCGGCCACCTCGTCCCGCACGAACTCCGGCGCCATGCCCTCACGCACGGCGATGAACCGCATCTCCTCGGTGATCTCGCCCCGACGGGCGCAGTGCATCTGGGAGAAGTTGGTGTCGCCGCGGGCCACGCGACGCGCCACCCACTCCGCCCGTCGCTCGGGCAGGCCGCGGTGCACGTCGCAGCCCTGGGGCCCCGACGTGTCGTACAGGCGGTGGGTGTCGCCGTTGGTGAGCGTGAGCTCGGTCTGGGGGACATCGAGATCGCCGACGGCGACCTTTCGGCGGGCCACGCGGCCGGGAATCGAGTTCATTGCGGGAGCCTCGCGGGCGTTCGGGGTCTGTCTAGAAGGTGACCGTGAGGGTCCACTCGGTGCCGGGCGTGCCTTCCCAGCACAGGACCTCGAACCACACGCCCCCGTCCACGGCGATGTTGCCGCCGTCGGCGCCGGGATCCGTGGTGGAGAAGTTGCCGAGCAGGTCGGTCTCGCCCATGGCGGGGCTGGACCAGACGCGCAGGTCGAGATCGTCGGCGCCCGTCCAGGTGAGGGAGACCGTGCCCGACTCGTTGCAGTCGACCCAGTCGTTCGTGATCCAGTCGGCCGCGCCGGTCCACTCGGCGCCGTCGTTGGCGCACTCGTCGATCGAGCCCGTGACCGTGAGGTCCCCGCCCGCCGAGAACTCCGTCGCGTCCGCGGGGTCGTTGTTCGGCTCGGCCTCGTCGCCTTCGTCGGAGGCGCCGTCGCAGGGCACCTCGACCGCGTCGTCGTCGTCGCCCGCGTCGTCGTCGTCCGTGGGGGGCAGGTCGTCGTCGTCGCCGCCGCCGCCGCCGCCGCCGCCGCCGGGGCGGTTCACGCACGCCGGGACGAGCAGGAGGAGGGCGCTCGCGAGGAGGAGCAGGGAGGAGAAGGAGCGGGACGGAGACATGAAGATCCTCGGGTCTTAGAGCGTGATGTCGTCGGCGATGAGGGTCGCCGTGGTGGCGGCGCCGCCGAGGATGAGCTCGTAGGTGCCGATGCCGGTGTTGTTGCAGTTGCTGCTGTAGCCCTGGACGGCCACGACGAGGCTGCCGGAGATCGAAGACGAGTAGCTGGGGCACTCGAACATGGGCGGGGGGAACGTACACGCCACTTCGTCGTCCCCGGTGTCCACGACGTTGGTGTTGTAGGGCGCCGACGTGTCGGTGCTGGTGAAGGAGTAGGGGTCGAAGGTGGTGGCGGCCGAGACCGTGTCCACGAGGATGTTCAGGGTGCCGCTGCCGGAGACGAGCCAGATGTCTGCGGTCGTGTTGTCGTCGCAGGCGACGTCGTCGATCATCGGGCCGCCCACGGCGTCGTCGTCGTCGGTGGCGTCGTCGTCGTCCACGGCGTCGTCGTCGTCCACGGCGTCGTCGTCGTCCACGGCGTCGTCGTCGTCGGTGGCGTCGTCGTCGTCCACCGCGTCGTCGTCGTCCACGGCGTCGTCGTCGTCGGTGGCGTCGTCGTCGTCCACCGCGTCGTCGTCGTCGCTCGACCCGCCGCCGCCCCCGCGTCCCCCGCCGCGATTGACGCACGCGGCGGCCACCATCAGGAGGATGAGGAGGACGAGGGAAGAGGAACGGAAGAGTCGCATCGCCGGGGCTCCGACCCCGCGCCCGCGCGGGGGTCGACTCTCTATCAGAATCGCGCGCGCGGAGGAAGGACTTCCCCGGCGCTGCGCTAACCTCCGCCGCCATGACGATCGTCGACTTGCGCTCCGACACCGTGACTCGTCCCACCCCCGGCATGCTTCGGGCCATGTCCGAGGCCCCGGTGGGCGACGACGTGTTCGGGGACGATCCGAGCGTGAACCGGCTCCAGGACCGCTCGGCCGAGCTGCTGGGCAAGGAGGCCGCCCTGTTCGTGCCGTCGGGGACGATGGCCAACCAGGTCGCCATCCGGGCCCACACCGAGCCCGGCGACGAGATCATCGTCGAGTCGGGGGCGCACATCTTCCTCTATGAAGGCGGCGGGTTCGCCGCGCTCTCGGGGGTGTCGGCCCGGTGCGTGGACGGGGCCCGCGGGATCCTCGATCCCGGGGACGTCGCCGCCGCGATTCGGCCGCCTGGGGGGCTGTCGCACTTCCCGAACACGAAGCTCATCGCGCTCGAGGACACGGCCAACCGAGGGGGCGGCACGGTGTACCCGCGGGACGTCGTGGCCGGCATCCGGGCCGTCGCCGACGAGCACGGCCTCGCCCTCCACCTGGACGGCGCGCGCATGTTCAACGCGGCGGTCGCGGCGGGCCTGTCCGCCGAAGAGGTCGCCCGGCCCTTCGACACGATCTCGTTCTGCCTGAGCAAGGGCCTGGGGTGCCCCGTGGGGTCGCTCCTGGTGGGGAGCCGGGCGTTCGTCGACCGCGCCCACCGGTTCCGCAAGATGTTCGGCGGGGGCATGCGTCAGGCGGGGTTCCTGGCGGCGGCGGGGCTGTACGCGCTCGACCACCACGTCGATCGACTCGCCGAGGACCACGCCCGGGCGCGCCGGTTGGCGGACGCGCTGGTCGCCTCGGGACGCTTCACGCCCTCGGCCCCGGTGGAGACGAACATGGCCTACGTGGACACCGCCGGTCCCGCCCAGGACGTCGTGGAGCGGGCGGCCGAGCAGGGCGTGCTCACCCACGCGACGGGCCCGAACACCATCCGCGTCGTGGCCCACCTGGACGTCGACGACGCGGGGATCGACCGCGCGATCGACGCGATGATCCGCGCGGCGTGATCCCCGCCGCGCTGGAGCGCCGGTGGCGGGACCGGCGCACCGATCGGGAGGGTTCGCTCTTCGATCTGGACGACGGTCGGGATCTGGATCCCCGAGGAGTCGCGACCCTGCTCGCCCACGGCGGACTCGTGGGCACCACCAGCCTGCTCGCCGACGTCGAGGCCGTCCTCCGTCCCCTCGATCCGCCCCGCCCGTCGCCGTCGGCGGGGGATCTCCCGAGCCTCGACGCCCGCGCCGACCGCCTGTGGGCCCTGCTCCTGGACGCCGTCCGCGCCGCCTGCGAGGGCCGCGACCGCGTGCGGGCGACCCTGTCCGGCGGCCTCGACTCTCGCGCGGTGGCGGCCGCCGCCCTCGCCGTGAACGCGCCCGGCCTGACGTTCGGGACCTTCGGCGATCACGACGCCCCCGACCTGCCCGGGGCCCGCGCGCTCGCCGCCGCCCTCGGCCGTCCGCACCGCGTCGACGTGCTCCCCCCCGCCGCGGCGCTCCGCCACGAGGCGCGCGTCTGGCGCGCCACCGACGGCCTCGGCGGGCCCGGATCGTCGCCGGGCGCCCCCACCGACGCGCCCTGGGCGACCGAGTGCGACGTCCTCCTGTCCGGTTGCGCGGGAGACGTGATCTGGGGGGACACCGTCGCCCCCGGGCCGTCGCCGGCCGCCCGCCTCCGCAAGCTCGGGGTGCGCCCCGTCCCGGATGTCCCGTGGAGCCCCCCCGCCCCCGAGTGGGCCTCGGCCGGAGGGGCCGCGGCGTGGGCGAACCTGCACGGCCGACAGCGCGCGGTCACCTGGACCGGGGTGCTCCCGCGCCTCGAGCACACCCCCGTCGTGCCGGTGCTGTGGCACCCGCCCCTGCTCGCGTTCGCGCTCTCTCTGTCGTCCGCCGACCGCGACGGCCGTGTGCTCGTGCGCCGCATGCTCGCTCGGCACGCCCCGGACGTGTCGGCCGAGGCCGTGCCCCCGGTGAAGACGGCCGGAGTCCACGCCCTCGACCGGGCCTGGCGCACGGATCCGGGGTGGCAGGAGGCGCTCGATCGGTGGACGTCGGACGACCCGCGCGAGGTTCGAGCGTTCGAAGCGATCGGCGTGGACCGACGCGCTGCCCTGCGGATGATCGATCAGGTGAGGCGCGGCGAGCGCGCGCGGGCCGGCTTCCTCGGTCGGCTGCGGGCGCTGCGTCGGTGGGGGCTCGAGAGGGCCTGAGGGCCCCGGGACTCAGTCGCAGATGCCGGGCTCGTCCAGGCAGACGACCACCGAGTCGTCCGACTTGCAGCCGTCGGTGTCCGTCGCGGAGATGCGGACGGTGTGGGCGCCCTGGCCCAGGTCGTCGTACGCGATGGTGAAGGCGCTGCGGCCCTGATCGTCCGGGGCGGGCACGTCCACGTCGATCAGCTCGGCGCTGTTGTCGATCGTGTCCTCGGCGACCATGTCCATCCGGGTGACGTCCGAGTCCTCGTCGGTTACCACCACCACGAAGTTCAGCGAGTCACCGGCCGTGAAGTTCGAGCCGTCCACGGGGGCGTCGATCACCACGTCCGGGAAGGCGTGGCCGCTGAAGTTCGTGCACTCGCCGGAGCCGACGTCGTCGTCGTCCGTGACGGGACAGCCGACGAGCAGCGCCGCTCCGGTGATCATTCCGACGAGGGCGAAGAGAGTACGCATTCGGTCCGTCTCCGAGCCGGGGGATCCCCCGGCGGGGCCGGAAGATACCAAGACTCTCGGGAGACGCTAAGCGGACGGTGACCGGCCGTTCAGATGCGGCGGCGACGCACGGCGATGGGGAGCATCGCGAGCAGGAACGCCAGGGCGCCCGCGGAGACCGCCCTCGTTCCCTGGAGCTCGCACCCCGACGCGCAGCCGGCGTTCACCGGCCACAGGACCTGGTCCGAGCCGAAGGTCTCCACGACCTCGCTGCAGGTGGTCCCGCCCACGCCGTTGGGGATGGCCGCGAAGCCTTCGTCGCACTCGCACGACGGGAAGCCGTTCACGGCGGCGCAGGTGCCGTTCTCGCCGCAGATGTTGGCGAAGCACGGGTCCGCGGGGCCGTTCTCGGTGCCGGTGGCGGCGGCCAGGAGGTCGAACTCCATGGGCTGGCAGGTCACGGTGTCCACGAGCGCCTGCCCGGGGCCGGAAGGGGCGCGGATGGTGCGGGCGGACTGGCCGTCGGCACACACGCAGCCGTCGACGCCGTCGGTGGTGGTCGCGCAGACCGCGCCCACGCCGCAGTAGGTCCGGCCGCAGGGCACGGGCTGGGCGTTCATGGCGGCGTTGCTGCACACGTCCACCTCGGGGCGGTCGCTGAGGTCGATGGTGCGGTCGACGGCGCCGCCCGCGGACGGCGTGAAGCTCGGGTCGAAGAGCATCTCCCAGCCCGACACGCGGGTGTAGAGGCGGGTGATGATCGGGTTGCGCTCCTTGACGTCGTTGGCCCAGGCGAAGGCCTCGGCTGCGTCCTCGTCCTGCAGGAAGATGTTGTCGGTGTTGAGCAGGCCGCTGTCGCCCGCGAACTCGGTGACGAACGCGCGCCCGTCGTTCTGATCGAACATCCAGGACAGCATCGGGTAGTAGTTGTTGGTGTTGGTGAGCACGTCCCACTGCACGTTCTCGCGGTCCACCTCGAGGTTCGCGAAGTTGCGGGCCTCCCACCGGGTGTCGCCGGCGATGAACACGAGGACGGCCATCTCCGGCTCCGAAGCGACGGCCGTGAGGGCGATGGGGACCATGGGCTCCTGGCCCGGGTAGCGGATCACGATGGGCTGGATGTTCTCGACGCCCGCCTCGGGGGCGAGCTTCATGCCCAGGAAGTCGAAGTCCTGCTTCACGTAGTCCTCGACGATGGGCTCCATCGCCTCGGTGATCACGTAGCCGTTCTCGTTCAGCCAGTCGATGAGGGCCCGCGGGTCCTCGGACGTGATGCGCTGGGGCGCGTAGGGCCCGACCTGCGGGAGGTCGATGACGTCCACGCCGTCGTCGTCGTCGCCCATGGAGGCGTCGTCGGACTCGGCTCCGTTGAACCCGCCGCCGCGCGCGGGCGGGAAGAAGTCGTTGGAGTTGCAGACGATCGGGGGCGGGATGATCTGCGGGACGGAGGCCGTCTCGAAGAGCGTCAGCACGCTGCCGGGGGCCACGTCGAGCTCGGGGTTCTCGGGCAGCGAGGGGACGGGCACGACCCACGAGAAGTCGTCGGCGTCGCCGTTGTACATGACCTCCACGACCGCGGTGACCTCGCCGAGGCCTCCGTTGGCGGTGGGGTCGAGCTCGAAGAGGATGCGCTCGGCGTTCTGCTCGACGGGGACCGTGGAGCAGAAGAAGCCGCCGCAGGCCGCGGCGGGCGAGGGGAGGAGGAAGGCGGCGACGCCGACGCCGGCGAGCGTCGCGAGGCCGAGGGCGGGGAGGATGCGAAGGGTCATGAGGACTCCGGGATCAGGCCGAGCGTCGACGCCGAGGCGCCGCCGCGAGGGCGAGGAAGAGAGCGAGGAAGGCGGGGGAAGCGTCGTCGGACTGGGAGCAGCCGCGGCAGCCCGCGGGGCCCCAGAGGAGCTGCTCGGGCTCGTACGTGGCCACGGCGTCCACGCAGGTGGTGCCGCCCACGCCGTTGGGGATGGCGGCGAAGCCCTCGTCGCAGTCGCAGGTGGCGAAGCCGTTGACCTGCACGCAGGCGCCGTTCTCGCCGCAGATGTTGGCGAAGCACGGGTCCGAGGGACCCTCGGCGGTGCCCACGACGTCGGCGAGGAACTCGAAGTCCGACTGCTGACAGGTGACCGTCTCCACCGGGGCGCCTCCGGGCGTCGTCGGCGCCATGACGGTGCGCGCGGTCTGGCCCTCGGCGCACACGCAGCCGTCGATCCCGTCCGCGGTGGTCGCGCACTGGGAGCCGACGCCGCAGTAGGTGCTGCCGCAGGGCACGATCCGGTCGTCGGAGCCGGGCCCGCAGACCTCCACCTCGGGCTGGCCGGTCAGGTCCAGCACCCGCGACACCGCGCCGCCCGCGCTCGGCTGGAACGACGGGTCCGCGGTCATCTCCCAGCCGCCCATGCGCGCGAACATCCGCGACAGCGTCGTCTTGCGCGCGAACAGGTTCTGCAGCCACGCGCTCGACTCCTGGGCGTCCTCGGAGTTCAGGAAGATGTTCTGGACGTTGGCCTGGACGTCGCTCGTGGAGCCCGCGAACTCCGTCACGAACGCCCGACCTCCCTCGTCGTCGATCATCCAGGAGATCAACGGGTAGTAGTTGTTCTGGCCGTTGAAGGGGTCGGCCCGCAGCTCGTCGACGGACACCTCGAGGTTGGCGTAGTTGGTCGAGTCGTAGCGGGTGTTGGCGGCCACGAAGGCCAGCACGCCCGTGTCGGGGCCCGTGGCGACCGACGTGAGCATCAGCGGGATCATCGGCTCGGTGCCGCTGTAGACGACCTGCACGGGGGCGATGTCCTGGGTCCCCGCGTCCGGGGCCAGCTGCATCGCGAGGAACGAGAAGTCCTGGGCCACGTAGTCGTCGATGAAGGGCTCCATGCCCTCCGTGACCGTGTAGCCGTTCTCGTTGAGCCAGTTCACGAGCGCGACGGGGTCCGTCGACTCCACGAGCACGGGCTCGAAGGGTCCGACCCGATCCAGCTCGGTGACGTCCACGCCTCCGCCGTCTTCGAGGAGGCCTCCGCCGCCGGCGCGCCCCATGGAGGCCATGGGCGCCGAGGGGGTGCTGCACTTCGTATTCGGGGGCGTGATCTGCGGGACGGTCGCCAGCTCGAGGAGCGTGAGGACGCCCGTGGGGACCAGCTCCAGCTCACCCACGAGGTCGCCGGAGAGGGGGAGGATCCAGGAGAAATCGTCGGGGTCGCCGGAGTAGGTGATCTCGACGACCGCGGTGACGGTGTCGTCGCCCACCTCGAACAGGATGCGCTCGGCGTTCTGCTCCACGGGAGCCTGGGCGCAGAAGAAGCCGCCGCACGCTTCGGCGGGTCGGGGCAGGGCGGGGACCAGCAGCGCGGAGGCGATGCAGACGGCGAACAGACGATTCATGAAGACTCCCGGGCCGCAGGGCCCGTCGATCGAAGCAAAGGACGTACGACGGCACAAGCAGGACCAGGGCCGGCCCTCCGGGCACGCGGGCGCCCGATCGAGATCCGGGCCGCTATTCGGGGGGCTCTTCGACGTGGATGCGGACGCCCGAGGGCACGTCGAGGACCTCTTGGCGAACCCCCGAGGGCCACTCGATCTCGAGGCGATCGATCGCCGTCGCCCGCCCGAGCCCGAAGTGGGTCCAAGTGGGCACCCCGCAGGACCACGGATCCGACGCCCCGGGCCACCGCGTCATGACGCGATCGCCCACCACGGCGCGCACCACCGCCCCGCGCCCCTCGGTGTTCGAGCGGGTCCCGTGCAGCCGCACCTCCACCACCTCGGCGATCCGAGGAGGGTTCGTGAACGCCAACATCGGGGCCCGCTCCACGGTGCCCAGGTAGAGGTCCTGCACGCCGTCCCCGTCGATGTCCGCCCCGGCGTTGGCGCGCCAGTGCTCCAGCCGCCCGAGGTCCCCCTCCAGGGGGCGCCTCAGGAAGCCCCCGGCGGAGTCGATGTCGTTGCGTTGGTGGAAGGCCGGGCCGCGATAGGCGTCCGTGTCCCCGAAGCCGGCGTCGAAGAAGCTGGAGTCGACGTAGAAGAGGTCCTCGTCGCCGTCCGCGTCGAAGTCGGCCGCCACCCCGCCCCACGTGAGCCGCGCGTCCACGTCCAGTCCCAGCGCCAGGGCCGAGTCCACGTAGTGCGACCCCTGACGCATCAGGAGCGACTCGAAGTTCCCGGTGGTGAAGAAGTCGGCCCGCCCGTCCAGGTTGAAGTCGCCCACGGCCAACCCCATGCCGTCCGGGTCGGCGTTGAAGCCCTGCATGTCGCTCACGTCCACGAAGGCGGGCAGCTCGCGCGGGGCGGCGTCGTTGCGGTAGAGCCGGTTGGGGACGATCGAGGCGCCGCGGTCGTTGATCTGGAACAGGTCGTAGTCGCCGTCGCCGTCGAAGTCGAGGAAGGCGCCGGTCATGGCGAACGACTCGGCGGTGGCCTGCGGCAGGAGGTCCGAGCGGTCCTCGAACGTGCCGTCGCCGCGGTTGATCCAGAACTCGTCCGGGTGGGCGAGGGGGCGCCCGGAGGCGCCCTCGGGCAGGGGCTCGGCCCAGTTCGCGACGTACAGATCCAGGTCGCCGTCGCGCTCGATGTCGATCCAGTAGGAGTGGAGCGAGCGGTACGTGTCGCCCAGCCCGGCCTCCTCGGTGACGTCCGTGAAGCGGCAGTCTCCGTCGTTGCGCAGCAGGCGGTTGGCGGCGAACTGGACGTTGAGGAAGAGGTCGGGGTCGCCGTCGCCGTCGTAGTCCGCCGTGGAGGCGCCGGTGGAGTGGAGATCGGGGTACGCGACGCTCGTGGCCTGGAGGTCCGTGAAGCCCCCCGCGTCGTTGCGGTACAGCCGGTTGGGGCCGTGGCCGGTGGTCAGGTACATGTCCGCGTCGCCGTCGGCGTCGCAGTCGAGGAAGGCCGCGCCCCCCACGAAGTCGTCGAGCCACCGATCCGCCGGATCCAGGGTGAGCCTCAGGGGGGCGTCCACCCCCACGTCCAGCACCTGGAACCGCGGCCCCTCCCGGTCGGCCAAGGGCTCGGCGAGGTCCTCCATCCACGTCGCTCCGCGCTGGACGGGCTCCCCTGAGGGCCCCTCGACGGCGCAGCCGGCGGCGAGGAGGCAGAGGAGGATCGGTGGGAGGCGGCGACGCACGAGGGAGAGTCTAGCCCGGGGTCTGCGTCGCTCCGACAGGGTCCTGCGCGCCCGATCCGGAGACCGTCGACCGCGCGCCCGGCACCCGCGGGCGGATCCAGAGCAGGAGGGCGGGCAGGAGCACCAGATCCGCGAACAGCGCGGCGGCGATGACGATGGACGCCAGCACCGCGAACATCTGGTTCGGCGGGAACCGCGACGTGTACAGCACACCGAACCCGGCGAGCAGGAGCAGCGACGTGTAGATGATCGGCCGCCCGGTGCGTCGGCCCGTGATGCGCACCGCCTGCTCCGGAGTCGCCCCGCGGCGCACCTCCTGGCAGTAGCGGGCGAGGTAGTGGATCGTGTCGTCGACGGCGATCCCGAGGCCGATGGAGAAGACCATCGCCGAGAGGGTCTCGAGGTGTCGGCCCGCCCACCCCATGCCGCCCAGCACGACCACGATCGGCAGGCAGTTGGGGATCATCGCGAGGGCCGCGATCCGCCAGTCCCGGAAGAGCAGGGCGAGGGTCACGAAGATGATCAGGAACGCGTACCCGAGCGACGTGAGCAGGTCGCGGATCAGCGAGTCGATGCCGCCGTAGCCCACCTGGGACGTGCCCGTGATGCGCCCCACGATCGGCACCGGCGAGTCGACCGTGCGTTCGTCGATCCAGGTCCGCATGCGCTTCTCGAGCGCCAGGTAGTTGCGCGCCCCGAGGTCGTCGGCGCGGAACGTCAGGCGGAGGATCCGGCGGCGCGCGTCCAGGTGCGTGTTCAGGGCCGTCCGCTCGCCCGACAGCTCCGCCAGGAGCAGCAGGGAGGCCGTCTCCTTGCGGGACGACGGGAGCGCGTCCCGGGGCTCCGAGCTGCCCTCGCCCCCGCGCTGCACCCAGCGGATCTCGCGCAGGAGCGTGAGGACGGAGTCGGTCGCGTGGATGAACTCGTCCTGCAGGATCACGGCCTCGATTTCGGCGGCGCGACGGAGCAGGGCGGGGTCGTGCCACGGGTCCTCGCCCCCCGCCTCCTCGGGGACCTCGAGCAGCACGTCCAGGTACACGATCCCGGCGAGCTCATCCTCCAGCAGGCGGTGGCCCTCGCGGATGGGGTCGTCGTCGGGGACGTACTCCATGATGAAGTTGTCGACCGTGGTGGCGGGGATGCCCGCCACGAAGAACGCGATGACGGCGAGGCAGAAGACCGCGAGGGGGCGGTGGCGGCCGAGGGCGACGTCGGCGAGGTTCTCGGGGATCCGTCCCAGCCGCTTCAGGAGCGGGCGATCGGGGCGCGGGGGCACCGGGAACCGCGCGAGCGCCCAGGGGACGAACAGGATCGTCACCACGAACGTGAGCATCACGCCCATGGCGGCGTAGGCCCCGAAGTGGCGGAGGATCCTGAGGTGGGCGGTGCCCAGCGTGGCGAAGCCGGCGGCGGTGGTCACCGAGGTGAGCAGGCAGGCTCCGCCCACGTACGCCAGGGCCCGTCGGATGGCGTCGTCGGCGGCCGCCCCGTCGGACCGCTCGTGCTGGAACCGCGCGATCAGGTGGATCGCGTCGGCGGCCCCGATCACGAGGATGAGCGTCGCCGTGATCGTGTTGATGATGTTGATGCTCTCGCCCGTCACGGCCATGAGCGCGAGCGTGCCGACGGTGCCCAGGAACACGGACACGAGGGGGATCACGACGCCCGAGACCGACCCGAAGGTCAGGAACAGCACGAGGATCAGGATCGCCCCGGTGAGGGGGATGAACTTGAGCTCCTCCTCGACCATCAGGTCCACGACCGTGACCCGGTAGGCGTGCGGCCCGAGCAGGTGGAGCTCGTGGTTCGGGTGCGCCGCCTCGGTCTCGGCGAGGATCGCCCGCAGCTCCATCACCACGGGGCGGACGTCCGAGATGCCGACCACGTCGTCGGCGATCTTGAGGAAGACCGAGCCGACGTTGCCCGATCCCGCGATGAACGTGTCGCGCAGCAGGGGGTTGGCGCGGGCCGCCTCGGTGAGGGCCGCGGCCTCCGCGTCGGTCGGGACCCGGTCGATGAGGGGCGCGACGGTCACCGAGCCGGGGGCGGGCGAGCGCGGCACGGGGATGGAGGCGAGGCTCCCCGTGCGCTCGACGGCGGGGACCCGGGCCGCCACCGCGTCCTCGAGCTCCGTGAGGAGGCCCCAGGACTCGGCCGTGGCCATGTCGCCCTTCACCAGCACGAAGAGGACGTGGTCGTCGGCCCCGTAGGTCGCGCGGTACTCCTGGTAGAGCTTCGCGCGCTCGGAGGTGCGGTCGAAGAGGGTCTGCGGGCTGAAGTCGAACCGCAGCTGCGGCAGGGCGGCGACGGCGAGCACCCCGAACAGCGCGAACGCCCACCCGAGCCCGCGGGCGCGGATCAAGAAGTCGGCGAGCCGCCCCCACCGCGGGGGGACGTCCGGCGCGCCGGGTGCCGGGGGGTCGTGGTGCATGCGTGAGGCGGCGGAGTATAAGACCGCGAATCGTGCCCGACGGATCCCAGCCTCGCGCCTTCTTGTCCCGGCGCCTCGCCGCCATCGACGCGGCGGGGCTGCGGAGGCGCCCGCCCGTGGTCGAGACCAGCGACGGCGTGCGCGGCCGGGTCGACGGCCGCGAGGCCCTGCTCCTGTGCAGCAACGACTACCTGGGCCTGCGGCTGCACCCGGGGGTCGTGGCGGCGGCGGCGGCGGCGGCGGCGGCCTACGGAGGAGGCTCGGGGAGCTCGCGCATGATCGCGGGCTCGCTCCCGATCCACCGGGAGCTGGAGGCGGACCTGGCCGACTGGCTGGGCACGGAGGCGGCGCTGGTGTGCTCCTCCGGCTACCAGGCCAACCTCGCGTTGATCGGCGGGCTGACCCGTCGCGGCGACCGGGTGGTCAGCGACGCCCTCAACCACGCCTCCCTCATCGACGGATGTCGCCTGTCCCACGCCCGCGCCCGGGTCGCGCCCCACGGGGACCTGGCCGCCGTGCGCCGGTTCCTGGCGGAGGAGGTGGGCGAAGACGCCCAGCGTTTCGTCGTCGGCGAGGGCCTCTATTCGATGGACGGCGACCGCGGCGACGTCGCCGGGTGGTGCGCCGCGGCGGGGGCCGTGGGGGGGCACGTGCTCGTGGACGAGGCCCACGCCTTGGGCGTGCTCGGCCCCGGCGGTCGGGGCGTGGCGGCCGAGGCGGGGGCGGCCGGGGACGTCCTCGCGCGGGTGGGCACGTTCGGCAAGGCGCTCGGCGGACACGGCGCGTTCGTCGCGGGCGACGCCGACGTCCGGGAGCTGATCGTGAACCGCGGTCGCACCTACATCTTCACCACCGGGCTGCCGCCGGCCGCGGTCGGGGCCGCGCGCGAGGGGCTGCGCGTCGTGCGGAGCGCCGAGGGCGACGAGCTGCGCGGTCGCTTGGCCGCCGCCGTCGGGCGATTCCGTCGAGGGCTGCGCGACCTCGGGCTCGGCGGCGGCGACGTGGACGACGCGGCCCCGATCGTGCCCGTCGTGGTGGGGGAGGCCGGGGTCGCCATGGCCACGTACGAGGCGCTCCTCGACGCGGGGGTCTACGCGATGGCGATCCGTCCGCCTACGGTCCCCGACGGCACCTGCCGCCTGCGCTTCACGCTCAGCGCGAACCACACCGCCGACGACGTGGACGAGGCCCTCGCCGCCCTGGATTCGGTGTCCCCGAGGCGGTGATAGGCTCCGCCGCCGTGCCGTACTCCGACCGCGTCGCTGCCCTCCATCCCTTCGCCCCGGCGACGCCTCGGTCCACGGCCGAGATCGAGGCCGTCGAGCAGCTCGACCGGGCGCGGCTCTGGAAGCCCTTCACGCAGATGTCGGACTACCCGGGGTCTCGGCCGCTGGTCATCGAAGAGGGCCGCGGGAACTGGCTGCGCGACATCCGAGGCGACGTGTTCCTCGACGGCGTGTCGTCGCTGTGGGTCAACGTCCACGGCCACGCCCACCCCTGCATCGTGAAGGCGGTGCAGGAGCAGATCGCGCGCCTCGACCACTCGACCCTCCTGGGGCCCACCAACGTGCCCGCGGCCCGGCTGGCGGGACGCCTCGTCGACGCGGCGCCCCGGTTCGACGGGCAGCCGGAGCTCGCGCGGGTCTTCTATTCGGACTCGGGATCGACGTCGGTGGAGATCGCCGTGAAGATGGCGTTCCAGTACTGGGCCCAGCACGAGGACCCGGCCGGGCGGGCGCGCAACGTCTTCGTCTCGATGACCAACGCCTACCACGGCGACACGCTGGGTTCGGTGTCCGTGGGCGGCATCGAGCTCTTCCACGAGCTGTACCGCCCGCTGCTCTTCGAGACCCGCCGCGCCCCCGCGCCGGACCCGTACCACCGGGCCTTCGGCGGCGACGTCGCGGAGCACGAGGGCTGGTGCCTGGACCGCCTGCGGGACCTCTTCGACGAGTGCGACGGGCGGGTCGCGGCCTTGGTCATGGAGCCGCTGGTGCAGGGCGCCGCGGGCATGTTGATGCACTCGACCGACTTCCTGCGCGCGGCGGCGGCGCTGGCCCGCGAGCGCGGGGCGCTCCTGATCCTCGACGAGGTCGCCACGGGCTTCGGACGCACCGGCACGATGTTCGCGTCGGAGCAGGCCGGCGTGGTGCCGGATCTCCTGTGCGTCGCCAAGGGGCTGACCGGCGGGGTGCTGCCGCTCGCGGCGACGCTCGCGACGGAGGAGGTCTATTCGGGCTTCCTCGGCCGCTACGAGGACTTCCGCACCTTCTTCCACGGGCACTCCTTCACCGGGAACCCGCCCGCGTGCGCCGCGGCGCTGGCGTCGATGGACGTGTTCGACGAGGAGCGGGTGCTCGAGCGGGTGCAGGCGCGCGCGCAGCAGCTCGGGGGTCGCCTCGCGGAGCTGGACGGGCACCCCCACGTGGGCGACGTCCGCCGATGCGGGCTCATGACGGGCATCGAGCTGGTGGCCGATCCCGCCTCCGGCGAGGCCTACCCGTCGGCGCTCCAGGTCGGCAACCGCGTGATCGAGCGGGCCCGGGACCACGGCGTCCTCATCCGGCCCCTCGGGTCGGTCGTCGTGCTGATGCCGCCGCTGTCCATCACCGAGGCCGAGCTGGACCTGCTCTGCGACGTGGTCTTCGCCTCCATCGACGACGTGACGAGCGCGCTGTGACGGTCGAGTTCCCGGACCGGGTCCTCGTCACGGGGACCGACACCGGCGTGGGCAAGACGCTGGTGGTCGCGGGCCTCGTCGCGTGGCTTCGTCGGGCGGGCGTGAACGCCTGCGGCTGGAAGCCCGTGGAGTCCGGGACCCTGGAGACGGGGGCGCCGGCCGACGCGCAGCTGCTCCACGCGGCGAACGGCGGCACCGAGGACGAGGAGCTGCCGGTCGTCTATGCCCTCCCCGAGCCCCTCGCGCCGGTGGTGGCCGCGCGCCTCAACAACGTGGCCCTGGTGCCGGCGGTGCTGGACGTGTCGCTGAACGCCGTGAGCGCGGGGCGCGCCTCGGTGGTCGTCGAGGGCGTCGGCGGCGCGCTGGTGGAGGTCGCCGAAGGCCTGATGGTGGCCGATCTCCCCACCCGGTGGGGGGTGCCGGTGATCGTCGTGGCGGCGAATCGGCTGGGGATGCTCTCGCACACGCTGCTCACCCTGGAGGCCCTGCTCCTGCGCGGCGCGACGGTCTTGGGCGTGGTCGTGAACACGGTGCACGGGGACCCGCCGTCCCTGGCCGAGGCCGGAAACGTCGCCGAGCTCCGCCGCTTGATGCCGCGCGGGGTGCCCCTCCTGGGCGAGGTAGGCTTCTTGGAGCCCCCGCACCAGCGGGACCCCGAGGCGCTGGCCGACGCGCTGGCCGAGGTGGCGAGCGCGCTGACGGGAGGAGCGGGATGACGTACTCGGAGTCCGAAGAGCGGCTCCTCGAGCTCCTGGGCAGCCAGCACACGTTTCCTTGCGCCTTCCCCATCAAGATCATGTTCCGCACGGCACGGGTGACGGGGGCGGAGCTGGTCGACGGCGTGACCGCGGCGACCGGGGTGCGGGTGGCGGGGACGCCCACCGAGCGGGCCAGCCGGAAGGGCAACTACACGTCGCTCACCGTGGAGTTCCAGGTCGGTCGCCCGGAGCAGATCATCGAGGTCTACCGGCACCTCGCTACGGTCGGCGAGATCGTCTCCTACTTCTGAGATACCGGGACCTCGTGTCGACGCTCAGTGGAGCCGCGCGCGCTCCTCGGGGGGCGCGCCGTGCGGGCGGTACAAGGTGACGTCGTCGTCGCCCTCGTTCCACCCGAACCAGCCCGCGCGGCCCCGAAACTCCACGAGCCACAGGCCCCGCGGCTCGCCGCCGAGCCCCCGCACGTCCTCGAACCATTGCTGCACGCGGCGGTCGATCGCGGCCAGCTCCTCGATCGACTCCCGCCGCGTCAGGCGCTCGAGCCGAACGGCCACGGTGGCGGCCGCGCGCCGGGTCAACCCGATGAGGGTCGGCAGAACCGCGCGGATCTGCTCGCGGGTGAGCGAGGGGGAGGTGGTCTCGTCTCGATGTCCTGTGTTCACGATGTGCGCTTCCGGCGGGCGTTCGTGCGACAGACCCGCGTGCAGGCGGTCGCATTCCCCGGGTAGGACCGGGGGCGCCCCGGTCGACGCTCAAGGAATCGGGGTCGGGCGCCCCGGCGGCTACCAGGTGGGCCGGGACAGGTAGAGCGCTTCGGCCTCTTCTCGCGGGAGCGGCTTCTGGAAGTAGAAGCCCTGGGCCCTGTCGCAGCCCAGCGCGCGAAGGATCGAGAACTGGAACCAGGTCTCGACGCCCTCGGCCGTGACCGAGAGCCCCAGGCCGTGGGCGAGCGCGATGATGGCCCGCACGATCTCCTCGCCGCCGCCGTCCGGCGCCAAGCGCGCCACGAACGACTTGTCGATCTTCAGGTCGTCGAGGTCGAACTCCTGGAGGTAGCGGAGGGAGGAGTAGCCGGTCCCGAAGTCGTCGATCGACAGGGCGAGGCCGAGGTCTCGGATGGCGGCGATGCGATCCCGATGGGACATCGCGAGGCTCTCCGTCAGCTCCAGCACCAGGGCGTCCTCGGGCAGCTGGAGGTCGTCGAGCAGGGCCCTCAGCTTGTCCACGAGCTCGAGCTCGTGCATCTGGCGCCCGCTCACGTTCACGTTGATGGTGACCGGCCGCAGCCCAGGGTTCGCGGCCGTGAGCTTCTGCCAGGCCAGGGCCTGCCTGGCCGCGGTCTCGAGCGCCCACCAGCCCACCTTCGCGATCAGGCCGGTCTCTTCGGCGATCCGGATGAACTCGTCGGGCCCGATGATCCCGCGCTGGGGGTTGTCCCACCGGAGCAGGGCCTCGAAGCCGGACAGGCGGCCGTCTCGCATTCGAATGACGGGCTGGTACACGAGGTGGAACTCGTCATCGAGGTTGTCGTCGGCCATCGCACGGCGCAGGTCGGCCTCGAGCTGGAGTCTCGCGACCGCCGTGTCGTGCATGGCGCGGTCGAAGACGCGGTGCTGCGCCTTGCCCTCGGTCTTCGCGCGGTACATGGCGGTGTCGGCGTCGCGGATGAGCTCTTCGGGGGTGTGGGACCCGCCGGAGCCGTTGGCGATGCCGATGCTGGTGGAGATCACGATGTCGTGGCCGTCCAGCATCCAGGGCCTGCTCAGCTCGCGCTGGATGCGGTCCGCGACGGCCTCGGCCTCCCGGGGGTCCTCGGTCTCTTCGAGCAGGATCGTGAACTCGTCGCCGCCCAGTCGGGCGACGGTGTCGCCGGGGCGGACGCACTCCAGCAGGCGGTCCGCGACCTCGATCAGGAGCCGGTCTCCGACGTCGTGGCCCAGGGAGTCATTGACCACCTTGAAGCCGTCGAGGTCCAGGAACAACACCGCGAACGGGCGGGCGAACCTCCGCTTGCTTCGGCGGATCGAGTGGTTGACCCGGTTGAGGAACAGGACCCGGTTGGGCAGGCCCGTGAGCTCGTCGTGCAGCGCTTCGTAGCGGAGGCGCTCCTCGAACTGTTTGCGCTCGGTCGCGTCGGTGAGGGAGCCCGCGACCCTCACGACCTTGCCGTTCTCCCGGACCGCGGCGCCGCGGGCCCGAAACCATCGGTAGCTGTTGTTCCGGTGACGGAGGCGGTGGGTCGACTCGAAGTGGTGGTCCTGCGGGTCTTCGAGGTGCTGCTCGAGCTCTCGGCGCAGCTTCGGGAGGTCGTCGGGGTGTACGAGCCCGAGCCATGCGTCCAGCCGCGGCTCGATCTCGCCCTCCCCGAGCCCCAGCAGGGTCAGGAAGCGGGGCGAGTAGTAGGCCGTGTCGGCCACGACGTCCCAGTCCCAGAGCCCGTCCTTGGCCCCCTCGGCGGCGACCTTGTAGCGCTGCTCGCTGTGGCGCAGCGCCTGGGTGCGGGCCGCGAGCACGCCGTCGGTCCGGCTGCGTTGGAGCGAGCCGAGCAGGATCGCGACGGTGGACAAGCCGATGATCACCATCCCGGCCGTGACGTCCGACCACGTGAGGTGGGGGTGCACCAAGGGAACGGAGACGGCCACGAGCAGGTTGGAGACGCCCACCGGGAGGACCCAGTGGCTCGGGCTCAGCGCGCTCGCGAAGACCACCCCGAGCACCGTCGCGACCATGAACCCGAGCGCGGTGTGGGTGGTCTCGGCGAGGAAGGTCGCCGACCAGAGCCCCCCCTGAAGCAGGAGCACGAAGAGCGTGAATGCGGCCTGGTAGGCGCTTGTCCGGCTCAGGGCGTAGCAGGCGCCCCAGGTCCCCGCCGCGGCGAGGCCGAGGGCCCACCCCGCACGCTCGGGCATGGCTGCCGCCGGCACCGAGACCGCGAGCAGGTAGGCCGCGGGTAGCCAGAGCAGGAGGATGATCGAGGTGGCGCGGGCGGCGAGCCTCCGCTCCTCATCGCCGACCGAGTCCGCAGGCGCGGTGAGCAGATCGAGGATGCGCCGCGGCATCCCGGTGATGCGTACGCGGATCTGCTCGCGGGAGGTGGGCTCGGTGCTGCGCCGCTCGATCGGACGCCGCGGCCGGGCCGTCGGCCCCGCGGGGTGGATCTGGACCACCTCCGACTCGGGCCCCTCGCGCACGGAGGTGCTCCCGATGCCCGGGGCGGACACGGTCACGCCGTCGGACGTGACGACTGCGGGCTCGTCGCCGGCGGCCTCGGGGCCGGGAGGAAGATCCCCCTCCCGGATGGTCGGGTGCAAAGGCCCCATTACGACGCTCATGATACCCGCCCGGTCGACATGTTCGCTGGGGATCGGATGAGCACCGACCGCGCGGGCCGATGCTCCCGGGACCAGTCGCCCCTCAGGCCGTCGCCGGATCCCCGGTGCGGCCCAGGCCCGTGGCCTGGAGCACCTGCGCCCGGAGCGTCGCGGCCGTCTCCTCGTGGGCCTCGAGGAACGCGGCGGCGTTGTCGCGTCCTTGCCCGAGGCGGGTTTCCCCGTACTGGAACCACGCCCCCCGTCGAGAGATGAGCTCGAGGTCGACGCCGCGCTCCAACAGGTCCAGCGACGCGACGATGCCCCGCCCGAACCGGATCTCCACTTCCACCTGCCGGAAGGGCGGCGCGAGCTTGTTCTTCACCACCTTGATGCGGGTCCGCGTGCCCAGGATCTCCTTCTTCTTGTCGTCTCGGATCGTGGCGATGCGACGGATGTCGATGCGGACGGAGCTGTAGAACTTGAGCGCCTGCCCCCCGGTCGTGGTCTCGGGCGAGCCGAAGGTCACCCCGATCTTCATGCGGATCTGGTTGATGAAGACGACGGTGGTGCCGGTGCGGTGCGCCGCGGCCGTCAGCTTCCGCATGGCCTGGCTCATGAGGCGGGCCTGGGAGCCTACGTGGTGGTCGCCCATGTCCCCCTCGATCTCGGCGCGGGGCGTGAGGGCGGCGACCGAGTCCACGACGATCAGGTCGATGCCGCCGGAGCGTACGAGGATGTCGACGATCTCGAGGGCCTGCTCGCCGCTGTCCGGCTGGCTGACGAGCAGGGCCTCCACGTCCACCCCCAGCTTCGCCGCGTAGGTGATGTCGAGGGCGTGCTCGGCGTCGATGAACGCCGCGGTGCCCCCGGCGCGCTGCGCCTCGGCGATCACCTGCAGGGTGAGGGTGGTCTTGCCCGAGGCCTCCGGGCCGTAGATCTCCGCGACCCGGCCGCGCGGGATCCCGCCCACGCCGAGGGCGAGATCGAGCCCGAGGCAGCCGGTGGAGATGACGGGGACGGAGCGGGCCGCCGAGCCGTCCATGCGGAGCAGGGCGCCGTCGCCGAAGAGCTTGTGGATTCGACTGATGGCGGAGTCCACGGCTTCGCCGCGGGCGTCGGGGGTGAGGGGAGAGGTCATTCAAGACTCCAAAGGGCGGCGCGCCGCCCGGGGTAGCGATCCGAAGATCAGGGGAACGGTCATGCGACCGCGGGACAGAGCGCGTCGAAGCGGCGCCCGATGCAGAGGAGGAGGGCTTCGTCGACGTCCTCGCGGCTCACCCTGGGGCGTGCGGCGAGGTCAGCGACCGTGCGGGCGACCCGGACCAACTGTTGGACGCTGCGGGCCGAGCCGCGCGTGCGGCCGTAGCCCTCCCGGAGGGCCGAGAGCGCCCCCGGGTCGAACCCGTCGAGCAGGGCCTGGGCGGGCAGGCGGGCGTTCGTCGCGCGGCCCGCGGGCGCGTCGATGCCCAACGAGCCGGCCCGTCGTCCGGCGAGCTCCCGGGCCGCCCCGACCCGGCGGCGGACGACCGCGGTGGCCTCCCCCGGCGTGGGGTCCAGGAGCAGCTCCGCGGGAGTGGGGGGGATCCATGCCCGAAGGTCGATGCGGTCGAGGATCGGGCCCGACAGGCGCCGGCCGTACCGCTCGAGGGCGCTGTCCGGGCAGCGGCAGCGCGGACCGGCGTCGGCGCCGAGCAGGCCGCACGGGCACGGGTTGCGGGTGGCGACGAGGAGGAAGTCCGCCGGGAACCGGAGCACCGACTCGGCCCGAGCGACCGTGACGAAGCGGTCCTCCAGGGGCTGTCGGAGGGACTCGAGGAGCCCCCGGGAGAACTCCGGGGCCTCGTCGAGCATCAAGACGCCTCGGTGGGCGAGCGTGACCTCCCCCGCCGACAGCGGCCGACCTCCCCCCACGATCGCGGCGGGCGACGCGGAGTGGTGAGGGGCCCGTAGGGGCGGCCTGCGAGCGAGCCCGACGCCTGCAGCGAGGAGCCCCGCCGCGGAGCGGATGCGCGTGGCTTCGAGGGCCGCGCCGTCGTCGAGGTCGGGCAGGAGCCCCGCGAGCCGACGCGCGAGCATCGACTTGCCGGAGCCGGGCGGGCCCTCCAGGAGCAGGCCGTGGCCGCCCGCGCCCGCGACCTCGAGGGCGCGCCGACCTTCGGGGAGCCCCCGCACGTCGGCCAGGTCCGGTTCGGGGGCCGCTCGCGGGCCCGTCTCCGCCGGGTCGAAGGCACGCGCCACCGGTCCGTCCGGCGTCGCGCGCCCCTCCTCTCGCCCCGACGCGGCGGCCCACGCCTCCGCGAGGTGATCGACGGGCAGGACCTCCAGCCCCGGGACGAGCCCCGCTTCGGCCGCGTTGGCGCGGGGCACGATCGCGCGACGCGCCCCCATCCTCGCGACGGCCTCGAGGATCGGCAGCGCCCCCCGCACCGGGCGGACGCTGCCGTCGAGCCCGAGCTCGCCCAGCGCGGCCGGCGCGACGTCCCAGGCGTCGTTGCCTTCCGCGACCACGCCCGCCGCGATCACGCCGAGCGCGATGGGGAGATCCAGGCCCGTGCCGTGCTTGGGACGGTCCGCGGGGGCGAGGTTCACCGTGATGCGACGGCGCGGATACGGAAGCTCCGAGGCGTCGATCGCCGAGCGGACCCGCTCCCGCGCCTCCCGGACCGACGACGTGGGCAGCCCCACGATCTGGAACGACGGCAGCATGGAGAGCACGTCCACCTCCACCCCCACCGGGGCGCCGGTCACGCCGTCGAGACACCCCGAGAGCACCTGAATCGTCATCACACCTCCACGCCGCTTCGTCGCGACGGGGCCACATGGCTGCTCGATGTGTGCCGGCTTGGAGGCTTCTGCAAGTGGCCGGGATCACTGGACTTCGGATCGGAGGTGTCCGGGAGTGTCCGTCCGGGAGTGTCCACATGTGTCCATCACTGTCCGGGCCGTGCACGACCGGACACCCCGTCCGGAAACGGCGGGACGAGTCGGGGTTGTACCGACGATTCCGGACGGGACGTCCGGAGGGCAACGTCCTCACTGTCCGCCGGGCACGGGCGCGACGTTGCCCGTCGATCCCGCGCGGCCCTTGCTCCTGACCCCGCCGGCCGAGAGCTCGGCCCGAACCGGAGACCCTCATGACCCGAATCCTCCCGACCTTCTCCCTCGCCGTCGCCGCGGGCGCCCTCCTCGTCGGCGCCGGAGCCATGACCGGCTGCCCCGAGTCCGACGACGACGACTCCGCCTCCGACGACGACGACGCGGTGGACGACGACGACGCGGTGGACGACGACGACGCGGTGGACGACGACGACGCGGCGGACGACGACGACGCGGCGGCAGGCGACTGCCCCGAGGCGATGGTCCAGGCCCTCGCGTCCCTGTCGTCCTGGGAGCGCGTCTTCTCCTGCAGCCACGCCTTCTTCGCGACCGGCCCCGCCGACGAGGCCTTCCGCCTCGCCTTCGCCTTCGAGCTCAGCCCCTCGCAGGTCGACGCGGGCGGCACCTGGGTCCTCCGCTTCGACGACGACGTGAAGGCCGAGAACGACATCGCGGGTCGGGGCGAGCTCCAGTCGGGCAGCGACCTGCTCTCCCTGGACTGCGACGACGTGGTGAAGAACGAGCCCGTCGTCGAGCGCGAGTGGTTCCCGGCCCGCGGCCGAGTCGAGATCGACATCGCCCCGGGGGAGGCGAAGGACTGGAGCGGGGAGGTCCGCACCTTCGGCGTCGAGTTCGAGGAGGTGAACGACCCCGCGTCCACGTGCGCCGTCCCGGACACCGTGTGGACCGAGCTGCCCTTCGGCTGGCTCCCCGGCTGATCGCCCCGCCTGATCCCGAGCGCCGGGGGGCGTAGGATCCGACCTCGTGCGTCGGGTCCTCGTCCCCCTGCTGGTCCTCCTCCTCGCGCCCCCCGCGGTCGCGACCGAGTCCGCGCGCATCGCCGTCCTCGACTTCACCAACGCGTCGACGGACCCCGATCTCGCCCCCCTCGGCAAGGGCCTCCAGTCGATGCTCACCACGGACCTCTCCCAGGTCGGCGCCCTCACCCTCGTGGAGCGCGAGCGCCTCCTCGACATCACCGCCGAGCTCGACCTCGGCGCGTCGCACCTGGTGGACCCGGAGACCGCCGCGAACATCGGCCGCCTCGCGGGCGCCAGCCACCTGCTCATCGGCAGCTTCACGGTGCTGGGCGAGTCCATGCGCCTGGACGCCCGGCTCGTCGCCGTCGAGGGGGGCGGCGTGGTGCTCGCCGAGCGCATCGAGGGGGAGACCGCGGCGTTCTTCGAGCTCGAGCAGGCGCTCGTCCAGGCCCTGGTGAAGGCCCTCGCCGTGGACCTCGCGCCCAAGGAGCGCGCGGGGATCCGCCGGATCCACACCGCGGACTACGAGGCGTTCCGAGCGTTCAGTCGCGGCATCGATCGGTTCGACGCCGAGGCCTACGACGACGCGGTCGCCGCGCTGCGCGACGCCGCCGGGCGCGACGAGGACTTCAAGCTGGCCCGCGTCACCCTGAAGGAGTACGAGGAGATCATCGAGCGCCTCCGCGCCCGCAGCGCGTCGCTCGAGACGTCCCGCAAGGAGCTCGAGCGCTTGAAGCGAGCCCGCGAGGCGGACGATCAGGCGGAGGTCCTGGCCCGACTCTGGGCGATCGCCGAGGCCGACCCGTCCGCCGACGCCGACGCCGCGAGGATCGCCGCGGAGCGTCGTCGACCGGCGTCCCTCTACCTGCTCGCCGTCGCCTACGGGAACGTCGGTCGCAACCGCGGCAAGTTGATGCGGCTGCGGCAGGTGGAGGACACGTTCGCCATGGAGCGCAGCGCCGACGCCCTCCATCGGGCCTTCTTCGACGAGGTCCTGCCGCGCTGGCCGGCCCTCCCGTTGGTCGTGAGCGACCGCTTCTGGCGCGGCCTCCCGGAGCTCCGAACGCGCGACGGAGAGCCCGCGGAGGATCCCTTCGACGTGCAGTTCGCGGAGCTCGCCGCCCACCTGTTCGAGCGCGGCGCCGACTACCCGGACAACCGCAAGAAGTACCTGCTGGACGACCTCCGATACCCGTCCGACATGGCGCGGCGGCTCCACCTCGACCAGGCCGAGGAGCTCGAGCTGTACGAGCTCATGCACGCGAGGGCGAAGACGCTCGACCCGCCCGCCTACTGGACGACGGACTTCGAGGAGCGGCTCGCGGAGAAGTACCGCGAGGGCCTCCGGCTGAGCGACTCGACCCGCCTCTACACGAAGCTCGCCGGGGAGCTGGAGAACGCGGGCGCGATCGAGGGCATGACGCGCGAGATCGAGGTGAACCGGGACTACCAGAAGGCGCTGGACCGAGCGCGCAACAAGGCGCTGATGCGGGAGTGGCTGCTCGTCGCCCAGAGCGGGGGGTGGAGCAGGTCCCCGATCCTGAAGTTCGCCGAGGAGCAGTTCGCGGGCGCGCTGCCCACCCCGAAGGGTCTCCAGCAGCTTCAGCGCTTCCGCAAGCTGCCGACCCGCGACGGCGCGTACATCCTGCTCGGCGATCACCCCGCGTGGCCCCTCCAGGCTCCCTGGGACCTGCGCACCGGGCCCCGCTCCGACCCCCTGCGCACCTCCTCCCTCCGGTACTACCGGGAGGAGCCGGCGGAGGTGGAGCCCATCGTCCTGCTCGACGGCGTGCCCGTCACGACGCTGGAGGCGACCTTCACCGTCGAGCGGAGCCCGGCCGCCGACTGGCGCCCCCCGAAGGCGAAGCCCGACGATCCGAACCCGACGGTCGTAGCCGGTGACCCGCACGTCCGGTTCCTGTTCGGCGTGGAGGACGTCTCCGTGAAGAAGGTCAAGGATCCCGAGACCGGCGAGTACCGCCTCGAGCGTCCGACCACGCTGTTCGCGATCGAGCTCGCGGACGGCCGCGTCGTCCTGCGAAGGGGGGTGGAGTCGAAGCGGGGCTCCTTCGACCGCAAGGAGGCCTTCGAGTGGACCGATCTGGGCGCCGGGAGGCTCCCTTTGGGCGAGGAGGTGGGGATCGTCGTGGCTCGGGACCACGTGCGGGCGCGTTCCGGCGGCAGGAGCGTGCGGCTGCCCCTGCCTCAGCCGCCCCCGTCGGGCTTCTACGGGCTGATGTTCGGGGGCGCCGGGTACGTCGAGGTCGGAAATCTCCGCCTCAAGCGACGGCCCTGAGCGCCGATGTAGAGTCTCCCCCGATGCGATCCGCCCTCTCCCTCGCCGCGCTCGTCGCCCTGTCTCCCCTGCTCTCGCCCGCGCCCGCGGCGGCCGACGAGGTGGAGGAGATCAGCCCCGCCGAGCGGCAGCTGCAGCTCGCCCGCGAAGACTTCGCGAAGGGCGACTACACCCGCGCCGTGCAGGCCTGCGAGTCGGCCCTGCGCCTCGACTCGGGCCTCAAGGAGGCGTTCAAGATCAAGGGGCTCGCCCTCGAGCAGCTCGGCGAGCGGGACGACGCCCGGGCCATGCTCAAGGCCTACGAGACGCTCGCCTCGGGTCTCCCCCCGGACCCGGAGGTCGTGGCCGCCCTGGAGCGCCTCGAGGCGCCCGCCGTGAACCCGATCCCGATCGTGTTCCTGGGCGCGGGGTCCGGCCTCGCCGTCGCCGGGTTCGTGATGCACGGGACGGCGTTCCAGGCGGGCAAGGAGTTCACCGACGCGCCGCAGCCCGTGGCGCGCCTGCCCGAGTACGAGGCGCTGTACGACCGAAACGTCGCGGGCCTGGCGCTGGGCGTGGCCGGGGCGGCGCTCGCCGGGGCGGGCGCGGGGCTGCTGGTCGCGAGCCTGATCGACGGTCCGGACGCCTTCTCGGGGCGGCTCATGCCGTCGCTGTCGGCGGGCCCCGGGGGCATCGCCGTCGGCCTGCACGGCCGCTGGTAGCTACTTCTTCGTTCCGCCGAAGAACCGCCCGAGCAGCGATCCGCTCTTCTCTTCGGTCTTCTTCACCCGCGCCGGGCGCTGCGGCCCCTTGCCGTCGAGCCGGATGGTCGAGGCGCTCTTCGGCGCGGCGGCCTGCCCCTGGACCTTCCACCCCTGGCCGATCGCGCGACGCTTGACGCCGCCCGTCTTCACCTTGGCCCGCGACTGGTTCTCCACCAGCCACAGGACCTCGGCGAACGCCGGATGGTCGACCACCTGGTGCCACTCGCCGTCGGCCGTCTGGAACTCGCAGCGGGCGTGAAACTCGCCCTCGTAGAGCTTCTGGCGGATCAGGTACACGTCGAACGTGCCCAGGCCGAGGCCGGTGGGTTCGCGGATCGGGTAGCTGAAGTCGGGGTGCGCCACGCCCGAACCTTACCAGCCGGGGCGAGACCGGCGCCCCGCCGCTCTGGGCTACATTCCGCGCCATGGCATCCCCCCACCCCGCCGCGTCGGTCGTCGTCGGCACTGCGGGACACATCGATCACGGCAAGACGACGCTGGTGCGCGCGCTCACCGGCGTCGACACGGATCGGCTGTCCGAAGAGAAGAGGCGCGGCATCACGATCGTGCTCGGGTTCGCCCCCCTCGACCTGGGCGACGGGGTGCGGGTGGGCGTCGTGGACGTCCCCGGGCACGAGAAGTTCGTGCGCACGATGGTCGCGGGCGCGGGCGGCGTCGACGTGGGGTTGATGGTGGTCTCGGCGGAGGAGGGGGTCATGCCCCAGACCCGAGAGCACCTGGAGATCCTCAAGATGCTCGCCGTCCCCCAGCTGGTCGTGGCGCTCACGCGCGCCGACCTCGTCGATGAGGAGACGCTGGAGCTGGCCTCCATGGACGTGGAGGAGCTCCTCGCCGAGGTCGAGGGTCCCTGGCCGCAGCCCCCGATCCTCCCCACGTCCGGCGTCACGGGGCAGGGCGTGGACGAGCTCCGGGCCGCCCTGCGCGAGGCCGTGGGGCGCGTCCCGCTCCGGCCCGCCGGCGACGTGTTCCGAATGCCCGTCGACCGCGCGTTCAGCATCCGCGGCTTCGGCACGGTCGTCACCGGCACCACCCGGGACGGCCGCCTCGCCGCGGGGGAGACGCTCGAGGTGCTGCCGTCGCGACGGCCCGTGAAGATCCGCGGCATCCAGGTCCACGGCGAGTCGACCGACGCGGTGCACGGAGGCCGGCGCGTCGCCCTGAACCTGCAGGGCACCGCCGCGTCCGAGGTCCCCCCGGGGAGCTGGCTCGCCACCCCCAAGGCGCTCGCCTGCGCCGACCGCCTGGACGTCCTCTTCGACCTCCTGCCCGACGCTCCGTGGCCCCTGGGCAACAACGCCCGCGTCCGGTTCCTCTACGGCACGGCCGAGCTCGTGGCGACGATCCGGCTCCTCGACCCCGAGGGGGGGCCCGCGCCCGACGAGGTGCTCCCCGGGGAGCGGGCCTGGGCTCAGCTCGCCCTCGCCGAGCCGTGCGGCGCGGTCCCCGGCGATCGGTTCGTCCTGCGCGTGGAGAGCCCGATGCTGACCCTCGGCGGGGGGCTGATCCTGGACCCCGAGCCCCCCCTCCTGCGCCGTCGGGAGCGCCCGGCCGCGGCCCGCCTCCTCGCGGTGCTCGCCGACCCGTTCGCCACCCCCGCCGATCGCGTCCGCGCCCTGCTGGAGCGACGGCCCGGGGAGGCCCTGGATCGCGACGCCCTCCGTCGTCGGCTGCCCGCGGGCGTCGACGTGCAGGCCGCCGCCGACGAGGCCGAGGGCGTGCGCGGGATCGCGACGGATCCGCGATCCTGGGTACACACCGGCGTCGTCGCGCGCTGGCTCGGCCCCCTCCAGGCCGGCGTCGCCGCCCACCACGCCGCCCATCCGCTGCTCGACGGACCGACCCTCGCCGAGGCGCGCCGCCTGCTCGCGCCCACCCCCGAGGCGCGGCTGTTCGAGGCCTTGCTGCCGGAGGTCTGCGCGTCCGAGAGGCTCGAGCGTCGAGGCCACCGCTTGGCCCTCGCGTCCCACGATTCGGCCCCCGACGAGCGGGCTCGGGCGGCCCTGGACGCGTTCGTCGCGCGGCTCGGAGAGGGGGGCGTGCACCCCCCGACCGTGGAGTCCGCGCGCCACGGCCTCGACCTCCCGCCGGACGCACTCACCTGGCTGATCGACGAGGGCGCCCTGGTGAAGGTCGCGGACGACTTCCTGGTGGAGCGCGAGGCGTTCCGGGGGCTCGTGCGTCGCATCGTGGCCCACGTGGACGCGAGCGGCCTCATGACGCCCGGCGACTTCAAGGATCTGTCCGGGCTGAGCCGGCGCCACGCGATCCCGTTCCTCGAGTTCCTGGACAAGCAGCGCCTGACGATGCGCAAGGGCGACGGGCGCGTCCTCCGCGATCCGCCCCCGTGGCTCTGAGCTCGATCACGGGCCCGCCCCCGCCCGGGGAGCGCCGCGCTCGAAACTGCTAGTCTCGGGGGCCCTCCGCTGCCTTTTCAGCACCTCGGAGACTGCATGCAGTTCACCGCGATCGGCCTCCGCCGATTCCTGCCCGTCCTGACCCTGGTCCTCGCCCTGCTCCCCGGCGTCGCGTTCGCGCAGGCCACCGGCATCCTCGAGGTCAAGGCCAACGTCGAGGGCGCCCTGGTCTTCGTCGACGGCGAGCCTCTGGGCGAGACCCCCCTCCTCGAGATCATCGCCGCCGGCAGTCACTCCGTGGTGGTCACGCGCGAGGGCTTCGCCGACTGGTCGAAGTCGATCAACCTGCCCCCGGACTCGACGGTGGCCATCACCGCCCAGCTCCAGCGGCTCGCGCCGGCCCTCGAGGTGCGCGTGGACGTGGCCGACGCGGTCGTCTACGTGGACGGCGAGGAGGTGGGCTCCGGCGCGAAGGTGCTCGTCGACCCGCTCTCCGCGGGCACGCACCGGGTGGACGTGAAGTCCCCGGCGTATGGCGAGTGGTCGGGCAACGTGAAGCTCAGCGACGGCCGGATCACCCCGGTCACGGTCTCCCTGCGAGGCTCGCTCGGCGCCATCGAGGTGACCTCCACTCCGCCCGGCGCGTTGGTCACGGTCGACGGCTCCGAGGCGGGCGTCACGCCCATCAACGTCGAGCCCGTGAAGCCCGGGTCTCACGGCATCCGCGTAACCCTCGACGGGCACGCCGACTTCTTCCAGGCGGTGGTCGTCGATCCCGGCAAGACGGTGGACGTGAAGGCGTCCCTCACCACGTCCTCCGGTCAGCTCGACATCAAGCCGAACGTCGGCGGCGCGAAGGTGTACGTGAACGGCGTCGAGATCGGGTCCGGTCGCAGCACCGTCGAGGCCGCCGCTCCCGGCATGTATTCGGTGCGCGTCTCGGCCGCGGATCACACCGACTTCCTCAAGACCGTGCAGGTCGAAGAGGGGAAGAAGACGACCGTCCAGGCCAAGCTCGAGGCCTTCGACTTCGGCGGCGACCGTCGCCTGACCGGCGCTCGGCCCGGCGGAGACGTCGTCAAGCGTCCGGGCTTCTGGGCCGCCCTCGGCGGCGGCATCGGAGCGGGCGTCGCCATCGCGGTCATCGCGGGCGTCGCCGCCAACTCCGACCCCGACCCCGGCAATCCTCCCGTCACGGTCACGCCCCCGGCGACCGACCACGCGTTCACCCTCCCGTGAGGCCCGCCGTGCACTCCCTTCGAAGCTTCTCCGCGCGTGCGCTCTGCGCGCTCCTGCCCCTGCTCCTGGTGACGGGCTGCCCCTCCGGCGACGACGACGACAGCGCCGCCGGCCCCAGCGCGTACTTGTCGATCGCCCTCTCCTCGTCCGATCCCGAGGCCGTCCTGGCCGCCGTGGAGCGTATCGAGGTGGCGCTCGCCCCCACCGAAGCCCTGGTCGACTCCACGGGCGACGAGTACGGCGAAGGCGAGCTCGCCGACGGCCTGCGCATGGCCGACACCCTGGCCGTCAACGGGACGCTCCTCGAGCTGCTGCTGAGCGTCGACGTCGACGGGGGCGCGACCGACTTCCCCACGATCGGGCTCGACCCGGGGGCCAACGTGCCCCTGGACTTCCAGCTCCAGGCCTGGGGCTACGACGCCGACGGGACGGCCGTCGCGGAGTCGACGCTCACGGTGAGCTACCAGCTGGTGGAGGGTCAGGTCCTCACGGCGGCGGTGCCCAACTTCGAGCTCGTCATCTTCCCGCCCGGCCCCTGCGAGGACGGCGAGGACAACGACAACGACGGCTGGACGGACATCGAAGACCCCGACTGCGGCGAGCCCGCGGACGTGGAGGACGGCTTCGGCGGGACCGAGTGCAACGACGACGTCGACAACGACGGGGACGGCGACGTGGACCGCGACGACGCGGACTGCGAGAACGCCTACGACGACGACGAGCAGGGCCCGGTCAAGACGCCGGACTGCGACGACGGCGTCGACAACGACGGGGACGGCTGGATCGACCTCCAGGATCCGGGCTGCGAGGACGCCGAGGACACCGACGAGTTCCTCATCTCCTCGGCCGAGTGCAACGACGGGGCCGACAACGACGGCGATCTGCTGGTGGATTCCGAGGACCCCGAGTGCACGGACGGCTTCGACAACAGCGAAGGCCTGATCTGCGACGACGGGATCGACAACGACGGCGACTGCTGGATCGACCTGGACGATCCCGGCTGCGCCGACGTGAACGACCCCGACGAGAGCGACAACCAGACCGGCGACTGCATCGACGGGCTCGACAACGACTTCGACGGCGCCGTGGACTGCGACGATCTCGAGTGCGACACCTGGGACGACGTGTCCGAGGAGCCGCAGTGCAACGACGCGATCGACAACGACGGCGACGGCTGGATCGACCTGCTCGACGCCGGGTGCACGGACGCCACGGACAACGACGAGATCGAGGCCGTGCCGGGCATCTGCAACGACGGCATCGACAACGACAACGACACGTTCGTCGACTTCGCCGATCCCGAGTGCATCAGCGGCTTCGACCTGTCCGAGATCGCGGACTGCGACGACACCTTCGACAACGACGTCGACGGCTGGACCGACCTGGACGACCCGGGCTGCACCGACGCCACGGACATCGACGAGGACGGCTTCGGCACGGACGAGTGCAACGACGGCATCGACAACGACGGCGACGGCGACATCGACGGCGCCGACGCGGACTGCGACGACGCGACCGACCTCGAGACCCCGGCCTGCGACGACGCGCTCGACAACGACGTGGACGGCTGGACCGACCTCGCCGACCCGGGCTGCACCGACGCCACGGACGACGACGAGGGCGGCATCGGCACCCCGAGCCTCGGCGAGTGCAGCGACGGGATCGACAACGACGGCGACAACCTGTTCGACGGGTTCGATCCGAAGTGCGACGACGCCGCGGACGTGAGCGAGACGCCCCGCTGCGACGACACCATCGACAACGACGCGGACGGCTGGACCGACCTCGCGGACCCCGGCTGCGCGAGCCTCGCCGACGACGACGAGATCAACGTCGGCACCACCGAGTGCAACGACGGGATCGACAACGACGGCGACGGGGACGTCGACGCCGCCGACAGCGAGTGCGCCACGGCCCTGGACGCCGAGTCCAACTGCAGCGACGCGACCGACAACGACGCCGACGGCTGGGTCGACGTCCTCGATCCCGACTGCGGGAGCCCGCTGTACTTCGAGACCAACCTCACGACCGCCACGCAGTGCAACGACGGCGTGAACAACGGCGACAACGACACCCTCATCGACTCCGCCGACCCCGACTGCGTGAGCGGGCTCGACAACAACGAGGGCCTCGCCGACTGCAACAACACGGTGGACGACGACGGCGACGGCTGGATCGACCTCGCGGACCCGGGCTGCCTCACCGCGCAGACGGAGACGGAGGGCGGCTTCAGCGCGCTGCTGCCCTGCAACGACGGCGCGGACAACGACGCGGACGGCCTCATCGACGCCGACGACCCCGAGTGCGCGACGGCCACGACCGCCACCGAGTCCACGGACCTGTGCGCGGACGGCTTCGACAACGACTACGACGGCTGGACCGACGGCAACGACCCCGACTGCGTCACGGGCACGGCGGAGACGGGCTTCGACGCCGCCGTGCAGTGCAACGACGGCGTGGAGAACGACACGGACGGCCTCATCGACGCCGACGACCCCGAGTGCGACGACGCCTACGACGGCGACGAGAACAGCGCCGCGCCCGACGACTGCGCCGACACGCTCGACAACGAGACCACCCCCGACGGGTGGGCCGACGCCCTCGACCCGGACTGCCTCGTGTCGCCCTACGACGAGACCAACAGCACGTCCGCCAAGGAGTGCAACGACGGCGTCGACAACGACGCGGACGGCGACATCGACTCGGCGGACGCGGACTGCACCAGCGGGTCCGACGACCAGGAGGCGGCGGCCGACTGCAACAACAGCCTCGACGACGACGGCGACGGCTGGGAGGACGCCGAGGACCCGGACTGCGCGATCGGCAACGTCGAGCTGGGCGTGTTCCTGTCCATGGCGTGCAACGACAACACCGACAACGACCTCGACGGCGACGTGGACTCCGACGACCTCGAGTGCGACGACGGCTTCGACGGGGACGAGGCGGACGCCACCGCCGACGACTGCTTCGACGGCGCCGACAACGACGCCGACGGCTGGGCGGACGGCGACGATCCCGAGTGCCAGGGCGCGCCCTACGACGAGGTCGTGGGCTTCGGTGCCACCGAGTGCAACGACGGCGCGGACAACGAGACGGTGGGCGACACGCTCGTCGACAACCTCGATCCGCAGTGCGACGACGCCCTGGACAACAACGAGACCCCCGAGTGCAGCGACGGGGCCGACAACGACGGCGACGGCTGGACCGACGGGGCCGACCCGGCGTGCTTCGGCTCGGCGAACGCGGACAGCGAGGGCGGCTTCGGCAACGGTCAGTGCAACGACGGCGTGGACAACGACGGCAACGGCGACGCGGACTCCGCGGACCCGGAGTGCACGACCGCCGCGGTGGCGTCCGAGTCCCCCGCCGGCTCGACCTGCGCGGACACGCTCGACAACGACTACGACGGCTGGATCGACGCCGCCGACCCCGACTGCATCGTGGGCGGCACGGACGAGGTCGGGTTCACGTCCGTGGCCTGCAACGACGGCATCGACAACGACGGCGACAACGACATCGACGCGGCCGACGCGGAGTGCACCGACGCGCTGGGCAACGACGAGACGGTCGCGGGCGTGGACGACTGCCTCAACGGTGCCGACGACGACGGCGACGGGTGGGTCGACCAGGCCGATCCCGAGTGCCTCGCCGGGCCCTTCGACGAGACCGGCTACGGCACCCTGCAGTGCAACGACAACACCGACAACGACGGCGACGGGCTCACCGACGCGGACGACGTGCTCTGCGCGAGCGGCGCGGACAGCTCCGAGTCGCCCACGTGCAGCGACGGCCTCGACAACGACGGGGACGGCTGGACCGACGGGGCGGATCCCGACTGCTTCGGCGGCGCGCTCGAGGAGGTCGCCCTGGGCACCACGCAGTGCAACGACGGCCTCGACAACGACGGCGACGGGGACGTGGACGCGGCCGATCCCGAGTGCACGTCGGCCGTCCTCAACGACGAGACCTCGGCGGTCGCCGACGACTGCGCGGACTCCGCCGACAACGACAGCGACGGCTGGATCGACGGTCTCGACCCCGACTGCCTGACGTCGCCCTTCGACGAGACGAACACCACCAGCGCGACCCAGTGCAACGACGGCGTCGACAACGGAGACGGCGACGGCCTCGTGGACAGCCTGGATCCCCAGTGCGCGAGCGGGTCCGACGGGACCGAGGGCGACCAGTGCACGGACGGCGTCGACAACGACTCGGACGGGTGGACCGACGCGGCCGACCCGGAGTGCGTGTCCGGCTTCGACGAGACGGGCCTCGACCTGCAGGTCCAGTGCAACGACGGCGTGGACAACGACGGCGACAGCGACGCGGACGCCGACGACGGCGAGTGCGTCTCCGCGTTCGACGGCAGCGAGGCCAGCTCCGCGCCCGACGACTGCTTCGACACGCAGGACAACGACGGCGACGGCTGGGTGGACGCCGCCGACCCGGACTGCGCGGTGTCCCCCTACAACGAGGTCGGGCTCGGCACCGGGCCGTGCAACGACGGCCTCGACAACGACGGCGACTCGCTCATCGACAACCTCGATCCCGAGTGCGTCACGGCCACCACGGCCACCGAGTCCAACTGCACCGACGCGGTCGACAACGACGCGGACGGGTGGACCGACGCGGCCGATCCCGAGTGCACCGCGGGCGGGTACGAGAACGGCGTGACGGCGGGCCTGGAGTGCAACGACGGGCTCGACAACGACGGCCAGCAGGGCATCGACTCGGCGGACCCGGACTGCACGGCCGCCACCGACGACGAGTCCAACTGCGCCGACGGCGTGGACAACGACACCGACGGCTGGGTCGACACCGCGGACACCGAGTGCCAGGGCGCGGTCCTGGGCGAGGTGACGTTCGCGAACCTCGGGCCCTGCACGGACAACGTGGACAACGACGGCGACGGCGACGTGGACGGCGACGACACCGGCTGCGCGACGGCCGCGGACACGATCGAGGCGGCGGGCCCGGGCGACGTGCTCGTGACGGAGGTCTTGTACGACCCCACGGCGGTCACCGACAGCAACGGGGAGTGGTTCGAGCTCCACAACCCCACCGCGGGCGCCATCGACATCGATGGCTGGCTGCTCACCGATCTCGGCACCGACACCCACACGATCGCGGCCCCGGGCGGCAGCCTCGTGGTGCCCGCGGGGGGCTGGATCGTGCTCGGCCGCGACGACACGGTCGCCACCAACGGAGGGGTCGCCCTCGCCTACGAGTACGCGGGCACCTTCCTGGGCAACTCGGACGACGAGATCGTCCTCACCGACACCGAGAGCGTGGTGATCGTCAGCTTCGCCTACGACGAGAGCGCGGGCTGGCCGGCCACGTCGGGCGCGAGCCTGAACTTCGACGCGTCCCTCGTGCCGGACGGGACCAACACGCTGCTGCCCGCGAACTGGTGCGTCTCCACCGTCGCGTGGGCCGGGAGCGCGGGCGACTTCGGCAGTCCGGGCGCCGCGAACGAAGCGTGCCCCTGACGGGCCGGTGATCCTCGCGAGCGACCGGTCCAAGGCGACCGCCGCGGGCGCGTCGCTCGTCCTGGTCGTCGCCGCCTTCGCCTACCTCGCGCCGGGGCTCGTGCACGGCATCGAGGGCGCGCTGCTCGACGCCTCCCTCCGGGCGCGGGGCCCCCTGGAGCCGTCCCCCCGGATCGCCGCCGTCGACATCGACGAGGCGGCGGTCCAGCGCTTCGGTCGGTTCCCCTTCGACCGTCGCGTGTTCGCGCGCGGGCTCGAGGCGCTGGAGGCCGCCGGGGCCGCGGTGGTGTTCGTCGACATCGTCTTCTCGGAGCACGCCCCCGAGGCCCAGGACAGCCTGCTCGAGGAGGCGATCCGCTCGGACACCATGGCGGTGGTGCTGGGACACATCGTCTATACGGACGCGCCTCGGCCCGACGAGCCGGTGCGGGCCACCTCCGCGGCCGTCCTCCGCGCCTTCCGAGAGCACGAGCCGGCGGTGGCCACGTCCCTCGATCCCGGCGCCCGTCGCGTGTGGCCGGGGTACCAGGTGCAGCCCCCGCTGGAGGCCTTTCAGGCGGCCGCGGCGGGGTCGGGCTTCCTGAACCTGGACGCCGACGCGGGCGGGGTGGTGCGTCGCGCGTCGCTGCTCATCGACCACGAGGGCGAGCTCCTGGCCTCCGCGACGCTCACCGCGGCCACCCTGCTCGAGCTCGGAGGGGCGGGCGAGGGCTCTCCCCTCTTCGTGGGCGGCACCGCCCGGACGCCGTCCCTGGCGCACGCGTCGGGGACCGTGGAGCTCGACCCCCGGGGCTCGGCGCTCCTCAACTATCCGGGCCCCGCGTCGGTCTTTCCGACCCTGGGGCTGGCGGCCCTGATCGAGACGCACGAGGCGGGCCGGACGCCCGAGCTGAAGGAGATGTTCGAAGGTCGGCTCGTGGTGCTCGGGCCGTCCGCCGTGGGCATCTGGGACACCCGCGACACCCCCTACGAGGCGTCGGCCCCCGCCTACTTGGTGCACGCCGCGGCGATGGACAACCTCCTCGAGGGCCGCTTCCTGCAGCGACCGGCGTGGATGCTGCTCGCCGAGTGGCTCTTCCTGCTCGTGGCGGGGCTCGCGACGGCGGTCGTCGCGGGGCGGGGACGCGTGTGGGTCGGGCTCGTCGTGGGCGTGGGGCTGACGATCGCTCCCTTCGCGGCGGCGCGGGTGCTCTTGGTGACGGCGGACCTGTGGATGCGGCCGATGTTCGCGGCGGCGGGCGTCGCGGGGGCCCTCGTGGCCACGGGGGTGGTGCGGCTCAACCTCGAGGCGATGCGAAGGGCCGCCGAGCAGCGACGGCGGTCGGAGGTGATGGCGCTCTTCGGCCAGTACGTGTCGCCCGCGCTGGTGAAGCAGATGGTGGACGAGCCCGGCTCCGTGGCCCTCGGGGGCACCCGGCGACGGATCACGATGATGTTCTCGGACATCCGGGGCTTCACCACCTTCTCCGAGGGGTTCGCGCCCGAGGAGCTGGCGACGTTCCTGTCGGGCTACCTGGACCGCATGTCGCGCTGCATCGTGGATGCGGGCGGCATGGTGGACAAGTACCTGGGCGACGGGATCATGGCCCTGTTCGGCGCGCCCCTGCCCGACGCGCGCCACGCCCACGGCGCGTGCACCGCCGCCCTCGCCAAGATGGCGGCCCTGGACCGGTTCAACGCCGAGGTGATCGCCGCGGGTCGGGTCACGCACCCCCTCGCCATCGGCATCGGCCTCAACACGGGCGAGGCTGCGGTCGGGAACATGGGCTCCGAGCTGCGCTTCGACTACACCGCGATCGGCGACGAGGTGAACCTCGCGGCCCGCCTGGAGGGGCTGACGAAGCAGTACGGCGTCGCGATCCTCATCTCCGAGGCGGTGCGCGACGACGTGGGCGACGCCTTCGTGGTGCGCGAGCTCGATCTGGTGGCGGTGAAGGGCCGCTCGGCGCCCGTACGCATCTTCGAGCTGCTGGGTCCCGCGGGGACGGCCGTGCCCCGCACCGTGTCGGGGTACGAGCGCGCGCTGGTGATGTACCGTGAACGCAGGTGGGCCGACGCGGAGGAGATGTGCTCGAAGATCCTCGAGGCGGCCGACGACGGGCCGACCCGGTTCCTGCTGGACCGCATCCGCAGCCTGCGCATGATGGGAGCGCCCGAGGGGTGGGACGCCGTGCATCGCTTCGACTCCAAGTAGCCGTCGTCCTCGCGGCGTCGTGGGCGGCGACCGCCCTCGCCCAGGCCCCGCCGGTGGACGTGCAGCGCTTCCAGCCGGGCTTCGGGGGCGCAGAGGCCTTCTCTGTCAGGTCCTCGGAGCCGCTCCAGCTGCTGCAGGTCGGCGCCGGGATCGTCTTCTCCTACGGGCATCAGCCCTTCGTGCTCCGGGCGACGGACGGGTCGTCGCGGTCGATCGTGACCAGCCTCGCGACCCTCGACCTCCAGGTCGGCATCGGCTTCGGGCCCGTGGACATCGGCGTCGACATGCCCCTGCACGTGCAGGTCGCGGGCGACGGCAACCCCGGCTGGAGCACGCCCGAGTTCGGGGCGGTCGCCCCCGGCGACCTGCGGATCCTCCCCCGGTTCCGCCTCCTCGACGCCGAGAAGAGAGGCTTCGGCCTCGCCTTCGCGGTGCCGGTGACGCTGCCCACGGGGGACGAGACGAAGTTCGTGGGGGAGGCCACCCCCGCCGTGAGCATCCAGGCGCTGATCGAGGGGCGCGTCGGCCGTCTGGCGATCCTGGGCAACGTCGGCGGTCGCATCGCGCCGCCCACGGACGGGGTGCGCGGCTTCACGGGTCCGGCCTTCGAGTTCGGGGTCGGAGCGCACGTGCGGGTCGTCGATCCGTTGTCGATCACGGCCGAGGTGTTCGGTCGGATCCCGAGGGACGTGGAGCAGCGCGCGGTGGAGTGGCTGGCGGGCGTCACCGTGCGGCCCGCCGACTTCGTGTCCGTGCGCATCGGGGGCGGGACCGGGATGTCCCCGGGCGTCGGGACGCCGGCCTTCCGGGTCGTGGCGGGGGTCTTCTTCACCCCCCGGATCCCGGTGCCCGGCGAAGACGAGCCCGAGCCCGAGCCGGAGCCCGAGCCCGAGCCGGAGCCGGCGGGGCCGGGGACGCGGAACGTCACGGTGAACGTCGACGCCCAGGGCGCCTGGCTGGACGCCGAGCACCCCTACTGTGCGCGCCTGCCCGCCGACGCGCGCCTGGAGTTGAACGGCGACGCGGCGGTCGTGAACGTGGGCGCGCCCGGCTACGAGACGGCCGTGCTGCGCGTGCCCGCGGGGTCGACGGACCTGACCCTCGACGTCGTGCTGAAGAAGCTGCCGGAGCCCCAGGCGCGGATCGAGCTGGAGGTCTGGGACAGCGCCGGGCCGGTGAAGGACGCGTCGGTGGTGGTCGACGGGGGGGCCGCGCAGGCGACCTCCGGGAGCGGAGGCGTGCGGCTCGTCGTGGCGCCGGGGGACCACGAGATCCTCGTCACGAGCCACGTCCACAACCCCGTGAAGGTCGCGCTCGCGGCCGACGACCGGACGCGGATCTACCGTCGCGTCGTCCTCCAGACGAAGGCGTCGGCGGCGGCGCCCGAGTTCCCGGAGCGGGTCTACTTCGCGGTGGGCAGGTTCGACCTCTCCCGTGCGTCGAGGAAGACGCTGGGGGCCGTGGCCGATCGCGCGAAGCAGCTGCAGGACGACGACGTGCTCACCCTCGTGGGGATGGCGGACCCCCGCGGAGCGCGCGAGATGAACCAGGAGCTGGGGACGTCCCGGTCCGAGGCGGTGCGGGACGCGCTGCGGGACCTGGGCACCACCTGTCGGTTGGAGGTCCAGCTCGAGCTGCCCGCGGGCGACGCGTCGAAGATGTCCGAGAAGGAGCTTCAGGAGATGCGGCGGGTGGAGTTCCGATTGCGGGCAGGGGCGACCGGAGAGTGACATGACGACACGAACCATCCACGCGGCGCTGCGGGTCTCCCTGTGCGCGGCCGCCGTCCTCCTCTTCGCGTCGGCGCCCGCGTCGGCCGAGGACTCCTACGCCGAGGTGCTGTTCCTGCGCGGCGACGTCACGGCCCAGCGGCGGGGTGCGCCCCTCGAGGCGAAGGTCGGCACCCGGCTCGTGAGCGGCGACACGATCGTCGCGGGCGCCGACTCCGGCGCGTCGCTGCGGCTGTTCGGGGGGCTCGAGGCGACCGACCACGACCACGTGCAGGTCAAGGCGAACACCACGCTCGCGATCGAGTCGCTGGCCGAGACGGCGGGCGCCCCGAAGAAGGGCGTCCTGGGCCTCATCAAGGGGGCACTGAGCTGGATCACGGGGGGCTCCGGCGAGGCGAAGCGCGACGTGCAGGTGCATGCCCCGACCACGATCGGCGGGGTGCGGGGCACGGAGTTCCGGATGATCGTCGAGGCGCCCGGCAGCACCCGGATCGAGGTGCTCGAGGGCACCGTGAACACCACCGGCGCGTCGTCCGAGCTGGACGTCGGCCCGGGGAAGGGCTCCCGCGTCCGGCCGGGGGGCGAGCCCGAGACGCTGCACCCGCTCCCCGCGGCGCCCACCGTGAAGGCGGGCGACGGCGGGGCCCTCGATCGGTTCAGCTTCCAGTGGTCGAAGGTCCAGGGGGCCGCGAGCTACGTCGTGGAGATCGCCCTCGAGGAGTCGTTCACGCGCATCGTGTACGAGCAGGGCGAAGAGGCGACGCGGCACGAGCCCGTCTCGGCGAAGCTGCCCGAGCACACCGGGGCCTTCTACTGGCGCGTGTCGGCCGTCGACGCCGACGGGTACCAGGGCTTCTACTCGGCCGCCGGGTCGTTCACGCTGCCCTGAGCGCCGGCGAGGGTCCCGATCGCGTCAGGGAAGGCGACCGCCCCGGCTGGCGCGGCGCGGCTCCTCCGCTATGGTTCCGAGCCGCTCGCGCCCCAGCGCGGGCTCGGAGACGAGACGATGGCCGCGTTCCCCATTCGCACCCACACCTGCGGTGAACTCCGACTGGACGACGCGGGCACGGACGTCGTGCTCAACGGCTGGGTCGATCGCAACCACGCCAAGGGCGGCGTGGCCTTCGTGGGCGTGCGCGACCGGTACGGCGTGACCCAGGTGACCATCGAGGAGTCCGAGGTCGGCGAGGCCCTCTTCGCCACCGCCAAGAGCCTCCGCGGCGAGTGGTGCGTCTGCGTCCAGGGCACCGTCCGCGCGCGCCCCGAGGGCATGCGCAAGGGCGACGGCGTGGGCTCCGTGGAGATCGCCTGCACCGGCCTGACCGTCCTCAGCAAGGCCCAGCCGCTGCCGATCGTCCTCGAGGGCAAGGCCGCCGCGTCCGAGGAGCTACGCCTCAAGTACCGGTACCTGGACCTCCGTCGCCCGGCGCTCCAGAAGAAGTTCCTCCTGCGCAGCCGCGTCGCCCTGCGCACGCGCGAGTATTTCGACGCCCAAGGCTTCGTGGAGGTGGAGACACCCGTCCTCACCAAGTCCACGCCCGAGGGCGCGCGCGACTACCTCGTGCCGTCCCGCGTCCAGCCCGGCAGCTTCTACGCGCTCCCCCAGAGCCCCCAGCTCTTCAAGCAGATCCTCATGATCTCCGGCTTCGACCGGTACATGCAGATCGTGAAGTGCTTCCGGGACGAGGACCTGCGCGCCGACCGTCAGCCGGAGTTCACGCAGGTGGACCTCGAGCTCTCGTTCATCGACCAGGACACCCTGTTCCCCATCCTCGAAGGCTTCGTGCGCGCGCTCTGGAAGGAGTTCCGCGGCGTCGACGTCCCCCCGATCCTGCGCCTGCCCTACGCGGAGGCCATGGAGCGCTTCGGCGTCGACCGCCCGGACATGCGGTTCAAGATGGAGCTCGCGACGGTCTCGGACCTGCTCGAAGGCACGGACGCGGCCCCCTTGGCGAACGCGCTGGCGCTGGAGGGCGGCACGGTGAAGGCCATGTTCGTCCCGGTGAGTGGTCCACCGCCGTCGCGGAGAGTCATGGACGGCTACACCGCCTTGGTGCGCGAGTTCGGCCTCGGTGGGCTGCTGTGGGGCAAGGTCCTGACCGACGGGGCGACGGGGGCAGTCGCCAAGTTCCTCACGGAGGAGCAGCGGACGGCGATCGTCGGGCGCCTCGCCGAGCGCAACGGCTTCGACCCGAGCTCCGAGGGCGTCTTGATGCTCTGCGCCGCGAACGAGGCGACGGTCAACGACGCCATGTGGCGCCTGCGCGTGAAGGTCGCGGGCGACCTCGGGCTCCGCAGCCCGGACGAGTTCGCCTTCGTGTGGGTCACCGAGTTCCCCGCCTTCGAGTGGGACGAGGAGGACGCGCGGTGGGTCGCGATCCATCACCCGTTCACGTCGCCCCGGCCCCAGGACCTCGACATCCTCGAGTCCGACACCGGCGCCGTGCTCACCGACGCGTACGACCTGTGCTGCAACGGCTACGAGATCGCGGGCGGCTCGATCCGGATCCACGACCCGGACGTGCAGTCGCGCGTGTTCAAGCTGCTCGGCATCGGCGACGAGGAGGCCCGCGTCAAGTTCGGCTTCCTGCTCGACGCCCTGTCCTTCGGCGCGCCCCCCCATGGCGGCATCGCCTTCGGCTTCGACCGGCTGATCATGCTGCTGACGGGGACCGACTCGATCCGTGACGTGGTGGCGTTCCCGAAGACGGCCAAGGCATCCTGTCTCATGACGGAGGCGCCGGGAGCCGTGGACCAGGGTCAACTCGACGAGCTGCAGCTGGACCTCCGGCCCCCCGCCGAGGGTTGATGGGCGAGGACGGACCCCCTCCCGATCCCGGCCCCTTCGATCCCGACGAGACCCGGGACGGGATCGACGAGATGGCGCGCACGTCGCTGTACGCGCCGGTCCGGCTGTCGAAGCTCTCCGAGAAGCTGAGCGATCAGACGTCCGACGAAGACCTCGAGCTCATCGAGGCGGCGGATCTCTGCGCCCTCTTCACGGAGGAGGAGCTGAACGTCATCGCGTCGGTGCGGCGCCTCGACCTGCTCCAGGTGAAGGTCCTGGTCGGACGCGCGGTGCGGGCGGACGCGCGGCCGGTCCTCGCGGGCTTGCGAGAGGACGCCCAGGACCGCACCGCGCGACAGGCTTGGGAGGCCCGCAGGGAGCGGGTGCAGGCGCGGCCCCTGAGCGGCGCGGCCCAGCAGCGGCGGTTGATCGAGTCCCTGGAGACCGGCGAGGCGCTCGGCGGCGCCGTGGAGGACGTGGACGCCCTGATCATCGCGTCGGCCCTGGACGGCACGGCGGGCCTGGCCCTGCTCCGCGGCGGGCGGATGATCCTGGACAGCAAGCAGGAGGCCCTCGAGCAGTACCTGGAGACGCTGAGGGGCCACCGTGAGCGGTGCATGACGGACCTCGACCGGTCCCGCCTCGTCACGGACGTCCAGCTCGAGCTGGTGGCCTGGTCGATGGACCTCGACCGGCTCTGGGCGCGCGACGGGGACCGCGCCGTGGGGGGAGTGGAGCCCGTCGAGGAGGCGAAGGTCCGCCTCGGTCGCCTGCTCGAGTGGGAGCGCACCTCCCGCATCGAGGAGCTCGTGATCCGAGCCCACAAGGAGTGGGACGCGTACCTCAGCTGGGAGTCCGATTCGGGCTGGACCCGCGAGGAGACGGAGCACCTGGCCGCCGCCCTGCGCGTCACCCTGCGCGCCGCCGCCGTGCGGATCGGCACCCGCCTCCGCGCCCCCGAGCTGCTCGGCTATCGGGCCGCCGTGGAGGCCCAGCGGCACCTCAGCGAGTGGACGCGCCCCGACGACCTCGCCGTGCTCGCCGCGGAGTGGGACCGGTCGGACTTCCGCACCCGCGAGCGCATCGCGTCGTGGCTGCGCGAGGGCCCCCGCGGACTCACGCGGCTGGAGAACGCCCGAGCCCGCGCCGGCGACGTCGCAGCCCGCTGGTACGACGACCACCTGGACGCCCTCGAGGAGCTCGGCTGGGAGGACGATCACGCCGAGGTCGCGGCCGAGATGTACGACGGGCTCACCCACGTCGACGTGCGCGAGATGGTGGGCGGCCTGCACCGGGGGGGCGAGACGGCCAAGCTCGGCGAGCTGGTCGCCGTCGTCCAGACCGAGCTGGCCCGCGGGGTGCTGCCCTACACCTTCACGGAGAGCGGCCACACCCCCGCGGACGCCGCCGAGATGGCGGACCGAGCGGAGGTCCCGGTCCGCACGATGGTCGTGGAGATCGCACGACGCAAGGCGATCGAGCTGGCCGCCAAGGACGTCGCCAGCGCCCTGAGCGACCTCCACGGGGCCGTCTCGCCGGACGTCCGTCGGCGCGCCGAGGTGCTCTCCCACGACGACGTGAAGGAGCTCCGCGAGGCGGGCGGCCGAGGCCCGGACGCGTGCATGGCCGCCTTCGCCGAGAGCCGCACCTGGTGGGACGACGACGCCGAGCCCGTCGCGGAGCTGCGCGGGGTCACGCTCGACACCGCCCGGGAGTACATCGGACACCGGCTGCTCGCCGGGCGGGAGGAGCAGTTCCGGTCCGACTACGTGGACGACCGCATCGAGGAGCTGAGCCTCGCCCGCGGGGAGGATCCGGACCACCCCTACGTGGTGCTCGTGCTGCAGGGCGGGGGCGCGAAGGCGGCCTACCAGGTGGGCGTGTACCAGGCGCTGCGGGACTGGGGGCTGGAGCCGTCGTGGATCCTGGGGATCTCGTCGGGCGCCCTCAACGCGGCCGTCATCGCGGGCAACCCGGCGTCCCGGCGGCTCGAGCAGCTCGGCGCGCTGTGGTCGAAGCTCACGAACCCGTTCGTCGCCACCGAGAAGCTGCGCCCCAACCTGCGCCCGCTGGCGAAGATCGCGGGGGCGTTCGTGCCCTTCAAGCCGAACTTCTGGCACCCGAACCTGCTGCCCCCCTTCGTCTTCCCGCCGGGCAGCGCGGGGGCGACGAGCCTCGTGAGCGTCGAGCCCCTGCGCCGCACGATGGGCGGCCTCGTGGACTTCGAGCGGCTCCACCGCGAGGGCGAGATCCACCGTCGGGCCGCGTACCTGCGGAGGCACCGGCGGGCCCCGATCCGCCTCACGCTCGGCACCACGCAGGTGGCGTCGGGCAAGGGCGTCTGGTTCGAGAACACGGCCGAGGGCCACCGGCTGACCGTCGAGCACATCCTCGCCTCGGGCGCCCTGCCCCCCGGCCCCGGGATCTGGATCGACGGGCGCCTCTACTGGGACGGCGGCGTGCTCGGCAACAACCCGCTGGAGCCCGTGCTCGACGAGATGATCGAGGGCACGCTCAACGGCCGCGAGGTGCTGGTGGTGCTCGTCGATCTGTGGTCCGTCGACGAGTGGGAGCCGCGCTCGTACCTGGAGGTGGGCGTGCGCCAGGCCGAGCTGGACTACATGGCGCGGGTGGACGCCTCCATGGACCGGTTCCGCAACCGCCTCCTGCTCGAGCTGGAGCGGCGGCGGGAGCGCGAGAAGGAGCGCTTCGGTCGGGGACGTCGCCGTCGGTCGCGCTACGGCTCGATCGACCCTCGCGGGCTGCGCATCGTGCGCCTGGAGGACGGCCGTCGGAGCCCGGTGGGCTCGATCGATCCCATGGACTTCTCCGCCGCCTCGATCGCCGACCGTCGTGCCCGCGGCGCGGCGGACATGGTGCAGGCGCTCACCGTGCTCGAGCGGCCGGAGGAGCGCGGCGAGGACGGCATCGGCGGGGTCATCCACCAGTTCCGGCGGGGATCGCTGATCGGCCGGACCGAGGCCGTGGACACCCGGGACTGATCACCCGGACCGAGAGACCTCGAGGTCCGTGACGAGGCCGCTCGACAGGTGGAAGACGATCCCGTGGACGGTGAGGTCCTGCCCTCGGCGCCAGGCCGCCTGGACCGTGGCGGAGTGCGCCAGCTGCTGCACCTGCTCGGCGACGTTCAACTCCACGAGGCGGTGGATGCGGTCCTCTCGGTCGGGGATCCCGGTCAGTTCGGCCGCGTGGTCCTCGGCCAGGTCCATGATCGGCGCGATCCAGCGGTCGATGACGCCCCCCACGCCGCCGTCCAACGCCGCGGTGACCCCCCCGCAAGCCTCGTGTCCGGAGACGTAGATGTGCCCCACTTTCAGGTGATCGACGGCGAACTCGACCACGGCCATGAGGTTCGCGTCCCCGGCGGACACGACGTTCGCCACGTTGCGGTGGACGAACAGCTCGCCGGGGCCGCGACCCGTCCACAGCTCGGGCGCGACGCGGCTGTCCGCGCAGCCGATCCACAGCGATCGGGGTGATTGTCCCGCCGCGAGGCGCGGAAAGAAGGAGGGATCGCCGGCCCGCCGTTGGGCGGCCCAGGCGGCGTTGGAGGCGATGAGCTGGTTCATGTCCATGAGCGGCGGCAAGTATGCCGTCTGGTCGATTATGGTGCGCCCCGTGACGAACCGACGCGCCCTGCTGTGCCCCGCCTGCAAGAAGGTCGTGCCGCTCCAGCCGGAGCTGCGACCGCCCTCGTTCCCCTTCTGCTCGGACCGTTGCCGCATGGCCGATCTGGGCCGCTGGTTCGGCGAGGAGTACCGCGTCGCGCGGCCCCTGGGACCGGATGATCACGAGGCCATCCAAGAGGTGCTGGAGGCCCGCGAAGGCGAGGGCTGAACGCGGCGCCCTCAGGGCTGCTCGATCGACATCCCGCGGGTCTTCCCCGCGCGCTCCACCAGCAGCGGGACGAAGTCGCGCCCGGCCGTTCGGATCGCGTCCGCCACGTCCTCGGGGGTCCCCACGTCGCGGTGGTCGACCTTGAGGATCACGTCCCCCGCGATGAGGCCGGCGCGGGACGCCCGGGACTCGGGCTCGACGCGCCGCACGTGCACGCCGCCCGCCGTGCTGCGACGCCCCAGCTCACGGTTGGTGGCCCGGTCGGTGGACTCGAAGTCGCCGCCCACGCGATCGGTCAGGTAGGCCGTGGTGCCCGCCTTCGGGCGTCGCGACCCGGACCGCGGCTCCGCCTTGGGCTCGGCCGGGCGCTCGGTCGGCACCACCGTCAGGCGCACCTCCTTGGGCTTGCGACCGTCGCGCCACACGACGATCTCCAGGGGTTCGCCCACCGCCGCTCGCACCACCGCGCTCCGGAAGTCCTCGTGGGTGCGCACCGGGCGCCCGGCGATCTCGACGACCAGGTCCCCCTCCTCGAGGCCGCCCTCGGCCGCGGGGCTGCCGGCCACGAGGGTCTTGACCCAAGCCCCCGTGCTCATGGGCGCGCCCGACATCTCCAGCAGCTGGGGGTCTGGGGTGGAGGTGTCCGCGCCCACGTATCCCCGAATCACTCGCCCCGAGGCGACGAGCTGATCGGCGATCTCCCGGGCGAGGTCGATCGGCACGGCGAACGCGAGGCCCCGGGTGCCCGCGTCGGAGCCCGTGCCCATGATCGCCGTGTTGATCCCGATGACGCGGCCGCGGATGTCGATCAGCGGGCCGCCGGAGTTGCCCGGCTTGATCAGCGTGTCGACCTGGATGAAGTCCTGATCCACCAGGCGGTCGAAGCCGGGGACCACGAAGCCGGACGGCGTCCTCCCCAGTCGATTGCGCCCCTTCGCCGACACGTGCCCCACCGTGAAGGTGTCGGCGTAGTCCAGGCCGAAGGGCGATCCGATGGCGAGCGCGTACTGCCCCACCTGGACGGCGTCGCTGTCGCCGAACTCGACGTACGGGAGGTCGTCGGGGGGGTCGAGGATGCGGGCGACGCCCACGTCGCTGAGGGGGTCGGCGCCCACGCGGTCGGCCTTGAAGCGTCGCCCGTCGCTCATGACGATCTCGATGCGCGAGGCCTCCTCGAGCACGTGACTGTTGGTGTAGACGAGCCCGTCCGCGCTCACGATGAAGCCGCTGCCCGCGCCCCCGGTGCGCATCTCGGTCAGCCCCGACGGGTCGGACACCGCCCCCGCGACGTCCAGCGTCACCACCGCCGGGCCCACCCGGGTGGCCACGTCCACGAAGGCGCGCTCGAGCGCCTCGGCGATGGCCAGGGGGTCCAGATCCTGAGCTGCGGCGGGCGGCGCGGACGCCAGACAGAGGGCGACGATGAGGGGGAGGTTGCGCACCGAGAGAGTCTCCATCAGATCCTGCCTCCGGACACGGCCGGGCGCCAACGCGTTCCCCCGAGGTCGTTTATCGTGCACCGATGGCACCGCGCATCCTCGTCGTGGAAGACGACCGACACTTCGCCGCGATCCTGAACGACTACCTCGCCTGGATCGGCTTCGAGGTGGAGCACGCCGCCGACGGCGACGCCGGCATCCGCGCCCTCGAGACCAGCGTCCCCGACGTCATCCTCACCGACGTGCTCCTGCCCCACATCACGGGCATCGAGTTCGCCCGCCGCGTGAAGGCCGGCGACGTCGGGCCCGAGTCCGTCGCGAGCCTGCCCGTGGTCCTGATGTCCGCCGTCTACAAGGACGACGCCGCGATCCGGGCGAGCCTCCGGGAGTGCGGGGCCGACGACTACCTCGTGAAGCCCTTCGCCATGGGGGACCTGCGCGGGGTCCTCGAGCGTGTGCTCCCGCCGACCACCGCGGGGGCGCTCACGGGCACGCCCGCCCCGCCGTCCGCGGACATCAGCGTCACCACCCTGCACGGCGGCGACCTCCCCCGCCGCGGCCGCGTGGTGCCCGGGTTCCTCGCCCGCCTGCTGCTGCGGATCCGCAAGGAGCGGCACACCGGCGTCCTGCGGCTGGAGGCGGCGCCGCGGCACAAGTCGATCGTGTTCCTCAACGGCCACCCGGTGTGGGCGCAGGGGAGCGACGAGCACGACCGCCTCGGCACGATGCTGCTCGAGGAGTCGGTCATCTCGCGCGTCCAGTTCGCCGAGGCGATCGAGGCCATGCGGGCCGAACGCATCGAGTTCGGGGCGGCCCTGACGTCCCGGAAGATCCTCGCCCCGTCCGAGCTGTACACCCAGCTGCGTCGCCTCGTCGCCCGGCGTCTCATCTCGGCCTTCGGCTGGTCCGACGGCGACTGGACCCTCAGCGACGTGTACCCGAGCGACACCCCCAGCTTCGAGGTCGAGCTCCTGCCCGTCGTGCTGCGCGGGCTCGAGGCGCACGGGAACCACAAGGCGCTGTGGGCCGAGGTCAGGGACCGGGCGGACCAGTTCGTCGTCCCCACGAGCACGTTCGCGATCGACTGGCCGTCCCTCAAGACGGGCGAAGGCATCGGCGCCCTGGGGCCGTTCCTGTCGGGGCGCCGGACGCTGCGCAAGCTCGAGCTCATGGAGGTCCTGCCCGAGGCCGACTTCCACCGCGCCATCTGGCTGCTCTACCGGGCCGGGCTCATCGGCTTCGCGAAGGCCGCGGTGGACGAGAGCGACATCGCCCCCATCACCATCTCCATGGGCCTGAGGCGGGTGCAGAGGCCCGGCGACAAGGACCTCGGGGACCGCATCCTCGCCGACTACTTCCGTCTGTGGGGCAGCGACCACTTCCGCCTGTTCGACCTCCCCCGAGACGCGGGACAGGAGGAGGTGGACGAGGCCCTGGGCGGCCACGTGCTGAGCTGGACGGGCGACGAGCTGGTCGCGGACCTGCCCCACGACGTGCGAGACAAGGCGAAGGCCCTCGCCCATCGGGTCGCCGACGCCCGCGCGATCCTCGGCTCCCCGGCCGATCGCCACGCCTACCTGGGGCGGCTGGACCGCGCCCGTCGCCAGACCGAGGGCGAGGCGGACGTGGACGAGGCCGCGATGTTCTTCGACAACGGGCGCGGATACCTGCGGACGAAGGACTTTCGGGAGGCGGCCGCCGAGTTCGAGAAGGCCGTCGCGCGCGACCCCGATTCGGCGATGTACCTCGCCTACTGCGGGTGGGCTCGCTACCGCAGCGCCCAGACCGAGCAGTCCGCCGAGGCGGCCGTGGCGATGCTGGAGCGGGCGCTCGAGATCGACGGCCGCTGCCCCACCGCGCACTTCTTCCGGGGGGTGGTGCACCGGGACCAGCGGCGCTACGGCCCCGCGTCGGCGTGCTTCGAAGCCGCCGTGCGATACGACCCCGGGTTCGAGTTGGCTCGCGCCGCCCTGCGGGAGGCGGGTGAGCTCTCCGGGATGGTGAGGCGCCCCAGCCTCGAATGACCGCCGGGTTCGCCCCCGCGCGGCTCGAGGCGCTGTCCGAGGCCGTCGCGCGCGTCCTGCAGCGCACGGCCCCCCCCCGCGACGATCGCCCCTCCCGCGCCGAGCTGGTCGCCGAGGCCGTGGCCGTGGCCGACGCAGCCCTGGCCGACGACGAGCCCGACGACGCCGTGCGGCGGGGCCTGCGCGCCCTGAAGTACCCGCTCGTGGGCAGCCTGATCCTCCAGGACCACGACGAGGGGCTCGCGGCCCTCGAGGTGGTCACCCGCACCCTCAGCGACCTCGCCGACGCGCTGTTGGAGGGCGCGCTGCGGTTCGCCCGGGCGCGGCTCGAGGCCAAGCACGGCCGCCCCCCTGGCGACGCGTGGGACGGCGGCCGCGGCTTCGTCGTGTTCGCCATGGGCAAGCACGGCGCCCGGGAGCTGAACTACAGCTCGGACATCGACCTGGTGTACCTGGTGGCCGACGCCCGAGGCACCACCGACGGCGCGAGGGCGATCCCCACCGAGCGGTTCGCGGATCGCCTGGGGCGGGAGATCAAGGCGATCCTGGAGGACCGCACCGCCGACGGGTTCTGCTTTCGCGTGGACCTGAACCTGCGCCCCGAGGGGGTGACCGGCCCCCTCACCACGTCGCTCGGAGCGGCGGAGCACTACTTCCTGAACTACGGCCGCACCTGGGAGCGCGCGGCCTGGCTCAAGGCGCGGCCCTGCGCGGGCGACCTGGAGGTCGGCGACGAGCTGCTCGCGCGCATCGAGCCGTTCCGGTTCCGTCGCCTCCTCGACTTCGGCACGCTCGAGGACATCGGCGCCATGCGCGACCGGATCGCCGCGGCCGCCGACGAGGCCGAGACGGACCTCAAGCGGGGGCCCGGGGGCATCCGGGAGGTCGAGTTCCTGGTGCAGGCCGGTCAGCTGGTCTGGAGCGGCCGCGACCGTCGTCTGCGGGGCCGCAATACGCTCGAGGCGCTGTATCTCCTCGAGGAGCGGAGCGCGCTTCCGGACGACACCCACGCGGCGGAGCTGGAGTGGGCCTACCGCGTCCTGCGCGCGATCGAGCATCGGCTCCAGTGGCCGCAGGAGGCGCAGACGCAGCGCCTGCCGACGGACCCGGCGGCGTGGGACGCCCTGGCGCGCGCCTACACCGGCGAGGACGGCGCGCTGGATCGCCTGCGCGACGACCTGGCGAAGGCCCGGGCGATCGTGTCCGGGGCCTGGGCGGGGATGTTCGCGGGGGACGGCCACGCCGGGACGTCGCTGACGATGGACACGTTCGCCGCCCCCGAGGAGAAGCGCGAGGTCCTGGAGCGGCTCGGCTTCGTGGACGTGCACGAGGCGGCGCGGCGGCTGGAGCGGCTCTCCGCGGTGAGCGGCACGGCGCGCATGCGGCCCGAGACGTATCGGCGGTTCGAGCGCGTCATGCCCCGGATGCTGGCCCTGGCGGCGGCGTCCGAGGAGCCCGCGGCGGCCCTCGCGCGGCTGGAGGCGTTCACCGCCCGGGTGGGCGCCCGCGGAGCGACGTACACCCTCCTCCACGAGGCGCCCGCCGCCGCCGAGACGCTGGTCCGGCTGTTCGGGGCGTCGGGGTTCCTCTCGGAGCTGTTCATCGCGCATCCGGAGCTGCTCGACACCCTGATGCTCCGCGGTCGGGGCGGGGAGGTGCCCCCCCGGGACGTGCGCGCGCTGTACCCGCTGCTCGAGGCGGAGATCGACACCCGCGCCGACGTCGACGACGCCATCACCGCCCTGCGGACCTTCAAGACGGCCGAGGTCCTCCGGGTCGCCCTCGCGGACCTGTCCGACGCGCTCCCCCCCGCCGGGGGCCTGCCGGGCCTGCCGGGACCTTGGCTCACGGCGGTGGCGGCGTGCTGCGTCCGGGGGGCGTGCCGCATCGCGGATCGGGCGATGGAGGCCCGGCACGGGAGGCTGCGCGACGGCGATCGGGCGGCCCCGTTCGCGGTGGTGGGCCTCGGCTCGCTCGGCTCGGGCTGGATGTCCTACGGGTCGGACGTCGACCTGGTGTTCGTCTACGACCCCGTGGGCATCGAGCGGAGCGACGGCGACCGCCCCCTGGACCGTCGCACCTGGGCCGCGCGCTGGTCCCAGCGGGTGGTCACGCACCTCACCGCGGCCACCCGCGAGGGGCGCTGCTACGACGTGGATCTGCGCCTCCGCCCCGGCGGGAAGGGCGGGCCCGTGATCACGACCGTCGACGCCTTCGCGACCCACTGGCGCGACCACGCGGCGACCTGGGAGCGGCTGGCGGTGGCGCGCGCGTCGGTGGTGGCGTCGTCCGACCATGCCTTGGGCGAGCGCATCGAGGGGATCCTCGAGGACGCCCGTCGGCCCGGCTCATCTCCCGAGGACGACGTGCGGGCGACGGCCTCCGCGATGCGGGCCCGTCAGCGGGCCGAGCTCGCGCACGAGACCCCGCAGCGCTGGAACCTCAAGGTGGGGGCCGGGGGGATCACCGACGTCGAGTTCGTCGCGGCCGTGCTGAAGCTCACCGGCCGGGCCGAAGGCGGGGCCGATCCGCTCGACGTCCTCGCCTCGGCGCCGTCTTCGTCCGTCTCGACCGGGGTCCGCGACGCCTACCGGTTCCTGCGCCGCGTCGAGGGGCGTCTCCGCCTCCGTACGACGCCGCGGACCGACACGATCGCGTGGGATCGACCCGACGCGGGGAGGCTCGCCGCCTCCCTCGGATTCGCCTCCGCCTCCGCGCTGCGGGAGGTTCTGGGCGCCCACCGCCGGCGGGTCTCCGAGTGCGTCGCGCGGATCCTTGGCCCGTCGGCCCATGGCGGGCCTCCCGACCGGTAGACTGGACCTTCGGTCTGTGTGGAATACGGAGCGGCATGTCCGAACAGGTGCTTCAGAGCGGGACGCTGGGTGAGCCCGTCTTCCTCGATCTGCTGATGGCGGCGCGTCGCGCTCCGTTCCCCGTCGTCCTCCACGTCGCCCGCACGCCCGCCCACGTCCGCTCCTTCCACTTCCGCGACGGCCGCATCACCGGGTTCTCGACGACCGCGGGGGGCGAAGACCTCACCGCCATGCTGGTCAAGCGCAAGCGGCTGTCACCCGAGTCGGCCCAAGACGTCGCCCGCAGCGCCCAGGCCGAGAACCTCTCGTCCGCCGCGATCATCCAGCGGCTCCGCCTCATGCCCGGGGCGTCCCTCGATCGCGAGATGTCGCTGTGGGCGACGCTGCTCCTCGTGCAGTCCTTCGCGTGGACCGAGGGCACGTTCCGCCTCGTCTCCGACGACAAGAAGAGCGCGCCGCCCCTCGCTATCGACGTGGACCTCGCCGCGTCGATCAAGAACGGGGTCTTCAAGCGGATCCCCGGCGCCCTCGCGCGCGCGGACCTGGCGCCCCACGCCACGTCGCTCCCCCAGCAGGCCCAAGGCGCGCCGATCCCGCTCCTCGCGTTCGGCCTGTCGGACGCCCAGGTCGCCCTGGCGGAGTCCCTGGACGGCAGCCGCCCCCTCGCCGAGATCCTGGCGGGCGACGCCCTCGAGGCGGACGAGCTCGCCCGCACCCTGTACCTGCTCCATCACAGCGAGTCGTTGCTGATGCTGCCCCCCCGGGAAGAGTCGACGGACCTGGGCGACTTCCTCGAAGACTTCGGCGAGACCGAGGGCGACGGCTTCGCCAGCGTGGGGCCCGTCTCCACCCCGCCCGAGGCGCCCCCCGCCGCGGCGATCGACTTCTCGCAGATCAGCTTCGGCGCTTCGGCGGGCCGGGAGCGCTCGCGCACGACTCACGCGTCGACCAGCCACGTCCGCGAGGAGGTGGCGACCACCACCGGGCGCGCTCACGTGCAGGTCGTCACCGGATCGTCGCCGTCGGTGCAGACCGAGTTCGACGTGTCCCAGCCCCCGCCCAAGGCCGCGCCGAAGGGCCTGGGCGACGATCTGTTCGCGGGCATCGGAGACTCCGGCCGTCGCAGCGCGCCTCAGCCCAAGGCGGCCCCGAAGGCGAACGCGAAGCCGAAGCCCACGGGCCCGGGCGTCGACCGCCCGCCGGAGGGCCCCGGCTTCACCATCGAGCAGGGCGAGTGGAACCGGCTCACCACCAAGGACAAGGCCCGCATCAAGGAGCTGGCCGCGCGCCTCGAGGAGATGGAGGACCAGAACTACTTCCAGTGGCTGGACCTGCCCGACGAAGCGCCCCTCATGTCGGTGAAGAAGGCCTTCTTCAAGCTGGCTCAGCGCTTCCACCCGGACAAGATGATCGACGAGCCGGAGGTCTACGGGCGGCTGGCCGAGGTGCTGTTCACCAAGGTGTCGGAGGCCTACGAGACGCTCGGCGACGAGGAGTCGTCCAGCGCCTACGTGCGCAAGCACATCCGCGGGGAGAAGGACGAGAACGACCTCGCCATGGAGAAGGTCCAGGTGATCCTGGCGGCCGAGGGCGAGTTCAAGCGGGGCCAGCGCATGCTCAACGCGGGCAAGCTCATGGGCGCGCTGGGCGCCTTCAAGGCCGCGCACGAGGGGTACCCGGAGGAGGGCGAATACGCGGCCTACTACGGCTATCTGCAGTTCCGCGTGAAGCAGAAGTCCGACCCCGCCGAGGCCGAAGAGGGGCTCCAGCTGGTCCAGAAGGGCATCGAGCTCAGCCCCGCCGCCACGGCCCCGCCCCACCTCCTGGGCAAGTGCTACATCCTGCTGGGGGACGGGGCGGCCGCGAAGAAGGCGATCCGCACGAGCCTGAAGATGAACGCCGACAACCCCGAGGCCCTCCGCGACTACAAGCGGGCGGACGCGCTCTCCAAGGGCGAGGATCCCGACGCCCGCCCCGCAGAGAAGAAGGGCCTCAAGAAGCTCTTCGGCCGGTTCAAGAAGGGCAAATGAGGTACGCGCTCTCGGCCGCGGTCGTCGCGCTCGCGGCTTGTGTCGCGGCTCCGGCCCACGCGCAGATGATCCCCCGCACGGTCGAGATCGACGTGGGGGCCAGCGCCTACGTGTTCGTGAACCGCGGCGGCTTCTCCGCGGGGGAGACGGTCAAGTCCGAGAACCTGCGCGACACTCTGATGATCGACACGCGCCTGGCGGTGCACTTCACCGAGTTCCTCGCGTTCGAGGCCAGCCTCGGCTTCGCCCCCACGGCCACCTGGGACACCTGGCGCCGCGCCTTCTACATCCAGTCGCACTACGGGGTGCTCTTCTCGATGCCGACCCCCTACGTCGTGCCGTACGCGGTGGTGGGCGCGGGGTTCCAGCACTACAACATCCGGCCCGAGCTGGTGAAGGGACAGGGCGCGGCGTTCGACGACGTGCCCGTCCGCGACCCGTACGAGGCCGGGTTCGACGCCGAGGGCAACACCTTCTACCGGCCGATCGACGAGCCCTACCGCTACCGCTCGTTCGACGGCGACTTCGTGGTCGCCGCGGGCGCGGGCGTGAAGTTCCTCCCCGTCGAGCGGTTCGGCCTCCGCTTCGACGCCCGCTGGCTGTTGTCGGTGGGGCCCGGCGGCGAGGAGGACGGCGTGCCCACGCTCGCCCCCGAGCCGGTCTTCAACGACCTGTTCCACCACGTGCAGATCGGCGGCAGCGCCTTCGTCCTGCTGGGCGGCGGCATCGGCCCGGACGCGGACGGCGACGGCGTGCCCAACCGCGACGACCAGTGCCGGGACGAGGCGGAGGACGCGGACGGGTTCGAGGACGAGGACGGCTGCCCGGACCTGGACAACGACGCGGACGGGGTGCCCGACACCGAAGACAAGTGCGTGGGCGAGGCCGAGGACCGCGACGGGTTCGAGGACGAGGACGGCTGCCCGGACCTCGACAACGACGGCGACGGCCTCGCGGACGCGCGCGACGAGTGCCCCACGAAGCCCGAGGACGACGACGGGTTCGAGGACAAGGACGGCTGCCCGGACCTCGACAACGATGTCGACGGCCTGCTCGACGTCGCGGACCAGTGCCCCAACGCGCCGGAGAACTTCAACTCGTACCTCGACGCGGACGGCTGCCCGGACGAGATCCCCGACGATCTGCGCGAGTTCGCGGGGGCGATCCCGGCGATCCAGTTCGAGGTCGGCAGCGCCCGCCTCAAGCGATCCGCCCTCCCGATCCTGCGCAAGTCCGCCCGCGCCCTGCAGCGGTACGCGGACCTCCGAGTGGAGATCCAGGGCCACGCCAGCAGCGAGGGCGACGACCAGCTCAACATGCAGCTGAGCCAGAGCCGCGTGGAGTCCGTCCGAGAGTTCCTGATCCAGCAGGGCATCGACCCCGACCGCCTCGTCGCGCGCGGCTACGGCGAGACCAAGCCCATCGCCGACAACGCAACGGAGGCGGGCCGCCGCGCCAATCGCCGGGTGGAGTTCAAGCTGTTCCGATGACTCGCTTCCCCGCCGGTTTCGTCGCGCTGATCGGTGCTCTGGTCCTCCTCGCCGGGTGCGAGGTCGTGGTCCCCAACGAGTTCGAGTGCGGGGGCGGGACCACCGCGACGCACGCCGATCAGGCCGTCTTGTGGGACGGCTACAGCTACCAGTGGGAGGACCTGTCCCACCGCGTCTCCTTCCTGCGCGCCGGGGTCTCCGTGCCCGGGGAGGACGGCTTCGCCCACCGGATGGGCATCGGCGGCGGCCCCTGGGCGGACGGCAGCAGCTACCGCGACATCCCGCACTTCGCCAACGGCCACACGACGCTGGACGCGGCGGCCTCCGGCCTCGTGGCGCACTACGGGGAGGCGGAGATCGGCATCGGCCCCGACGGGCGCGGCTTCTCCACCGTGGACCTCGACCTGGACGAGATCGACCTGCCCGAGCGCACCGACTACGTGGTGGGCCTGCGCGGGTTCTGCTTCAACACCGACGTCCCGCTCACCGAGGGCTACGCGGGCAGCTACGACCCGTACAAGGGGTGGACGCCGCAGGCCTGGGGGGCGCGCGTGAGCGACACCCAGCAGGACGGCCGGGGGCTCTCGTTCCTCACGGAGCTGCGCTTCGAGGCGGGCGCGCTGGATCGCAGCGACCACAACGAGGCCGTCCCCTTCCAGCAGCTCCGGGGGTCGGTGCAGTACGTGGTGCTCGCGCTCGACACCCTCGGGGTGACCCGCGCCACCGTCGCGGCGTCCGTCTACCACCGGTCCGAGGGCGAGGCGCACTCGTACATCCCGGGCCTGCCCGAGGAGACGCTCACGGCGACGATGGAGCTGCCGGTGGGCGGCACGACGGCCTTCCCGGTCCTGCGCGCGTGGCAGCAGGTGCTCAACGAGGACACGGACCCCGAGCGCCGCGGCCGCTACCTGCGCGCCTGGACCTCCCGCCTGGACCGCTTCGACTACGACGGCGAGACCGGCGCCGCGTCGGCGTCCATGGACCTGTACCTCTCCCACTCGTCCTTCTCCCAGGAGGGCGACCTCGAGGTCGAGCACAGCGGCGAGTTCGACGTGGTGGTGCTCGACGACGAGGAGGCGCACGTCGATCGCGCCCTCACCACCGGGCGCCTCGACGCCTTGGGGCCGGTGGACGTCCCCGCCCCGCTCCCGGCCCCGCCCGCGGAGTGAACACCCCGGCCCGGCGTCCGCCCCGGAAGGTCACCCCCGCGTCGCTGCACGCGGCGGCCGTGCGCTACCTGCAGCGGTTCGCGCCCACGACGCACGCGTTTCGACGGGTGATGGAGCGTCGCATCCGAAAGTCCCTGGCGCACCACGGCGGCGACCCCGACGAGCACGCGGCCATGCTCGACGACCTCGTGGCGCGGCTCACGGAGGCGGGCGCCCTGGACGACGATCGCTGGGCGCGGGCGCGGGCGGAGGAGCTCCACCGTCGGGGGACGCCTCGCCGAGGGATCCGGGCGAAGCTCGCGGCCAAGGGCGTGGACCGGGAGATCATCGCCGTCGCCATCGAGGCGCTGGAGGAGTCCCTGGAGGAGCAGGACCCCGATCTTCTCGCGGGCTGGGCCTACGCACGTCGCCGTCGGCTCGGGCCGTTTCGGCGTGATCCCGAGGAGCGCGGTGAGCGCCGGGAGAAGGACTTGGCGGCGATGGGGCGGGCGGGATTCCACTGGGGTCTCGCCAAACGAATAATCGATGGATCGGATCCGGACGACGGTTGATAGGGTGGGTTGACGATGGATCGTCGTCTCGCGCTTCTCTTCGTCTTCGTGGTCGCGGCCTGCCCGCGCGCCGAGGACGAGGGCGCGACCGCCGGGGACGCGACCCCCGTCCACGGCGAGTTCGAGTGGATCGACTGCATCGCCGAGGCCGCCTCGGTGGACGTCCCCATGGGCGAGACCCGGGAGGTCCGCCTGCGCGCAATGGCGCTGCCCACGGGGGCGGACGAGTCCGAGGCCGTGGACGTCACCGCGGACGCGTGGTGGACGGTGCTCCAGGGCGAGGGCACGGTGGCCGAGGCCGTCTACACGACCCCCGACGACAAGGGCGGGCTCGCGGCGATCGAGGTCCAGCTGCAAGGCCTGTCGGACGTCTGCGAGATCGAGATGCATCTCCAGATCTGGGTCGACGGCGCGGGCTCGGGCCTGGCCCCCGAGCAGGTCCTCGAGCACGAGATCGAAGGCAACGACGAGTGCGCGGCGGTGGTGGTGTACCCGTCGCGGGACTCGGCGTTCCCGCCCAACCAGGTGCCGCCCCGCGTGCAGTGGCTGCCGTCGTGGTGGGACGACCTCTACATCGTCGACATCGAGAGCGAATACGTGCACATGCTGGCCACGACCCGGGACCACCAGTGGGAGCCCGACTTCGAGCTGCTGCGCGTCCTCTCGCGCTCGCACGACGCGGCCCGCGTGCCGTTCGAGCTGCGGGTCCTGTCGGCGTCGTTCGACTACGAGAACAGCGGCTGGGGGGGCGCGTTGTGCAACGCGAGTCGGCCCGTGAACCTGGAGGTCTCGAACGTGCGGCTGCCCGGGTCGGTCGTGTACTGGAGCCCGATCACCGAGGGGCTGTGGAGCATCGAGATCGGCGCCACGGAGGCCGTCCCGCTCCTGGATCCGGACACCGTGGGCTGCGTGGGCTGCCACGCCCTGAACACCGGCGCGCCCGACCGGCTCTCCATGGCTTGGGGCGAGCGCGCGGTGGTGAGCCGCCTCGACGACCTGGAGCAGCCCGTGGTCGAGCCGAGCGAGGAGCGGCCGGGGCGCTTCACGATCCTCGACGACGCCTCGAACCGACTGATCCGCTCCTGGGAGGGCGAGCTCTTCTACGACGACGCGGGCACCGGCGCCATCCTCGGCCGCCTGCCGACCGTCGGCTACGCGACCCACCCGACCATCAACTCCGACGGCGATCGGCTCGTGTACAGCAGCTGCGAGTCCGGCGACGGCTGGGAGTGGAACATGATCGGCTGCGGCCTGCGGGCGCTCGAGATGGACGGGCAGGGCGAGCTCACGATCGACCGCGAGCTGCTGCCCCGACACGAGGCCTGGAACTACTACTACCCCTCGATCTCGCCGGACGGGCAGTGGGTCCTCTACAACCGCAGCACCGGCGACACGCACGACGATCGCGACGCCGAGCTGATGCTGATCCCGCTCGCGATCGAGGGCGACCCGATCCGGCTCGACCGGGCGAACGGCGGCGTCGACCTCACGAACTCCTGGCCTCGCTGGGGCCCGATGCTCCAGGACCGCGCCTGGATCAGCTTCTCGAGTCGTCGCGGCTACGGCGACCGGAGCGACCGCGGCACCCCGCAGGTGTGGATCGCCGAGGTCGACCTCGCCCTCGCGTGGTCCGGCTTCGACCCGAGTCGCGCCGCGATCCGCCTGCCGGGGCAGGACCTCGACGTCGGCAACCACACGCCCGTGTGGGTCCCGAGAGGCTCGGGCCTCTGACACCCCTCTGACGTTCTGTTCCAGATTGGATCACCCGCGTGCTCACGTGATCTAAGATGGTGCACATGGCGAACAAGCCCAGGCGCCCGGAGTGGCTCACCGAGCTCCGGAAGGAAGACTGGGACGCGCCGATCGATCTCGATCGCAGCATCCGCAGCATCCTCTTGGGGCTGTCGCGCGGCTTCCGGGCCCGCACCGCCCACCTCTTCCTGTTCGACCGCGCCCGGGGCGAGCTGGTCACCCGGGTGCTCGACGGTTCGGACCTCCAGGACGTGCGGGTGCCGCTCGCGGCCGGGGCGGCGGGTCGCTGCATCGAGGGCGCGGCCCCGGTCCGCATCGACGCGTCGGGCGACGAGCGCATCACGGAGGGTGACCTCGCGCGGGCGGGCGGGGCCGTGGACAACCTCCTCGCCGTCCCGCTCTTCGACCCGGGGGCCGTCACGCGCCAGCCGGGGGACGTCGTGGGCGTCGTCCAGCTGGTGAACCGCAAGGGAGGCTTCAGCCTCGCGCTGCAGGAGCGGCTCGCCGACCTCTCTCTCGACATCGCCGGCCTGTTCTTCCGCACCTCCCTGCGGTACGACCTGCGCGCGAAGATGCTGCGTCACCCGCTGGTGTGGGGGCTCAGCCACGTGGTGGGCGCGGGCCCGAAGCTCCAGGCCGCCGCGGGGCGGATCCTTCGGGCGTCGGGGACGGACGTGTCCGTCCTCATTCGCGGCGAGACGGGGACGGGCAAGGAGCTGCTCGCGCGCGCCCTGCACGCCAACTCGCCGCGGCGGCACCGGCCCCTGGTCAAGGTCGACTGCGCGGCCCTGCCGGTCGACATGATCGAGAACGAGCTCTTCGGGCACGAGAAGGGCGCCTTCCGGGGGGCGGGCGCGGGCGCCGACGGGAAGGTCGCGGCCGCCGAGGGGGGGACGCTCTTCCTCGACGAGATCGGCGACCTGCCCCTCGCCGTGCAGGGGAAGCTGCTGCGGCTCGTCCAGGACCGGACGTATCACCGGCTCGGGGCGCAGGAGGTGCGCACCGCGGACGTGCGGTTCGTGGCCTCGACGCACCGGAACCTCGAGGCCGAGGTGCGCGGGGACCTCTTCCGCCGCGATCTCTACTTCCGGCTGCGGGTCGTGGAGGTCCGCCTCCCGCCCCTGCGGGAGCGCAGCCGGGCGGACGTCGACCGCCTGATCGACTACTTCCTCGGTCGCTTCGGGGAGGTGCACGGGCGCGCGGGGCTGCGGCTCTCGGAGCCCGCCCGGGAGACGCTGCTGGCGCACACGTGGCCGGGGAACATCCGCGAGCTCGAGAACTGCATCGAGTCGGCGGTCGTGCTCACCGAGGGGCCGAAGATCCAGCCCAAGGATCTGCCGCTGGTCGACCCGCGGACGCTGGGGATGCCGGTGGTGCCCACGTCGGCGTCCCAGCTCATCGAGGCCACGCCCGGGGACGCGACCCTGCGCGAGATGGAGGACCGCTGGATCCGGGAGGTCCTGGACCGAGCCGGTGGGAACCGCACGAAGGCCGCGGAGATCCTCGGGATCGGCCGCAACACGCTCCTGCGGCGGCTCCGACGGTCGTCGATCGACGACGTGGACCCCGAGGACACACTCCCGCCCTGAGGGCTATTCGGGGCCTCCCAGGCGCAGCAGCTCGGCCCCGTCCACGGCGGGCTCGCCCCGTCGCCACTCCACCAGGCAACCGACGTCGCCCGCGCGCCAATACAGCGAGCAGTCGTCGCCTTCGCACCGGTACGGCACGTCGTCGTGGGGGCCGAACGAGGCCGTGGAGCAGGCGCCGGGTTCGCAGCCCGAGCGATAGGCGTCGAGCCCGAGCCTCGTGAACACGTCGGCGGGGGTGTCTCCCGGGAGCACCTCCCCGCACGCCTGCTCCAGATCGAGCGTCTCCACGTGGCGGTCCGCGCGGGTGAGCGCGGCGTAGGCGATCAGCAGCGTGACCGCGACGAGGACCAGGCCCCCGAGGCGCTTCACGGCGCCGTCCAGGGGAGCGCGACCTCGTCGTCGACCGTCCAGGCCCCCGCGGCGATCTCGGCCTCGAGCTGCCCGGGCCCCCACCGGGCGTGCCCGAAGACGAGGCCGCTGGGGACCGGATCGCGCGACACCGCGCCCGCTGCGTTCCGGCTCGACGTCCAGAAGACCCCCTGGGCCGTGCGGTGCAGGAGGACGCCGCGCGAGGGCGCGAGGGGCCCGCCGAGGTGCACGTTCCCGGGGATGCGGAAGAGGGTGCGGGCCGCCACCGGGAGCTCGCGGTCGAGGAAGAAGCCGAGCGCGCCCGCCTCGTCGTGGCCGCAGATCAGGACCGTCGTCTCGCGGAAGGAGGGGTCGACGACCGCCCCGGTGGCGCGCAGGGTCGGCCCGTCGCAGGGGGTGGGGCCGAGGACGGGGAGGGGCGCGCCGCCTCGGTCTTCGAGGGCGGGGCCCAGGGCGGCCACGATCTCGGACGGGGCCGTGATGGGGCCGTCGCGGCGCGAGGCGACGTGCGCCGCCGCGAGGATGAGAGCGAGGACGACGAACCCGCGCAGGGCGTCGCCCGCGACGGGTCGGAACGGGGAGGGGGCGCTCCGGGGTCCGGACGTCAGCGGTACTCGGCCGTCTGGCGGTCGATCATCTCACCGACGCGCGGCATCGCGGCCTGGACGTGCTGCTTGCCCCTCGGGCGGAGCTTCCCGTACGCCTTCACGAGCTGCTTGTGCTTGCTGTGTTTGGCCCGCTCGTCCGTCACCCCGAGCAGCGCGTCGGCGACGTCGCTGCCGTTCTGGACGAAGTGGCCCCGGAGGTCGCGCCCGCCGGGGTCCGAGACCCACTGCTCGTAGAACGGCTCCACCCGACCGACGAACTCGTCCAGCAGGTCGTCGATCGCCTTGGGGATGAACCCCGGCTGGAAGTTCTTGATGACCTTGAACACGCCCTTCACGGCGAGCCCGGTCATGCCGCTCTTGTCGGCGACCTCCGCCTCGAGGACCTGCGTGGCGTCCTTGATGACCTTCTTCCGCTTCTCGGGATCCTGCGTCAGCTTCTCCGCCAGGGACATCTCGGCTCCGGGGGTCGGGGGGGGGACGGCTGCGACCGTCGGCGACGATATAGTAACTGCGAGCGAAGAGCGTCGCCCCGCCGTTGCCCTTGATCCCGCGCCTCGTTGGAGCCAGTGTGAGTCACCGATGATCGTCCTCCGTTCGCTCCTCCTCGTCTCCGTGCTCGCCGTCCCCGCCACCTCCTGGGCGGACGGGGCCCTGGAAGAAGATCGCGACGTCGACCTGCTCGACATGCACCTCGCCATGCACACGGGGGCCGACGGCGCCGCGGCGGCGCTGGCCACGGGCTCCATCGTCGCGGGCATCGAGGCGTTCACCCACGGCACCCCCAACTCCGCGATCTCGGGCCTGACCCTCACGCTCTGGGGGACCGCCTCGATCATCAGCTCCGTGACGTCGATCGACGGCAACGTCCGCAACTGGCAGCGCGTCCGCCCGATGCTCACGAACGCGTCCGCCGCCGAGCGACGGCTGTTCCGCGAGAGCCAGACGGCCCGACTGCGCCAGGTGGCGATCAACCGCGCAATCGGGCTCGCCGCCGACGGCGTGTCCCTGGGCATCGGGATCGCGCTGCGGGTGGCGGCTCCCCTCACGGTCACCCAGTCCCTGGGCGAGTCCCTGATCGTCAACGGCGCCTTCCTGCTGGGCATCGACATCTTCCGCACCGCCGTGGACGGCGAGACGTCCGCCGAGTGGCAGAACCGCAACGAGATCGCCGAGGAGGGCTACTTCAGCCACGCGACGCGTCCGCGCCCGCGGTTCTCGGTGGCCCTCGCGCCCATCGCCCGGCCCACCCTCGACGGGACCGTCGACCGCGGCGGGTTCTTCCTCTTCAGCGGACGATTCTGAGCCGGGGCCCCGAGCGGGCCGGGAACATCGCGCGCGCAGCCTTGTCGGTAGGGAACCACCCCGGAGTTCCCCATGCGCTTCTTCCTCGTCGCCTCCCTCGCCACCCTCTTCGCGCTGCCCAACGCGGCGCACGCCGACTGCCTCGACGCCCTGCGCGTGGGCGTGGACCAGGTGGACCGCGATCGCGCCGTCTCCGACCAGGCGCTGACCGACATCGGCCGGGCGTGTGAAGGCGAGCCGGCGGCGTCCCTGGTGAACGAGCTCGTGCGCGTCGGACGCTGCGACGCGGCGGCCCAGTGGGGACGCGCCGACGCCGCGGGCGGCGGCCGGTCGCTCGACGCGGCCATCGAGGCGGCCGACCAGTGCCTCGCTACGACCGTCGCGGGCAAGCTCGACGACCTCTCCGCCGCCTTCGACGAGCTCGAAGACATGGACGCGGAGGACGTGGCGAACCTCGGCACCATCGGCTCCGGCCGCGGCGGGGGCAGCTTCGGCGACGTCGGCGGACTCTCGGGCCTCTCCGGAGGCGAGCTGCGCGGCCCCACGGCCTACGAGCCCCGGCGCTCCCGGGCGAAGGTCCGCGGCGCGAGCGAGTACGGCAGCGGCGACGGCTACGGCGGGGTGGAGAGCGAGGCCCCGCGCGCGGCGACCGGGGCCGGACGCTACGTCGCGTCGGCCCTCGACAAGTCCGCCCACACGAGGGCGCCCATCGCCGACGGGACGACGGTCGCGTGGAGCCGCCTGGACCTCGCGGTCTGGTTCGACTTCGACTCGGCGGGCCTGCGCCCCGAGGCGCTCGAGACGCTCGCGGTGCTCTCGCGGCGCGTGGAGGCGATGCGCCCCGGCACGGTCCTCGAGATCGTCGGCCACACCGACAGCCGCGGCACGTGGGGCTACAACCTGGACCTGAGCTCCCGCCGCGCCGAGTCCGTGCGCCGCGCCCTGAGCCTCGCCGGCGTGTCCTCGTCCCGCATGGGCACCCGCGCCATGGGCGAGTCGGACCCCGTGCGCAGCAACCGCACCTGGTACGGCCGAGCGCAGAACCGTCGCGTCGAGTTCCGCTTCATGCAGCCGGTGACCCGCCTGACGCGGTAGGGGCCGTCCCCGGCCGGGGCCGGGTCCAGGCGATCGCGAAGCCGAGGATGTCCTCGACGCGGGCGTCCGGGTGGGCGGCTCGGAGGGCCCCCACGCAGTCGCTGTCGCCGGTGACGATCCACGTCCCGGGCTTCACGTCGCGACCCGCCGCTGAGGAGGCGCCGACGGCCGCGGCCGCCTCGGGGCGACGCAGGTCGTGGAAGTCCCCGGCCCCGCAGCAGGCGGAGCGGTCCGGGTACCCGTCGAGCGAGGCGGGGGCCGAGCCCGTGAGCGCCTCCACCACCTCGTGGACCGCCGCCCCCGCGCCCACCCGACGGTGCAGCCCGCAGGCGTCGTGCACCACGACCGTGGGGACGGGCTCGTCGCGGGCCTCGAAGCCGTCCATGGCCGCCTTCCCGCGGTCGCCGAGGGCCTCCTTGAAGAAGAGCATGTACTCGGCCGCGTGCAGGACCTCCGCGCGGATGTCCTGATCGATGGCCTGGTAGCCGTTCCGCACGGTCAGCAGGCATCGGGACGACGGCGTGACCCAGGTGCGCTGGCGGTTGAAGTACTGCTGGAGCGAAGCGGCCGCGACCTCGAGCCCGGGCTGGTCGCCGACGACCTGCAGGGGCGCGCCGCAGCAGGGGATCTCGCTCCGCGCGGGGAGGCTCATGTGGTCGCCCCCCAGGTCGCGGAACAGGTCCATCGCGGCCGCCGCCTGCTCGGGGCGCTCCGCGAGCATCCGACAGCTCGGCCAGAACAGGACGCGGCCCTTGCGGTCGAAGTCCCGATCCTCCTTGGCGTGCGCCCGCAGCGCGGCGTGCAGGTCCCGGCCGAAGGGGTTGCCGTGCTCCAGGTGGACGGCGTGCAGGGCCTCCGCCCCGGGCGCCGCTTCGCCTGCCGCGAAGGCCTCGGCGCGGGCGGCGTAGAGCAGGGCGGGCACGTCCTGGTCGAACTCGCAGGGGGCGCGGCAGGCCTCGCACCCGGTGCACTTCTCGAGGGTCTCGGCCGCCTCCGACCAGGGGATCCGTCCCGCCCGGGCGTCGCCCGCCGCCTGGAGCATGGCCGTGGGCGTCGCGCCCTCGTCGGCCGTCCCGTCCGCCACCGGGCAGGCGAAGCGGCACAGCTTGGGGCACAGCGCGCAGAGGCGAGGATCGGCGGCGGTCGCGGTCATGAGGGGTCCCCCAGGGCCGTCGCCACGGCCGCGGTGAGGCGTTCGCTCGCGGTGGTGCCGGCGTCGTCGGCGAGGGGGGTGCCCCGCCCTCCGAAGGCCTCTTCGGGGATCCCCTCTTCGGAGCGGAAGGTCAGCGCGATCTCGCGGGCTCCGAAGCTCCGGATCGACTCCCGCACCTGGTGGTGCAGCAGCGTGTAGGCGCCGTCGCCCGGGCGGGTCGACGTGAACCTCCAGCGGACGGTGCAGCCGGTCTCGCGCGGCGCGTCGATCCACCCGAACGCCCGGGTCTTGCCGCCGGTGAGGGTCTCCACCGCCCGGAGCAGCTGGAGGGCCTTGCCCCATCCCACCGTCGCCGCGCCGCGACCGATCTCGTCGTCGCGGGGCATCGGCCCCGTCGCGTCGAGGACCCCGGCGCCCTCGCGATGCGCGCAGCCCCACTGGTCTTCGTACCAGTCGAGCGCCTCCTGATCCGTCGTGGGGCGGCCCCCCGCGGCGACCAGTCGATCCACCACCTGCTGGGTGCCCGACGGGAAGCCGTCCGGGTCCACGAACGCCAGGAACACCACCCCCCCGTCGCGGCCGATCTTCGCGTCCTGGACGACGGTTCGGAACCCGCCGGGCTCGGTCCCCGCGAAGACCATGCCGTCGTGGGGCGGCGGGGCGCCTCGGAGCGCCTCCCGCAGGGCCGTGACGGCCGTGTCCATGTGGTCGAAGACGAAGCCGACCATGCGGATCAGCGGCGAGGACAGGGAGCGCAGGGTGACCAGGGTGGGGGTCACCGGCAGGGCCCCGTCGGCGTCGCCCAGGCCGAAGGGCAGGTAGGAGGGGCCCGCTGCCGATCGCGGGAGGCGTCCGCTCCGCCACAGCCGCCCGTCGGGCAGCAGGCCCTCGACCGCGAGGACGGGGTGCTCCCACGCGCCGTGCACCGCGTGGTGGGCCGCGACCGCCCCCGAGCGCAGCCACTCCTCCACCGTCGACTCGAGGAACTCGCGACCCAGGGGCGGGACGAAGTGGCCCCGCAGCTCCAGCTCGGCGAGCAGGTCCACTCCCCGCCAGCCCGCCCCGGCGACGGCCACGCCGTCCTCGTAGTCGGGGATGATCAGGGCCTTCGGATCCGGCGCCTCGTCCCGGCCGGTGGACGGGGGCACCGCGTCCGGGAACAGCTTGCCGATGTTGAGGACGCGGTCCTCGTCCACGGCGGCGCGGGCGGCCTCGAAGAGCATCCGGGCGGCGCCGTGCTCCCGGTCCATGAAGTCGCGCTTGAGCGCCCCGACCCCGTGGTGGTGAGTGAGGGTCGCGCCCACCGAGAGGGCGGCGTCCATGGCGGCGTTCCACGTGGATTCGTAGCGCCGATCGGCCTCCGCGGGGGTGCGGCCGTAGCCCACGAAGGTGAAGTAGATCGAGCAGCCCTCGTGATACGCGTGGCTCATGTGGGCCATCACGAGCACGTGGGGAGACACCGCCTTGCGCACGGCGTCGTAGAGCGGCTCCACGCGCGACCACGGCGCGGCCGTCTCGAACGTGTCCGCGAAGCCCCCGCCGATGAGGAGCTTCGGCATCTTGAAGGAGACGTGGTAGCGCGTGCGGAACCACTGCTCGCCGGGGCCGGCGCCCAGGTCGATGGCCCCCAGTCGGCCCCCCGCGGCGACGATCGCCTCGACCATCTCGCTCGCGACGGCCGGGTCTCCTTCGGCGCCGAAGATCGCCAGGCACCGCTCGGGCAGCATGTTGATCGACCGGTTGAGCAGCGACGGGTTCGTCAGCAGCTTGTCCACGGGCATGTTCTCGGGCTTCAGCAGGTGCTTGAGCTGATCGCCCACGAGCCGGTTCGCGACGCCGCCCAGCACCGTCGCCTTGGCCGCCTCCCGCAGCCCGCCCTTGCGCCCGAACGCGCGCTTGAACAGGGACCGCCCGCGCGACGCGCCCTTGATCGCCGAGTCCGTGAAGGTCCCGGGGCTGACGACCGAGCCCATGACGCGAGGCGTCGCCGAGTCCTTCGGCGGGACCCCGCCGGGCTGCGCCGCGACCTCCGCCCGACGCGCACGGGCTCCTCCGACAAGGGGCCTCCCGCCGCCCGGAGTGGGGCTCGCGCCGCCCGCGTCGTCGGCCTTCTGCATGGCCATCCACGTGTCGAGGGGGTCGTAGAGCCGCATGACGCTGGGGCGCAGACCGGACTGCAGGACCTCGCGGAACCCGTCGATGCCCGACCGGACCGTGGGGAACCGCAGGCCCCGCAGCACGAGCGCCCCGGGTAGCGGGTGGACCCGGAGTCGGATCGCCGTGATGAGGCCGAGGGTGCCCTCGGAGCCCACGAACAGGGGCGTCCAGTCGAGCCCTCGAGCGCGCGACTCGAGGGAGCCCGTCGCGACGATCCCCTGGCCCGGGGTCACCACCCGCAGGCCGGTGACCATGTCCTCGATCTTGCCGTAGCGCGACGACAGCTGGCCCGCGCCTCGGGCCGCCACGCACCCCCCGATCGACGCCGCGAAGATCGACGACGGGAAGTGGCCCAGCGTCCAGCCCGCGTCGTTGAGGCGCTCCTCGAGGTTCTGGAGGATGATCCCCGGCCCGCAGGTCACCTGCATGGACCCGGCGTCCACCGCTTCGAGATGGTCGAGCCGCTTCAGGTCGACGACGACCCCGCCGTGCAGCGGCGCGGCTCCCCCGCACACGCCGGACCCGGCCCCGTAGGCGACGATCGGCAGGCCGTGGCGCACGGCCGCCCGGACGGTTCGGAGCACGGCCTGTTCGTCGGCGGGGCGCACCACCGCGGCGGGGCGCCGGGGCGCGACGCCTTCGCGGTATCCCAGGGTCAGCTTCGGCCAGAGGTCGCGGGCGTAGGCGCCGAGGTCCGCGGGGGTCGCGCTCACGGCGGCGTCCCCCGCGGCGGCGCGGAGGTCCGAGAGAAGCTCCGGGGTGGCGCCGTCCGGCATCGGTGGAAGCTTATCCGACAGGTCCCTGCGGCGCGTATCGTGCCCGTCGATGTCCGACGAGATCGAGGAGGAAGACCGACGGCAGGGGGATCGTCGAGAAGACGAGCGCCGCGAGTTTCGTCGGGAGACCGGGCGCCGGGACGAGGTCGTCTCGGAGCGACGCGGTCGTCCCGGGCGCGTGCGCCGCCTGGCCGTCGTCCTCGTGGTGCTGCTCGTGGGCTTCCTGGGGTGGCGGTCGATCGTCGTGGGGCCCGCGAGGGTGGCGGCGGCCGAGGCGACCCAAGCGCTGATCGTGGCTCAGGACATCTTCTCGGAGGTGCACCTCCCGGGGATCGCCGCGCCCGGCTTCGGCGCTCCGTCGGACGGCGACCCGGGCCTCGCCGACCTCTCCTCCCTGCTCGGGGCCCCCCAGCGCGACGAGCTGTCGCGCATCGACACCCGCCTGGCGCCCGCCCTCGAAGCGGCGCCGCGGGTGGCGGGCGTCCCCGAGGTCCTCGCTCCGGTCCGGCTGCTGTTGGGGCGCGAGCGTGAGGCGAGGTTGGCCTGGGAGGCGCTCCTGCGGACCGGGGATCCGCGGCAGCGGGGTCGAGCGCGGGTGGGGCTGGCCGTCGTCGCGATCCGGGCGGGGTTGCGGGCGACCGAGGAGCAGGACGCGATGTTCGCCTACGACGTGGCCGCAGCGCAGCTCGAACAGGTCGACGACGGGCACCCGGACGCGGAGGCCGCGGCCGCGGACCTCGCCCTCATCGAGGCTTTGCGGAGACGATGGACGGACCCGGCCGGGCCGCCTACGATCGAGACGGCGCAGGAGCCCGAGAACCCCTAGGAGTCCCCCTTGGCCCGCAGAGACAAAGACAGCCGACGCTGGGCCGAGGTCGTCGACGACATCCAGCGGTTCATGCAGCAGGTCAAGAACGAGTTCGAGATGTACTTCATGGGGATCATCCGGCGCCCCCCCATGGAGAAGCACCGCGAGCTCAAGCGGATGTTCCACGAGATCACCCAGAACCCGCCCGTGAACACCGGCGTCGTCTACAAGATCCGGGTCCTCCGTACGCGCTTCAACACGCTCTCGCTGCTGTGGCTCCGCACCGTGAAGCAGATCGAGGACGGCACCTACAAGGGCCATCGGTTCATGGCGGACAAGCGCGAGGCCGAGCGCCTCAAGCGTCGCCAGAACCAGAAGTCGCCCCAGCAGCTCCGCGAGGAGATCAGAGCGCTCGCCCGCGGCGAGAAGCTCCCCGAGGAGGCCCCGCCGAAGAAGGTCGCGGCCCCCCGGGGCGCCAAGGCGTCGAAGGGCGGCCGTCCCGCGGGGCACGCCGTGGACTCCGCCGACCTGATGAAGGACTACCTGAGCCACCGCAAGCAGAACGGCGAGGGCACGTCCATCAACCAGGCTGCCCTGCGCGCCCAGCTCGAGAAGACGCGCGAGCAGATCAAGGCGCGCTACAAGGTCAAGGACGTGCGCTTCAAGGTCGTGACCGAGAACGGCCGGAGCAAGGTCAAGGCGCTCCCGATCAAGTAGCGCCGCCCCTCAGGGCAGGTTCACGGTGATCGTGCCCGCCGGGCCGGTCGGCGGGTTGGTCGCCAGGTAGACGCCCGCGCCCGCCCCCGCGCCGCCCAGGATCCCGAGCACGATCGCGACGATCGCCCCCGGTGGCGGCCCCGCGCGCTCCTCTTCGACCTCGCCTCCGCCCACGGTGGTGGCCACGGGCACGTCGTCGCGGGGGACGACGTACAGGTAGTCGTTCAGCGTGGGGTTGCCGCCCAGCAGGAGCGGCAGGACCTTCGCGTCCACCTTCTCGGCGATGATCAGCCCGTCGCGCTCGGCGTAGAGGGAGATGCGCTCGACCAGCTGACGGACGAACGCGCCCTGCGCCCCCGGCGACGCGGCCAGGCTCGCGGTCAGCGACAAGGAGAAGGTGTTGGCGCCCCGGCAGTGCAGCGCCACGCGAAAGTCGCCCGCCTCGTCGAAGCCCGCCAGCACCACGAGATCGGTGGCCGCGGCCTCCGCGATCGCCCGGTAGAGCCGACGGGTGGTGCCGCTGCGCTCGCTCTGCATGCGCTCTCCGCGACGCGCGAGGCCGCGTGCCTTCAGGAGGACGTTCGTGGAGCCGCCGCCGCCCGCGCGCACGTCGATGCCGCCGAACCAGCGGTGTCCGCCGGGGCGCTCGACGAGCAGGTCGTGGGAGCCGGGCGGGATGCGCTCGAGGGTCGTGGGCGCGGTGCCCACGAGGCGCCCGTCGAGGTGGATCGCGGCGTCGCCGTCGCCGGTGGAGTCCTCGTCCAGTTGGACGCCGTGAGAGCCCGCGCCCTCCTGGAGCACCGCGCCCCGCACCGCGTTGAAGAGATCGACCGTCGACGGCGGGTACTCGAGCGTGTCGAGGACCCGGTCCGGGGCCATGCGCACGACGTCCGCGAACGCGGCCCTCGCCGCCTTCAGCTTCCCGCGAGTCTCGAAGGCGAGCCCGCGATGGAAGGCGATGTCCACGGCCAGGCGCTGGTCCTTGAGGAACTCCTCGTTCCCGTCCAGGGCGGCGGCCGCGCGATCGAAGGCCTCGATCGCCTCGTCGGGGCGGGCCTGGTTGTAGAGGACCCGCCCCTCCTCGAAGGCTTGCTGGGCGGGCCCGAGGTAGGCCTCCTGGAGGATGTCGTCCCGCTTGGGCTCGAGGCGGGCGCGCAAGGTGTCGCCGGTGACGACCTCGAAGCGGCCGCCGTCGCTGAGCCCGAGCACGAGGTCGCGGTGCAGGGCCCTCAGGAGCGCGTCGTCCTGGCTGCCGTTGCCGTGGACGCCCACCACCGCGATCGTGGCCCGGGGCGCGTCCTGCGCCTGCGCGACCCGGACGCCGAGCGGGAGCGGTCCGACCCCCAGGAGGACGGCGAGGAGCAGCGCCAGTGGGCGCCCGAGGGGAGGCGTCGCGGAAGGCAAGACGACGAATGATACGGTATGCGGCCTTCGCCCACAGACCCCCCGCGTCCTCGAGCTTCTCCATGTCCCCGATGCGCCTCCTGCTGTCGATCCTCGTCCTCGCCACGGCCCTGTCCGGTCCCGCCCTCGCGGCCCGGTCGGCGGAGGTGGCGCGGCTGGCCGGCACGGCCGACTCGCTCGCCGAGCAGGGACACACGTCCATGGCGCTCGAGAAGTACCGCGAGGCGCTGAAGGCCGCGCCCGGCGACATCCGGCTCCACCGCGAGTACCAGGACCTGATGCAGGCCGCGGGCTACGCGCTGGATGTGCTCCAGGAGTACTCGACGGCCCTCAAGAAGGGCCCCGAGACGGCCGACGCGCTCTACCTCTACGGGCGCGCGTCGGGAGAGCCCACGGCGGCGAAGGCGGCGTTCGACAAGGCCCTGGCGAAGGACCCGAGCCACGTGTGGGCGCGCCAGGGGCTGGGCGGCGTGGCGGCGGTGCAAGGGAAGCTGCGGGAGGCCCTCGCGGAGCTCGACAAGGCGGCGACGCTGGCCGCGAGTCGGCCGGAGATCCAGGCCGAGGTCTACAACAAGATCGCGAACGTCCAGCTCGCCCAGGGCGAGTTCGAGGCGGCCTCCGCGTCCTGGAAGCAGGCGATCCGCCTCGACCCCGACGACCACCACGCCTACCAGAACTACGGGGCGGCCCTCGCGATCGAAGGACGCGTGGAGGACGCCGCGGCCCAGCTCGCCATCGCCGTGCAGAAGGCCCCCGGTCGACGCCTGGTGCACGTCAACTACGCCTACATCCTGTTCAAGCAGCAGAACTTCGACCTCGCCCTCGCGCACTTCGAGGCGGCGCTCGCGATCAACCCCCGGGACCGCACGGTGTCGGGCTCCCGCGACCTGGTGAAGCAGGTGAAGAACGGCACGATCCCGTTCGCCGCCTGGGCCCCCTACGAGAAGGCCATGAGCGCCCAGCTGTCGGACCCGGCGACGGCCGTGCAGCACTACAAGGAGGTCCTGATCCTCGCGCCGACGTTCGCGGCCGCCCACATGAACCTGGGCCTCGCGCAGTACTCCGCCGGCCAGAAGGACGACGCGCGCGCGTCCCTGAAGAAGGCGGTGGAGCACGCCCCGAAGGACCCGGCCACGCTCTTCAACGCGGGCTCCCTGGCCCTCGCCGAGGGCGACGTGACCGAGGCCGAGCTGCTCCTCCGACGCGCTCACAACGAGGACCCCGAGGACCACGAGGTGATGGTCGCCCTGGCCCTCGCCTCCATGGGTCTGGGTTCGCCCGCGGACGCCGAGGGGTGGTTCATGAAGGCGCTGAAGCTCCGGCCCCGCGACCCTCAGCTGTGGATGCAGTTCGGCGGCGCCCAGGCGGCCGCGGGCGACTTCTCGGCGGCCGAGGCGAAGTTCCGAAAGGCCCTCGAGATCGCCCCGACGTTCATCGGGGCGCGGGTGCAGCTGGTCGCGCTGCTCCGGCAGGACCGTCGGTACGACGACGCGCTGAAGGAGCTCGCGATCATCGAGCGGGCCGTCCCGGACCACCCGGACGTGGCCAACGAGCGTCGCGCGATCGAGTCCGCCAAGGCGGCGCGCGCGAAGGCCGCGGGCAGCGGCGGCGTGCACCTCTCGCAGATCTTCCTCACCGACCGTTCGCGCGCCGAGGAGGTGCTCGCAGCGCTGCGATCCGGTCGCTCCTGGGACGTCCTGGCGCGCACCTTCGGCGAAGGCCCCGAAGCGAAGAGCGCGGGCGACGTGGGGTACGTGAAGCCCGGCGAGCTCCGCGCCGAGATCGCCGAGGCGCTGGGCGGCCTGCAGGTCGGGGACACGAGCGGCCTCGTGGGCGTCGGGCCCGGCTGGGTCATCCTCAAGCGGCTCGAGTAGTTTTTTCAAGTCGTGCCGGGGTCCGCGTTCCATCCTTCAGAGGCGACGCTCTCCGACGTGGAGGTGCTCGCGCTCTTCACGGCCCCGGGGGCCGAGTCGGAGGTGGCGTGGACGACCTTTCTCGGGCACTACGACCGGACGATCCGGTTCACCTGCGCCTACTGGATGCGCCGCTTCGGGCGCCCGGACGAGGCGGACGACCGCATCCAGGACGTCTACGAGAAGCTGTGCCGGGACGACTTCCGGGCCATCCGCGAGTTCACCCCCGGGCGCGCGCGCGTCACCACCTGGCTCACGACCGTCGCGAACAACGTCTGCAAGGGCTGGGTGCGCGGCCGGGACCACACGGTGTTCGTCGCTGAGTCCGAGCCGGGCGTCGGCCCGGATCGCACGGACGGCGGCTGGGTGGACGTGGTCGAGATGATCGGCCGGGCCCAGGACGGCGAGGCCGCGATCCGCGCCCTGTCCCGCTGCATCAACGAGCTCGACGACAAGCGACGCCTGATGATGGTCACCAAGCTCCTGTGCCAGGTGGCCTTCGATCGCAAGCCCACGACCACGGAGGTCGGGCGGATGCACGGGGCGTCGCCCCAGACCACGAAGTATCGCCTCGACAAGGCGATGGAGCTGCTGCGCGAGTGCGTCGCGGCGCACGCGGGAGGCGAGGCATGAAGGACACGAGGACCGAGACCTCCCCCGCGGAGTACCTGGCGCTGCTCATCGCCGAGCTCGGAGAGGACGCGCCGGAGCGCGCGCCGAAGGACCTCCGCGCGTTCGTCGCCCAGCTGCTCGACGCGGTGCCGGCGGGCATCGAGGACCACGAGCTCGCGGCCTACTACGAGCAGTCTCTGGCCCCGGGCGACCGCGAGCGGGTGCAGAGGGCGTTGGCGTCGGACCCGTCGGCGCTGGCGGATCTCATCGCGCTGGACGAGGTGAGCCGCGCGTACGAGGCCTTCGGGAGCGAGGGGTCCCCGGAAGACGCCGGGCGTCGGGCGGCGGAGGCCGCGAGCGAGCTGGTGCCCCATCGTCCGGGCCCCGCCGGCGACGGCGTCGAGACCCTGCTGCCGGGCCGCGTGGCCAAGGACGAGATCGCACCACCGCTGCTCGCTCGCGCCCCCGAGAACCAGCGCACGTCGTGGCCGGTGACCATCCTCACGGTCGTCGGCATCGTGGTGGTCGTCTTCCTGCTGGGTCGTCTGATGGAGACCCTGGGGGTCTGAGCCCGACCGCCCCGGGACCGGCGCGCGGAAACCCGGCCATGCGGCTTGCGGAAGGGGCACCGCTCCCCTATGAATGACCATTCAGTCAACCCGCCGGAGCTATCCCCATGGCCGTGACCGACTACAAGGTCGACCTTCGTGACATCCGTTTCGTGCTCTTCGAGCAGCTCGGGGTGCACGACCTCGACGACCCCCGGTACGCGGACTACGACCTCGAGGTCTACGACATGGTCCTGGCCGAGGCGGCCAAGTTCTCGGAGGAGGTCATCCACCCCGTGAACGGCCCCGGCGACCGCCAGGGCTGCACGTGGAAGGACGGCGAGGTCACCACCCCCGACGGCTACAAGGCGGTCTACGACGCCTTCTGCCAAGCGGGCTGGGGCGGCCTCGCCACCCCGATGGAGTACGGCGGCCAGGGCCTTCCTCACGGCGTCGCGCTCGCGTGCGTGGAGATGTTCATCGGGGCGTCGCCGGCCCTGAACATGTACCCCGGCCTCACGGCCGCGGCGGCCAACCTGGTGCGCCAGCGCGGCACCGACTGGATGCGTGAGAAGGTGCTCCCCAAGCTCGTCACCGGCGAGTGGGCGGGCACGATGTGCCTCACCGAGCCCCAGGCGGGGTCCGCGGTCGGCGACGCGCGGACGATCGCCACCCGGAACGACGACGGCTCCTACACCCTCGAGGGCACCAAGATCTTCGTCTCCGGCGGGGAGCAGGACCTCACCGAGAACATCATCCACATGATGCTCGCCCGCACGCCCGACGCCCCGTCGGGGATCAAGGGCCTGTCGCTGTTCGTGGTGCCGAAGTTCATCCTCGACAAGGACGGGAAGATGGGCGAGCGCAACGACGTCCACTGCTCCGGCATCGAGCACAAGATGGGCATCAACGGCTCGGCCACGTGCACCCTGAACATGGGCGACCACGGCGGCGCGAAGGGCTGGATCGTGGGCGAAGAGGGCCAGGGCATCCAGCACATGTTCCTGATGATGAACGAGGCCCGGATCGGCGTCGGCGTGCAGGGCCTGGCGGTCGCCTCGGCGGCCTACCAGTCCGCGCTGCAGTACGCAAAGGAGCGCGTTCAGGGCACCGCCGTCAAGGACTTCAAGGACGCCGACGCCCGCCGCGTCCCCATCATCGAGCACGCGGACGTCCGTCGCATGCTCCTGTGGCAGCGGTCCCACATCTCCGGCATGCGGGCGCTGGCGCTCACGCTCGCGTACTGGCACGACTCGGACGCCGGCGACGACGACATGATCGAGGTGCTCACCCCGATCTGTAAGGCCTGGTGCACCGACCAGGGCTTCGAGGTGACGCGGTGGGCGCTGCAGTGCTTCGGGGGGTACGGCTACATCGGCGAGTACCCGGCCGAGCAGTACGTGCGCGACGCGAAGATCTTCAGCATCTACGAGGGGACCAACGGCATCCAGGCGCTGGACCTCGTGGGCCGCAAGATGCGCATCAAGGGCGGCATGGCGTTCATGTCGGTGCTGAACTGGATCAACGGCGAGCTCGGCCGGCTCGGCGAGTTCGCGTTCGCGGCCGAGAAGACCGCGCTGGAGAAGGCGCGCGACCGGCTGGGCTCGGCGGCGATGCACCTGCAGTCCCTCGGGATGGGCGGCGATCGGGAGCTGCCCGTGCTGCACGCGTACGACGTGCTGATGCTGTTCGGGGACGTCGTCATCGCGACCCTGCTCTCCCAGCAGGCCCGCATCGGCAACGCGAAGCTCATCGAGATCGCCGACGGCGAAGGCGTGGATCTCGAGGACGACGAGCACCGCCGCGAGCTCCTCGAGAACGACGACGAGGCCCGGTTCTACGCGGGCAAGGTCGACGACTTCCGCTTCTTCACGCACCAGTGCCTGCCCCGGACCGCCGCTCTTCTGCGTCAGATCAGCTCGCCGGATCGCACGGCCCTCACCGCCGTGCTGTAGTCCCCATGTGACCGCGTTCGCGCCCGACGCCCTCACCCCCGCCGACTTCCCGTTCGCGTTCGGGAGGTACGAGCTGCGCGGCCTGCTCGGCGAAGGCGGCATGGCCCGCGTCTTTCGGGCGGTCCTCCAGGGCCAAGGGGGCTTCCGCAAGTCCGTCGCGCTCAAGGTGATCCGCGCCCGCGTGACCGTGCCGTCGCCCGCGATCCGCGCGAGCCTCGAGAACGAGGCGCGGCTCGGCGGCCTGCTGCACCACCCCAACATCGTCGAGACCTACGACTTCGGCACCGTCGACGGCCAGCTCTTCATCGCCATGGAGCTGGTGGAGGGCCGCACGCTCGGGGAGCTGCTGGCCGACGGCCCCCTCTCCACCGCGGCGGCGCTCGAGGTCGCGCGGCAGGTCGCGGCGGGCCTGGAGCACGCCCACGCGCTGCGGGAGGACGGGGTGGAGGTGGGCCTGGTGCACCGGGACCTCAAGCCCGCGAACGTGATGGTCGATCGCGACGGCACGGCCAAGGTCATGGACTTCGGCATCGCCCGGTCGGACGTGAACGTGGGCCCGCGGACCATGCCCGGGATGAGCAAGGGCACGCCCAGCTACATGGCGCCCGAGCAGATCGAGGGCGAGAACATCGACGATCGGGCCGACATCTTCTCGTTCGGGACCCTGCTCTACGAGCTGCTGACGGGCCGGTGCATGTTCGGCGGGGACACGCTCATGGCGATCCTCAGCGGGGTCGCGGGGGTGGAGAAGCGCCTGCGCGAGGACGCCGAGTTCGTCGCCATGCGGCGGGACGAGCCGGAGCTGATCGCCCTGCTGGAGGGGTGCTGGCGGATCCGGAAGGAGGAGCGCATCCCGCACGCGGGCGAGCTGGTGCGCGAGATCGGGCTGGCGGCGGCGAAGCACCCGATCGCCGCCTCCGCCTATCGCGAGGAGATCCGCTCTCGCCTCGGCGCCGAGGAGGCCGAGACGATCCGGTCCGAGCGCACCCAGCGCCGCAGTCGCCTGCCCCCGGGCACGGACCCGGACGAGGTCACGCACCCCATGGCGCGCCCCGAGCTGCCCAAGCCGGTGTCGCTCGCGGCCCTGGCGGCGCGGCCCGCCGAGCCGGAGATCGAGGAGGACGACGAGGCGACCGTGCTCGCGAAGGCGCCCCCCGAGGTCGCCGCGAAGGCGCCTCTCGAGATCGCCGCGGAGCCGCCGCCGAAGACGACCCCGAAGAAGCGGTCGAAGAGCAGCATCCGCAAGCGGGGGACTCGCCGCCGGGTCGCTCGTCGACGGGCGCTGGAGGCGGTGGTCGCGGTGTCGATCGCCGCGATCGTCGTCGTGCTCCTCTTGCTTCTGAAGCTCTCGGCCGGCTGAGTCAGCGCAGCTTCGGTCGGATCGCGGCCAGGGCCGCGGGCAGCGTGACGAGATCCGCGACGAGCGCGATGGCGATCGCCGTCCCGCTCAGCAGCCCGAAGTAGATGTTCGGGCGGAACGACGCCGTCGTCAGAACCCAGAACCCGGCGACGAGGATGAGCGTGGTCGCCACCAGCGCCCGCCCCGTGGCCCGCAGCGTCCGGTGCACGGCCTCTTCGAGGGTCGCGCCAGCGTTGATCTCCTCGCGGAAGTAGTGCAGGAAGTGGACGGTGTCGTCCACCACGAGGCCGAGGGCGACGGCCCCGCACATCACCGTCCCCGGGTCGAGGCCGATCCCGGACCACCCCATGATCCCGAGCACCATCCCGATGGGGAGGACGTTGGGGATCATCGAGAAGAGCCCGAGGCGGACGCTCCGCAGGGCGATCATCAGGGCGAAGAGGACGGTCACGAAGGCGAGGGACAGCGACCGGATCTGCGACTCCAGCAGGTAGGTCTGCATGTTGTGGATCAGCTTGCTCGTGCCCGTGAGCGAGACCTTCGTGGGGGGCGCGAACATCCCCTTCACCGCGGCCTCGATCTCGGGGACGTCGCTCGCCAGCTGCTCGACGATCGACATCTTGACCGTCGCCGTGATGCGGCCCCGCTGGAAGTCGAAGTCCACCAGCCGCTCCAGGTCGTCGCTGTCGTCGAGCATCATCAGCAGCTGGGCCGCCTCCCGCCGATTGGCAGGCAGCCGGCGCTCCGCCGGGTCGCCGCCCCGCGCGGCCTCCCGGAGCTCCATCAGGTAGTCGGCCAACGAGATGGTGTCGCCGACGCCCGTGAGGGGACCGATGTACTCCTGCACGCGCCGCATCCCCGCGAGCAGGTCGGGCTCCTTCATGGCGTCCGGGCCTGCACCCTCCACGAAGATCTCGAGGGTCGTCGTGCCGTCCAAGGCGGCGTCGACGAACAGCAGGTCGGTGCGCACGGGGGCGTCGTCGCGGAAGTAGTTGAGGACGTTGCTGCCGATCGTGAGGTGCGCGAGGCCCGCGAGGGTCGTCACCAGGAGCACCGCCGAGACCGCCAGGACCACCCGCGGCCGATCCAGCGCGAACCGACCCGCCGCGTCCAGGCCGGCGTCCAGGCGACCGGCGGCCCGGCTCTCCCGGAGGGCCCGGCCGCCGATTCGCGGGAGGATCCAGGGGCCCAGGGCGAAGGTGAGCAGGAAGGCGGCCGCCACGCCCGCCGCCGCCTGCACGCCGAACTGGCGAACCGGCCCGAGCGTCGCCGTCTGGAGCGAGGCCAAGCCGGCGACGGTGGTCGCGGCCGTGAAGAAGCAGGGCGAGAGCAGCCGCTTCAGCGCTTCGTCGCTCGCCTCCCGGGCCACGAGCCCCTCCTTGCGGAGCAGCAGGTAGCGGTTGGTGATGTGTACGGACGACGCGATGCCCACCCCCAGCACGAGGGGGTACACCGCCGAGCTCACGGCCGTGATGCGGCCCCCGAACAGCGCCAAGCCGCCCGTGATCCAGATGCAGGCCAGGGCCACGACGGTCACGGGGAGGATCAAGGCGGCCGGGGACCCGAAGAGGGCGAGGATGGCGACGACGATCACCGCCAACATGGCGGGAAACACCGTCTTCAGATCCCGGGCGGTGTACTCGAAGAAGGCTTCGTCGAGGATCGTGGGACCGGCATAGGTGAAATCGACGCCTCTTCGGGCCGCGAACGGCTCGCACGCACCCTTCACGGCGAGCGCGAGCTCCGTCTTCGCGCCCTGCTCCTCGACGAGGTTGTCGACCCACAGGACGACGGCGGGGACCCGGCCGTCGGGAGAGATGAGCTTCCCGACGTAGAGCTCGTCGACCAGGATCCGGTCGCGCAGGGCGGCGGGGTCGGGCGGCGCGTCCCAGTCCACCAGCGGGGTCACGGAGAGGACGCCCGGGGACGCCTCCAGGGTGCGCGCCCTCGCCAGCGAGGTGGCGGACTGCACGTGGTCGAGGCCGGCGAGGGCGTCCGTCAGGTCCCGAACGAACACCAGCCCCTCGTCGGTCCACAGGTCCTCGTCCTCCCAGGCGACGAGGATCATCTGGTCGGTGTCGAAGTGCTCGAGGAAGCGGTGGTAGGCGAGGAGGTCGGGGTCGTCGTCCAGGAACCAGGCCTCGATGGAGGCGTCGAACTCGACGTCCTGCAGGGCCGCCCCGGTGATCCCGGTCACCACGAGGACTGCGAGCAGGGCCGCCCACCGCTTCAAGGGCCGACCGCCGCTTCGAGCTCGTCGAGCTGCGCCTCGACCACCGCCACGCCGCGCGCCCAGAAGTCGGGGTCCGCGAGGTCCAGGCCGAGGCCTGCGACCAGGGCCGCGGGCGACCTCGATCCTCCGGCCCGGAGCAGCGCGAGGTAGTCGTCCACGAACGCGTCGCCGCGCTCCTGCCACACGCCGTACAGGGCGAGCGTGAGCAGCTTCCCGAACGCGTAGGACCAGCAGTAGAAGCGCGCGAAGACGAAGTGGGGGATGCGCATCCACGCCTCCCGATCGGCGTCGGTCATGCGCACGGCGTCGCCCCAGAGGGCGCGCATCCGCTCCGTCCACAGATCGGAGAGCTCGTCCCGCGTGGCCACCCCCTCGGCGCGACGCAGGTGGGCTCGGATCTCCCACTGGACGAAGGTGATCTGGGTCCACGCGGACCGCATCGCCGAGTCGACCTGCATGTCGAGGAGCCGCACGCGCGCCTCGGGGTCGTCGTCGGCCGCCTCCATGAGGCGCTCGTGCAGCAGCAGCTCGGCGAAGATGGAGGCCGTCTCGGCGACGGGCATCCCCGTCCAGTAGTTCACCGGGGCCTGCTCCAGGGACAGCGCGAAGTGGACCCCGTGGCCCAGCTCGTGGGCCAGCGTGAACATGTCGCTGGTGGTGCCCGTGAAGTTGGTGAGGATGTAGGGCGGATCCGGGGGCATGCCGGGCGAGCAGAAGGCGCCGGGGGACTTGCCGGGGCGGGGGAAGGCGTCGATGCGACGCTCGGTGAAGTAGGCCCGGGCGACCTCCGCGAAGCGCGGCGAGAAGCCCTCGAAGGCGCCGAGGACGGTGTCCCGCGCCTCCTCCCAGGGGATGTCCGACGGGTCCCCGAAGAGGGGCAGGGCGCGGTCGAAGGAGGCGTAGTCGTCCAGCCCCGAGACTCTCGCCCGCAGCGCCTGGTAGCGATGGGAGAGGTCCGCGCGCCGGGTCACCGAGTCGATCACCGCGTCGACCACGGCCGGGGTGAGGTCGTCGTGCAGGACGGTGAAGTCGGTGACGCGGTCGTACCCGCGAGTCTCCATCTCGCTGCGGTGGTCCTCGAACAGGGTGTTGAACACGAAGGTCAGCACGTCCGCGTGAGGCGCGTACCCGTCGGCGCGGGCCTTGGACGCGGCCTCGCGCAGGCTCCGGTCGGGGCTCTCGAGCAGCGCGTGGACCTCGCCCGACGTGAGCTCCCGGACCTCGCCGCCGTGGTCCACCGGGAACCGCAGGCCGCCGGTGATCTGGAGGTACAGCTGCACCCAGGCGTTCTTCCCGGTGACCTCCTTGCGGGTGATCGTCGCCTCGGACGCCTCGTCCAGCGAGTAGGCCGCGAACGCCCGCTGGTAGCCCAGGTAGTGGTCGTAGCCGCGGAGGGCGTCGCCGGCGCCGAGGTCGTCGAGGTGGTCCGCGGGCAGCTCCTTGAGCTCCAGCGCGAAGAAGACGACCTCGGCCCCCACCGCCGCGGCGTGAGCCTGGGCGGCGGTCTGGGCGGCGCGGGCGTCGTCGTCGGTGGTGTCTTCGGCGAACCGGAGGGACGCGTACCAGCCCTCGCGACGGCTCAGGCGCGTGAGGTCGTCGAAGGCGCGCAGGGCGGCGAGCAGGCCGTCGGCGTCCAGGCCCGCCACGCGGCCGCGGTATCGGGTCGCGAACTCCCTCGCCGAGGCGAGCGCCCGCTCCCGATCCGACGCCAGCCGGGGATCGTCGAAGCCGTCGTAGAGCGCGGACAGATCCCAGCGGACGTCGGTCATCGCGGGGACGCTAGCACTGCTTGATCACTCGGCCGGGGGGCGCGCCGTCGCGCGGCGGCTCAGTCTCGGCGTCGGCGGATGAGCCCGGGAGGCAGCAGCAACAAGGGCAGGAGCGCGGCGGTGCCGACGTACGCGCAGCCCGAGCCGCCGTCTTCGTCGGCCGCGGGGTCCACGCCGTCGCAGTTCTGGTCGATCCCGTCGCCGCGGATCTCGGACACGTCCGGGCCCACGCCGTCGTCGAAGTCGTCGCAGTCCCGCCCGCCGTCCTCGACGCTCGCCGCGCCGTCCTCATCGATGTCGTACAGCGCGTGCGGGCTGGACGTCACCGGCGCCCACACGGACTGGTGGGACCAGGACGTGCCCCAGCCGAGCCACAGGTAGCCGTCGAGGCCCCAGTCGGCGCCCCAGGAGTTGCGCGCCAGCCAGGCCTGCTGCGTGTCGTCCCAGCCCACGAGCAGCAGCGCGTGCATGCCCACCCGGGCCTCCTCGGTCTCGTCCGCGGCCACGTACACCCCGGCCTCGTAGCGGAAGAGGTCGTTCCAGACGCCGATCGAGATGAGGACGGGCGCCCGCGCGAGGGCCTCCTTGATGGTCGCGACCTGCTCGGGGAGCTCCATGTCGCCCACCCGCACGCGCTCGGCGGCGTCCAGGTACACGCGTCCCTTGTCGCCGCCCTCGCACGCCTCGGAGCAGTAGGTGAGGTCGATCGTGCCGTCGAGGAACTCGTTGTAGGGCGAGCACTCCTCGGTGGGCAGGCCCTCCTGGATCAGGGTGCCGATGCCGTCGCCGAGGCTGATGCCGTTGTCGCAGTCGCCCCCCGTGCAGGTGAGGCAGTGGGAGTCGGACAGGTCGATGTCCAGGCCCGGCTCGTCGAGCTCGATCTTCACGAGCGCCTCGAGCATGGACGTGATGCCGAAGGCCGCGCAGGACCCGCACCGGCGCTGGTTGCGCACGGGCATGAGCCAGTCCGCCCCCCGGTGGTTCCGCCAGGAGAAGGTCGCGGGCAGCTCGCCGTCGCGCCGGGGGGGCTCGAAGGTCGAGAACTCGTCGTCGATGCCCTCCTCGTCGCGCTCCATGGAGACGAGGCGGCGCTTCTCTTCGTCGCTGAGGCGGCTGACCCAGTTGTCCTCGACGGTGAAGGTCGCCCGCGAGGTCTCCTCGGCGGCCGCGGCCGTGGGGACGAGGAGAGCGGCGGCGATCACACAGAACAGGGCGCGGCGCATGACGTCACCATAGGCGGGGCCGGACGGAATGTCCGGGATTCCCGGTGCAACCCGGGCTTGCATCGCCCGATCCGGACGTCGCGTCCGGAGGGCTCAGACCCGCGCGACGGCCTCGATCTCCACGAGCGCGCCCGCGGGCAGCGCGGCGGCCTGGACGGCCGAGCGACCGGGGAAGGGCGCCTGGAAGTACTGCGCGTAGACCGCGTTCACCGCCTTGTAGTCCGCCATGTCGGCCACGAAGACGGTCGTCTTCACCACGCGATCGAAGCCGGAGCCCGCGGCCTCGAGGACCGCCCCGAGGTTGGTGAGCGCGCGGTGCGCCTGGGCCTCCACGCCGCCCTCGACCATGGCGCCGGTGGCGGGATCGAGCCCGATCTGCCCCGCCGTGAAGACGAGCTCGCCGCTCACGACGGCCTGGCTGTAGGGGCCGATCGCGGCCGGGGCTCCGTCGGTGTGGATCGCGCGGTGGCTCACGGCTCAGTCCTCCGGCGGCGTGTAGATGCCGACGTACGGGAGGTTGCGGAAGTAGCCGGCGAGGTCGAGCCCGTAGCCGACCACGAAGTGGTTGGGGATGGTGTAGCCCACGTAGTCGACCTTCACGTCGCCGCCCTCGAGCCGCCCGGACGGCTTGTCCAGGAGCGTGCAGATCGCCGTGCTCGCGGGCGCGCGGGCGCCGAAGTTCTCCAGCAGGTACGCGAGGGTGCGCCCGGTGTCGACGATGTCCTCCACGATGATCACGTTCTTGCCGCGGATCGTGTGGCTGAGGTCCTTCACCAACCGCACGACGCCGGTCGACTCCAGGCCCCCCTCGTAGGACGAGCACTCCAGGAAGTCGATCTGCACGGGCCGGTCGATCGCCCGCATGAGGTCGCTGAGGAACGGCAGGGAGCCCTTGAGGATGCCGACGAGCGTGATGTCCCGCCCCGCGTAGTCGGCCGTGATCCGGGCGCCCAGCTCGGCGACCTTCGCGGCCAGCTGTTCGGCGGTGATGAGCGGCTCTACCCGGCGCAGGTCGGGGATGTTCGCGGACACGTCGGCTCCGGGGCTGAAGGAGCGGCGGAGTGTACCTTCCCTGCTACCCTCCGCGCCCCCGGGGATGGCTTCCGACGCCGGGGACGAGTCGACAAACGCTCGAATCCGGAGCGAGCCGCGAGGCCAGGGCCGGGTTCGCCCAAGGAACGCGCAGCGTTCCCGGAGGGACGGATGAAGGTCGTCGAGAATGGATCCTGGCGGACGTTCCAGGACATGCCCTCGAGGGGCTGGTTCAAGGGCACGCGCGTCAAGGAGCTGCGGTCGCAGACGCTGACGCCGGGCGGCCGCGCGAAGCTCACGCTGTTCTCGACGCCCGAGGGCGAGGAGCGCAGCCACCCGCGCATGTCGTGGGAGATGCCGCCCGCCGCCGATCCGAACCCCGGCGCAATGCCCGCGCCCGCCGCCACCCTGGGCGAGGCGACCACGATCGCCGCCTTCCGGCTCGCGCTCGCCGCGCACCTCGGCGCCGAGGAGGTCCAGAAGGCCCTCGCGGGCCAGGATCTGGACGACGAGGGCGTCCCCCGCACGTCGGTGAGGTACCGCCGCAACAGCATCCGCGCGCAGCGGGTCGCGGCGTACTTCGAGCAGGCCCGCGCGAAGGTCGCCTCGGGCCCCATGAGCAGCGACGATCGCGACGCGGCCCTCTACACGCTCGCGTCGAAGGAGGACGAGGCCTACTCCGGGCAGAACCTCTACGACGACTACAACACCGGCACGTACCACTCCTTCGGCCACGACGCGCCCTTCGTGCACTACATCGAGACCATGCTCGAGTCGCTGCCCGCCGAGGACTCCGAGGACTGGGCGGCGCTCGATCCCGGGCGTCGCGAGGGCGTCCGTCGCCAGCGCGAGCAGGCCCAGAACCACCTCGACCACCTGATGCGGCACAAGTACGCGTTCCACGGGATCGAGGAGCGCGACATCGAGAAGTCCCTCGGCGGCTTCCTCGTCGACCGGGACACCCGCCACGTCGTCTCCGAGACCCCCGAGTCCGCGTCCGAGCTGGCGCCCGAGTACGAGCTCCTGCGCATCGACCCCACCGCGGAGCACGCGCACGCCGGGGCCTGGATCCACCGCGCGGGCGACGTCCTGCGGTTGGAGGCCGACTTCGAGGCCGTGGAGGTGCCCGAGGAGGCGCTGGTGCGCATCGCCGTCGAGGCCGAGGACCTGACCTTCAAGCGCGCCCCGGACGACGAGCACCTGCGGGACGGCGTGCGCCTCGACTGGGACGGCAACGGCTGGGTCCAGAAGGACGCGATCGACTGGATCGGCTGGGCGGGCCACTGCGACATCAAGGCGATCGTCGAGTCCCTGGGCTGCACGCTCGAGGACGACGAGCAGGTGCACGAGCTGTGCGCCGAGACCGGGAAGGTGACGGTCTACGACAACGACCAGATCCTCGAGATGCTCACCGCCACGATGGAGCTCGGATCGCTGTACGCGAGGCTCGACGGCGGCGGTCGGCTCATGCTCGGCAAGCACCTGTTCGGGGGCTCGCGCAACGACTCGCGGCCCGACCGGCTGCAGTTCCAGGGCCACGGCCAGGGGCGCCACTTCCGCTGGCCGCTGCGCGGGCGTCGGGACACGTTCACGATCACCGAGGTGCAGCGCGACGGCGAGGCCGTGGACCTCAACTACGCCTTCTTCAAGTACCTGCCCGACGCCGAGGCGGTGACCTTCACGGACAACCCCTCCTACCTGAAGGTCGTCGAGGGCGACTACAGCCTCATCGACGTCGCGGGCACGAAGCTCACGGCGCGCGCCAAGATCGACTCCATCGACCCGGACAGCGGGTACCCGATTCAGAAGACCGAGACGTTGGTCGTCGATCTGGGGCCCGACGCGCCCGCCCGGCAGCTGCTGGGGACGTTCCTCTACGACGCGACGAAGCGTCACATCTATCGCTTCTACTTCGAGACGGGCGACGCGCCGAAGATCGTGGGCGCGCTGGACACCCACGAGCGGAAGGACGGGAAGTGGACGGCCGTCGAGGATCCGGCGGAGGCCTACTCGTTGCCCCTCGTGCCCGGGGGCACCACGACCCTCAGCCGGGAGATGAAGCGCGACCAGCCCGAGGCCTTCCAGACGCTGCTGGACGTGGCCCTGCGCGCCGCCCAGAACATCTGCGCCGACACCGATCAGGAGTCGGAGGTCTGGAACGGCGCGGTGACGGGCATCGACGCGGCCAAGAAGGGCGAGAACCTGGAGGCGCGGACGGAGCACTGGTCCTATCGCTTCAAGGCCCGCTTCGGCACGGCCACGCTCGAGTACCTGGTTCGTCGCTCCGCCACGGGCGAGCCCGAGGCCTACTGCCCGGTCCAGGGCGAGTCCGACTGGCAGAAGCAGCCCGACTTCCTGTGGTTGGACCACCCGGACGTGGGCAGCAAGGCGGTCGTGGACGGCCACTGGGTCGTCAACGAGAAGATGATCGAGCGGGACCTCGTCTACGCGCGACACGCCGGGTGGGCCGGGGGCGAGACCTTCGTGCACGACGAGTACGTCAAGCACCTCTTCGAGCTGCTCTTCTGCGCCATGAGCGGCCGTCGGTGGACGGTGCTGCACGCCGCCAAGCGGTACGCGTTCGACTCCGAGGCCGACTGGAAGAAGGCGAAGCGGAACGCCCGCGCGGCCCGCGGACGCCTCGACTTCACGCCGTAGCGGCGGCCGGCTCCTGGGCCGCCGACGGTTCCTCCGTCGCGACCGCCCGGGCCTCCTTGCGGGCCTTGCGCTCCGCGTCGCGGGCGATGTCCGCGGCCTCGCGCTCCGTCCCGACGTACGGGATCCGCGTCCCCAGCAGGAGGTCGAACCACGGCCGGGTCACGCACCAGTTCGCGTCCTGATTCGGACCCATGTGGTGGTCGTAGTGCCACGGCAGGTGCTCGCGCGCCCACGCGGCGTCCAGGTGGGCCCGCTTGTGCTTCACGTAGTACTCGAGCGCGCAGAAGAGGACGGTCGCGTAGAAGACCGGGGACACCAAGGCCGAGGGGGCCATCACCACGGCGCCCAGCAGCAGCCCGGCGGCCTCCTTCGTCTGGCCGTTCCACCCGCGCAGCAGCGGCAGCTCGTAGTCGGGGTCGTGGTGGGCGTTCCGGCGCGCGTTGCGGTGGTGCTCCCGCCAGTGGAACGACCAGAAGCCGCCCTTCTTCGTGCCGCGGCCGTGCAGTTGGTACTTGTGCAGGAACCACTCCGCGCCGTTGGCGAAGACGAAACCTGCGGGGATGGAGAGGGCGGCGAGGACGAGGTTCAAGGTCGGCTCCGAGGATAAGCATGACCATCCGGTCACTGTTTGGTGTTATATAGTGACCATATGGTCGCTGTAAAGGGAGATCTTCCGAGGGTGCCGTCCCACCGGCCGGGCCCGCCGGGAGGAAAGCGCGAACAGAACCGGCGCCGTCGGGTGCAGGAGCTGACGTCGGCGGCCCTCGAGCTGTTCCTCCAGGACGGCATCGCGGGGGTGACCGTCGACCGCATCACCACCGCGGCGGGCACCAGCAAGGGCAACTTCTATCGTTACTTCGGCGACAAGGAGGAGCTGGTGGCGACGCTCTTCGCGCCCCTGCGGGAAGGCTTCGAAGCGGCCCTGGATCGGTCCGAGGAGGTGCTGTCCGCGGCCCGGGACCACGACGAGCTGGTCGCCGGCTATCGGCTCCTGGGAGTGTCCTTGGGGGCGCTCCTGTTCGCGCACTCGGGCGTGGTGCGCCTCTACCTGCAGGAGGCCCGCGCGCCCGCGGTGGGGGCCCGACGTCCGGTGCGGGTGCTGTCGGACCTGGTCGCGCGGCGATCGATCACCCTCACGGACGTCGCCCGGGAGAACGGCCTGCTGCGGACGGTCGATCCGCGGGTCTCCGCCCTGGCCGTGGTGGGCGCCGTCGAGCGCATGCTGTGGGCCAGCCTGACGGGCGAGCACACCTTCGACCCCCTGCAGACGGCCGAGGCTTTGATCGCGATCGTCATGGACGGACTGCGACCGACCACCCCCGCGATGTAGTCTCCTCGCTCGTTTACGGCCGACCCTCCCGGCCGGAGGAGATTCGATGGGCGCGAGCCCCGACGAGCAAGCCATCGAGCGCGCCCTGGGCTCCCTCGTTTCCGGCCTCAGCGGCGCCAACCGCGCCTACATCGAGGACCTGTACGCCGACTGGCTCGAGGCGCCGTCGTCCGTGGGCGCCCAGTGGCGGTCCGTGTTCGAGGCGCTGGGCGAGCGCGCCCTGTCCCGGGAGGCGGTGGTGGGCCCGGAGCCGATCCGTCGCTCGATCTTCGGGGGCAAGACGGCCGGTCGGGTGGCGAACCAGGCCGAGCAGACGCGCAAGTCGGCGGCGGTCCTCCAGCTGATCTCCGCGTACCGCCGCAACGGCCACCTCGTCGCCGACCTCGATCCGCTGGGCGTGCGCGAGATCCGGGAGCCCCGCGAGCTCTCCCTGGCGTACTGGGGCCTGTCCGACGCGGACCTCGACACCCCCTTCCACACCGGCCGCCTCGCGGGTCCCAAGATCGCCCCCCTGCGAGACATCATCGCCCGCTGCAAGGCGACGTACACGGCCAGCGTGGGCAGCGAGTTCATGTACATCCGCGAGGAGGAGCGGCGGCGCTGGGTCGAGCACAACATCGAGGAGTCCGGCAGCCGGATCCCGCTGACCCGCGAGACCGCGCTGCGCGTGCTCGAGAAGCTGACCGCGGCGGACAAGCTCGAGCAGTTCATCCACACGAAGTACCTCGGGGCCAAGCGCTTCTCCGTCGAGGGCGGCGAGGCCATCATCCCGCTCCTGGACCAGCTGCTCGCGGGCCTGACGGAGCTCGGGGCCAAGGAGGCCGTCATCGGGATGGCCCACCGCGGCCGACTCAACGTGCTGGCGAACATCCTCGGCAAGGCGCACTCGGACATCTTCGAGGAGTTCGAGGACGCGTTCGAGCGACCCGAGCACCTCGGCAGCGGCGACGTGAAGTACCACCTGGGGTACGCCGCCGACGTGGAGACGACGGCCGGGCGCATCCACGTGAACCTGGCCTTCAACCCGTCGCACCTCGAGTTCGTGGCCCCGGTGGTCGTCGGTCAGGTGCGGGCGAGGCAGGACCACTTCGGCGACGCCACCGGCAAGGCGGCCGTCCCGATCATCATCCACGGCGACGCCGCCTTCGCGGGGCAGGGCATCGCCACCGAGACGCTCCAGCTGGGCGGGCTGCCGGGCTACAGCACGGGCGGCACGATCCACATCGTCGTGAACAACCAGATCGGGTTCACCACGCCGCCCGAGTCGTCGCGCTCGGCGGAGCACTGCACGGACGTGGTGAAGCTGATCCTCCCGCCCGTCCTGCACGTCAACAGCGACGACCTCGGCGCCGTCGCGTTCGTGGCGCGGCTCGCGGCGGAGTACCGGCAGAAGTACCGCAAGGACATCGTCATCGACCTGTGGTGCTACCGGAAGTACGGGCACAACGAGGGCGACGAGCCCGCCTTCACCAACCCGATGATGGTGCAGGCCATCAAGGCTCGGCCGACCCCGCTGGAGCTCTTCCATCGCCGGGCGCTGGAGCAGGGCGTGCTCACCCAGGCGGACATCGACGAGGCGAATCGGGCCATCCGATCGCACCTGGACGCCGAGCTGACCCGCGCCCGAGAGCGGGCCGCGCGCCCCGACGCCGCGGGCTTCGGCGGCCTCTGGAAGGGCCTGCAGCTCAGCTACGCCCCCTCGGCGGTCGACCGCCCGACCAAGGTGCCCGAGGCGACCCTGCGCAGGCTCGCCCTCAAGCTCACCGAGGTGCCCGACGGGTTCACGCCCCACAACAAGCTCAAGCGCATCTTCAAGAAGCGCCGCGCCGTGGGCGAAGAGGGCGTGCCCCTCGACTGGGCGCTGGGGGAGACGCTCGCGTTCGCCACGCTCCTCGAGGAGAAGTACGACGTCCGCATCTCCGGCCAGGACGCGGGACGAGGCACCTTCAGCCATCGCCACGCCGTGTTGCACGACCAGCACACCGGGGACCTGCTCATGCAGTTGGGGCAGCTGGGCGAGCGGCAGGGCTCCTTCGACGTGATCGACAGTCCGCTGTCCGAGGCCGCGGTGCTCGGTTTCGAGTACGGGTACACGCTGGTGCGCCCGAACTCGCTGGTCGTCTGGGAGGCGCAGTTCGGTGACTTCGCCAACGGCGCGCAGGTGATCATCGACCAGTTCGTCTGCAGCAGCGAGGCGAAGTGGAATCGCTGCTCGGGCCTCGTGATGATGCTCCCTCACGGCTACGAGGGGCAGGGCCCGGAGCACAGCTCGGCGCGCCTCGAGCGGTTCCTGAACCTGAGCGGCGACGACAACTGGCGGGTCATGAACCTCACGACGCCCGCGCAGCTCTTCCACGCGCTGCGCAGCCAGCTCCATCGCAACTTCCGCAAGCCGCTGGTGCTCATGACGCCCAAGAGCCTGCTGCGACACCCGCGCGTGCTGTCGCCGCTGAGCGCCTTCACCGAGGGCGGGTTCGACCCCGTGATCGACGACGACGTCATCGATCCGGCGTCCGTCCGGCGGGTGGTGCTGTGCTCGGGCAAGGTCTACTACGACCTGCTCGACGCCCGCGAGGAGGGCGGGATCGAGGACATCGCGCTCGTCCGCGTGGAGCAGCTCTACCCGCTGCCCGAGGCGGCGCTGCGGGAGGTCGTGGGTCGCTGGGCGGGGGCGGCGGAGATCGACTGGTGTCAGGAGGAGCCCGCGAACATGGGGGCCTGGGCCTACATCCAGCCGCTCCTGCGCGAGCTCCTGGACGACCGCCCCGTCGGGTACGCCGGGCGGGCCCGCGCGGCGGCACCGGCGACCGGAAGCAAGCACCTCCACGAAGAGGAACAGGCGGCGCTGATCGAGCGCGCGCTGCGCCCCGGCAAGGGCGCCGCGAAGTCGGCCTGACAGGAACGGAACGAGGCACCGATGCTCATCGACATCGTCGTCCCCGAACTCGGGGAGTCCATCACCGAAGGCACGATCACCACCTGGCTCGTCCAGGTCGGGGAGGCCGTGGCCGAGGACCAGCCCCTGCTGGAGCTGGAGACCGAGAAGGTCACCGCCGAGCTGCCGGCGCCCGCCGCGGGAGTGCTGCGCGAGATCGTCGTGGGCGACGGCGAGGACGTGCCCGTCGGCGCGATCGTCGGGCGCATCGAGGCGGGCGCGACGGCCGCGGCGTCTCCCGCGAAGGCAGCCCCTGCGGCCGCCGCTCCCCCGGCGCCGCCCGCCCCGGCCCGGGCCCCGGACCATCCGCTGTCCCCGGCGGTGCGCCGCCTCGTGGACGAGCACGGGTTGGACGCCTCGCAGATCCCGGCCACCGGCAAGGACGGGCGCCTGGTGAAGGCCGACGTCCTCGACTTCCTCGCCGCTCCTGCCGCCGCGGACAGCTCGGATCCCGCCACCGGCGTGAGCTTCGAGAGCCTCACGGCCCCCGATCTCGACCCCGATCGCTTCGGCACGGGCATGGCGACGATCGCGGTGGCGCCCGTCGGCCTCGAGCTCCCCTGGCGGGGCGGGAAGGAAGCGCCCGCGGTGTCCGCGGAGGCCCCGAGCGAGGGTCGCGGCACCCGCCGCGTAAAGATGACGCGCCTGCGTCGGGCGATCGCGCGCCGCCTCAAGGAGGTCCAGAACAACGCCGCGATGCTCACCACCTTCAACGAGGTGGACATGAAGCCCGTGATGGATCTGCGGGCTCGGTACAAGGAGCGGTTCGTCGATCGGCACGGGGTGAAGCTGGGCTTCATGAGCTTCTTCCTGAAGGCCTCGGTGGAGGCGCTGAAGCGCTACCCGGCCATCAACGGCGCGGTGGACGGCGACCACATCGTCTACAACGACTTCTTCGACATCGGCGTGGCCGTCTCCAGCAAGCGGGGGCTCGTGGTGCCCGTGGTTCGAGACGCCGACCGGCTGAGCCTGGCCGAGGTCGAGCAGGAGATCCGCAACCTCGCGGGCGCCGCGCGCGACGGCAAGCTGAGCCTCGAGCAGCTCTCCGGGGGCACGTTCACGATCACGAACGGCGGCGTCTTCGGCTCGATGCTGAGCACCCCGATCATCAACGGCAGCCAGTCGGCGATCCTGGGGATGCACAACATCGTGAAGCGGCCCTGGGTCGTGGACGGCGCGGTCGAGGTGCGGCCGATCATGTACCTCGCCCTCTCCTACGACCACCGGATCGTCGACGGCGCCGAAGCCGTGCGCTTCCTCGTGACCATCAAGGAAATCATCGAGGATCCCGCCCGGCTCCTCCTGGAGGTGTGACGTGGCGACCCGCTACGACGTGGTGGTCGTGGGCTCCGGGCCCGGCGGCTACGTGTGCGCCATCCGCTGCGCGCAGCTGGGGCTGAAGACCGCGTGCGTCGAGTACTGGCCGACGCTCGGGGGGACCTGCCTCAACGTCGGGTGCATCCCCAGCAAGGCCGTCCTGGAGAGCAGCGAGCTGTTCCACAAGGCCGGCCACCAGTTCGCCAAGCACGGCATCGTGGTGGAGCCGTCCCTCGATCTGGGGGCGTTGCACGCGCGAAAGGACAAGATCGTCGAGGGCCTCACCCGGGGTGTCGCGGGGCTGTTCAAGAAGCACGGCATCGACCGCTACGAAGGCCGCGGCGTGTTCCGTTCGGCGACGCAGCTGGGGGTCGAGCCGCGCAGCGCGGCGGACGGCGGCGGCGGGGGCGTCCCGGACCTCGTCCTGGAGGCGGGCGCGTTCGTGATCGCCACCGGGAGCAAGGTGAGGGACCTCCCCGGGATCGCCCGCGACGACGACCGCATCCTCGGGTCGGCGCAGGCGCTGGCCCTGCCCGAGGTGCCCGAGCACCTGGCCGTCATCGGGGCGGGCGTGATCGGCCTCGAGCTGGGGTCGGTGTGGCGTCGACTGGGCGCCCAGGTGACGGTCCTCGAGTACCTCGACCGGGTGTTCCCGACGGCGGACGCGGACGTCTCCAAGCAGGCGATGCGGGCCTTCCGCAAGCAGAAGCTGAAGTTCAAGTTCGGCGTCGCCGTGCAGCGCGCCGAGGCGGACGCGGACGGGGTCACCGTCTTCTACGACGACGACGGGGCCGAGCGGTCCCTCCGGTGCGACCGCCTCCTGGTCGCGGTGGGGCGTCGCCCCAACACGGACGGGCTGGGATGCGAGGCGGCGGGCGTCGCGCTCGATCGCGGCCGGGTGGTGATCGACGACCACTTCCGCACGTCGACGGACGGCATCTACGCGCTCGGCGACGTCGTGCGCGGTCCGATGCTCGCCCACAAGGCCGAAGACGAGGGCGTCGCCGTCGCGGAGATCATCGCGGGCAAGCCCGGGCACGTGAACTACGACGTCATCCCGTCCGTCATCTACACCGACCCGGAGGTCGCCTGGGTGGGTGAGACGGAGCAGGAGCTGAAGGACGGCGGCGTCCCCTACGTCGTGGGCAGCTTCCCGTTCCTCGCCAACGGCCGCGCCAAGGCGCTGGAGAGCACCGCGGGCATGGTCAAGCTGCTCGCCCACGCCGAGACCGACCGCATCCTCGGCGCGCACATCGTCGGTCCCATGGCGGGGGAGCTCATCGGCGAGATCTGCGTCGCGATGGAGTTCGGGGCCAGCGCCGAGGACATCGCGCGCACCTGCCACGCGCACCCGACGCTCAGCGAGGTCGTCAAGGAAGCGGCCCTCGACGCGGGCGGCCGGGTCATCCACATCTGACGAAGGGTGGCGGGCGGACGTGCCGACGAGAGGTGCTGGGCGACGCGAACACCATTGCCCGCGCCGCTCAGCGAACATTCGGCCCCACACCGCTCGGGTGCGAGTGAGGTCGAACGTCCCTCGCTCGCAGAACGAAGGAGCACGCGGCGTGCCGGCTTGGGCGGGTCGTGAACTTCCCAGTCGAAACAGGGACTTCGGGGATCAGGCGGGGGGCGACTGTCCGGGAGTGTCCGTCCGGGAGTGTCCATCCGTGTCCGGGAGTGTCTCGCCGGGCTCCGGGTCGGGTCGCCACCGATCGGGCAGGGCGCCCAGGAAGACCTCGGACATGTCGTCCAGGTGCTTCTGCATGGTGTCGGCGGACCAGTCGTCGGTGGGGATCGGGTCCAGGACCGAGATGTGCAGCGTGCCGGGATGGATGCGCCAAGGGCCCATCGGCCACCGCTCGGTGGCGTTGTGGGCCACGATCGGGACGATCGGCAGGCGCGTCGCCAGCGCCATGTGCACGAACCCCTTCTTGAACGGCCCGAGCTTGCCCGACCGCGACCGGGTCCCCTCGGGCCAGATCCAGCAGCTGATCCCGTGCTCCTGCATGAACGCCGTCGTGTCGTTCATGCGCTGGATGGCCTTGTCGCGGTTGCCGCGATCGATGAGCAGGTGGCCCGTGAGCCGGTAGAGCTGCCCGAACAGCGGGATCCGCGCCATCTCGCGCTTCGCCACCCCGCAGCCCCCCCAGGGGCAGTGCCACATGCCGATGAAGATATCGAGCGCCGAGCTGTGGTTCATCAGGTAGATGGCCGGCTTCTGCGCCTCGATCGCCCCGGGCCGATCCACCACGACCTTGGTCCCGAGCAGGATCGCGGCGCTCTTGCCCAGGAACTTCCCGTACGCGTTGCCGACCCGGATCCGCAGCGTGCGCCAGGGGAGCAGGAAGAGGCACGGGACCATGAACAGCGGCACCGTCACCAGCATCCACACGAAGATCGCCCAGATGCGAGCGCGGGAGATCCAGGCGTGCATCACGACGTCTCCTCAGCCTTCGCGGCGGCCTTCGCGGGCGCCTTCGCGGCGGCCTTGCGGCTCGGTCGCGGCGGATAGAGCCGCGCCGACATGCGATTCAACGTCATGGCCGCCCGTCCGTAAACGCTGGGCCTCCGGTACTTGCCCTCCCGCAGCTCCCCCGCGGGGCGGTCCAGCAGCACCTCGATCGCCTCCTCGATCGTGGAGACGGCCCACACCGCGAAGCGCCCGGCCTCGATCTCCGCCACGAGGTCCGCCGACAGGTGCAGGTCCGGCAGGTTGGCGACGGGGATGAGCACCCCGGCCGCGTCGCCCGCCCCCAGGTCCCGGCACGTGCGCCACCACCCCTCGATCTTCAGCGACAGCGAGCCCACCGGCAGCAGCTCCCCGCGCTGGGTCATCGCCCCCGTCACCGCGACGTCCTGGCGGCAGGGCACGCCCGAGAGCGCGGAGAGGATGGCCGCCGTCTCCGCGACCGTCGCCGAGTCGCCGTCGATGCGGCCGTAGCTCTGCTCGAAGGCGAGGGACGCCGCCACCGCCAGCGGGGCCGTGTGCGCGAAGGTGGCGCGCAGGAACCCCGAGAGCAGGAAGACGCCCTTGTCGAAGGATCGACCGCTGTACTTCGCCTCGCGCTCGACGTTGATCACGCCCTCGCGCCCCACCGCCACCCGGGCCGAGATCCGCCCCGGCAGGGCGTAGGCGCTCCGTCCGCTCGAGTACACCATCAGGCCGTTGGCGACCCCGATCTCACGCCCGTCGGCTCGCACCCGCAGCCGCCCGTTGGCCAAGCGCTCGCGGTGGGCCTGCTCCCGCCCCCCGCGGCGATGCTTGATGCGCGCGATGGCAGCCTCGACGGCGTCTCGGTCCGCCTTCGGTCCGGCCTCCAGCAGCACGTCCTCGGCGAAGGTCGTGTCGTCCAGCAGCCGGCCGCGGCGCGCCACGGCGTGGGCGTCCTCGATCAGGCGCTCCAGCGCCGACACGCGGGGCCTGCCGAGGTCCGCGGCGGCCGCGAACCGACGGAGCCGCTCGCTGATGAGCCGGGCGTGCTCCCGCGTCGCGGGGGTGTCCGACCCCACCTGGATCCGCCGGTGAAACCACGCCGCCACCCGCGGTCGGTCGTCGCGCCACTTCTTCAGGGCCGCGTCCGTCCCCACCACCACCAGGAGGATGCGCGCGGGCGCGGGCGCCGGATCGACGTCGTCCTCGCCCTTCTTCTTCGGCAGGGGCAGCACCGAGCCCGCCTCCACCGCTTCGGCGAGCGCCTCCGTCGCCTTCGGGGGGTGGGCGTCGTGCACGCTCATCACGACGATCCCGTAGTCGGCCCTGGCGAGGGCTCCGGGGAAGCCCTTGCCGCGAAGGACGTCCTCGCCGGCGCGGGTCAGGGGGTGGACGATCGGGCCCGCCCCGCTCAGGGCGTCCGCCACCACGGGGGTCCATCCGGGCGTGGCCGGCACCGACACCTCGACGTGTCGCGCGACCCCCTTGCTGAAGGCCGCCGCGGCGCCCTGCAGGTCGGCGAGGACTCGTGGCTGACACCACAGCCGCGCGGGCCGCTCGGGGACGTGCTCGGGCTTGGACGTCCAGCCCCGCGGGCAGCGCCAAGACAGCTTGCGCCGGGGGACCAGGAACCTCCCCGGCCGGGCTTTGCCCTTACTCGTCAAGCCGATAGGACTTTCGGGTGACGGTCCCCGCCTCGATCGAGATGGAGTCCTCGATGTCGACGCCCAGGCGCTCGTTGGTGAGCCGGAGGTCGTACTTCCCGGGCTTGAGCTCGTGTTCGTACAGCGGCGTCGTCTTCACGAACTCGCCGTCGATGTAGACGCGCGCCCAGCCCGGCAGGGCCGTGACGCTCAGTCGCCCGAGGGTCGGCGTCTCCTTGGCCGTGAGCTCGCGGAACACGCGCGCCTCCTCGCCGGCCTCGGGGCTGCGGGCCACGGCCTGCTCCGAGTGGTGGCCGGGGAGTCGGAACTCCACCGGGTACGCGGTCTCCGGCTCCGGCGCGGCCCACTGGAACGGCGTGCGCCCCACGACCCGGCCCTCGGCGAACACCCGGGCCCCGGGGGGCTCCGATTCGAACGAGATCACCGGCTTCGCCACGGGCGCGGGGGTCGGGCCGGGCGTAGGGGCCGCGGCCGCGATCTTCGGGCGCGGGGTGGGCCTCGGGGTGGCCTCGGGCGTGGGCTCCGGCGTGGGCTCGGGGGTCACGGGGCTCAGCTCGATGTCGACGCTGAAGACCTGGCCGGCGACGAGCTCGATCGACTTGTCCTTGCTGTGGAACCCGTCGGCGACCACCCGCAGGACGTGCTGCACGTCCGGCACGACGTGGTCGGTGACGGCGCCGATCGTCTCCCCGTCGAGCGTCAACTGGGCCCCCGCGGCGGCTTCGGACGGCGAGACGTTCACCCGGAGCGTCCCCGTGGTGGGCACGTCCGGCTTGCCGAACCAGAGCCCCAGCGCCCCGAGCAGGATGAGCAGCGCGAACCCGAAGTAGAGGAGGGGTCGCTCCTTCTTCGGCGCGGCGCGGGGGGGCGGATCGATCGCGGGGCGGATGCTCTCGAGCGTCGGCGGCGGGGGCTCGTCGTCGAGGTCGTCGTCCATCTCGAGGTCGAGCTCGCCCCCATAGTGGAGGTCCGACACGAGGGCGGTGGCGGCCTCGAGGCGGGCCTGCTCATCGGCGATCTCGGCCGCGAACCGCGCCCGAATGAGGGTCGAGAGGACGGGGGCGATGCGGTCGGGAGTGTCGGGCAGGAGGAAGTCCTGCAGATCCCGCTGGAGCGTCGCGCCGTCGGGGTACCGCTCCTCCCGGTCGAGGGCCAAGGCGCGCAGCACGACCCGGTCCAGCTCCGAGGGCACGGCGGGGTTGTAGGAGCTCGGCAGGGGATAGCGACCGCTCGCGATGGACTCGACCGTCTCCACGTCCGACTCGCGCTGGAAGAGCCGGTTGCCGGTCAACATCTCCCACAGGCAGATGCCGGCGGAGAACAGGTCGCTGCGGTGGTCGAGCTTCTCGCGTGCCGCCTGCTCCGGCGACATGTACTGGAACTTGCCCTTGATGACGTTGTCGGGCTCGGGCTGCGTGGTCTCCGCGCGGGCGATGCCGAAGTCGACGATCTTCACGCCGCCTTCATAGGACAGCAGGATGTTCGCCGGGGAGATGTCCCGGTGCACGATCTGCAGCGGCGCGCCCGCCACGTCCTTCTTGCGGTGGGCGTAGGCCAGCCCCTTCGCCATCTCGTGAGCGATGTACACCGCCACCTTCACGGGCATCCGCTCGGAGCCCTCGGCGAGCCGACGCATCATCAGCTTGAGGTTCTTGCCGTCGACCGCCTCCATGTCGAGGAAGAGGTTCGACTCGATCTTCCCGAAGTCGTAGATGTGGACGATGTTCGGGTGACCGAGCTGCACCGAGAGCTTCGCCTCGTCGACGAACATCGCCTCGAAGTCGGGCGACTGGGCGTAGTGCCCGAGGATGCGCTTGATCACGTGCGTCTTCTCGAACCCCGAGTGCCCGAAGGTCTTGGCTCGGAAGACCTCGGCCATGCCCCCGATCGCGATGCGATCCAAGAGGTAGTACTTCCCGAAGATCTCCGGCCTCACGCCGGAGACTGCGCTCGGAGGGGCCTGCGGCTGGGCCTCGTCTTGGCTCTCCAACGCGGTCCTCGGGGTCGTGTTCGAAAGGGCGCGCGGAGCCGGTGAAGGAGGGCCCGCGCGGGCGGAGATCGGAGCCCATCATCCTAGCAGGGACGGACCCCTGCGGTTTCCCCACCCGACGCGGGGCAGGGCCGGGCCCGGGGCGATAGGATTCCGCCATGGCGCGCGCCCTCCCCTTCGTACTCGCCCTGCCTTTGGTGCTGCTCGGGTGCGAGACCTTCGACGTCGCGCTGGACGTGGTGGTGGCGGACGGCCAGGGAGCCCTCGACTCGCTCGACCACCTCGCCCTCACCACCGACTACGGCGACGGCCGCGCCTACACCTTCGTGACCGCGGACCCCACGACGGGCGCCTGGTCCCTCGGCGAGGTGCCTCCGGGCGACGTGCGGCTCATCCTCGAGGGGCGCGTCGACGATCCCGTGACCGCGGGCAACAGCCTCGTCGTCAGCGAGGGGCGCGTGGGGCCCGTGGCCATCGGCCCCGACACCCAGGTGGAGCGCGACGGCGCCCGCGTCCTGTTCACGCGTCGAAACGCGATGGGGCTGCTTCACGAGGCCTTGGACGACGGGCTCCAGCACCACGCGATCGCCCCCCTGCCCGGCGGCGGGGCGGTGTCCTTCGGCGGCCGCGGGGCAGACGAGGAGGACGGGACCCGCAAGATCCTGCGCTTCGACACCGACGGCACGATCGACTCGCTCGTCTTCCGCGAGGTCGCCTCCATGAGCGCGCCGCGGCGGGATCACGCAGCCGTCCCCCTCGCCGACGGCCGCGTCCTGATCACCGGGACGCTCCCGCTCTACGACCCGCGGGGAGGCGCCCAGGTCCTCATCAACCAGGGCAGCGGCTCCGCGCTGGAGGAGGCCCGCGAGGCCGCCGCGCCGGAGATCTACGACCCCCTCGACGACTCCCTCACCGCCCTCGTGGAGCCGGACTTCGACGACGAGCTCGACGACATCTTCGTGCGCGGCCGCCACACCACGACGCTGCTGGACGACGGTCGGGTCTTCCTCGCCGGGGGCGTGCAGTTCGACGACAACGGCGGCCTCGGCATCTACTTCCCGGGGGACACCCTGCTGATCGACCCCGACGGGGGGTACGCGCTCGGCCCGAACGTGGGCGCGAACCGGTTCGCGCACACCGCGACGAAGCTCGCGGACGGGCGGGTCCTGATCGTCGGCGGCCGGGGCGTCACCGGGGGGAGCCTCCGGGATCAGGAGAGCACCGAGCTGTTCGATCCGAGCGACGACACGTCCACCTTCGCGGGCGCCCTCGAGCCGCCTCGGGGCGAGCACGGCGCGGCGCTGCTGCCCGACGGGCGGGTGATCGTCTTCGGGGGCTCCACGTCCGACGGGACCGTCGCCCTGGACGCGGCCGCGTTCTTCGACCCCGAGACCCTCACCTGGTCGGACGGCCCGGCGCTGAACGTCGCGCGCTGGAACCCGGCGGTGGCCACCGGGCCGGGCGGCGCGGTCGTGGTGTGCGGCGGCGCGAACGAAGCGGGCCCGGTCCCCGGCTGCGAGGTGTTCGTCCCGGGACCCGGTGAAGGTTGGGCGCCCGCCCCGGATCCGGGCGGCGTGAGCGACCTGCGCGACGGCGCGAAGCTGGTGACGTTGGGCTCGGGCGACGTCCTCGGCGTCGGCGGCATCACGGACGCCGCGCCGAACCTCGAAGTGTTGCTCTTCCGCCCCTGACGGGAGCGGGAAGGA
>CAZUHI010000010.1:9837-14949 GCA_964620495.1 uncultured Rickettsiales bacterium | reverse complement strand
AGGAAGCGAGGCGGGTCGGGGACCAGCGCTACTCGCCGAAGGCTCCGCCGGGGCCTGCCTCCATGTCTTCGCAGGTGTACTCGGCGCGCAGGGCCGTCACGACGTTGCCGTCCGCGTCCTGGGCGTTGCGCATGAGCGCCCCGCAGGCGCTGTCGTACTGGGCGGAGAGGTCTTCGTCTCGGAACGCCTCGCGGCAGTCGGCGGCTTCGGAGTCGCCGAAGGTGATGTTCGGGCACTCGTCCCAGTAGTCGGCCATCTCGTTGCAGAGGCGCTGACAGTCGTTCAGGCAGCCCGTCCCGAGCAAGGGGAGGGCGACGAGAAGGGCGAGGGCGGCGTGGCGCAGGCTCATGTCAGCTCCCGGGGGCGGAGTCGTCGTCGTCCGCTCCCACGATCGAGTCGCAGGTCGACACGGCCCCGGCGCAGCACGAGGCGTCGGTCAACGCCTCGATCTCCGCGGCCCGGGCCGCACATTGGGTCGACTCGGCCTCCGTGGCCTGCCCGGACCGATAGTCCGAGATGCAGCCGACCCGCTCGTCTTCCACCTCGGTCTCCCCGCAGACGTCTCGCTGGTAGTCGAACCAGACGTTGCACAGAGTGAGGCACTCTTGACTGCACCCCGAAGCGGTGGCGAGGAGGACTCCGAAGAGCACCGAGAAGCCGAGGTTCCGCCGCAGGGGACAGTCTCCAACACGTCGGAGTCCGACGCGTCGCGATGGTAGACGTCCGGCGACGGGGCGGCAATGATCCGCGCGATGTCCGACGCCGCCCCGTCGCGCCGCAACTGCGGCGTGCTCCAGATCGAGCCCACGGACTTCTGCAACCTGACCTGCCCCATGTGTCACCCCCAGCAGGGCTTCCGGCCCACGCTGCACGGCGACCTGCTCAAGGGGTACATGGACACCGCGCTCTTCAAGAAGATCATCGACGGGATGGCCGCGAGCGACGTGTGCTTCGACCACGTGATCTTCCAGTGGCTGGGGGACCCGAGCCTGCACCCCGAGCTCTTCGACATGGTCGGCTACGCGCTCGACCACATCGGCGACCGAGCGGACTACTTCCGCGTGGACACGAACGCGATCCTCCTCACGCCGGACCGCGTGGAGCAGCTGATCGAGGCCTACTCGCGGCACCCGCTCACGCCCGTCCTCGTGGTGTTCAGCCTCGATTCGATCACCCGCGAGACCTACAAGGTGGTGAAGGGGCGGGACTACTACGACACCGTCATGGACAACGTCCACCACTTCCTCGAGCGTCGCGGCGAGCTCGATCTGCCGTCGATCAACCTCAACGCCGAGTTCCAGTTCGTGCTGCAGGCGGGCAACGCGCACGAGGCGCGGAGGTTCGTGGACTACTGGGACGAGTACTGCGCCCGGGGCAGGAACGGCGTCGGCTACAACGACATCATGGTCAAGCGGCTCAGCGTCGGCACCGGCGGCGAGAAGCAGCACGCGGCGGATCGCATCTACCAGGACACGATCACGAAGTTCGGCCTCGAGCCCTTCAGCAAGGACCACATCCACTTGAAGCTGTGGATGGAGCGGGCCTGGGAAGAGCACGACGACCCCGAGGCGACCGTGACCGACCTGGACCTCGGCGACACGGGCCTCGCGAAGCCGGATCTGCGGGCCTGATGGCGAAGGGTCGGCCGAAGGGCGCGCGGGGCTCGCAGCTGCTGCGGGTCCTCTCGAAGAACGAGGCCGCCGCCGCGCAGGCGCCGGTCAAGAACGACCGCATGCCGTGTCCGGGCCTGTGGAAGACGCCCGTCATCCGCTGGGACGGCGAGCTCATGGCCTGCTGCGCGGACATCGACGGCGAGATCAGCGTCGGCAGCCTGCGGGACCACACGTTCGACGAGCTGTGGTTCGGCGAGACGATGACGAAGTACCGGGTGCTGCACATCCAGGGCCGCTTCGACGAGATCCCGAAGTGCTGGGCCTGCGGCGGCATCAACTTCTACAAGATGAGCCCCGAAGAGGTGCGCGGCTACCTCGAAGAGGTCGGCCGCCTCGACGCGTGGCCCGACTACACCGCCCGCATGGGCCTGTCCGCCGAGGCCGCGCGGAGCTCCTAGAGAGGTGATCCGCTTAGCGAAGCGGAGTCCCGGTGAGAGTGTGGATTCGTGGGCGAGGCGGGACGAGGGAGCGGGCCGGGGCCCGTGACCGAGGAGCAACGACGCTCCACGGAGTCGCAATCCGCCGGGGCGACCTGAGGTAAGCGGTTCACCTCTCTAGAGACGACGCAGCAGCCGGGCGCCGATGCCCCCGCCGCCCTTCGTCTCGGCCTTCTTCCCCTTCGCCTCCGCGTCGCCCGACCCGTTGTCTTCGGGCGCCGGGAGCTTCTTCGCGGCCGCCTTCTTCGTGGCCGCCTTCTTCGTGGCCGCCTTCTTCGCCGCGGTCCTCTTCTTCGAGGCCGCCTTGGCCTTGCCCGCGGCCTTCGTGAGGGCGCCTGCCGCGGCGGCCGCCAGCTGATCCCGCAGCGTCACGACCTCCTTGTCGAGCTTCCGCACCGTCGTGTCGAGCCGCATGCGCTCGGACTCGAGCTCGGTCATCTCGTGCTGCAGCGAGCTCCGCTGGTTGAGCAGGGAGTCGACCTCCGTGGACTTCTTCTGGAGGTCCGCGCGGAGGGAGCTCTCCTCGAACTGGAACTCCTGCGTGACGGCCTTCATGCGGCTGTCGGTCTCGTTGCGGAGCTCGACGAGCTCGCCGGACTTCTTCTCGACCTCCTTGAGGACGCTCGCGACCTCGAACTCGAGCTCCTCGATGCGCGCGCTGCGCTCGGCGAGGGTCTTGTCGGCGCGGCGAACCCGCCGGTCGGCCGCCTGGTGCACCGTCGCCATCTCCTTCTGGGCGGCGTCCCGGGCCGCGTAGGCGGCCTCCAGCTCGGCGACCTTCGCGGCCTCCTCGGTGCGCAGGGTCTGGACGTCGAACTCCAGCTCGTCGACGCGGCCCTGCAGCGTGGCGACCTTCGCGGCGGCCTCGTCCTTGGCCGCGGTGTGGGCGCGGAGGGCGGCCTCGAGGTCCCGCTGGAGCTCGTCGCGACGGTTCTGCGCGGCCTCGAGCAGGCCCGTGGTCTGCTTCTGGCTCGACCGAAGGGCGCCCAGGTCGTACTCGGCGCGCTCCAGCTTGTCGGCCAGGTCGGCGCGCTCGACGGACAGGTCGCGGATGCGCTGCTCAGCGCCCGCGATGCGGGCCGTCGCCTCCTCCTGCTGATGCTGGAGCCGCCGCTCGGACAGCGTCTGCAGGGCCTGGAACCGCGTCTCGGTCTCGGTGCGGAGGGCGCTGAGGTGAGCCTCGGCGTCCAGGCGGGCGCGCTGGACGTCCCCGAGCGCCCGCTCCTCCGCGGCGTCGAGGGCGGCGAGGGCCTGGACCCGCTCCTCCGACAGGCGCCTGCGGAGCGTCTCCACCTCGGCGGACTTCTTTCGCACGTCCCCCATCGCGTCGGACAGGCGGGCTTCGGCCTGCACCGCCTGGGTCGTCGCGTCGGCGAGCTCGCGGTTCAGGTCGTCCGCCTGCGCCGAGGCCTCGATGGCCCGCTTCTCGGCGCGCTCCACCTCCGCGCGCTGCTGCTTGAGCAGACGCTGGATCTCGCTGCGGTGGTTGGCGACGGCGACGGCCAGCTCCTCGCGCCGGTCCTCCTGCTCCCGGGCCACCTGCGCGCTGTGGTCCTCCTGGACCCGCGAGGTCTCGGAGGCGTGCTCGCGCTGGATGCGGGCGATCTCGGCCGTGTGCTCGCGCTGGATGCGGGCGATCTCCGCCGCGTGGGCCGTCTTGAGGCGGGCGCCGTCGGCGAGGTGCTCCTCGCGCAGCAGGTCGAGCTCCTCGGTCCGTCCCTCCTGGACCCGCTGGATGGCGGTCTGGTGCTCCCGCAGGATGCGCGCCAGCTCGCTTCGGTGCTCCTCCTCGATGCGCACGAACTCCGCCTTGCGCTCCTCCTGGATGCGGGCGATCTCGTCCTTTCGGTCGTCCTGCAGCCGCCCGACCTCGCCTCGCCGCTCGTCCTGGAGGCGGGCGACCTCGGCCCGGTGCTCGCTCTGCGCGCGCGCGGCCTCGGTGCGGTGCTCCTCCTGCAGGCGCGTGATCTCGGACTTCTGCTCCTCCAGGAGCCGCGCCACCTCGGCCTTGTGCTCGCCCTGGACGCGGGTCGTCTCTGCCTTGTGCTCCGCCTGCAGCCGCGTGACCTCGGCGCGGTGCTCCGTCTGCATCGTGGCGACGTCGGCGGCCTGGGCGTCCTTGAGGCGGCCGACCTCGGCCCGGCGCTCCTCGTCGATCCGCACGGCCTCCGCGCGGCGCTCCTGGTCGACACGATCGAGCTCGGCGCGGCGCTCTTCGTCGAGTCGGGCGAGCTGAGCGCGGTGGTCCTCCTCGAGTCGGGCGAGCTGGGAGCGGTGGTCGTCGCCGATGCGGGCGAGGGCGGCGCGGTGGTCGTCCGTCAGGCGCCCCGCCTCCTCGCGCCGCAGGTTCTCGAGGGCGACCATCTCCGCCTGGTGGTCCCGCTGCGCGCGGGCCGTGTCCTCGCGAGCCGCCGCGACGAGCCGGTCGAGGGCTTCCTGGTGCTCGCGCTGGAGAACCTCGAGCTCGCGGCGGTGGCGCGACGTGAGGGCCGTCACCTCCTCCTTTCGGAACTCGTCCGCGCGGACCAGCAAGGCCCGCGCCTCGGCCTGGGCGAGGTCCAGCTGCCGGGTCGCGGACGCGAGCAGCCGAGCGTTCTCCGCGGTCAGCTCGCCGCGGATGCGGGCGACCTCGTCGCGGTGCGAGGCCTTCAGGAGGTCGGCCTCGTCGGTCTTCTGGGCGGCGACGCGGGCGGTCTCGGCCGTGAGCTCCTCGCGGACGCGCGCGAGCTCCGTCCGGTGCGATGCCTTCAGGAGGTCGGCCTCGTCGGTCTTCTGGGCGGCGACGCGTGCGGTCTCGGCGGTCAGCTCGTCTCGGATTCGCGCCAGCTCGGTTCGGTGGGCTGCCACGAGGGCGTCGGCTTCGTCGGTCTTCTGGGCGGCGACGCGTGCGGTCTCGGCGGTCAGCTCCTCGCGGACGCGCGTGAGCTCCGTCCGGTGCGAGGCCTTGAGGAGGTCGGCCTCGTCGGTCTTCTGGGCGGCGACGCGGGCGGTCTCGGCCGTGA
>CAZUHI010000010.1:0-9737 GCA_964620495.1 uncultured Rickettsiales bacterium | reverse complement strand
CCTCGTCGGTCTTCTGGGCGGCGACGCGTGCGGTCTCGGCGGTCAGCTCGTCTCGAATCCGACCCAGCTCGGTCCTCTGGGCGGAGCGCAGGAGATCGACCTCGGCGTTGTGCTTGGCGACCGCGCGGGCCGCCTCCGCGGACTGCTCGGAGATGACGCGAGCGAGCTCTTCGCGGCTCCGGATCTGCTGCTCGGAGAGCTCGACGCTCTTCTTCTCGAGCTCGCCGCTGGCGATCGCGAGCCGCTCGCGGGCCTCGGTCAGCTTCGACTGGATCAGCGACCGCGCCGCCTCGGCGGACCCGGCTCGCTTGACGGCCTCCGCCAGGACCTGCCGCGCCTCGGACTCGGCGCGCTCCACCCGCTCGAGCCAGCGGGCCTCGGTCGTCTCGAGGGTCGTCTGCGCCTCCTTGGCCTGGAGCCGCATGCGCGTGCGCGCCGCTTCGACCTCCGCCCGGCGCTTCTCGGACTCGGCCCGCGCGCCGGTGAGCTCGGCCTGCAGCTCGGCGATGCGGGCCCGGGCCGCTTCCTGCTCGTGAAGGACGGTCTCGTGCTCGGCGGCGGCCCGGCGGGACCGGTCCTGCACGTCGTCCAGCTCGGCGGTCTTCTTCTTGAGGTCGCCCTCGGCGGTCAGCAGCCGCCCGCGGAGCTCGGCGAGGTCTTGGGTGGCGCGGTCGCGCGCGATCACCGACTCGGACACCCGCTCCTGGGCTTGGTTGAGGAGCTCGCGGGCGGAGCCCTCGGCGTCGCCCAGTCGGTCCACGTAGCGCGCTTCGAGCCGCTGCAGCGCAGAGCGGAGCTCCGTGAGGGCCGCGCTCTTCGACATCGCCTCGCGCTTGTGGTCGGCGGACTCGCGGCGGAGGTCGCTGATGGTCCGGGAGAGCTCCCGCCGTTCGGCCTCGAGCTCGGACGCGGCGCGATCGCGGACGATGAAGCGGGCCTCGATGCCCTCGTTGTCCGTTCGGAGCTCGCCCAGCGACGCCTTGAGCTTGTCGATCTCGGAGTGGGCCTTGTCGAGCGCGTCCTGCTTCTTCCGCAGGTCGAGGGCGCGGCGTTCGAGCTCCCGCTCGGCCTCGGCGACGTCCTTGAGCGTGCCGTCCTGCTCCTCGTGGAGGTACCGGAGCGTGTCGCTCTTGAACCTCGAGACCTCCTCCAGGGAGCCCGACAGCCGGTCGACCGACGTGATCAGCTCGCGCATGCGCGCGTTGACCTCGCCCACCTCGTCGCTCTTCTTCTCGAGCTCGTCCTGGAGGTCGAGGACCTTGTCGCGGAGGCGCTTCGCCGCCTTGTGTTCGTCCCACAGGTCCGCCTGCGTACGGGCGATGCGGGCGACGATGGTCTCCCGCGGCTCGCGACGGCGGGGGTTGTTCACGAACTCGTGCAGCGGCGCCGTGGTGACGTCCCAGGAGTAGCGCTCGCGCGCGAGGCGCTGGGCCGCCGCCGACGCCTCGGCGATCTCGTCGGGGTACTGCAGGAGGCGGTCGACGAGGCGACGCAGGCCCTTCGTGTCGCCCGGAGCGACGGTCCAGCCCGCGCCGTACTCGAGCAGGTCCGGGGCGATCACCTGCTGGGGCGCGGTGATGATCGGGAGCCCGCAGCGGAGGTAGTCGACCTGCCGGAAGGACAGGTTGATCTCCCGCTCCGGGTTCGGCGCCATGAGATCGAAGGCGACCGTCGCGTTGCGGTAGTCGTCCCACAGCTGGTCCACGGGGACCATGCCGCGGAAGTCGAGCCGCTCATGATCCCGGGGCAGCGTGTTGCGCGGATCGGCGTACTTGTTCGTGTCCGAGCGCAGCCCGTACTCGCCGCCGTACAGCTGGATGCGGCCCTCCCCCTTGGCGTCCAGGATCGACAGCAGCGACCCGAGCCCCTGGGACATGTCGGCCCACGGCCAGAAGACGCCCCCCGCCACGAACACCGGGTCCCCGGGCTTCTGAAAGGGCGGTTGGTCGGGCGGACACGAGATCGGCACGACGTCGCCCGCGCCCCGCGTGCAGTCGACACCCGCGAGGGCGAGCAGCGGCAGGTGGAAGTACTTCTGCCGGGCGTTGCTGTAGATGAAGTGGTCGGCGCGCTGGAGGGCGTCGAGCACCCGCACCGCCTCACGCTGGTCCGCGCCGTCCTGGAACTGCTGCTCGAGGACCCGCGGAGCGAACGCGTCGAGGACCACGGCGAACCGTCCGTCGGGGAGGCGGCGGGCCTCTTCGAGGGCCTCCACCAGGATCACGTCCGGGTCGACCTTGGCGACGACGTCCTGGAGCTCGTGGGTCTCGGTGAAGCTGAACGGGTTGCCGGGGGCCCCCGGCGGGCCGCCGGTGGGTGCGAGCCCGACGCTCGGGGTCCAGCTGGACCGCCGAAGCGCCGTGGACTCCGAGGACGCGGCGGGGCCCCAGTTCTCCGACCAGTCGATCGAGCTCAGCGGGTTGTCGCTGCGTCCCTCCTCGGGGGAGGCCCCGATCGCCATGTCCAGGGGCATCCGCGGCTTGGGGGCGTCGCCCGGCGGGGGCTGGTCGCCCGTGAGCGTGAGTCGCACCGGGTCCCGGTTGCGGCGCTCCTCGGCCTGCTCGCGCAGGGCCGCCGGGAGGTCCTCGGTGCGGGTGCAGTAGTAGACGTGGTGCCCGCGCATGCGGAGCCCTTCGCCGTTCGCGAACGCGCGCTGCCCCGAGCCGACCGCTGAGCGGCCCGCTTGGGGGGGCATTCCGTGGAGAACAACGAGTACCTTCAACAGCAACTCAACCGGTTGTGACGGCGTCCATCGCCGTCGGATCGCGCTGTTTCCTATATAGCCGACCGGCGGCGGCGGCGCCCACCGAGGGCGGACACCAGCAGCAGCGCGAGGGCGCCGGGGCCCCCCGAGGACGACGCGGCCGAGGCCGTGCAGTCGGTGCAGCCGGTGCCTCCGTCTCCGTCTCCGTCTCCGTCGTCGGTCTCGGGCGTGGACCACCCCGCGTCGCGGTCGGAGTCCACCAGCGTGGCGGCGTAGCTCCAGGTGGCCCCGCCGTCGCCGAAGTCCGTGACGGGGGAGACGCCCATGAGGACGCCGTCGGTGGCGCTGCGGAACTCGTCGAGCTGGATCACGCCGTACCACTCGCGCGGGAACCCCTCGCTGTTCTCGTCCAGCCCCGTCAGCTCCATGGAGTGCGTCGAGACGACCTCGTCGTCCTCGATGGCGACGAACTCGACGAACCACTCCACGGCGGTGTCGCTCTTCTCGCCGTCTCCCCAGAACTCGAGGATGACCGCCTTGTCGCGGTCGACGTCGTCGGAGTCGAAGAACACGTAGTTCTGGCCCAGGTACTCCGGCCGCTCCACCCGCGCGTCGCCGTCGATGCGCTCCTCCACCGGGTAGTCCCCGGCGTCGTGGTCGCCCGCCAGGAGCCGACCGTCGATCCACTCCTCGGCCTGCTGGATGCCGACGGCGAACTCGGACTGCGCCCCCGTGGCCGCGTCCCGCATGAACTTGCGGTACTCCTCGTCGAAGGAGCTCCCGCGCTCCTGGAGGAAGTCGTCGAACTCGTCCCGGAGCTCGTACCCCGAGCGGTCCCGGAGCATCTCCCAGAAGTCCCGGTGCCACACCGGGTCGCCGAGCGTGTTCGCGAGGCTGAACGCCCACACGACCATCCCGTACTGGTGGCCGGCCTGGTCGTACACGGTCATGGACTTGTAGTGCTCGGTGGCCCACCGCACCGCGTGCAGGGCGTGGCGGTTGGCGTCGAACGGGTTGGTCACGGACGCCGCGTAGACGGCCGACGCCTCGAGCCACCAGCGGTTCCCGCCGTCGTTGCCCCAGAACTCCTCGAAGCCGTACACCTGCTGGATCGCGTGGAACAGCTCGTGCGCGGCGGTGGGGCGCAGGCTCACCTGGTCGTCGACGTAGTTGGCGTTCATGACGATGTAGGACATCGCCCCGCCGAAAGGACACGCCGCCAGGCCGGTGTAGCCGTAGACGCCGTTGCCGAGGCCCTCGACGATCACGAGCAGCTGGTTGCTGGTGATGTTTCGGGGCGCGAAGAAGCCGAGCTGGTTCACCTCCACGTCGAACGCGGTCTCGAACCACTCGCTCATCCACCCGATGCGCTGCTCGTTGATGTTGCCGCCCTCGTTCCAGTGGATCTCGAAGCGGCCGTCGGCGGAGCGCGTCTCGTGCTGGTAGTCGCTGAAGCCCTCGCGCAGGTCCGACGGGTCGAAGCATGTGTCGCGCTGGGCCGCGCGGGCGGCGTTCACGTCGCCCTCTTCCCAGGAGATGCCGCCGTCGCGGAGCCAGCGTCGGTAGAGGGGGTCCGTCGTCTCGGCCGCGTGGTGGCGCTGCGTGGGCGTGAGGTCGTCCCAGTGGGCGTGCACGGCGGCGACGTAGGGGGTGCCGCAGATCGGCTCGCCCGTGGACGCGCCGAGCTTGTAGCGGGGGTCGCCGTCCTCCGGGCGGAGCAGCCGATAGAAGTTCTGGGCGGCGGCCTCCGCCTCGCTGATGCGGCCGGCGTCGAGGTCCTCGGCGATCAGGTCCATGCCCGGGTCCGAGAACATCTCCAGGACCGACAGGGGCTCGGCGGCGATCCCGGGCCCGGCCGACAGCAACAGGGCGGCGAGCGAGGCGACGACGATTCTGGTGGGGCTCATGGCGGCGGACCTTAGTGGCGAGGGGCGGGCTTGTCGATGACGGAAATCCGGCCCGGCCGGCGACGGACCCGAACCGCGGCGAGGAGCAGGAGAGCGAGGGCCGGGGCGGACGAGGACGCGACCTCCGAGCGGCAGGCGCAGCCCAGGTCTTCCCCGTCGTCGTCGTCGTCGTCGTCTCCGGGGGGTGCGGAGTCGTCGTCGTCGTCGTCGTCGTCGTCGGCCGCGTCGTCGTCGTCGCCGCCGCCGGGCTCCGGGCCGTATTCGCCGCACGCGGGGCCGATCGGGGCTCCTTCACGGTGGGCGAGCGCGGCGATCCAAGCGCCCGCGCCGAACCCCACCATCGGCGCGTTGTTGGTGTAGTCGGCCGTCACCGGGTCGTAGGTCTCGCCGATCGCCAGGTAGTTGGCGAGCGACTGGTCCCGCACCCACGCGAGCAACGTGTCGGCGCGCTCCGTGTCGCCCGCCTCCCGGGCCGCGATCGCCGTGCGCAGGTCCACCACCACCCACTCCGAGCTGTCGTACCCGCTCCCCCAGGGCGACAGGTCCAGGGTGTCCGTCGCGTCGTCGTTCCGGATCAGGCCGGGGCCCTCGTCGGTGGTCAGCCGGGCCTGGAGGTGGGCGAGGGTGCTCGTGGAGACGGTGGACGTCGGCTCGAAGAGGCCCATGGCGACGGCGTCGATCACGGCCGCGTCCGCGTACCCCATCTCCTCGCCCCGGGCCCGCGCCTCGACCAGCTCCTCGAGGTTCGACGCGAGGGCGCCGGCGTGGTCCGTCAGCGCCTCGGCGAGCCCGGTGCGGAGGGTCTCCGCCGTGTCCCGCAGGTCGGACGCGAGGTCCACGTCCGCCATGTGATCCGCGAGCTCGGCCGCGTCGCAGAGGCCCCGGGCGGCGGTGATCGACGTGTACGACCAGTGCCGCTCCTTGCCCAGCCAGTGCGTCTCCCAGATCGACGAGTCTGCGGCGATGAGGCCCCCGCCCTCGGGGCGCGGCTCGATGAGCGGCGGCAGGAACCCGATCACGCGGTCCCGCAGCGTCGCCCAGTGCTCCTCCACGAACCCCCAGTCGCCCGACACGCGCACGTACTCGGACAGCGCCCAGAGGTACAGCCCGGCGCCGTCGAACTCGAAGTTGAAGTCGCCGTCGCCCAGGGTGTCGGACTCCTCGACGCCGAAGCCGTGGTGACGGCACAGCGACACCGAGTAGGGGACGAGGTCGAGCGCCGACAGCTCGGCGTACTCGCGATAGACGTCGGTCTCCGCCTGCAGCTGGAAGGCGAGCGCCGCGCGGGCTTCGTCGTGCATGCCCGCGTGCGCCATGCCGACCACCGCGTAGGCCGAGTCGCGCGGCCAGGCGTAGCCCCACTGCCCGGGCGGCAGCGAAGCGAGGACAGCGCCCGCGCCCGCGTGCGTGAGGTCCCCCGGGGGCTCGCCGAAGCGCGAGTGACGGGGCTCGCCGTCGCGGGTCAGCCACTCGCGCACGAAGGTGGTCGACTCCCGCACCTGGGCCATCCGCAGCACCACCGCGGAGTGCCGCCAGAGCCGCTCCTCATCCGCCGAGAGGCCCGCGGGCACGGCCAGACCGGCCTGGAACGCCTGCCACTCCTCGCGTTCGGCGTCCAAGGCCGCCCCGGGACCGGCGGCGGAGGCCCACTTCAGGAGGTCGGCCGCCACGTCGTCGTAGGCGAACGGGTCGCCGTCGTGGGCGAAGACCATGCCCGCCGAGCTCGTCTCGCCGGAGGAGAGCCCGGCGATCCCCCACAGGTGGTACGCGACGTTGTCTTCGTGGGGTCCGTACTCGCCGGGCGGGGTCGTGGGGATCGACGGGCTGCCTCCCTCCACGATGTCGAACGGGGACGGGGCCGCGAGGCCCGCCCAGTGGACCGCGTGCCCCTTGGCGGTCCCCAGGATGCGCGTCGCCACGACGCCCGCGAAGCCCCGCTCTTCGACGCCCCCCTCGTGCAGCACGATGGTCTCGTTCTCGGCGCCGAGCTCCTCCGTCGGGCCCGGTCGCCCCTCGCCGAGGTGCAGGTTCTGCAGGGCGAAGAACTCCACCTCCCGCGGGGTCGCGCCCAGGTTCTCGGCCTCCACGACGAACGCGGCGGCGGGCCGCTCGATGAGCCACGGGGCCCACACCCAGGTGGTGATGCGGACGTCGTCGACGGTGCGCACCATCCGCACGATCGAGGTCCCGTCGTCCCACCCCGAGGCGTCCAGGTCCACGGGCACCGAGGGCAGCCACCGCGCCGTGCCGTCGATGGAGACGCCGAAGTAGGTGTCGAACATGAGGTCGCGGCTCGAGACGACCTCCGGGAACGACGGTGCGCCTTCGGTCCAGATCTCGGCGCCCGACGCGTCGATGCGGGGCTCCTCGGTGGCGAACAGGTGGTCTCGAAGGTGGTGCGCCCGGCCGCGCGTGAGGTCGACCACCACGGCGCCGTACCCGTTCGACGACGGCAGATCGTGGAAGGACCGGTGCGGCTCGACGGCGCGGGCCTTTGGGGCCGCGCCCACGGCGAGGGCGCAGCCGAGGAGGGCGGAGGCGGGGACGGCGAAGCGCACGGATCGAGAGCGTACACTCGCCGCCATGTCGGGCGAACGCACGCCGACGTGGTGGTTCCCCGCCACGCTCGTCCTGGGGGCCGCGGTCCTGCTCCCGCTCGCGTGGGTGGGGGCGCTGCACTGCGACGAAGCGAACGTCCTGAGGCACGTGACGAGCTTCGGCCACGGGGACTACTCCGCGCCCGGACGACCGGGCCTGCTGTGGCTAGCCCTCACCCCGTTCCTGCACCTCGGCGACCCGGCGACCGTCGTCCTCGCGATCCGGCTCTCCGCGGTGGCCGCCTCGGTCGCGGGGCTCTTCCTCGTCGGTCGGCTCGCCGCCCGCGCGGCGGGCCCGGCGGCGGCGCCCCTGGCGGTGATCCTGCTCCTGTCGTCCATGTCGTGGGTGGGCCACGCCTTCGAGATCCGCACGGACACGTACGTCCTGCCCCTGACCCTCGGCGCCATGCTCCTGCTCTGGCGCCCCGACCCGAGCCTGCGGGCGGCGGTGGGGGCCGGGCTGCTCCTGGCGGCCGCGGGCCTGGTCTCGCAGAAGTCGATCTACAACGCCGCCTCCGTCGCCGCCGGGTGCGCGGTGATCGCGGCGCTGCAGCGGGACCCGCGGATCCTGAAGAAGCTCGTCGTGGCGGCCGGGGTCGCGGCCGGCGGGGCCGCTCTCTGGTACGCGGGGCTCGCCGCGGTGCAGGCCGACGGCGGGGTGGCGACCAACCTCGCTCACGCCGCGTCCAACGCCTTCGACGATCCCCGACCGCTGCGCACGAACGTGAAGGCGTGGGGGAAGGCGGCCGGGTACGGGCACGTCCTGTACATCACGCTCGTGCTCGGGCTCCTGCTCGTGCCCCGCCGGATCGCGCGGGCGCGCTCGGAGCTCGCCACGGCCACCCTGGCCGCCGTGGCCGCCGCGTTCCTCGTCCTCGGCAGCACGCTGTTCTTTCACCGCGGCTTCTTCCTGTACTTCATCGCCTCCTTCGAGCCCTACGCGGCGGTGCTCGCGGCGGCGGGTGTGCTCGCCCTCGCCGGGCGTCTCCCCGCGCTGCGCCCGGGGTGGGTCCTCGCGGCTCTCCTGGTGGCCGGGGCCTGGTACGCGTCGAACCAGTACGGGCGGTACCTGGACACCGACAACGGGGACCAGCTGCGGCTGCTGCGGGACGTCGCCGAGGCGTACCCGGAGCCGGTGCCGTACTGGGACTCGGCGGGGATCGTGGCGGGCTACCCCGAGACCACGTTCTTCGGCACGCGACGCAACCGCAAGCGGAACCGGGCTCGCCTCGGTGAGGAGATGTACCTCGACCTCGCCCGGGCCGCCCAGCCTCGGTTCTACGTCCGCAACTACCTGAGCCGCGCGTCGTTCTTCGGCGACGTCGAGCGCCGGTGGATGCGCAGCAACTACGTCCCGTGGCGGGGCAACCTGCATGTCCGCGGGGGGCGCGCGCCGGTGCACCCCGACGGGGTGGGGCGGGCGAGGTTCGAGCTCCTCGATCCGGGCCCCCACACGGTGCACCTGCGGGCCTCCGGCGAGGCGCGGATCACGCTGGACGGCGTGCCGGTCGACGACGGGGCGACGGTCGAGCTGACGCGCGGACCGCACACCTTGACCACCCACGGGGCGGGGGCCGACGGCGAGGTGTGGCTGCTGCCAGCTCGGCTCGGCGTGCCCGACGCGGACACGATCGACGACCTGCAGGAGTGGTCCCTGTACCCGGTGCTGAGTCGACGACGCAAGCAGCGCTACGACCGTCCCAAGGGCGACCAGTTCCTGCTCACGCCGCCCGGAGATCCGTCCCTGCGGCGGGAGACGGAGCAGGCGCGGAGCGAGCGCCTCGAGCGCCACCGCGTGTATCAGGAGGAGCTGCGCCTCGGCGACTGGGGTCAGCCCGGCGTGTCGCCCCCGTCCACGTCGCCCTGAAGGCGGATCGACCAGCTGTACCCCGGTGAGTCGAAGTCGTCGCACAGCACCTCGAAGACCTGCCAGGCGTCGTAGACCTCGATGCTCCGGCCGGGCCCGGTGAGGCTCTCCCCGGGCCACAATCGGGCGCCCTCGCCGGTGGCGATGTCGCCGTAGAAGAGGGGCATGGCGGCGCCTTCACCGCAGCCGTCGACGTCGAAGAGCGGCTCGGTGCACACCTCGGTCTCGGCGTTCACGGAGAACATCCCGAGGTCGGTCTCCACGATCCCCGGCGTGTCCGAGGCGGAGCCCACGGCGACCATGAGCCCGGGGGTCTGCACCACGATGACCCCGTTGGCGACCCACGCCCCCCAGCTCGTCGACCACACGGTGAGGCTGCCGCGCCCGCCCACGCCCGCGAACAGGGCGTCGAGGTCCACCCCGTTGGTCCACAGGGGGAGGGCGAACGCCGGACCGAAGTCGGGGCTCACGGTGACGTTCTCCCCGTCCCAGCCGATCGCGCCCTCGAGGGCCGTGCCCTCCTGGGAGCCCGACGACGCGTCGAAGCCCACGCCTCGGGTGCCTCGTTCGGCGCATTGCTCGCCCGCAGCGTCGTCGTCGTCGCCCCCGTCGTCGTCGTCCGTGGCGTCGTCGTCGTCCGTGGCGTCGTCGTCGTCCGTGGC
>CAZUHI010000009.1:156728-164098 GCA_964620495.1 uncultured Rickettsiales bacterium | reverse complement strand
CCTGTCCGATCACGAGAACAAGACCCGGGCGGAATCTCCGCCGAGGTCATCTAGAGGGACTCGAGGTAGGCGCGGAGGTCGGCGGCCTCGGCCGCCGAGAGGCTGGATGTGTCGCCCATGGACCCGTCGCGGACGCGCTCGATGAGGGCGCCCAGGTCGGGGACGGAGCCGTCGTGCAGGTAGGGGGCCGAGGCCGAGATGCCCACGAGGCTGCGGGTGCGCACGTCGCCCAGGCCGTACATGGCGTAGGGCTCGTTGTCCGTGTAGGCCGGGCCGCTGTGGCACTCGCCGCAGCCGACCTCTTCGCGGTTGAAGATCTCTTCGCCGCGCGCGACGGCCTCGTCGTCCAGGGCGCGCCGGGGCGCGTCGGGGGCGGGCGTGTAGTCGATGAACGCGGCCACGGCGGCCTGCTCGTCGACGCTCAGCCCCGAGCCGCCCATCTGGCCTTCGCTCGTGAGCTCGACCTCGTGGGCCACGCTGGGCACGTCGCTCGTCCAGGTCACGGGCGCGGTCAAGGAGATCCGACCGGCCAGCGACGGGGTCTGGCGACCGCCGACCGCGAGGGGCCAGGTGAGCCCGTCGTTGCGACCGTCGAGGTGGCAGGTGGAGCAGGAGACGCCCGAACCCTCGGCCGACATCTGCCGGTCGTTGGCCGAGAAGAAGAAGCGGCGCCCCTCGTCGATCTGCGTCGGCAGCGTCGACGGGTAGGCGTCGATCGAGGTCTCGACCACGGAGACGGCCGCGGTGGCGCCCACGGGGTCGTTGCGATCGATGTCGACCGCGGAGAAGTCGAGCGACGTGAGGGTGCGGTCGATGAAGTTGTGTACGAAGGCCTCGTCGTCCGACAGGAAGACCACGCCGCGGGGGCCCGCGTCCGTCAGGATCGGCGTCGTGGGCCGCTGCTCGAGGCTGTTGCCGGCGCCCATCTCGAGGAACTCGAGGTCCTCGCCCGAGCCCGGGCTCGCCATGCCCTGGCCGGGCTGGGACGGCCCGGTGACCTCGCGGTTCGGCTTGGAGGGGACCGCGACGACCACGTTGGAGGCCTCCATGGTCACGAGGAGGGTCTCGCCGTCGGGCGAGTAGGTGACCGAAGAGACGTAGGAGCGGACGACCGACTCGCTCGCGTCGTTCGTGGCGACGTTGAGGGTGTGCGAGTCGTCGGGGAGCACGAGGCCGTCGTCGTCGAGCACGAGGGTGACGACGCCCGGGGTGAACCGGCCGGGGCCGGAGCCCGGGACGCTCGTATCGAAGGGCTGCTCGCCGCTGCCGCCGTAGCCGCTGGGGGCGGGGAAGCCGTCGGGCGTGGGCACGCCCACCGGCGTGGTGTTGTCCACGAAGAGCATGGGGACCGCGAGGGCCTTGCCGTCGGGGGAGACGGCGGGGTCGCCGGTGACGCGGGACGTCAGGTCGATCTCGTTGAAGTTCGACAGGTGCGGGGCCGTCTCGGTGGGGAGCTCGACTCGGGACACGGAGTCCGCCACGAGGTCCACGCGCGACACCAGACCGCCGAACGCCGAGCCCACGAAGAGCGCGTTGCCGGACGGGTGCAGGGCCAGCCAGCGCGGCTCGCCGGGGACCAGCCAGTCGCGGAGGAACTCGAGGGTCTCGCCGTCGAACTCCTGGACCACGCCCGCCGTGGCCGAGGCCACGAAGATCCGCGTGCCGTCTTCGGACGTCACGACGCCGTAGGGCTCGGCCGCGGTGCCGACCCGGTCGAGGACCTGCAGGCCGTCGTCGGACTCGCCCAGGACCACGAACTCGCGCTCGCCCTTGACCGTCGCCACGAGGGTCTCGCCGAGGCGCGCCACGCGCACGGGCTGGTCGCCGACCTCGACCTGCGAGGTGACGCCGGTGGCGACCTCGAACGACGCGATCGTGCCGCCCTCCGTGTCCACCGAGTGCACGACGGCGTAGTCGGCGGACGCGACGACGGTGGAGGACCCGGTGGCCCAGCGCGCGTCGTCGACGCCGGTCTGGCAGCCCGCGAGGGCGAGCATGCACGCGACGGGGAGGAGGCGGTCGAATCGAACAGGCATCAAGAACTCTCCTGGCTGGCTACAGCTCACCTGGAGGTCGTCCCCGAGCGAGGGGGCGGGCTGCGGCCCGCTGCGGCGACCTCCACACGGGACACGAAATGCAATCCGCCGTCCCAGGGGGCGGGCAGCTGTGCGCCCGATCCGGGCCGGCCGAGGGGGTCACTCGTCGCGGAACGCGGCGGTGTCGATTCCGTAGCGCCGGATCCACCGATAGACCTGCGCCCGCTCCTTGCCGAAGAACCCCGCGACCTGGGACACGTTCCCCGCGTACTTGGACAGGACGCGCTCGAGATCCGCCTGGGTGGGCGTGCCGTCGCGGCGCACCGCCAGCTCGAGCGGGGCCGTGACGGTCCCTGGGTCGGGGACGCGACGGACCCGGGCCCCCACGCGACCCCGGACCTCCTGGGGGAGGTGGATCAGCCCGATCTCGACCCCCTTCCCCGCCCGCACGATCGCGGCGGACACCACCTGGAGGAGCTCGCGGACGTTGTAGGGCCAGTCGTACAGCAGCAGGGCCTCGGCCGCGTCCGCGGTCATGGGCAGCTCGCGCCCCTGCCCCGGCATGCGGCGGGCGATGGAGAGGATGTCCTCGCGGCGGTGGCGCAGGGCGGGGACGTCGATGCGCCAGCCGGAGAGCCGGGCGTACAGGTCGCCGCGGAAGGCCTCGACGTCCACGCGATCCTGGAGCGAGCGGTTCGTCGCCGCGACCACCCGCACCTGCACCGTGCGGGCCTGCGTGGACCCGACGGGCCGCACCTCGCCGGTGGAGAGCACCCGGAGCAGCTTCGGCTGCATGTCGAGGGGCATCTCGCCGATCTCGTCCAGGAAGATCGTGCCGCCGTCGGCCGAGACGAACAGGCCCTTCGCGCGCTTGCCCGCGCCGGTGAACGCGCCCTCCACGTGGCCGAACAGCTCGTTCTCCACGAGATCCGCGGGCAGACCGCCGCAGTTGACGGGCACGAACGCGCCGGACCGACCGCTGCGCGCGTGCAGCTCGGACGCCACGACCTCCTTGCCCACGCCCGACTCGCCTTGGATCAGCACCGGGATGTTCTCGGGACCCAGCGTGTCGATCTGACCGCGCACCCGCTCCATGGCGAGGCTGGAGCCCAGCAGCGGCGGCCGCTCGCCGACCAGCGCCTCGTCCCGACGGACCTTCAGCACCTGGAACATGAGCACGGTCTCGCCGACGCGGAGGATGGCGCCGTCGTCCACGGCCGACTCCTGGCTGCGGATTCCCTGGACGTGAGTCCCGTTGCGCGAGCCCAGGTCCCGGATCTTGTGGCCTGGCCCCGAGGCCTCGACGATCGCGTGCAGGCGCGACACGGACGAGTCCTTCAGGGCGAAGCCGGCCTTGGGCTCCCGGGAGCTGGTGCGCCCGATCTCGACGGGCTTGCCGTCGAGGATGTGGGCGCGACCGATGTCTTCGCGCGAGGGGCTGTGCACCACCAGCAGTCGCTGGACGGTGAGGTCCGCGGGCAGGGCGGCGTGCAGCGACCGGGTATCGAACGTGTCGAACCAGTCGGTGGGAGGCCTGGGATCGGACACCGGCGGGGGGTTCTCCTGTGACCCGCACTGTATCGTGCGCGCCATGTCCGCGCCCATCCTGCAGGCCCCGCCGAGCAAGTCGCTGACGCACCGCGCGCTGCTGCTCGGGGCGCTGTCCTCCGTGCCGTGCGTGGTCCGAAATCCGGGGCTGGGGGCGGACAACCGCGCGACGCTCTCGGCCCTCGAGGCGTGGGGGGCGCGCGCCTCGATCGACGAACCCGCCGGCGCCGTCCGTTTCGAGCCGTTCGAGGCCGTCGCGCCCGCGGGCCCCCTCGACTGCGGCAACTCCGGCACCACCCTGCGCTTCTTGGCGGGCCAGGCCGCGCGGTTTCGGTTCCCCACGGTGCTCACCGGCGACGACTCGCTCCGGGCGCGCCCCAACGGGCCCCTGCTCGGCGTGCTCGAGCGCCTCGGCGCCACCGTCGGGTCGGACTCGGCCCGGGCTCCGCTCACGATCCAGGGCCCGATCGAGGCCGCCGACGTCTCGCTCCGAGGGGGCCTGAGCTCCCAGTTCGCGAGCTCGGTGATCCTCGCGCTCGCCCAGACCCCCGGGCGGTCGACGGTGCGGCTGCTCCCCCCGGTCGCGTCGCGGCCCTACCTGGACCTCACCTTCGTGGCCGCCGACGCGTTCGGGCTCGGGCTCGGCGTGCAGGAAGAGGACGAGGGACTGGTCGTGTCCCTGCCGGGCGGGCGGCGACCGGCGGCGTCCGAGTTCACGGTCGAGGGGGACTGGTCTGGGGCGGCCTTCCCGCTCGTGGCGGCGGCCCTGCTGGGTCGCGAGGTGGAGCTGCGCGGGGTGAGCCTCGACAGCCGCCAGGGCGACCGTGAGATCGTCCGCATCCTCCGGGAGACCGGGGCGGTGGTGGAGGCCACGGACGACGGCGTGCGGCTGAGCGGGCGCGCGGAGCGGTCGCCCGGACCGATCGACGTGGGGGCCACGCCGGACCTCTTCCCCGTGCTTGCGGCCATGGCGGCAGCCCTCCCCGGGGTCACGCGGCTGCACGGCTCGCCGGGGCTGCGCCACAAGGAGTGCGATCGCATCGCGGCGATGGCCCAGGGGCTCACGCGGATGGGCGCGGGCGTGGAGGAGTTGGCGGACGGGGCGGTCGTCACCGGGGCGCCGGGGCGGCTCGAGGGGGCCACGCTGCGCTCGTTCGACGACCACCGGATCCACATGGCGCTGGCGGTGCTCGCCGAGGCGGCGGAGGGGACCTCTCGGATCTCGGAGCCCGACTGCGTGGCCGTGAGCTACCCCGGCTTCCACGCGGACCTCGCGCGGCTCGCGGGCCGGGCGGGCGGAGCGTCCCCATGAACACGTTCGGACGGCTCTTCCGCTTCCACATCTTCGGCGAGTCCCACGGCGTCGGCGTCGGCGTCGTGATCGACGGGGTGCCCCCGGGGCTGCCCATCGACGAGGCGGCGATCCAGGCGGATCTCGACCGTCGGCGGCCGGGGCAGTCGCGGTTCACGACGTCGCGCAAGGAGCCCGACCGCTTCGCGATCCTCAGCGGGGTCCTGCGCGGGCGGGCGACCGGGGCGCCGCTCACGATCCAGATCGGGAATGAGGACGCGCGCAGCCGGGCCTACGGCGACGTCCGCGTCCTGCCACGGCCGGGGCACTCGGACTGGACGGCGCACGTCCGCTACGACGGCTGGAACGACTTCCGCGGCGGCGGCCACTTCTCGGGGCGGCTGACGGCGGCGCTCGTGGCCTGCGGGGCGATCGCGAAGGCGGTGCTCCGGGCGCACGGGGTCGTCGTCGGCGCGCACCTGCTGCGGGTGGCGGACCTGGGCGGAGAGGCGAACACGACGTCCGTCGCCGCGATGGCGGACACCGAGTCCAACCCGTTCAAGACGGCGCTGACCGCGCTGGTGCAGCCCTGGACGGAGCTGGTGGACGCGGCGCGCTCGGCCCGGGACTCGCTCGGCGGGGTGGTCGAGTTCCGCGCCGAGGGGTTGCCCGTCGGCGTCGGCGAGCCCTGGGCGCTGCCCGTGGAGTCCCACCTGTCGCGCCTGTTCTTCGCGATCCCGGCGGTGAAGGGGGTGTCCTTCGGCGCGGGCTTCGACTCCACGACGATGCTGGGCAGCGAGCACAACGACGCCTACGAGCCGGACGCCGGGGCGCCGGGCGGGATGCGACCGAAGACGAACCACGCCGGGGGGATCCTCGGCGGCTTGACGACGGGCGCGCCGGTGTGGGGTCGGGTCGCGATCAAGCCCACGTCGTCGATCTTCCAGCCCCAGGACTCAGTCGACCTCGCGACCGGGGAGGGACGCACGCTCGAGCTGAAGGGGCGCCACGACCCCATCATCGCGATCCGGGCCGTCCCGGTGGTGGAGGCGGCCGCGGCGATCGGGCTCGTCGATCTGCTCGCCCAGCACCTCGCCGCCCGCGGCCTCGGCGCCCCATTCGAGGCGCGCGAGGTGCGCACCGAGGGCGACGAGGCGCTGCCGGAGTAGTCCGCCGGCACGGGGCTTGCGACGGGTGAGGGGCATGCGCACCCTCCGAGTTCTCCCCGCCTCCCTCCTCCTGCTCGTCGCCTGCGACGGGATCGACACGACGCTCCACATCGCGCCGGGCAACCCCGACGGCGAGCAGTGCGTCGATCCGGAGACGTTCCTCTCGAGCGACGGGTGGTCCGTCACCATCGAGGAGCTCGATCTGGAGGTCCTGGCCGTAGGGCTCACCTACGCCGCCTCCCCGGGCTCCGCCCCGTACGGCCTCTCGTGGGAGACCGAGACGCTGTCGCGGAGCGTCGACCCGCACGACGTCCTCGACTTCGAGCACACGGCCGTCTTCACCCTCGCGCCCGACGAGTACCCCGCGTCGGCCTTCCTCGAGGTGTCCGGCCGGCCCGTCGCCCTGCGCGTGATCGCGCGGCGAGGAGGCGATGAGCTGGAGTGGGACGTCGAGGTGTCCCCGCCACGAGACGGACGCGTGACGGTGGTGCTCCCCGAGGGGCGCAGGACCTTCGAGCTGGGCCTCACGACGGCCGCGATCATGTCGGGGCCGTTCGCGGTGCTTCCCGCGTCGCTCGACCGCTGGGCGGAGCTGCCCGAGGCCGCGGACGGGCTGCTGACCACCGAAGAGCTCGCGCGGCTGGAGCCCTTCGCCACCTCCATCGACGGCTCGGCCCTCGACGAGATCACCGACGGCCTCCAGCGGATGTTCAAGCGCTGCGACATCGAGGCCTGGGACGGCACGCCGTAGCGCGATCGGGTCTTCCCGTCGTCCGCGTCGTAGCCTCGCCATGGGGCCCCTGGCGAGCGCTGCTATCGTCGAACACCCGCCTTCCGGAGGCCCCGTGACCGACTTCACGACCGACCAGCTTCGTCTCGCGTTCACGCACCACACCGGGCAGAAGATCATCGCCGCGGACCGGGAGCTTCAGTCGTCGGAGATGACCGCCCTGCGGTCGCTCGTGCCCCGGGAGGCCATGGTGGCGGCCGGACTCGTCGATCACGCGACCGGCGGGTTCACGCCCCTGTTCGAGGCTGCCGTGCAGGCGGCGTTCACGCAGCTGGGCCTCCGCCTGGACCGCGCCGCGAAGCTCGACCTGCTGCGCGTCTTCGTGACCGTCAGCGGCTCCGACGGCGAGATGCACCCCAACGAAGCCGAGGTCATCGGCAAGGCCTGGCAGGTGCTCGGCGAGGACCCCGAGACGCTGGACGCCGCCCTGGCCCAGCTCTGAGGTTCTGCGCCTATTCCGGACGAAATCCGGAATGCACGGCCTGAACCTCTGCCGACCCGCCCTATTCCGGATTTTGTCCGGTTGTCGCGCCGTG
>CAZUHI010000009.1:111591-156628 GCA_964620495.1 uncultured Rickettsiales bacterium | reverse complement strand
GGGGGGCCGTAGACGAGGACGCCGTCGGGGTCCGTCAGGCGGATCCAGCCGATCCCGCTGCCGTCCTCGATGTGGAGCGTCCAGTCCTCGTCCACCTCCGACGGAGCTCGCCGAACCATCGACGGCGTCTCCACCGTCCGCCCCCGCTCGATGTCGAACTCCAGCGCGGCCGCCCGACCTTCCCAGTAGAGGAGCGTCCGCGCGACCCGCCACGTGGGCCCTCGCTCATCCCGGAAGTACAGCGAGATCCTCTCCTCCGTCTCGAGGTCCCGCGCCGACCGTCGACCCGACCCCGCCTGCGGCCGACAGTTCTCGTCCACCAGGAACAGAGGCAGCAGGTCGTCCGGCTCCGCGACGCGGTGAAACGACCCGCCGGTCACGAACGGGGCGTCCGGCTCGAACCCGGTCAGCCAGGGCGCGACGAAGGCGACGTCCCTCGTCGGGCCCTCCCCGGTCCGGTCGAACCCCGCGGCCCACAGCACCTCGTCCGAGGTCGGCGTACACACCTCCGGAGGCTCGACGACCTCGACCGCGCAGCCGGGGAGCAGCAGCAGCCAGGCCCATCGTGCAGCCACGGTCGAGCGGATCCCGCGCTCAGGCCAGCGCCGCGAGCGGCCGCTTCATCGTCGCCGCGATGGCCTCCAGCGAGGCGACCATGTCCTTGAACTGGTTCGGGAACAGCGCCTGGGGCCCGTCCGACAGCGCCTCGTGGGGCATCGGGTGCGTCTCGACGATCACGCCGTCCGCGCCCACCGCCACCGAGGCCCGGGCCACCGGCGCGACCAGGGAGCGACGTCCGGTGGCGTGGGAGGGATCCGCGATCACGGGGAGGTGGCTGAGCTCCTTCACGACGGCGATGGCGGACACGTCCATGACGTTGCGGGTGGCGTCGTCGAAGCCGCGGATGCCCCGCTCGCACAGGATCACCTGCTCGTTGCCGCCGCTGAGCAGGTACTCGGCGGCGAGCAGCCACTCCTTGATCGTCGCGGACATGCCGCGCTTGAGCATGACGGGCTTTCGCTTCGTCGCGATGTGCCGGAGCAGCCCGTAGTTCTGCATGTTCCGGGCGCCGATCTGGATGATGTCGGCCTTCTCCGCGACCAGGTCCGCGGACTCGATGTCCACGGCCTCGGTGATGATGGCGAGCCCGTACTCCTCGCGCGCCATCGCGAGCAGATCGAGCCCGCGGTCGCCCAGGCCCTGAAACGAGTACGGCGACGTCCGCGGCTTGAACGCGCCGCCGCGCAGCACCACCCCGCCCGCCTCGGCGACGACCTTGGCCGCCGTCATCAGCTGCTGCTCGGACTCCACCGCGCAGGGCCCTCCCATCACGACGACGTCCGGGCCGCCGATCACCACCCCGTTCTTCAGCTCGATCGTGGTCGGCTTGGGGCGCCACTCGCGGCTCACCTGCTTGTACGGCGCGGACACCGCGATCACGCGGGACACCCCCTCCAACCCGCGGAACGGCGCCTCCGACACCGGCCGCTCGTTGCCCACGACGCCGATGGCGGTGCGCACGCCGCCGGGCATGGGTCGGGCCTCGAAGCCCATGGCCTCGATGATGTCGCAGACGTGCTGGATCTGGTCCGCCGTCGCGCTTCTCTTCATGGTGATCAACATCCGACTACTCCTGACGCCGTGTGGCGTTCTTCATGGCCTCCGTGAACCGCTTGATCTCCCCCGCGGCTCGGGCCGGGTCTCCCAGGTGCTCTTCGATGCGTCGCACGATCGCGGAGCCGACGATCACGCCGTCGGCCCCCGCCGCCGTCACCGCCGCGGCGTGGGCCGGGGTCGAGATCCCGAACCCGACCATCACCGGCAGCCGCGTCTCACGCTTGAGCCGAGCGATGGTCCCCTCGAGGGCCGGATCGACCCCCGCGCGCTCCCCCGTCGTGCCCACCCGCGCGACGGCGTACAGGTAGCCCGTCCCCACGTCCCCGATGGCTCGGAGCCGGGCGTCCGAGCTGAACGTGCCCCCGATGAAGACCACCCCGACGTCGTGCGATCGGCCCGCCTGCACCAGCTCCTCGGACTCGTCCCACGGGACGTCCGCGACCAGGATCGCGTCCACCCCCGAGGCGGCCGCGCGGGCGAAGAACCCGTCGACGCCGCCGTCGTACTGGAGGAGCAGGTTGAAGTAGAGGAGGAGGACCATGGGGTGCGGGTGCCGGGCGCGGACGGTGGCGAGCAGGTCGAAGCAGGCGGGCGGCGTGGTCCCGGCCTGAAGCGCGCGCAGGTCGGCGGCCTGGATCACGGGGCCGTCGGCGGGCGGATCCGAGAAGGGGAAGCCGAACTCGAGGATGTCGGCGCCGCCGTCGACGAGGGCCCGGGTGAGCTCCAGCGTGGCCGCCATGTCGGGATCGCCGACCACCAGGAACGGCACGAACGCCGCCTCGCCGCGGGCCCGCAGCCCCTCGAACGTCGCCTCCAGGCGCGCGAGCCCCACGGTCAGCCCCCCCGCGCGTCGAGCGCGGCCATGGCGTGGGCGAGGTCCTTGTCGCCGCGGCCGGAGAGGTTGATGACCACCACGTCGTCGGGGCCGAACGCGGCCTTCGAGCGCAGCGCCAGGGCGATCGCGTGGGACGACTCCAGCGCGGGGATGATCCCCTCCCCCTTCGAGAGCCACACGAACGCGTCGAGGGCCTCGTCGTCGGTCACGGGCTCGTACGTCGCGCGGCCGGTCTCGTGCAGGTGGGCGTGCTCGGGGCCCACGCCGGGGTAGTCGAGGCCCGCGGAGATGGAGTCCGCCTCGCGCACCTGACCGTGGGCGTCCTGGAGCAGGTAGCTGATCGAGCCGTGCAGGCAGCCCGCCGAGCCGAGGGTGAGCGTCGCGCCGTGCTGTTCGGTGTCGATCCCGTGACCGCCCGCCTCGGCGCCGATGAGGCGGACTCCGTCGCAGGCGTCGTCGTCGACGAACTCGGCGAACGCCCCGATGGCGTTGCTGCCCCCGCCCACGCAGGCGATGACGGCGGTGGGGAGGCGCCCCTCGGCGGCGTCCACCTGGGCGCGGATCTCCTCGCCGATCACCCGCTGGAAGTCGCGCACGATCGACGGGTACGGGTGAGGTCCTGCGACCGTCCCGAACACGTAGAAGGCCTCGTGGCTGAACTCGGTCCAGTACCGCAGGGTCTCGTTGATGGCGTCCTTGAGGCTGCGGCTGCCCGCCTCGATCGACCGCACCTCGGCGCCGAACAGCCGCATGCGACGCACGTTCGGCTGCTGTCGGGCGACGTCCTTCGCGCCCATGAACACGATCACGTCGAGGCCGAGCAGCGCCCCGATCAGGGCCGTCGCGACGCCGTGCTGGCCTGCCCCCGTCTCGGCGATGAGCCGGGTCTTGCCCATGCGCTTGGCGAGCAGGCCCTGGGCGAGCGTGTTGTTCGTCTTGTGGGCGCCCCCGTGCAGCAGGTCTTCGCGCTTCAGGTACACGGCGCAGCCCAGCGCTCGCGACAGCGACGGCGACCGATACAGCGGGGTCGGCCGCCCCGCGTAGTCGCGCAGCATCGCCCCGAGCTCCGCCTGGAACCCGTCGTCGTCCCGGGCCTCGAGCCACGCCGCCTCGAGCTCCTCGAGCGCGGGGATCAGCAGCTCGGAGACGTAGAAGCCCCCGAAGCGCCCGAAGCGTCCGTCCCGCTTCACTTCGGGTCTCCGACGAACGAGGTGTGGGGCGGACGATCGACGGAGCCGCCCCGCGCGTTGATCGCGAAGGCCTCGATCAGGTCCGCCGCCTGCCGACGGTCGCGCTCGACGCCGCTGGCGGTGTCCACCCCGTCGGGCTTCACGGTCGCGATCGCGCGCGCGACGTTCCAGGGATGCAGCCCGCCCGCGAGGAACAGCGGCGTGCCCGGCAGCAGGCGGCGGCACTCGGCGAGGGCGCTCCAGTCCCAGCGCGTGCCCGTCCCCGGCCGCGCCCCGTCCACCAGGAGCAGGTCGATCACGCCGCGGTAGGCCGCGAGCCGCTCGGGATCCCGCGCGACGGACCCCTCGACCGCCTTGATCACCCGGAACCTCCGGCCCAGGCGCTTGCACAGGTCCGGCGACTCGTCCCCGTGCAGCTGCACCCACCCGAGCCCGGCCGCCCCCGCGATCGCCTCGACCTCGTCGCGCCCGGCGTTCTGGAAGAGCCCCACGGGGACCGTGTCGCCCAGGTGCTTCGCCAGCTCGACCGCCTCGTCCACGTGGATCGACCGACGCGCGCCGCGCACGAAGTTGAACCCCGCGAAGTCCACTGCCGCCGCTGCGCACGCCTCCGCGCACGCCCGGCTCCGCACGCCGCAGACCTTCACCTGCATCGCACGAACCCCAGGGCCCTGATGGCGTCGGAGGGATCCGGGGCGGCCATGAGCGCGCTCCCGATGAGGACGGCGTCGGCGCGACCGGCGCGCAGGGCGTCGGCGTCGGCCCGGGTCGTGACCCCGCTCTCGGCCACGGCGACCCGATCGGCGGGCACGTCGGCGAGCAGGGCGGCGGCCGCCGAGGGATCGATGGCCAGCGTCCGCAGGTCCCGCGCGTTCACGCCGACGACCTTCGCGTCGGTGCGGAGGACCCGGTCCAGCTCGGGACGATCGTGGACCTCCACCAACGCCTCCATGCCGAGCGCGCGGGTCGCCTCCAGGAGCCGGCGCAGGCCGGCGTCGTCGAGCAGCGAGGCCATCAGCAGCAGCGCGTCCGCCCCCGCGGCCCGGGCCTCGAGGACCTGGTACTCGGTCTGGATGAAGTCCTTGTTCAGGATGGGCGCATGCATGGCCTCCCGCATCCTCGCCAGGAGCGCGTGGCTGCCGCCGAAGTGGGGACCGTCCGTGAGCACCGAGACGGCGGCGGCGTAGGGCTGGTAGTGCCGGGCGACGGCCTCGGGCGTGGCGCCCGGTCGGATCGCGCCTCGCGACGGGGACCGCGGCTTGAACTCGGCGATCAGGCGAAGTCCCGGCGCCCGCAGGGCCGCCGCGAAGTCACGGACGGCGGGCGCGTCGGCGATCCGGGCGCGAAGGTCCGCCTCCGGTGCCGCCGCGCGGCGCTGCTCCACGTCCGCTCGGGTCCGCGCAGCGATGGCGTGGACCACCCCGCCCCGGGGGGAGGCATCGAGAGAGAGCGCGGACATTCAGGGGCTCCCGGTCAGTGCTCGCCGTCGGGCTTGGAGATGCGGCGGTAGGCGAGGAAGCGCTTCATGGGCTCGCGGGATCGGAGGACCGCGCGGGCGAGGTCGACGCCCTCCCGGATCGTGGGCGCGAGGTCGTTCAGGTAGAGGCCGGCCCCGGCGTTGAGGAGGACGGAGTCCACCCGCGGGGAGACCTCCTTGCCGCCCAGGATGTCGAAGAACAGCACCTGGTTTCGACCGACGTCGCCGCCCTCGATCGCGGCGAACGGTACGCGCTCCAATCCCGCCATCTCGGGCTCGTAGATCCGACGGTCGATGCGGCCGTTCTTCACCTCGAAGATCTCGGTGGAGGCGCACAGCGTGAACTCGTCCAAGCCGTCGTAGCCGTGCACGACCATCGCGCGCTCGACGCCGAGCTCGTTGAGGCACGCGGCCATGAGCGGGGCGGCCTCGGGGTCGCTCACGCCCACCAGCTGACGGGACGGGTTCGCCGGGTTGCACAGGGGGCCCAGGAGGTTGAAGACGGTGCGGAAGCCGAGCTCCTTGCGCACGGCCATCACGTGCTTCATGGCGGGGTGGTACCGGGGCGCGAAGAGGAACGCGAAGTTGGTCTCGCGGAGGGCCTTCGCGGCCATGGCCGGACCCATCTCGACGCCGATCCCGAGCGCCTCCATCACGTCCGCGCTGCCGCACTTCCCGCTCGAGGCGCGGTTGCCGTGCTTCGCGACCTTCACGCCCGCCGCGGCGAGGATGAAGGCGACCAGCGTGGACGTGTTGACGGTCGGCATGCCCGAGCCGCCGGTGCCGCAAGTGTCCATCAGGCCGCTGCCCAGGGGCGCGCCCTCCGCGGACGCGCGCATGGTCTCCACGAACCCGACGAGCTCCTCCACGGTGACGCCGCGGACCGCGAGCGCGGACAGGAGCCCGGCGAGCTGGGCGGGCGAGCTGCGCGCGTTGAGGATGGCGTGCATGACGCCGCGGGCGGCCGAGCGGTCGAGCGTCTCCCCGTCGACGATGCGCTTGAGCGCGTCCGAAAGGCGTTTGCTGCCGGTGCCGACGGCCATGTGGCGGCTCGTGGTGCGTTCCATCTCAGACCTCCATCGCCAGAAATCTCTCGAGCAGCGATCGACCGCGTGGCGTCCCGATGCTCTCTGGATGGAACTGTACTCCGACGAGGGGGCGATCGCGGTGCGCGACCCCCATGACGAGGCCGTCCGGCGTCTCCGCGGTGACCTCCAGGCAGTCGGGGATCGAAGACCGGTCGGCGATCCACGAGTGGTAGCGCATCACCTCGACGCCCTGAGGAAGCCCCGCGAACAATCCGTCCTCGCAGTGATGGATCGGGCTCGTCTTGCCGTGGACGATGGTGGGCGCGCGCACGACGTCCCCGCCGAGCCGGTGGACGATCCCCTGGTGCCCCAGGCACACGCCCAGGATCGGGGTGTCGACCAGGGCCTCGATCACGTCCCCGCACACGCCGAAGTCGCGGCGATTGGCGGGGTGCCCGGGGCCCGGCGAGATCACGACGTGGGTGGGCGCGACGTCCTCGATCTCCGCCACCGAGAGCGCGTCGTTCCGCTCCACGATCAGCTCGCCGTCGAGCTCCCCGTCCACGAGCATCGCCTCCCCCAGCATCTGATAGAGGTTGTGGGTGAAGGAGTCGTAGTTGTCGAGCAGGAGGAGCCTCACGCGGCCCCCCCCCGACGCACCCGAGCGAGCGCGGAGGAGACGGCCGCCAGCCCCGCCCTCGCCTTGTGGCGGCACTCGGCGTGCTCGCCTTCGGGCACGGAGTCGTGGACGATCCCCGCCCCGGCCTGGATGTGCACGCGGCCGTTCTCCACGAGCAGCGTGCGGATGGCGATGCACACGTCCATGGAGCCGCCGTGGCCGAAGTAGCCCACGGCCCCCGCGTACAGGCCGCGCCGGTCGGGCTCGAGCTCCGCGAGCAGCTCGCAGGCGCGGATCTTCGGGGCCCCCGAGACCGTCCCGGCGGGGAACGCAGCGCGGAAGACGTCGAAGCAGTCGAGGCCCTCGCGGAGGCGCCCGCGCACGTCCGTGACGATGTGCATGACGTGGCTGTACCGCTCGATGTGCAGCGGCCGCTCCACCTGCACGGTGCCGATGGACGCCACCCGCCCCACGTCGTTGCGGCCGAGATCCACGAGCATCCGGTGCTCGGCGAGCTCCTTCTCGTCCGTCAGCAGGTCCCGCTCGTGGGCTTCGTCCTCTTCCCGCGTCGCGCCCCGGGGACGGGTGCCCGCGATGGGTCGGACCAGGAGCTCGTCGCCCTCGAGGCGCACGAGCACCTCCGGCGACGCGCCCACCACCGCGAAGTCGCCGAAGTCGAAGAAGAACAGGTAGGGCGACGGGTTGAGCGCGCGCAGGGCCCGATAGAGGACGAAGGGGGGGACGTCGGCCTCGACGGTGAAGCGCTGGGACACGACGACCTGAAAGACCTCCCCCGCCTCGATCGCCTGCTGGGCTCGGGCCACCGCCGCCATCATGTTCTCGGGGGTGCGGTTGGGGACGACGTCCAGATCCCGCACGGCGCCCTGATTCAGCAGCCAGGTGTCCTCGGGGGGCAGCCGCGTCTCCGCGAGGCGACGGACGGCGGCCTCCAACCGCGCGACGGCGGCGGCGTGGGCGGCGCGACGGTCCCCGCCCAGGGGGGCCTGCACGATCAGGAGCAGGCGGCGGCTGAAGTGGTCGTAGACGTACACCGAGTCGGTGAACAGGAGGACGCCCTCGGGCAGGTCGTGGGGCTCGCCCGGCGGGAGCGGCAGGTCCTCGAAGTACTTCACGCAGTCGAAGCCCAGGAAGCCCACGGCGCCGCCGAAGAAGCGGGGGAGAGCGTCGGGCGTCCACACACTCCGGCCCGCCAGGCGTTCTCGGACGAGGTCGAGGGGGTCGTCGAACCGCACGCTGCGGGTGGTGCGGCCCTCCAGGACGGCCTCGCCGTCGCGGAAGGACAGGGTCTCTTCGACGTCGCACCCGATGAACGAGTAGCGGCCCATGATCTCGCCGCCGCCCACCGACTCCAGGAGGAACGACCGAGGCCGATCCGCGGCGAGCTTCCGGTACACGGAGATCGGGGTCTCGGCGTCCGCCAGCAGCGCGACGTGGATGGCCCCGTGGCTCTCGGCACCGTCGTGGGCGAGGAACCGATCGAGCGACGGCGACACGATCATCGGTCGCCCCGGGGGTCGCGGTGACCGAGGCTCACGAGGCGGTCGAAGGCCTTCGCGAAGCCTCCCGCGCCGTACTTCAGGATGCGTGCGCCCCGGGTGACCGTCGCCACGCCCGCGCCCACCGCGGCGGCGACCGCCCGCTGGGACTTCCCCTCGGCCAGCAGCTTCACCAGCTCCCAGCGCTCCGCGACGTTCGCGACCTCCGCGGGCGTCAGCAGGTCCTCGAAGAACGCGGCCAAGTCCGCGGGATCACGCAGGTCTGCCAGCACGTCGAGGAGGTCGGGAGGGAGCGTCGGCCGCGTCATGTATCAGTACAGTAGTACGTTGATACAGAAAGTCACCCCCCGGGACGCAATTCACCGAAGCGGCTGGACGAAACGTCCGGAAACCCGCGGACAACCGCGGCTTCAGGGGCCGAACCCGGACGTGGCGTCCGGAGTGGCTACTCGACGAACGCGAGGCCCTCGTAGGCGATCGGATCGCCCCAGCCGAGCTCGACGTCGCCGACCCAGTAGAGGGACCCTTCCTCGCCGGTGGACTCGTCGACGCTGCCTTCGAGGTCGCTCTCGCGCCACTCGGCGTTGCCGCGGCTGAACGCGGTGCGCATCAGGCCCTCGGTGACGTCCCCGTCCATGTCCACGACGCCGGACGCCTCGAAGTCGAAGCCGGAGTTGCCGCCGCCCCAGTTCATGGCGCACTCGCCTTCGCCGGTGAAGGCCCCCTCGGCGTCGATCTCCATCTCGAGGAACCCCTCGCAGAAGGCCTCTTCGCCCTCCCCGAAGTTCCCGATCAGCATCACGAAGAACTCCTGATCGCCCTCGAAGGGGTTGGTCTGCACCGCGTCGTCGTCGTCGCCCGCGGCGTCGTCGTCGTCCGCGACCGCGTCGTCGTCGTCCGCGGCGCCTCCGGGGCCGTCCACGCCGCCGATGATGGCGCTGCCGGTGCAGGCCCCGGCGAGGAGGAGAGAAGAGACGAGGGCGGCGCTGGAGAGAAGTCGCATGCTGGCTCCGGTTCGCGAGAGTCCTTCTCGCGGTACCTCGGATATAGCGGCGCCGGGACGATCAGTCCAGGGCGCCTCCGCGCGTTTTCCGGACGAAATCCGGAATACGCCCGCTACCCCGGCGACAACGGACCGCATTCCGGATTTCGTCCGGAATGGCGCGCCTGGCGCCTGGCCCGGCAGCCGCCTCAGCCGCGCAGCGTGGAGTTCACGTCCACTTCCGCGTGCAGCGTCTTGTGCACGGGGCACTTGTCGGCGATCTGCATGAGGCGGGCGCGCTGCTCGTCGTCCAGGGGTCCCACCAGCTCCACCTCGCGGTCGATGCGGTCGATCTTCCCCGACTTCGTCTCGCAGTGAGCGCAGTCCGCGGCGTGGATCTTCCCCTGCCGCAGCCGCACCCGCGCGGCCGTCAGGGGCCAGTCCTTGCGGTCCGCGTACATGCGCAGCGTCATGACGGTGCAGGCCCCCAGCCCCGCGAGCACCAGGTCGTAGGGCGTGGGACCCGCCTCGGCGCCGCCGACGGACTTGGGCTCGTCCGCCACGAGGGGGTGGCCGCCCGCCCCCAGCACGGTGGTGAACCCGGAGCCCCCGATCTCCGCCACCACGTCGTACCCGTCGGCGTCGGGGCCGAAGGCGGGGGCGTCGATGTAGCGCTCGGCCCAGGTCGCGATCATCGTCGCGGCGAAGCGCGCGTCGCGGCCGTCGCTCAGCAGGTGGTCGGCCCCGTCCAGGGACACGAAGCTCTTGGGGTGCTTCGCCGCGCCGTAGATCCGCGCCGCGTTCTCGATCCCCACGATCCGGTCGGTGGGGCTGTGGAGCACGAGCAGGGCCCGCCGCAGCGCCCCGACGACGTCCATGCCCCGCCCCCCCAGCGAGTCCAGGAACTCGGCGCCGATGCGGAAGGGGCGCCCCCCGATCGACACCTCCGCCACCCCGTCGCGACGGATCGCCTCCTCCCCGACCACGAGCCGCCGCACGTGCTCGGGGTCCGCGGGCGCCCCGATCACGGCCACCGCCCGGCTGGACGGGATGCGAGTCGCGGCGTGCAGCACGGCCGCCCCGCCCAACGAGTGCCCGATCAGGAGCGACGGGCCCCGACCCACCTCGTCCTCCAGCGCCGAGGCGGCCGCCACGAGGTCGTCGAGGTTGGTGGTGAAGGACGTCTCGCCGAAGTCCCCCTCGCTGCGCCCGAGCCCCGTGAAGTCGAAGCGGAGCGTGGCGATCCCGTGAGCCCCGAGCTCGTCGGCCAGGCGCCGGGCCGCGCGCAGGTCCTTCCCGCACGTGAAGCAGTGAGCGAACAGGGCGTAGGCGCGGGGCGGGCCGGCGACGGGCAGATCGAGGCGCCCGGCGAGCACCTGGCCGCGGCCGTTGGAGAAGACGAGATCGCGTGTCGGCATGGTCTTGAGAGTACGCGGGGCGCCGTTCGTCGCAACGGCTCGACCCGTCCGCCTCCCCCTGCGATGATGCGGCCATGTCGAACGAGACGGGCAACTCGACCATCGCCGATCCGCTCGGCACCGATCGGACCCTGGCGGCCCTCGACTCGCCGGCCCCCAAGGGTCCGCAGCTGATCCTCGCCTTCTCCTCCGACGATCCGCGCCCCCAGAGCCGAGCCGAGCTTCGCCCCCGGGGGAACGTCCTGGGCCGCGGCTGCACCCTCTTCCCCGGCGGCCCGCTCGCCGACCGCAAGATGTCGCGGTCCCACGGCGAGCTCCGCCGGCGCAAGAACGAGTGGATGCTCGAAGACGTCGGGAGCCGCAACGGGACGCGCCTCAACGGCGAGGTCATCGAGGCGGAGGAGCCCACCCCGCTCTCCGACGGGGACGTCATCCGCATGGGCGGGTGCATCTTCGTGTTCCGCGCCGAGGGCGGGGAGGGCGCGGGCGCGGCGGGCGGATCGGGCGCCACCGTCGTGGGCATGAGCGACGCGATCGCGACCGTACACCGCGCGGTCGCGGCCGTCGCCCAGCACCGGGAGAGCGTCCTCATCACAGGCGAGACGGGCACGGGCAAGGAGGTCGTCGCGCGCGCCCTGCACGAGGCGAGCGGGCGCACCGGCGAGTTCATCGCGATCAACTGCGGGGCCGTCTCCGAGGGCGTGCTCGAGAGCGAGCTCTTCGGCCACAAGAAGGGGGCCTTCACGGGCGCCGTGTCGGATCGCCTCGGCCTGTTCCGGGCGGCCGACGGCGGCACGCTCCTGCTCGACGAGGTGGGCGAGATGCCGCCCCCCCTGCAGGTGAAGCTCCTGCGCGTCCTCGAGACCCGTCGGGTCCGCCCCATCGGCGAGCAGCGCGACGTGGCCGTGGACGCCCGCGTGGTCGCCGCCACCAACCGCGACCTGGTGGCCGAGGTGCGCACCGGCCGCTTCCGCGCGGACCTGTACGCCCGCCTCTGCCAGTGGCCGCTGCACCTCCCGCCCCTGCGCGACCGGCGCGAAGACATCCCGCTCCTCGTCGAGGCTCTGCTCGAGCGACGCGGCGATCGCGGCAAGCGCCTGCACGCGCGGCTCGCCGAGTCGCTGATGCTCCACCCGTGGCCCCTGAACGTGCGCGGGCTCTTGAACGTCCTGCGCGTGGCGGTGATCTCCAACGACGACGCGACCCTGCGCATGACCGAGCAGGTGCGGTCGATGATGGCCTCCGACCTCGCCTTGGGGGAGGCCGCGGGCCACCTCCTGGACGCGGACGACACCGCGCCCTTTGCGTCGCCCGTCCGCGGCGGCGTGGACCAGACCGAGGCGTCGGTGAGGCGCGTGGCGAAGCCCCCCACGGCGGACGAGCTGCACGCCGCGCTCACGGAGACCGAAGGCAGCGTCTCGGCCTCGGCGCGCAAGCTCGGGTGCTCGCGCCAGCAGATCTATCGAGTGCTCGAGGCCCAGTCCTGGACGCTCGACCAGTTCCGTCCCTAGATCATCACTTCAGGCGGTCGTACTTGTCGAGGCGCCCGGCCGTGGCGCGCCGGCGCTGGATGTCGAGGTTCCGGATGCGCGAGTCGGCCGTCTCGCGGAGGCGCTCGGCCAACGCCGCGATCGAGTCTCGGTACCGCTCCAGGTCCTCGGCCACGCGGTTCGCGTCCCCCGGATCCAGGCGACCGATGCTGTCCTCCGCCGACCCCTTCTGAAGGAGCCGTGAGGACACCGCCGCGGCGGCCGCCGCCCGCTTGGCGAGCTGCTTGAGCTGGGCCCGGTGCACGGGGCGGCCGGTGTCGGAGACGTACTCCGCCGCGTGGAACCGCAGCTGCTTCACCGTCCAGGACTCGTCCGCCGCCCGGCGCGCGAGGTCGATCTTGCTCTCGCCGTCCCGCACCGCGAGCAGCTCCACGTGCTGCGAGAGGGGGAGGCGACTCCCGAGCGTCTCGCCCAGGGTGTCCCACTGCTCCGCGACGGCGAGGTAGGTGCGCAGGGTGCGGCGCGGCAGCGGACAGCGGGGGTCGCGATCGAGGGCGCGCACGCTGAAGCTCGCGTCCGTCGCGCGGCCCTTGGAGAGCACGCGGCCGACGCCGAGCGCCGCGTTCAGCGGGTCCGCCTCGGCCGTCGCCGCCAGCAGTTCATCGAGCAGTTCTTGGTCTACCGCCGCCACGCGCGTCTCCTGGAACCCCCGGAGAGGAGCGGACACTTTAGGGGCTTTTTGCGCGAAACCGTCGTTTTTTGCCGTTTTGGGCCGCTTTGCGTACACAGGAGCGTGCTCACGACCCCCCCGGCGCCGCCGAAAACCGGCGACTCGCGCGTGCTCGGGCGCGACGTGCCCGGTTGGTCCCGGGCCCCCGGCGTGCTAACTCAACGGGATGCTGCACCGCTTGTTTCCCGCGATCCTCCTCCTCGTCCTGCCCCTGACGGGCTGCCCGACGGACGAACCGCCGCCGCCCACGGTCTGGGAGTGCAGGATCCCGGCGGGCGAGGACGTCGACTTCGCGCGGCAGATCGGCTGCGAGGCGGACTTCGACTTCCTCGCCTCGCTCCCCCTGGACGCGTCGATCCCCGGCGCCCGCTCCGCGAAGACCGTCCTCGATCGCACGGAGGCCGACGCCCAGTACTTCCAGAACAGCAACCGCTACCTGATCCACTGGGAGTTCGCGACCGCGCACCTGAGCGCGCCCGACCACGCCCCGGTCCCGCAGCTGGCCCAGTTCAACACCACCGAGTACTTCAGCCCGTCGCGCCGGTTCCTGCTCGGCGCCGTCACCTACTACGCGGGCCCGGGCGTGTTCGTGTGGGAGATCGCGCCCTACGACACGATGGACGTCGACATGATCACGACGGCCTTCCGGTCGATCCGCGACAACACGTTCTTCGGCGAGCGGCTGAAGTTCCACCCCACCTCCGAGGCCGTCTCCTCCACCGCCGCGGGGCTGCCGGACGACATCCCCATCATCACCACCGACGAGCTCTTCGCGGGCATCGACTACCAGCCCCTGAACCTCGCCACGTCCATGGGTCGGCTCGCGTTCGTGGAGGCGGAGGACGTCGAGCGGGTGGAGTTCCGCGACATCGTCGTGCTCGAGGTCGTCCCCAACGACATCTCGGCCGTGCAGGGCCTCATCACCCAGGCGTTCCAGACGCCCCTGTCCCACGTGAACGTCCTCAGCCAGAACCGCGGCACGCCGAACATGGGCCTGCGCAACGCCTGGACGAACGAGACGCTCCGCGGCCTCGAGGGGGCCTGGGTCGAGCTGACTGTCGGGGCCTTCGAGTGGTCGGTCCGCGAGGTCACGCGCGAAGAGGCCGACGAATGGTGGGAGGAGAACCGCCCCGACCCCATCGACGTCGGGCCCATGGACACGACGGTCCAGACGATCGTCGACATCGGCGACGTCCTCGACCTCGAGAACCTGTCGCTCGAGGAGGCGATCTCCGCGGCGGTCCCGGCCTTCGGCGGCAAGGCGACTCACTTCGCCGGGCTGAACGAGGTGCCCGGCGTCCCCAACCCGCCCGCGTTCGTGGTCCCCGTGTACTTCTTCGACCAGTACATGACCCAGAACGGCTTCTGGGACCGGGTCGAGGCGATGCTCGTGGACGAGGACTTCCTCAGCGACACGGAGGTCCGCCTGGCGACGCTGGCCGAGCTGCGGGACGACATGGAGGTCGGCACGGTGGACCCGGCCTTCGAGACCATGCTCATCGACAAGATGAACAACGACTTCCCGGGCGTGCGGATGCGCTTCCGCTCCAGCACCAACGCCGAGGACATCGGCGGGTTCAACGGGGCCGGCCTGTACACGTCGCGCACCGGGGACCTCAGCGACCCCGAGCGACCCGTGCTCGACGCCGTGCGCAAGGTCTGGGCGAGCGTGTACACGGACCGCGCCTTCAGCGAGCGGACGTACTACGGCATCGACCACCGCAACATCGGCATGGCGCTGCTCTGCCACCGCTCGTTCCCGGACGAGGACGCCAACGGGGTGGCCATCACCGCCAACATCTACGACCCCGCGGGCCTCCAGCCGGGCTTCTACGTGAACGTGCAGGAGGGCGAGGCGTCGGTGGTGCTCCCGGACCCGGGCGTGACCACCGACCAGTTCATCTACTACTACACGCAGTCGGGCCAGCCGATCGTGTACCTGTTCCACAGCAACCAGGTCCCCGCGGGGGAGACGGTGCTGACCAACGCCGAGGCCTTCGAGCTGGGGCAGGCCCTCGAGGCCATTCACAACTACTTCCTGCCGGTCTACGGCGGGACGGCGGCCTTCTACGGGATGGACGTCGAGTTCAAGTTCGACTCGAGCGCCGGCAACGGCAGCGAGCTGTACGTCAAGCAGGCGCGGCCCTACCCGGGCTGGGGCGCGGTGGAGTGAATCGATGACGCACGCCTGGAAGTACCTCGCCGCCGCGCTGCTCGCCGTCGGCTGGCTCACCACCGCGGGCTGCCCCACGGGCGCCGACGACGACGACACCGCCGTGGGCGACGACGACGACGCCACCGGTGAGGAGACGCCCCTCCCCGCCCCCGCCGACGTGGAGTTCGACGGGGCCTGCGACCTCGCGAACAAGTACGGGCGCTTCGGCGTCGACGAGACGGCCGACTACACGTCGGTGCAGGGCCAGATCTCGGACGGCGTGGTGCCCGTGACCGTGCTGCGCAACATCCAGGAGGAGGGCGGCTGCCGCCTCCTGAAGCGCGAGAACCCCTTCTGCGACCCGCCGTGCGGCCCGGGCTTCACCTGCGACTACGACGGCGAGTGCATCGACTTCCCCGAGCCCCAGGACTTGGGCATCGTCATCGTCCGCGGCCTCACCGAGCGGGTGGAGATGGAGCCGCGCCAGCCCGGTTGGAACTACTTCGCGGTGCCCGAGGACGGCATGATCCCCGGCGAGACCGTCCAGCTGCGCGCGACCGGCGGGAGGTGGGACGGGTTCGAGGCGTGGGGCGTGGGCGTCGAGTCCATGGTCCTGCCCGAGGACCTGCTCTGGACGATCGCCGAGGCGACGGACGTGGAGCTCGAGTGGCCCGCCGCGGCCGCCGGCGCCCGCTCCGAGGTCCAGTTCAAGCTCAACATCGATCAGCACGGCACCTCGCCGGCGACGCTCTTCTGCGACTTCCCGGACACCGGCTCCGCCACCGTCCCGGGCAGCATGATCGACGGCCTGCGCGCCGCCGGCGTGACGGGCTGGCCCGCGGGCAGCCTGAGCCGACGGACCGTGGACAGCGAGATGCTCAGCGACGGCGTGGGGTGCGTGGAGTTCGAGATCGCGTCCGCGCGCAACGTGATGGTGACCGTGTCCGGCTACATCCCGTGCAACAGCGCCAACCCGTGCCCCGACGGGCTCGAGTGCAACGAGGCGATCGAGCTGTGCGAGTGACCCGCGCCCTCCCCCTCTTCGCGGCCTCGGCGCTCCTCGCGCTCGCGGCCTGTCCCCCCACCGACGGCGTCCTCCCGGAGCTCCCCGGCGAAGGCGACGACGACGACGCGGGCGACGACGACGACGCAGTGGACGACGACGACGCGGTCGACGACGACGACGTGGGCGACGACGACGACGCAGTGGACGACGACGACGCGGGGGACGGCATCCCCGATCCCTTCGACTGCAGCACGGCGTCCTCGGTCCCGCTCTCCGAGCGCATCATCGACGGGGCCCGCGGCTACCACGGGCTCGACGTGGACAGCGACGGGCTCATCGTGGGGGCGGACGGCCAGTCGCTGATCAAGTCGACGTACGACGGGGACTGGCACGTCTTCGTGCCCGGGCTCGGCGTGTTCGAGCAGATGGAGCACCTGCCCGACGGCGACCTCTACGCCAACTCCCGGGCCACGGGCGACATCCTGCGCATCACGCCCGAGGGCGGGTACACCACGGCCGTCCCCAACCGCTGGGCCTACGGCATGAAGATCGGGCCCGACGGCATGGCCTACGCGGCGGGCAACGACCGCGTCACGCGCACCGATCCGGCCACGGGCGAGACCGTCGACCTCATCGACTGGGGCAACGGCGAGCCCCACGCCTTGGACTTCAACAAGGACTTCACGGCGCTCTACGTGTCCACCGTGGGCCCCACCACCCTGTGGAAGATCGACCTCGACGAGAACCTGAACGCGATCGGCGGCCGCGAGGCCTTCGCCCGGAACCTCGGCGACGGCTGGCAGGACGGCGTGGCGGTGGACGCGTGCGGGTACATCTACGTCCCCGAGTTCTGGAGCCGGACGATGTACCGCGTGGCCCCGGACGGCAGCCATCAGGTCTACATCAGCTGGGCGAACAACCAGTCCCAGTACGGCCACGGCGCCCAGTGGGGCAACGGCATCGGCGGGTGGCGCGAGGACGCCATCTACGCGCCCATGCCCTACGGCAACAACCGGGTGAAGGAGATCGTCGTCGGGGTGCCCTCGCGCATGTGGGACGGCGACGTCCTCAACGCGCCCCAGCCCTGACGCGGTAGCCTCCGCGCGTGCGTCACGCGTCTCTCCTCGTGGTCTTCTTCGTGCTCGGCGCGGCCTCCCTGGTCGCGTCCGACGACGCCGTGGACGTGGATCTCCCGGTCGAGTCCGAGGCCCCCCCGCCCCCCGCCGAGCCCGTGGTGGCGGGGGACCGCGGGGTGCAGGTGGTGGTGCCGGACGGCGCGTTCTGCGGACGGCTCGAGGCGCGTGAAGGCGACGACGTCCGCGTCCTGGTCGCCGACGGCTGCCCCGACCGCGTGGCCCTGTCCCACGACGGCGACCGCGTCGCCTTCGTGAGCGGCGTCACCGGGATCGCCTCGGTGTACTTGGTGCCCTTCGCCGGGGGCGACCCGGTGCAGCTGACCAACGTCGGGCTCGAGGACGCGCCGATCACGGTCGGACGCCCTCCCGCCGGGTTCGTCCCTCCCCCCCACGGCGGCGCCCCCTGGTTCGACGGCGACGTCCTGCGGTGGATCGGCCCCGACGGCCCCCACGAGGTCGCCCTCCCTTGAGGCCGCTCCTGCTCCTGCTGCTGCTCCTGCCGGTGACGGACGCCGAGGCCGTGGAGTACCGCGGGCCCTTCGCGAACGCCCACGCGCAGTACTTCTATCCGACGGCCTACTACGACCACGCAGGCGTCGACTGGAACTGCGGCGGCATCCGCTACTCGGGGCACCGCGGCAACGACTTCGGCGGCGGCGGCTTCGCGGGCATGAACGCGGGGCGGAACATCGTGGCGGCGGCGGCGGGGGTGGTGATCGCGCGGCGGGACGGCGAGTGGGACCAGTGCACGTCCGGCACCTGCGCGCCCGCCAACGGCAACTACGTGCGGCTGCGGCACGCGGACGGCAAGGAGACCGTCTACCTGCACCTGAAGCAGTGGTCCGTGGCCGTGTCCATGAACCAGACCGTGAGCTGCGGCCAGGTGCTGGGGCAGATGGGCTCGTCGGGCTACTCCACCGGACCGCACCTGCACTTCGGGGTCACCACGGCGGGCGGGGCGGTCGTCGATCCCTTCGACGGTCCCTGCTCGTCGCCCCCGTCCTACTGGACCTCCCAGGGGCCCTACGGCGGCCTGCCCGGGCTGAGCTGCGACGGCCCGCCGGACAACGACGGCGACGGCTGGCCCGCGAACCAGGACTGCGACGACGGCGATCCGTCGGTGCACCCCGGCGCGGACGAGATCTGCGACGACGGCAAGGACAACGACTGCCAGGGCGGGGACGCCGACGAGGTGAACGGGTACGTGGACGGCGACGGCGACGGGTTCGGGGACGCCCCCACGTCGTGGTGCGGCAGCCGACCGGGCGACGCGGTGACCGCGGGCGGCGACTGCGACGACGGGGACGACGCCGTGTACCCGGACGCCCCGGAGCGCTGCAACGGCGTGGACGACGACTGCGACGGCGAGGTGGACGAGGGCGAGCCGGCCCTCCCCGATCCGCCGCCCGCCTTCGCCGCCCAGCGGGTCGACGGCTCCCACCCGGCGTCGCTCGCACCCGGCGAGACCGGCCCCCTGTGGGTGGCCTTCCGCAACGTGGGGGCGGAGCCCTGGCCCGACGGGATGCTGCTCTCGTCCGATGCGGCCGACGCGGGGGAGCGACCGCCGCTGCTCGACGAGGCGTCGTGGGCGGCCTGGGACGTCGCGGCCCGCCTCGACGATCCGGTGGAACCCGGCGACGTCGGGGTGTTCTCCGCGGTGCTGCGCATGCCCCCCGACGCCGCCGGCACCGTCGGCGACGGCCTCCGCGTGCAGACCCCGGACCGGGTCCCGCTGCGCTGCCCCTCCCCCGCGATCGAGGTCGCGCTGCGCGTCGCGCCGGAGCGCTCCCCGAGCGACGATCCCCGTGAGGATCCGCCCGGCGAGGCCGCCACGTCGGGCCTCGGCTGCGGCGTGGGCGGGGGGGCCGCGGCGCCGGTCGGTCTGCTCCTGCTCGTCGTGCTCTGCGCGCGTCGGCGGTCGGCGGCGGCGGCCCTCCTGCTCGTGGGGTGCGCCCAGCTGGAGGAGCCCGGCTCGGAGCCGGTGGACTTCCCGGAGCCGGACGAGATCGTCCTGCACTACCTGGACCGGACGGCGGCGGTCCTCGACGACCTGCGCCCCCTGCACGCGGGCCACGTGACGGCCGTGGACGTCGACTCCGACGGGGACCTGGACGTCGTCCACGCGGGGCTGTCCGGGGTTCGGGTGCTGCTCTCCGATCGAGGCTCCCTGGGCGCCCTGCCCGAGGCGTCGCTCCCGCCCGAGGCGTCCGAGGCGGCGTCCGAGGTGGCGGCGGGCGACTTCGACGGCGACGGCCGCGTGGACCTGTTCGTGGCCCGCGCGAGCGGCCGCCGCGACCTGCTCTGGCAGCAGCAACCCGACGGCACCTTCGTGGACGGGCTCGGAGCCCCCGAGGAGCCGACCTGGGCGCGCGCCGCCGTGGCGACGGACGCCGACGGGGACGGGGGCGCCGACGTGCTGCTCCTGCGGGCGGCGGGGGGCGACGAGGACGCGGCGATCGTCGTGCTCGCGAGCGACGGGGCCGGCCGGCTGGAGCCCGCGTCGGTGCTCCCCGTGGACGGCGACGGGGCCCCCATGGGCGTGGCGGTGGGGGACGTGACCGGCGAGGGCCACGACGACCTCGTGTGGACGACCCGCGGGGGCGGCGTCCGGCTGTTGTTGGGCGACGGCTCGGGGCGGTTCCAGCTCGCGTCGCCCACCGCGCTGCCGACCGTGGAGGCGACGCTCGGGCGACCGTCCCTGGGCGACCTCGACGGCGACGGAGACCTCGACCTCTACCTCCCCGCGGCGGGCCGGGACCGCCTGTGGATCAACGACGGCGGCCTGTTCCGGGACGTGACGGAGTTCGCCCTGGGGGACGAGGACCGCGACGACCGCACGGCGCAGATCGTCGACCTCGACCGCGACGGGTGGGCCGACGTCGTCCTCGCGTCCCGGGGCGCGCCCCTGCGGATCCTGCGCAGCGACGGGGCGGGGCGGTTCTTCGACTACTCCTCGGCCGTGGTGGGGTCCGCGGCGCCGGACGACCTGGGCGGCCTCGACGTCGCGGACACGGCGGTGCTCGACCTGGACGGCGACGGCGACCGCGACGTGTTCGCCACCCGCACCGGGGCCCGGCGCCCGCTCGTCCTCCTGCGCACCCCTCCCCCGTCCGCCACCGACGATCCCGACGGCGACGGCGTGCCCTCGGCGCTGGACGGCTGCCCGGTCGCCTCCAACGCGGCCCAGCGCAACGTCGACATGCACCCGTTCGGCTGCCTCGGGGGCCAGGACTGCCAGGAGCGCACGGCGTGCACGCTCGCGGCCGGCTCCCTCGCGTCGGGCAGCGTCTACCTGCTCTGCACCCAGGGCCTCGCGACCTGGGAGACGGCGCGAACCCTGTGCCGCGACCGGGGCGCCGACCTGGTGGTGATCGACGACGAGGCCGAGAACGCGCTCCTGCTCGAGCTGCTGCCGGACGGGGGCTGGCTGGGCTTCGCGGACCGCGACGGCGAGGGCAACTTCGTGGGCGTGGACGGCTCCGCGGGCTGGACCAACTGGGCCGACGGCGAGCCCAACGACGCGGGCGACGGCGAGGACTGCGCCCAGCTGCGCCCGGACGGGCTCTGGAACGACCTGCCCTGCGATCGCGACCTCGCGTACGCCTGCGAGGCGCCGGTGGCGCCCCTCGTGGAGGACCCGCCGGACGCGTGCGACAACTGCCCCGGCGTGCTCAACCCCACCCAGGCGGACGTGGACGGCGACGGCGTGGGCGATCCGTGCGACGAGGACCGGCGATGAGGTGGGCCGCGGCGGCGACGCTCCTGATCGGCTGCGGGGGCGAGGTCGTGGGGGTGGAGCCCACGCCGGACGAGCCCTCGACGCCCGCGCCGGAGCCGATCGACCCGTGGTTCGTGGAGGCCCCCCCGGGGTACCTGCCGGAGGGCCTGCTGCCCGAGGACGTGGAGGCGGGCGACATCGACGGCGACGGCGACACCGACCTCGTGGCCGTGACGGAGACGGGCGGGCGGGTGCTGTTGAACTCGGGGCTCGGCGCCTTCGCGGCGCCGCTCGAGGGGGAGTTCACGCTGCCGCCCTGGGGCGGAGACATGCGGCGGCTGGTGCTCGCCGACTTCGACGGCGACGGGCGGCTCGACGTCTTCACCTGCCACGGCCGCAAGGAGGTCGACCGGCTCCTGCGGGGCGTGCCCGGGGGCCTCGAGGCGGCGGACGACCTGCTGCCCCTCAGCCGCACGAACTGCCGGGACGCAGCGGCCGCAGACCTGGACGGCGACGGCGACCTGGACCTCGCGATCCTCGGCAAGGACGACGACGCCGAGGGCACCGCGCGGTCGTGGTTCCGGGCCCTGCTCTGGGACGACGGGTTCGTGCTGCACGACGGCCTCGCGCGACCGGGCGAGCTCCAGGACCTGCCCGTCCCCGGCGCGCCGACGAGCGGCGGCGACCTCACCTTCGACCAGAGCGGCGGGGACGACGCGGGGCGCCTGGCGTGGACGGGGCGGTCGGCGGGCGACGTGGTGTCCGCTCGCTTCAACCTGCGCACGCCCCTGGATCCGGCGGTGCTCCGCTTCGATCTGGAGGGCCCGGGCACGGCGCGCGTGGTGCTGGTGGACGACACCGGGGAGCGCTTCGAGTCGGAGGTGCCGGCGGGTCGCGACCTGGCGGTGGACCTCGCGGCGGGGACCCCGAGCGGGGGCGACGAGGACGGCCTGGTGACGTTGCCCGCCGCCTCGGTGACCGTCGGGTTGGTGCTCGCCGAGGGCGGCGACGGGACCGCGCGGATCGACTCGGTCGTGCTCTCGTCCCACGACGGCGGGGACGTGCTGCTCGAGGACTTCTCCCGGGACCACCCCCTCACGGTCGCGGCGAACGGCGAGGCGTCCGTCCTGCCCCGCGACGTCGACGGCGACGGGGACATGGACGTGTTGGTGACCCGCACGGCGGGCGAGGGCCCGGCGCTGCGGCTGCTGCTTCAGGCCCCGGGGCTCGCGGACGCGTCGGACGGGACGGCGGGGTGGCTCGAGGCGGCCGACCGGCTCCCCGAGGCGGCCGAGGACTGGGTCGTCGCCCGCGCCCTGCCGGTGACGGTGGACGGCGGCCCGGCCGTGTTCGCGGTCGCGGACGGCCAGGACCGGCTCCTGCGCAACGACGGCACGGGTCGCTGGTTCGACGACACCGTGGCCGTCGCGCCGGTGGACTCCGCCGGGGGGCGCGAGGCGATCCGGGTGGACCTCGACGGCGACGGCCGCGCCGAGATCGTCGTGGCCAACGACGGGGCCGCGGACCGGATCCTGCACCCCGCCGGGGACCGCATCCTCGACTGGACGGCCCGCGCCCCGATCGTCCTCGACCGGAGCAGCCGCGTGGTGGCCCTGGACGTCGAGGGAGACGGGGACGTCGACCTGATCACCTTCGGTCCGGACCGGGACCCCCGGATGCTGGTGTCGGTGCCCGAAGAGGAGCTCTGAACGACGAGCTCATCCGGGGGGCAGGAACCGGGGCGCTCGCCGCCGGAACCGGCGCAGCGCGACGTCGAGCTTCGCGACCCCGTGCATGAGCATGTCGGCGGCCTCCGCGTTGCGCTTCCGGCCGGCGATCTCCTTGGCGACGATCGCGGGCAGACCTTGGCGACCCAGGCGGCCGTTGGTCATGAGGAGCAGCGGCTCCACGTGCTGCTCGCGCCCGCGACGGTCGAGGTCCGCCAGCAGATCGACGATGACGCTGCGGGGCGCGTAGTACGGGGCTCGCAGGCGCTCCAGGACGAGCCGACCCAGGAGCCCCCGCAGCCACGTCGGCGCCCGGCCGAAGGCGATGTCGAGGTCCAGCTCCTCGCGGCCCGCGGCGGAGCGGAGGAGGGGCACGGCGGCCCCGAGGTACTGCGGATCGCGGCGCGGCACCACCCAGTTGTGCAGCCGCGCGTCGATGCCGAGGCCGTCGCGCACGCCCCCGAACACGAGGGTGAGGATCCGGTCCCAGACCCGGGTGACGTCGGGGTCGCTCGGCGCGCGCTCCGCCAGCCACGCGCCCAGGTACAGCTCGGGCGCGACGGCCTTCTGCACCACGTAGATCACCACCGACCCGTCCTTGCGCGGGATGATCCGAGGCTCCGCCACGACCGCCACCACGCCCGCCTTCTGGAGCCGGATCAGGTGCTCCTCGAACAGCGACTCGTAGGCGTGGGACCGCCCGGGAGGCAGCGGGGGCAGGCGGAGGCACGTGAAGCCCTGGTGCTCGTACGTCGTGGCGACGTGGCCGGGCGCGCCCTTCAGCTTCTTGGTACGCCCCTTGCGCAGCGCCGTGCGCACCCGCTTCTCGAGGAGGTGCAGCTCCTCGCCCAGCATCGGGACGCGCATGACCGCGGTCCGGACATCGTCGGTCTCATGCACGGGATCAGACTACGTAGGCGAGCAGGTAGAGCGCGACCGCCGTCACGGCCGCCCCCGCCATGGAGACCATGCCGATCCGCCCCACGAGGCGGTGACGTGCGCTGAACGCGCCCGGCTCGGGGGGGTTCGGAAACTTGATCAACGAGACGACCACGAGCCCGATCCACGTGAACGCGGCGGTGAACGCGAAGAGGAGGTGGATGTTCAGGGCGGCCACGACCGTCGGGCCGGGATCCGGCGTGCCGAACAGCGCCTCGATCCCCCCGCTGGTGGCGATGTGCACCTCGAGGGCCACCACCGCGACGGTGAGCACGATCGTGAGGACGATCTGGATGTTTCGGTGGGCGGTCCACGAGCCCGCGCGGGCGCGCTTCCACGAGACGCCCATGACCACCAGGACGGCGGGCACCACCGTCACGAGCAGGTCCATCAACAGGTCGGCGTCGGTCCCCAGGAACCCGGCGGGCATCTCCATGACCGGGGTCTACCACTCATCGGAATCACTTGCCGGGGGTGATGCTCTCCGGGACGTTGCCCCGCGCCTCGAAGGTGGCCCCGACCTTGCCCTTCGCGCCCGCGAGATCGAAGAGGCCGGTGCTGTACAGCGCCGCCTTGAGCGCCGCCCGGTACTGGCGCGCGCGGCCGAGCTTGCGGGCGGCCGAGTCGACCAGCTTGCTGCGCAGGCGGAGGTCCTGGTGATAGCGGTAGTAGCCGTTCCAGTACTGGTGGCTGCCGTGCACCTCGGCCACGGTGTCGTGCTTCTTCTTGATGGCCTCGGCGTACTTCTCGACGGCCTTGTCGTCGCTGTCCATGCCCGCCGCGGCGAGGGCCTTCTTCAGCTCGGGCTTCGTCTCCTCGACCCAGGCCTCGGCGTCCTCCTGGGACATCAGGATCCAGTTGAGCTTCATCCCCTCGCCCTGCTTGAAGACCTTGTTGCGGGTCACCGTGGGCGAGAAGAAGCTCATGACGCGCGTGCCCGTGAAGAAGGCGCCGCCGGACTGGTAGCTGAGCTCCACGTCCTCGGTGCGCTTGTACACATCGTAGTTCATGACGGTGGCGACGATCGAGTCGGCGGTGACCGAGTCCGGGAGCTTGATCACGACCACGATGCTCGAGTCGGTGTGATCCACCCAGGCGCGGTTTCCGCCCTCGGCGAGCCACTTCGCGTCCTCGGGGTGCGCGTCGATCCACGCGCCGAGATCGCGCGCGGACCCGTAGTCCTGGGCGAAGGCGGGGGTCGCGAGGGTCAGCGCGACGGCGACGAGGGCGGCGGTTCGGTACATCGGGTTCGGTCTCCTCGTCCCATGGACGGCGCGGGGCCCCCGGACATTCGACGCGAGATAGCATGCGGAGGGACGGGTTTCCCGCACCATCACGGGGATGTATGGTCCCCGGCCGTGCGGTCAGGCACCCCCGATCTCGACGTCGTCTCCGGCACTCATGGTCAGGCCCGTGCCCCGATCGTGGAGCGATCGCCCGGACTCACGGCCGAGGAGTCGACCCACCTCGACTGGCTCGTCCGCGGTCCGATCCGACGCGACGGCCTCGTGCGGGCCTGGTGCCGGGGCGGCGAGCCGAGCCACCCCTCGCTCCAGACCACCGGCGCGCTGCTCTCCCACCACGTGGAGCTCCTGCGGCGCGACACCGTGGACGCCGCGCTCCGCCACGAGGTGACCGCGGACGCCGCCATCCTCGCCCGCGCGCTCGCGACCGGCTTGGACGACGAGGGCGTCGTGGTGCAGCGGGGCGTCCGCTACGCGTTCGACACCGCGATCGTGGCCGCGGCGCTGGACCGGCTGCGCGGGTTCGAGCCTCGCCTCGACGTGCGCACCGACGCCCAGCGCGCGGGCGCCCCGTCCTTCTTGAAGCGCTGCCTGCTGGAGGGGCGCGGCCAGGAGGGCGCGGCCGTCGGAGTCACCGACGCGCGGTGGTCCCTCAGCTTCGCCCCCCACCTCCTCAAGCTCTCGATCGCGCTGGACGGCCCCGCCCTGCGGCCCCTGCTGTCGCGCATGATCGCCGGCTACTGGCGCGGCGGCTGGTTCCGAGCGGCGCCCGGTCGCGAGGCGCCCCACCCCCACGCCCACGCCTACGCCCTGGAGGGGCTCGCGCTCATGTACGACCGCGACATGCCCGTCCCCGCCGCGGTGATCGACGAGGGGTTCGCCTCCCTGCTCCAGATCGTCGAGGACCCCCGCACCACCACGGACGTCCTCGCCCAGACCCTGCGTCTCGCCCTGATCGACCGACGCGGCCGCAGCGAGCGCACGGTGGAGCGGCTCGTGCGACGGGTGCGCGAGCGCGCCCACCCCGACGGCGGGTTCCGGTACACGGCCGCCGCGGACGCCGATCGCACGGCCGAGGCCACGATCGTCGCGCTCCAGGCGCTGCGCTGGCTCCGCCTCGACGGAGAGGTCGCCGCGATCCTCTGACGCCGGGTCCCGCCCGCGTCCCACGGTTACAGTGATCGGGCGATGCCCTCCCTCCCGCCCGAGCTCGCCGCCTCCGCGACCCCCGGGCTGATCGCGATCGTCGTCGCCCTCGGTCTGCTCGCCGCGATCCCCGGCGTCGCCGTCATACACACCCTCCTCGCGCGCCCCCGACCCCTCGACGTCCTCGTCCTCGGCGCGCCCCTCGGCTACGCCGCCGTCGCGTTCGCCACGTACGTCTGGAACCTCGTCCCCTACGAGCGGTGGTTCGACCCCCCTGCCCTGCTCCCCGTCGTGCTCGGGTGGGTCACGGTGATGGGGGTGTGTCGACGCGGGCTCGGCTCCGCGCGCTCCCGGGGGCTGTGGATCGACCGCGCGCCCGGCGAAGGCGAGGGCGCCGAGGCGCTGGGCGTGGCGCTCCTCACGGGCGGCGTGTTCGCCGTCTACTTCCTCGGCTTCGAGCGCGACCTCTTCGCGTTCACCGGCGCGAACCGCGGGGTGGCGCTGGCGGCGCGCGTGCCGGTGGGCGAGTTCTGGGAGCTCGTGGACGCCCCCCGTGCCCTCGCGCTGGACCCGGAGCGGCAGACCCACGGCGCGATCGCCCTGCTCTCGGTGTTGCCCGCGACGCTCGAGTTCCTGGGGGTCCGGGCCGCCTTCGCGGGGCTGTACGCGGGGCTCGCCGCCTGCGTCCACGTGGGCGCGCGCCGGGCGGGGGCCTCGGGCCTCGGCGCGCTCGCCGCGTCCCTGGTCGCCGCCCTCCACCCCGCGTTCCTGGACGCCCCGACGGCCGACGTCTCCCACGTCGCGCTCGGGGCCTCGGCGCTGCTCTTCGCCGTCCTCATGACCCTTCGGCAACCGGGCGCGGGGACGGCCGCGAGCACGGGGGAGCCGGGCGGCGCCGAGGGACGGCTCGCGCCCCTGGGGGTGGGCGTGCTCGCGGCGCTCGTCGTGGGCACGGCGCACGCCCTGCTGTTCGCGCTCCCGGCCGCCGCGGTGCTCCTGTGGACGGGGGTCGCCCCGGTGCGTCGGCGCCGATTCGCGGGCTGGGCGGCCCTGGGGTTGGCCGTCGGCCTCGCCCCCTTCCTCGTGCGCCACGCGCTCGCGCTGGGCCACCCCTTCGCGGTGGAGGCCGGGACCTGGGGACCCGGCACGGCGCACACCTTCGCGGGCGCGACGTTCGAGTACCCGGGCCTCCTGAACCGCCCGTTCCACCCCGAGTGGGTGCGCACGCCGCACGTCCCGCTGCCCGCGTTCCTGCACGCGGCGCTGCACCTCGCCGGGGCCACGGGGACGATCCTGCTCGGGGTCGCGGCCGTGGGGCTGGGCGGCCTCCCCCGGGGCGTCCGCGTGGCCGCGGCGCTCTGGATCCTGCCGGGGCTGGTCCTGCTCTTCCCCGTGGAGGCGGCCCTCGAGGCGAGCCGCGAGCAGGTCGTCCTGGTGTGGGCCGCGCCCGCCCTCGTCGCCGTGGCGTTCGGGGTGGACGCGCTGCGCGGGGCCCGTCGCAGCACGGCGTGGGCGACGGTGGGGGTCGTCGTCCTGCTCGCGACCGTCGCGGGACGCGCGGTGGTGGAGGTGTACGTCCCGCCCGACGACCGCTTCAACGATCGCTGGCCGCACCTCCGGGAGGAGGCCGAGGGCGAGATGGACGCCGCCCTGGACCGCGCCGCCTGGCTGCGACCGTGGCCCCGCTGGGAGGCCGACGGTCGGGACCTGGCCGGGGAGGTCCGGGCGGCGGCCGAGGACCTCGCCGAGCCGACCTGGGCGATGCGCGGGGCCTCCCCCCGAGAGCACATGCTCTGGGAGACGGACCCCCGGGCGTACGCGCTGCTCTCCGCCCCCGCGGAGCGCTCCCCTCGGCCCGGATCCTTCCTGCCCCCGCGGACCCCGGGCGAGCGCGTGGTGGTGGACCTGGCCGTCCCCTGGCCGGGCGAGGCGGGGCCGTCGGTGCGGGCGGCGTTCCCCGAGGAGCGCAACGTCTCGGGCTTCGAGCGACCGCGGATCTACGACCTGCGCCTCGACTGGCTGCCGTACGCCCCGAACCTCCACCTGTTCCGCTCGGCGCGCGCCCCGTGGGATGCCTGGGTGGTGCTCTCGGGGCCCGTCGCCCCCGAGCTGCCCGGGACCGTCCGCACGGTGGCCCGCGACCTCGTCACGGCCCCCGAAGCCCCGGAGGTCGACGCGCTCTTCCACGCCCTGCACGGGACCGAGCTGGTGGTGCCGATGCCTCCGGAGTCGCGCCTCCACCTGGTCGAGGTCGTCTCCGCCGAGCCGCCTCGCGTTCAGCGGTGGACGGTGCTCCCGACGAAGCCCGGCGAGCCGCCGAAGGTGCTCGGGCCCTACCTCATGAGGTAGCCGGGCGGCCCCTCTTCTTCCGCGCCGCCCGCGCCGCCTCGATCTCCGCCATCCACGGCTGCGCCGCCACCGGCGCGCGGTACGAGGCGAAGTCGTCCTGCAGGACCTCGAACGGCGTGCGGGGACGTCCCAGCGCGTGCTGGACGTCGTGCAGCGCGGCCCGCAGGCGGATGCGAGCCGCCTGCTTCAGGAGGCCCAGGTACACCCGGCGGCCGCGCTCTCGGAGCATCCAGCCGGGCCCGTGGGCGGTCTTCTGGAGGTGGGCCCACCACTTCGCGGCGTAGGCGTGCGTGGCCGCCACGGAGCGGTAGATGTTCAGGGAGCCGGGCTCGTACCAGGTGTTCTCCAGGTACGGCAGGTGGTCCTGCGTGGGGTGGAACTCGCCCGGGATCTGATCGGCGCGGTAGCAGTCCTGGAATCCGATGTTGGCGCCCCGATCGATGAGCTCGTTGAACTCCTCGTAGACCTCCTCGTGGAAGTGGCGCGGGCAGTTGTCGAGCAGCTCCGCGATGAAGTCGGGGTCGAGGTGCCACTTGCCGATGTACGCGGGCACCAGCGACCCGAACCACCAGATGTACTCGAAGTAGATGCGCCAGCTCATGATCGAGGCGTTGCCCAGGTGCCGGGCGTGGTGTCGGTACATGTGCGCGTTGGTGGCGGCGAACCACAGGATGTAGTCGTTGTAGGCGGTGCGCTTGCGGGCGACCTGCGGCTCGCGCGCGAGGTGGGCGCGGATCAGCTCGGTGGCGCACTCGATCTGCACGCAGGCGGCCGAGATGCCCACCGAATAGAAGGCGTCCGCGAAGAAGATCGCGTCGCCGATCGCGCACCAGTTGTCCTCGGAGAACGCCTGCTTGCAGATGTGCGCGGGCTTGCCCCAGTACATGAAGTCGATCTCATCGGCGTCGACGATGAGGTCGTACAGGACGCGGTGGTTCGCCTCGAGGAAGGCGAGGAACTTGTCGCGGCTGTTCAGGTCCGCCCCGGGGATGACGTCGTGGTGGTGCATCATCCCGAGCGACAGGGTCATGTCCTCGCGGGACAGCGGGATCATCCACAGCCAGTGGCCGGCCCCGAGCCAGTGGTTGGTGGCGTAGTAGGGGCAGGCGCCGGTGCCGTTGGCGGTGTTGTCGGGGTCGCGGAAGAGCCGCCGCTTCACGCCCTTCACGCGCACCCAGGCCGCCCCGTTGTTCACGTCGAAGCGGTGCTCCGGGGCCTGCAGGATGTTGTCGAATTTGCGCCCCGTGAGGAACGCCCGCCCCGCGGCGTCGACCACGTGGGTGCACGTCAGGGTCTGCTCGTCGCCCTCGCCCGACCGGATGTGGACGCGGTTGAGGGCGTCGCCCGGCGTGATGTCGAGGTCGGAGACGGCGGCGTGGAACCACGCGGCGCCGTGGTCGATGTTCATCTGCTTGAGGTCCAGCTCGAGCCGACCGCGGTGGATCTGCCACGCGTGCACGAGCGGCTGCCGCAGCGCCCACACGCTGTAGTAGTCGTCCACGGAGTCGGTCCTGCTCGCGTTCTTGGGCCAGTGGAAGTTCAGCCCGTCCTTGGGGAGGTGGCGCTCCACGAGGTAGTCGCCCAGGCCGAGCTCCTTGGTCATGAACATCCCCGCGATCTCGACGGTCGACTCGCCGATCTTGCCCACCTCCGCGATCCGCGCGTCGGAGCGCGGCTCGACCACCGCCACCGTGATCCCGGGGATGTTCAGGAGGAGGTGGCGGGCCTGGAAGTTGCCCGCGATGCCGCCGCCCATGATGACGACGTCGAAGTGCTGCTGGGTGTCCATGAGTGTCTCCGGAGCGGGCCGCGGAGGGGGCCGCTCGAACGCCGCTGGACCGTAGGGGGGAGGCGCGGCGGGTCGCCTGATCGTCGTCAGGTCGCGCGCACGGCCTCGAGCAGCGCCCATCCCACCAGCGCGGTGAGCCCCGCCAGGGCCGCGAGGTTGGCGAGCATGGTCGTGCGTCCGAAGAAGCGGACGCCGGGCGGGATCGTGTCGGCGTAGGCGTTGGTGACCCCCGCGCGCACCGTCAGCGTGTACTGGCCGATCGCCCCCCAGCCCGTCCACACGATGCAGGCCGCGACCGCCGCGTGCAGCGCCTCGGTGCCCGGCAGCAGGTGCGTCCACCCCGCCATCGCGAAGCAGAGGAAACAGGAGAACAGCGCCTCCTTGTGCAGCGTCATCCGGTAGCGATCCGGCGGCTTCATCGCGTTCCGCTTCAGCCAGGAATCCAGGGCGAACCCGCTCGCGGCGACGGCCCAGAACGAGACGGTCCCTCCGACGACGAGGATCAGCGCGCAGGGGCTCATGGAGACCGGGTCGGCGCCCCCACCGCGTCGCCCGAGACGGGGTCCCGGCAGAACGAGCCCTCGTGCTCCGTCGCGCAGGAGGGCAGGTCGACGCGGTCGCGCGCCTCGGGGACGTTCGCCTTCATCCACTTGAGCGACTCGCCCGCGAGGCAGAGCGAGCCCCCGCCCGCGCGCTCCACGGCCCGCAGGATGTCCTGGGTGATCGGCTCCAGCCGCTTCTTCCGCACGTTGCCGAAGCTGCGCTGGATGAAGGGGCACGGGAGCACGTCGCCGTCGGCGGTCACGTAGATCTCGGTGCGCCCCGCCGGGCACGCGAACGACGCGGTGCCCACGCTGCCCTGGAAGAAGGCGCGGGGGTGGTCGCAGAGGCCGCGCAGGGCGTCGAGGTCCTCGTCGGGCAGCATCATCTCGTACTGCCCGCCCCACCGGCCGACGGCCACCGGCAGGGTGAACCCGATGGTGGCGTCGTGGTCCTCGGCGAGCTTGATCAGCGCCGCGGCCGCGCCCGAGCGGATGGCCTCGGAGCTGCCGACCGTGCAGATGTGCCCGCGCATGCCGAACAGGTCGGCCGTCATGTCGAGCAGATCGACCACGTGGGCGTGGTTGCCGGGGAGGCCGCGGCCTGCGTCGTGCACCTCCGGGATGTGGGAGTCGAGGCTGAGCTTCAGGAGGTCGACGCCCGCGTCGCGCAGGGTGCGCACCGCCTCGAAGTCGAGCAGGTCACCGTTGCTGTTGAGCCCGATGAACGTCCGCTCGGGGGCGAAGCACTGCACGAGGTCGGGCAGATCCTTGCGCAGGCTCGGCTCCCCGCCCGTGATGTTGACCTCGTAGACGCCGAGCGCGAAGGCCTCCTTGGCGATGCTCTGCACCTCCCACGTCTCGAGCCGCTCGCGCTCGCGGGCGTGGTCCGTCAACCCGGCCGCGGAGCAGTGCCCGCACGTGGCCTGGCAGGCATAGGTGGCGGCGTACTCCAGGGCGCTGAGGCTGGGGAGTCCCATGCGGGCGCGGGCCTTGCGCACGGCGATGCTCTTCAGCACGGAGACCGCGAGGCGCGGCTTGCGCGCGAGCGTCTCGGTGAAGCCGGGGACCTGACGGACGATGCGAAACGGGTTCTTGGGCATGTCTTCAGGGTTCCGGGTGCCGGCGGGTCACGTGATGACGGTCGTCATGCGCGGGCTCAGATGAAGTCCCGGTCGTGGACCCGGCCCGCGACGTACCGGAGCAGCGCCCGGGCCCCGCGGCCGACGTCGGCGGGGGAGCTCAGCAGCGTCGGCAGCTTGCGTCGCAGCCACGCCGGCCGGAGGTAGAAGCGCCGGTAGAAGGTCCGCTCGAGGGCGAAGGCGTCCACATCCTCCAGGTCGAGGGCGTCGTCGACCTCCTCGCGGGTCCCGGGCCAGCGCTGGAGCCGCGTGACGATCACGTAGTCGAGCCCCAGCCGCGCGGCGAAGTCGGCGGAGCGCTTCACCTCGGCCTCCGTCTCGCCCGGCGCGCCCACGATGAAGAACCCGCTCACCTCGATCCCGGCCCCCCTCGCGGCCGCGACCCCGGCCTCGATCGCCTCGACCGTCACGCCCTTGCCGAACGCGAGCAGCCGCTCGGGATCCGACGACTCGATCCCCACGTACACCCGCCGGCAGCCCCCCTTCGCCATGACCCGGCACAGCTCGGGGTCGAGCCGATCCAGGCGCGTGAGGCACGTCCAGGTGAGGTCCGGCAGGTGCGCGGCGAGCCACTCGCTGAGCCGCGCGACGCGCTCGCGATCGACGGTGAGCGTGTCGTCGAGGAAGCGCACGTGACGCAGGTTGAGGGCGTGCAGCGACGTGAGCTCCTCGGCGAGGCTCTCCCAGCTCCGGGCGACGAAGCTCCGGCCGTACGTGCGCACGCAGAAGGAGCAGTCGTAGGGGCACCCACGGGCGGACATGATCACGCCGATGGGCCCGGGCATGAAGCTCTCGCTGTACCGCTCGATGCGGACGGCCCGGTGGTCGGCGAAGGGCAGCGCGTCGAGGTCCTGGATGCGGGGGCGGGCGTCGGTCAGCGCGACCTCCCCGTCGCGCTCGAAGGCCAGGCCCGGGGCCGTCGGCGGGGCGTCCCCCGCGAGCGCGTCGCACAGCTCGACCAGCGTCTCCTCGGGCTCGCCCCGAAGCACCCAGTCCACCGACGGGTGCCGCGCGAAACGCTCGGGATCGCGGGTGGGCAGGTAGCCGAACACGGCCGCCTCGCACGCGAGCTCCCGCCGCAGCGCGCCGAGCTCGGCGAGGTCGTCGTCGACGATCCCGAACCCCGTGAGGGCGACCACCAGGTCCGGCCCGAAGTCCCGGTACCGACGGGCCAGGGCGGGGCCGTCGAGGTCCTCGGCGATCGCGTCGCACAGCCGCACGTGGAACCCGCGCCCCCGGAGCAGCGGGACCAGGCCCATGAGCTCGAGCGGCGGGATCAGGAAGTTGGGCGCGTAGTAGCTCGCCACCCAGCGACGCTGGACCCGCACCGGGTGGGGCAGGTTGACCAGGAGGACCCGGAAGGTCGGCGGCGACCTCATGCCGCGAGCCCGTGCACCCTCCGCGCGTTGCCCCGAAGGATGGCCTCGGCCCGGTCCTCCTTGATCTCGAGGCGGTCGAACTCCTGCAGGTACCGCTGCCAGTCGAGGCCGTTGGTCCCGAAGATCACCTTCTGCGAGCCCGTTCGGCCGCGCAGGAAGCGCACGAGCGTGGGGCTGAAGTACTTGGGGAGCCAGGCCGCGATGTTCACGTAGACGTTCGGCCACTTCGTCGCGACGGCGAGCATCTCGTCCACCCAGGGGTAGCCGGTGTGCGTCCCGATGAGGGTGAGGTCGGGGAAGTCGCACGCGATGCGGTCGAGCTGCATCGGGCGACCGTGCTCGCTGGGCATCGCCTCGAGGACGTGCCCCGTCTGCATGGAGCAGGGCACGCCGAGCTCCTCGCACTTGGCGTACAGCGGGTACATCTTGCGGTCGTCGAGGCCGATGTCCCAGCCGTAGACGTGGACGTAGACCCCCTTGAAGCCGTGCTCCTTCACGTCGACCTCGAGCTTGTCGAGGCTCGTGCGGATGCGGCCCGGGTCGTAGTCGCACAACCCGTACACGCGGCCGGGATACCGACGGGACAGCTCCGCGATCCGGTGGGTCATGTCGATCGCGAACCGCACCTGGCGCTTGTAGGACCACGCGAGCAGGTCGGTCGCCAGCACGGTCTGCACGCCCGCCGCGTCCATCGCGGCGATGAGCGCGTCGCCGTCTTCGTAGCCCTCGCCCCAGGCGGCTTCCACCCGACACTTCAGCTCGCCCGGCGAGTTCGTGGCCTGGACCCAGCTCTGCTTCCACTCCTCGAGCAGCAGGGGGAAGAGGCAGTCGATCGCGCGTCCTTCGGTCATGGTCTCGGTCCTCACGCGTGCTGATACACGGGCGGGCGACGGGCGACGAACGCCTCGATGCCCTCGTTGGCGTCCCGGGTGGACATGAGCTCGTCGAGGTAGAGCCTCTCGAGCGCGGGGAGATCGGTGTCGAGGCGGCGGACCAGCGACATGCGCGCGGCGCGCTCGGCGAATCGGAGGGAGCCGGCGCTCATGGGCGCCAGGCGCTCGGCGAGGGCGCGCCACCAGGCCTCGGGGGCGTCGGTGACGGCGTTCACGAGCCCCATCGCCGCCGCCTCGTCCGCCGTCACGGACCGGCCCGACACGCACAGATCGAGGGCTGCGCCCCCGCCGACCCGCCAAGGGAGCAGCAGCGAGGCCATGGGCGGGAACACCGCCAGCTGGATCTCCGGCTGGCCGAGCTTCGCGTCCGGGGTGGCGACGATCCAGGTGCACCACGAGGCCAGCTCGAGGCCCCCGCCGAGGCACTGCCCCGAGACGACGGCGCACGTGGGGACGGCCAGGTCGGCGAGCCGGCGGAAGAGCCCGTGGAACGTCGACAGCATGTCGGCGGCCTGCTCCCGGCGGTGCTCCTCGACGCTCGCGCCGAAGCAGAAGTGACGCCCCGCCCCCTCGAAGACCACGAGCTTGGTGGACGGCGTCACGTGCGCGTCCAGGGCGCCTTCGATCGCGCCGATCATGGCCGCGTCGAGGATGTTGGCCTTGGGGCGGTCCAGCAGCAGGTGGAGGACGTCGCCCTCGGTCGTGGCGCGGATCATGGGTCCCCCGAGGTCTTCCGGGTGTAGACGACGACGTAGGACGGGCACACGGACGCCGCGCAGGTCCTGCACTCATCCGCGAAGTTGCCCGGCGACAGGGTCTCGAGGCGCACCTCGAAGCCCGCGTCCCGATACGTGGCCTGGGCCTCCCGGGCGCGCTCCAGGTCGGCGAGGTGACGACGCACCCAGCCCGCCTGCACGAGCTCCTCGTTGGAGAGGACGCCCCGATCGTCGGCCGTCGTCACGCGGTCGCCGACGCTCCGGCGGACGGCGCGGGCCGACTCGCCAGGCGCTGGAGCCGCTGCCGGCCCAGGATCGCCGCCCCGAGGGCCGCGACGTACTGGCAGTCGTCGCCCGCGGGGACGTGCACCGCGTGGCCCAGGTTCTTCTCCACGGCGTCGGCCATCGTCTGGAACCGCATCACGCCGCCGATGAGGGTGTAGCCCGGCTTCGCCTTGATGCGCCGGAGCAGCTGCACGACGCGGGTGGTCAGCGACTCGATGGCGCCCTGCATGATGTCGCCCGGCGGGGTGCCGAGGGACAGGTGGTTGATCACCTCGGACTCCGCGAACACGGCGCAGACGCCCGAGATCGGCACGGCGTCGCGCGACGTCTGCATGACGGCGCCGACCTCCTCCACGCCGTAGCCCATGTACCGCGCGGTCTTCTCCAGGAAGGCCCCCGTGCCCGCGGCGCACTTGTCGTTCAGGCGGAAGGCCTCGACCTTCGCGGCGTCGTCGATGCGGCTCGCCTTCATGGTCTGGCCGCCGATGTCGAGCACGGTGCGCGTGTCCGGGAAGTGGAAGTTCGCGCCCCGGGCGGTGGCCGTGAGATCGGTGACGGCGACGTCCTTGAACGCCACGCGGTGCCGCCCGATGCCCGTCGCCACGACGTAGCCCACGTCGTCCTCCGAGACCCCCGCGGCGGTGAGGCAGTCGTCGTAGGTGGCGCGCGCGACCTCGGCCAGGCGGAACCCGGTCGGCCGCATGGCCTGGGCGAGGACGTCGCCCTCGTCGTCGAAGAGGACGGCCTTGCAGTAGGTGGATCCGACGTCGACGCCGGCGGTGACGGTCATGACGCCTCCTTCGCGGGGGTCCGGCCCGCCTGGATGCGGTCGAGGGCGAACAGGGCCGCCCCGAGCGCGCCGATGTACTGGCAGTCGTCGCTGACGTTGAGCTTCACGCCGCCGCGCTGCTGGAGCGCCTCGACCATGGCGGGGTTGCGGGAGACGCCGCCGGTGAAGGTCACCTCGTCCTCCACGCCGACGCGGCGCATGAGCCCGAAGGAGCGGGTGGCGATCGACTTGTGCACCCCCCACAGGATGTCCTCGATCTTCTTGCCCTTGCCGAGCCAGGACAGCACCTCCGACTCCGCGAACACGGTGCACGTCGTGCTGATCTTCACGGGGTGGCTCGACTTCAGCGCGGTGTCGCCGAGGTCGTCGATGGGGATGTCGAGCGCCGCCGAGGCCGCCCCGAGGAACCGACCGGTCCCCGCCGCGCACTTGTCGTTCATGCAGAAGTCGACGATCTCGCCCGTGGGAGAGACGGAGATTGCCTTGGTGTCCTGCCCCCCCATGTCCACGACGGTGCGCGTGTTCGGGAACAGGTGGACCGCGCCCCGGGCGTGGCAGCTGATCTCGGTGACCTGATCGTTGCCGAACGTGACCCGGTAGCGGCCGTAGCCGGTGCCGATGACGTACTCGACCTCCTGCTCGCTCAGGTTCTTCGCCCGCAGCGCCTCGTCGAAGGCGTTCTGGGCCGCCTGCACGACGTTCGCGCCGGTGTCGACCAGCGACCTCCCGACGATGGCCCCGGCCTCGTCGATGATGACGGCCTTGGTCTGGGTGGACCCGACGTCTACTCCGCCTGCGTACGCCATCACATCGCTCCTGCAGCAGCCTGCTGCTTCTTGGAGTTCAGGCCCTCGAAGAACGCGTCGATGCGGTTCTTCAGCTGGGCCTCGGAGACCACGCGCCGGTCCATCATGTCGCTCTCGATGAACAGGCTCGAGATGCCGGTCTCGGCCATCAGCGCGCGCCGGCTGTCGGCGAGCCCCGTGGAGACCGTCCGGCAGCTCTTGATCGGGTGGAAGACGACGCCGTCGATGCCGAAGCGCTCGATGGAGTTCTTCACCATCGTGGTCTGGTCGAACATCGAGTCCATCGCGTCGCGGACGCTCAGGAGCACGCCCTCCGCGAGGGACGGGATGGGGTCGGCCAGGTCGTACTGATGGCCGCAGTTTGCGCCCCCCGACGCGAACCACAGGTAGGTGGAGTGCACGAAGGTGCCGCCCCAGTCGCTGAACAGCTCGTTGAACCGCCGGAAGATCGGGTAGCAGGGCACCCCCACGAAGGCGAGGCGGTGGTGCTCGTCGCCGGTGGTGCCGATGCCGTGGGCGGCCTTGTACTCCATCTCCTCGACGAGGTCTTCGAAGTACCGCGCGCCCTCGGGCGTGCCCCGCAGCCCGTTCGCGACGCCGAGGTAGATGGTGCCGTCCGTCAGCGCGTTGAAGAGGGCGGGCGACGCCGCGTTGAGCTCGAGGATGCGGGCCCAGCACCGGCTCATGGTGTTGGCGTGCCGCATGGTCTCGCGCAGCTTGTCGATGTCGAACTTCGTGCCCGTCACCTGCTCGCAGGTGGCGATCAGCTCGCGGATCTGGGTCTCGACGTAGCGCCGGTCGTTCTCGAACGTCGGGTCGCCGGGCTTGGTGTGCAGCCCCAGGCGGCGGTGCCCGGGCACGTCGAGCGTGACGATGGGGACGTGGTGCATCCGCTCCCAGATCTCCGCCCACTTGACGTACGTGTTGCAGGCGTTGGTGTAGACGGCCATGGACGGCTTCGGGATGCGGCCCATCGGGTGCTTGCCCCGCCGCAGCTGCACGGCCACGTCCGCCTTCACGTAGCCGCAGATGTCGGGCGAATAGCCGTAGTCCTCGGCCTCGGAGAGGTACTCGTGGGCGACCCGCCGCACCGCCAGCTGCAGGGAGCTGATCTCGGGGAACGAGACCCGCATGTCGAAGGCCTTGAGGATCTCGTTGAAGCTCCCCATCACGAAGACGTAGGCGGCCCGCTCGCCCCGCTCGGCGGCGGCGCTGAGGTCGTCGAACCAGTCCCGGAACAGGGCCGCGCCGTCTCGGTTTCCGCGGCCGACGATGGATTCGGATGGGGTCATGGGGTCCTCCGGGCTCAGCCGAACAGCAGGTTCTCGACGAACGTCTCGACCTGGAGCTCCAGGGAGCCGAAGTTCGTCATGTTCTCTTCGAATTCCGACAGGAAGTACGGGACCTTGCGGCCGTCGAGCTCGAGCACGTACGCGACCTGCTCCTCGAGGCCCGGCTCGCACATCTTCGCGGCGGTGAGGACCACGGCCCCCGCCTTCGCGGCCTCGACGCGCTTCATGAGCATCGCCTCCTTGGGCTTGCGGTCGTCGTGCTGCACGGGGCTGTGGCTGGAGGTCTCGAGGTAGGCGTGCGCGAGGGCGAAGAGCGGCTCATCGGAGGCGGGGACGTCCTCCAGGAGCCACCTCAGGCCGATGAGGAAGTCGTCGTCGACCACGTAGCAGGAGCGCCCGACCATGCGGATGAGGTCGAGCGGGGGCTGCTCGCAGAAGGCGCCCTCGAAGACCACGCGGATGCGGTCCTCCGGCTTCGCGTCCACGGCGCGGATCATGGGCAGGGCCGCCTCGAGGAGGTCGATGTGCTCCTCCACGGGGATGCGTCCGCCGATGGCGACGAGGGCATACGCGTCCTCGGCGGCGATCTTCCAGGGGGCGTCGCGCTTGACGGCGTACAGCTCGCGGACCAGGGCCCGGCTGCGGTTGAAGAGCGCGGTGCTCGCCCGGAGGGCCTCGGGGGTGACGGGCCGCCCGGAGACCTCGCCCGCGACGTCGGCGAGGCGACCGTATTCGTCGGCGAGGTAGCGGGCGCTGCCGGAGGAGGTGGCGTTCTGGGGCAGGTAGAGGATCTCGCAGGGGTAGTCGTGGTTGCGGCCCCAGATCGCGGCGAGGTTGCGGGCGGCGTCGCAGATGGGGTGGGACACGAACATGTCGAGCGTCACGCGCCCGGACAGGGACAGCTCCAGCGACGTCTTGAGGATGCTGCACAGGTAGGACCCGAACCGGCTGTCGGCGTCGTTGGGCTCGACGGGGGCCCCGCAGACCTTGAGCGGGAGCATCCCGGCGGCGTGGGCGATCTCCACGGGGAAGTACACCTGGAAGTGGCCCAGGACCGTGCCGCCCGCGTCGCGCCAGCGCTCGACCATCGAGAAGTCGCCCTCCTCGATCGCGTCGCGGCACTCGTACAGCAGCTCCGAGAGGGGCCGTCCGCGCCAGGCGTCGAATACGCGGGTCGTGATCGTCATCGCTGCTCCTCGGCTCAAGGTGCCCCGCCAGGGGTCGGAGTGCTCCGAGCAGACCAGCCGTGCAGAAAACTGCATATGTCGATCGTCATAATGCAGAATATTTCCTGCGCCCAAGCTGCGGCGCAGGACGGAGTGCACGTGAGCGCGGTCGTGGGAGAGCTTCAACAGCGGGTCGGGGGGCGGGTGCGTGCCCGTCGCCACGAGCGGGGCGACAGCGTCCGCGGCCTCGCCGAGCGCGCCGGGCTGAGCGCGCGGTTCCTGTCGGACGTGGAGACGGGCAAGGCCAACATCTCGGTGGCTCGCCTCGCGGGCATCGCCGACGCCCTCGAGGTCCCGCTGACGTCGCTGCTGCGGCCGACGCGGTCGGGGGCGCGCGCGAAGATCGAGGCGCTGCTGGCCTCGTGCAGCGAGGGGGAGCTGCGGAGTCTGGTCCCCGTCGTCGGGGCCGCGCTCGGGCGCCGGACGCCGCGCATCACGGCGCTGCTGGGGGTCCGCGGGGCGGGGAAGAGCACGGTCGGCGCGCGGCTCGCGGAGCGGCTGGGGGTGCCCTTCGTGGAGCTCGACGCGGCCATCGAGGCCCGGGCGGGCATGCCCCTGGCGGACGTGTTCACGCTGCACGGCGAGGGCTACTACCGGGACCTCGAGACGGAGGCGTTCCGCGCGCTGGTGGAGGCCGACGAGCCCTGCGTCGTGGCCCTGCCGGGCGGGATCGTGAGCTCCGAGGCGTCGCGCGCGCTGCTGCGAGGGAGCTGCCGCAGCGTGTGGCTCACCGCGACGCCCGAGGACCACTGGAACCGCGTGTTCGCCCAAGGCGACACGCGCCCGATGACCGGGCTCACCGACCCGATGGCCGACTTGCGCGACCTGATTCGACGTCGGGAGCCCCTGTACCGCCGCGCCGAGGTGGTGGTGGACACGTCCGGGGTCGATCCCGACGACGTCGTGGCCGCCGTGCTCGCGGGCCTCGAGGCAGAACCATGAAGATCCACTGTTGGCAGATGACCGAACCCGGGCGCCCCATGGAGCGCACGGAGCGCGCCTTCGACCCCGGCTCGCTCGCCGACGGGCAGGCGTTGGTGGAGGTCGCGGGCTGCGGGGTCTGCCACACGGACCTGGGGTTCCTCTACGACGGCGTGCGCACGCGGCACGCGCTGCCGCTCACGCTGGGGCACGAGATCGCGGGGCGGGTGGTGGCTGCGGGGGCGGAGTCGTCGGCCCTGGTGGGTCGGGCGGTGGTCGTGCCGGCGGTGATCCCCTGCGGCGACTGCGAGGCCTGCGCGGCGGGGCGGGGGGCGGTCTGCGGCGCGCAGTTCTTCCCCGGCAACGACGACCACGGCGGGTTCGCGTCGCACGTGGTGGTCCCGGCGCGGGGGCTGTGCGTGGTGGAGGAGGAGCGCCTGGCGGCGTCCGGGGTCCCGCTGTCTGCGCTGTCGGTGGTCGCGGACGCCGTCACCACGCCGTACCAGGCGATCCTGAACGCGGACCTGAGACCGGGGGACGTCGCGGTGTTCATCGGCGTGGGCGGGGTGGGGAACTTCGGGGTGCAGATCGCGGCTCACCGCGGGGCGCACGTGGTCGCGATCGACGTGGACGAGCGGAGGCTCGAGGGGGCCCGCGGGGCGTCGCTGCGCATCCGGTCGTCGGACGACCTGCGGGGCATCAAGGAGCAGATCCGCGGCTGGGCGAAGGAGCGCGGGCTGCCCGGGAGCGGGTGGAAGATCTTCGAGACGTCGGGGCACCCGGCGGGGCAGGCATTGGCGTTCGCGCTGCTGGGGTACGACGCGCACCTCGCCGTGGTGGGCTACACGCGGGAGAAGATCTCGGTGCGACTGAGCAACCTCATGGCGTTCGACGCGACGATGCGCGGGACCTGGGGGTGCCTGCCGGAGCACTACCCCGCGGTGGTGGACCTGGTGCTGTCGGGCGCGGTGGTGCTCGACGACTTCATCGAAGCCCGCGCGATGAGCCGGATCAACGAGACGTTCGAGGCGCTCCAGGCGCACCGGATGACCGTGCGGCCGGTGATGATCCCGGACTTCGTCGCGGCGTAGGGTGGACAGGGAGCCGGCGGAACGGCTCGTTCACCCCCCCCCGTGACCGGACGGCGGTCACCGCAACACCCGAACGAAGCGTTCACCCCCCGCCGGGACCGTCCGCTTAGAACGGGGGCGGGGGTGCGCTCTTCTTCGCCGGCCGATCCCTAAGGTGCCGCTCGAACATCGCCGAGAGCAGCCCCGCGGCCCGCTCGCCGAGGTGCACTCCGTCGGTGAGCAACGAGTAGCCGCCTTCCGCGCCCGCCTCATCCCAGGTCCGGCCCCGCAGGTAGCGACGCGCGATCGCCCGCAGCATGGGCCCACGCCGGTCGCCGGGGACATAGACCGGGCCGCCGTCTCGGATCTCGGAAGAAAGGAGCCGGTGCACAGGGAGCACGTCGAGCTTCTCGGTGCGGCCGATCATCCCCACCACGGCGTTGTGCGCGGCGAGGATGCCGTCGACCTCCCCCTGCTTCGCCTCGCCGAGGGGCGGGATCGTGCAGAGGATGACCTCGGCGTGGGTCCCCTCCTTGAGCCGACGGACGATCTCCCGCAGCTGCCCTTCGTACCACCCGATGTCCGGCGCCTGCGGGAGCCCCCCGCTCTTCACGTACTCGGCCGCGTCGTCGGGATGGCAGGCCGCCATGACGTCGTTGCTGCCCACCAGGACGATCGCGTAGTCGGGGTCGCACGCGATCACCGGCTCGAGGCGCTGGGCGACGTTCCAGGCCACGTCGCCGTTGTGCCCGGCGTTGATGAAGAGCCAGCCCTCCATCCCCATCCGCATGCGGAGCTTCTTGACCCAGTCGGCGCCCACCCGGCCGTGGGTGTGGCTGTCGCCGAGGCACGCCACGAGGGTCTCGCCGGGGGTGCGCGGACGCCCCAGGAACTCCTCGGCGCCGTCTGGCGCGGGCTCGCTGATGGAGCGAATGAGGTACAGGAGCAGCGCGACGGCGACGGTCGGCAGCACTCCCAGGGCGATCCACAACGCCAATCGATCCCTCCGTGCAACACCCCGGCGCTTCGCGGGACACCTAGAATACCCCCCAGAGGAGAGGAACCCCCGTGCACGCAGTCATCGTCGGCAACGGCATCACCGGCGTGACCGCCGCTCGGCACCTGCGCAAGCAGTCGTCGGACGTCCGGATCACGATGATCTCCGGCGAGTCGGACCACCACTGGTCCCGGCCCGCCCTCATGTACATCTACATGGGCCACATGCGGTATCGGGACACGAAGCCGTACGAGGACCACTTCTGGCGGCGCAACCGCATCGACCTGGTGAACGGCTGGGTCACCCTCATCGACACCGCGAACAAGGCCGTGATCGTCGACGGTCAGCGGGCCATCCCCTACGACGTCCTGCTCCTCGCCACGGGCAGCAAGCCGAACAAGTTCGGGTGGCCCGGCCAGGATCTGCACGGCGTCTCCGGCATGTACAGCCTCCAGGACCTCGCCGCCATCGAGGCGCGGTCGCCGCACTTCGACCACGGGTGCATCGTGGGGGGCGGCCTCATCGGCATCGAGCTCGCCGAGATGCTGCACGTGCGGGGCAAGAAGGTGACCTTCCTCGTGCGCGAGCAGGGGTACTGGAACCAGGTCCTGCCCCACGAGGAGTCGGCGATGGTGGTCCGGGTCATCCGGGCGGAGCACATCGACCTGCGCCTGAAGACCGAGCTCAAGGAGATCGAGGGCGACGACTCGGGCACCGTCTGCGCGGTCCACACGAGCGACGAGGACCGCATCCCCGTCGGGTTCGTGGGGCTCACCGCGGGCGTCCGGCCCAACCTCATGGCGCTCCAAGGCAGCGACATCGAGACGGGCCGCGGGGTGCTCGTCGACGACCAGCTGCGCACCAACGTCGACGGAGTCTTCGCGGCCGGGGACTGCGCCGAGATCAAGACCCCCGAGGGCCACCGAAACCGCATCACTGCGGTCTGGTACACGGGCCGGATGATGGGCGAGGTGGTGGCCCGCAACATGCTCGGGGCGAGCGACGACTACGACCCCGGCATCTGGTTCAACTCGGCCAAGTTCTTCGACCTCGAGTACCAGGTGTACGGCACCGTCCCCGGCGGCACCGCCCACGAGCGAGGGGAAGACAAGCCCTCGGTCTACTGGGAGCACCCGAACGGACTGAGCTCCCTGCGCATCGTCCACGATGACGGCGCCGTGATCGGCGTCAACTGCATGGGGATCCGGTTCCGCCACCGCGTGTGCGAGCGGTGGATCGCGGAGACGCGCTCCCTCGACCACGTGCTCGCGAACCTCCGCGACGCGCACTTCGACCCCGAGTTCTACTCGTCGCACTACAAGGCGATCCGCGCCACGATGGGAGGTGCCTCGTGAGCGCCCTGGTCCAGATCGGAAACCCGTCGTCCGTGGATCGTGTGGGGAGCGAGGCGCGCACCCACTCCGCCTTCGAGAAGCTCTTGCTGGTCGTGGTCGGCCTGGGGACCGCGGCGGTGCTGTTCGCCCTGTTCCGACCGGGCGCGATCCCGCCGAAGCTCGGCGTCGTCGTGTTCGCCGCGATCGGCGTCGCCGGCGGGCTGTACTACTTCGTCGCCTACAGGGACACGACGCCGGGCATCAAGAACCACGGGGTGTTCCACTCGAGCACGTCGAACCGCGGGACCTGGGGCTGGGTGCTGGGGGTGGCGATCACCGGGTTCTACGTCGCGCTGTACTGGCACGGGACGTCGCTGAGCGGCGCGTACGGGCTCTTGGATCCCCTCGCCATGGCGCTCACCGGCGCGGCCGCCGATCAGTGGTTCCTGTACGGGTTCCTGTACACCGGCAGCGTCCTGGTCTTCGGCGTCCGCATGGCGATGAAGTACCGCCACAACCGGTATCAGCTCATCCGCACGGCGTCGGTCGCGTTCTTCCAGCTCGGCTTCGCGTTCCTGCTGCCGCTGATGCTGAAGAAGATCGACCAGAACGAGTTCTACTTCACCTACTTCTGGCCGCTGAAGCCGGACTACCTGCTGCCGTTCGACTACGTCATGGGCGACGCGGGCTACGTCGCCAAGGAGTACTCGGGGTTCGCGCTGGGGCGGGCGATGATCCTGTGGGGCGCGGCGATGTCGCTCGTGGGGGTGCCGGTCCTGACGTACTTCTTCGGCAAGCGCTGGTACTGCAGCTGGGTGTGCGGCTGCGGCGGCTTGGCGGAGACGCTGGGCGATCCCTGGCGCCAGCTGAGCGACAAGAGCGAGAAGGCCTGGCGCATCGAGCGCTGGATGATCCACGGGGTCTTGGTCTTCATCGTCGGCTTCACCGTCCTGCTGTGGGTCAACGACCTGGGGGGGCGCAAGCTGCTCGGCAGCGACGGCAGCGGCATCTTCTGGAAGACCTACGGCTTCTTCATCGTCATGGCGTTCAGCGGCGTGATCGGCGTCGGGTTCTATCCGTTGATGGGGAGCCGCGTGTGGTGCCGGTTCGGGTGCCCCCAGGCCGCGATCCTGGGCCTGTTCCAGCGCTTCTTCAGTCGCTTCCGCATCACCACGAACGGGGGCCAGTGCATCAGCTGCGGCAACTGCTCGACGTACTGCGAGATGGGGATCGACGTGCGGGCCTACGCCCAGCGGGGCGACAACATCGTGCGCGCCAGCTGCGTGGGCTGCGGAGTCTGCGCGGCGGTCTGCCCCCGAGGGGTCCTGCGGCTCGAGAACGGCGAGCGGACCGACCGGTTCGAGGGCGCCGACGCCCCGGTGAACGACTTCCTGATCGCCATCCGCAAGTAGAGCGGGTCCGCCCGGGCCGGGCGCCGAGGGCCTCAGGGTGGCCAGAACCGAGGGGGGATCGGCGATCCTGGCCCAGTTCTGGCCGCACCCCGGCCAGAACCGAGGGGGGATCGGCGATCCTGG